>JADFZQ010000009.1 GCA_015232455.1 Desulfamplus sp. | reverse complement strand
TTGTAAGAGGCACTCTCTCATTTTCAAAGAACATTAATAACCATATTGGAGCTGTATGGAATTTTGTCCATCATTACAACGCTGACATTGCTCCAAAACTCGCTACCACTACATGTTAAGCACTACCGTAATTATTTAGAGGATTAGTCTATCATGGAACAATCATTTTACTTAAATTCTATTTTTTAACCGATTGTCCATATTACATATAGTTTTTAAACAGGCTCTAAAAGTTCACGCCAATCCATTGGTTACTCCTTATTTGAGTGTTAAAACTTGAGACTTTCAACACTAAGGATTTCAATGGATTGGTCAACCCGTAATTCGCATTGCAAATTTGGACATACCTGAGTTAAGATAAATAATGCAACATATCTCTTAAAACATTTAGAGATAATTTTAAAAATATTTACTGTTTAGTTCCCCCGACGAGCGAATGCCAGACCTGCTCCGGCTAAGACCATTAACCCCCCAGCTATACGTAAGACTGACTGAAAGACTCTCTGACTCTTAATAAATCCACTTACACTTCCTGCAACAAATGCCCAAACAGATGTTGCGATAAAAGTGATCACCAAAAATGTTGGAATAATAAAAGCAAATTGTAATGCGAGAGGGTGACCTGCGTCAATGAATTGTGGCAGAAATGCTGCGATAAAGATTAAGCTCTTTGGGTTAGGAATTGTGATAACCACTCCTTGAACAAACAAATTTGTCATTGAGACTGAAGAAGATTCGATTTCCAGAGGTTTACTTGCGCTTTGCCACTGCCTGATTCCAAGATAAATAAGATATGCGGCTCCGATCCATCTGAGCCATTCAAAAGCTTCTGAAACAACATTTAGCAATGACGTCATGCCAATTGCGGCAACTAAAAGCTGAACGGCAATTCCCATTGTCGCTCCGGAAACGGTTGAAAGAGCCCGTTGCCAACCGAATGAAATACTATGAGAAACTGTCAAAAATACGCTTGGTCCGGGTAATGCAATCATGATTGTAGTAGCAATAACAAATGCAAGATATACGTGTAATTCCATGTTGGATGCCTCCTGTTAAAAAATAATTAATAAAAATTTTTCTTTTATCTTTAAGGATGAGTAAAGAATCAGGAGGATAGCTCAAACCATAAGTTTTGCTTATACAATCATCAATAATTCTATACCAATCCCTATTTGGGCTATGTATAGAATATTTGATAATAAAGTTATTGTATAAAATTGACTTGATATTCTTTAGGAGTAACCGTCGTTATTGCTTTGAAATGGCGGTGAAAGTGACTTTGATCAAAAAAACCGCATTCCAGGGCAACTTGTGAAAGATCAAAACCTTTTTGTAAAAGTTTTCTTGCAAATTCTATTCTGCAATTTAAGCGATATGCATGCGGAGTTATGCCAGTAGCAGCCTTGAATTGTCTTAGCAGTGTGTATGGGTTGGTTTGTAGTTCTAATGATAGTTGTCTCAAGGATATATCTGTATCTAAATTTAAGCTTAATTGCTGTTTCAATTGCTCAATTTTAAAAGGAGTCTCTTTTATTACGGTCGCCGGATCACAAGCTTGTAGAAAAATATTTTCTGTAAGCTCAACCAGATTTTGTTCCTTTTCTAATAGATCACCATTATCCATTAGCAATTTCATAGTTTTGATAAATTGTTGATAGGTATAATTATCTTCTAATAAAATGGTGTTAACTGGACTAAATTTATCTATTTGCCATAATGACTGTTGCAATTGCAGGCACCACTCAACATCAAGGTAGAGGATATAATAGCTTCTTTTGCAAAATTTTGTGGGATTGCAGGAGTGAAGGATTTCTGGATTCATAAGTGCAAGGCTTCCAGGTAGTAATTTTATCGTCTTTCCTTCAACTTGATAAATTACTTCGCCTTGATCTATGCCACCGACACTAAAAGATTTGTGTATATGGTGTTTATAGTGCCGTCCACTGTTTATTGAATATCGGCACTCTACAAAAGGTAGTTTTGGATTTTTAAAAAAGTGTTTGCTACTCATTTACTTTTCATAAATAATTGAGATGGAAAAGCACAAGTTCAAGACAAAAACAATAATATCAAGCCTATTGATGCTGGAATGGTCTGAATAAACAGAATTTTACGACTTGCAGTTGCTGCACCATATAAACCAGCAATCAAAACACAACAAAGAAAGAATACTTTTACGCTGTGGCCGCCCTGACCGAGAATCAATCCCCAAAACAACCCAGCAGCAAGAAAACCGTTATAGAGTCCTTGATTTGCAGCAAGTACTTTAGATGCAGTTGCTGCCTCTTTCGTTTGTCTAAATGCCTTTAGACCTGCTGGTTTATCCCATAAAAACATTTCAAGTACGAGTATGTAAACATGCAAAATTCCTATTAGTGCCACGACTAAATTTGAGAGAAATGACATAGTGGTTCCTTATCTTTTATGAATTCTAATATAAAATTGAACGGTGGCGACAGCCGCTCTCTGCAATGATTGGTTAGCGTGTTTTTTCTTTCATAGTATGGATAAAACCCATCATTCATTGTCAGTTGAGAGCGAATCCGCTTTACCGAGGAGTTTCGGAGTCGTATTTTCGGTACTTTCTAAAAATCCCATGGAATTTACGAGTCCAGCCAGAAACAGGAGTATTTCAAATGTTGTGGTGGTCACATTTCCAAAATTCAATAGAAAGACCCCTATTGTATTCATGAATACGGGTGCAACGCTGTAAAAATAGCTTAAATTCAAATTACTGTTCGATCTTTTTGATAAATCAGATAGCATTTCCAATGAATTCAAGTTATTATCCAGTATAATGATTTGAGCTATATCCTGGGCAATTTTGTTATTATTGCATAATGAGATCGAAAGCTCAGCTTGTTTCATCGCCAGCGTACCGTTGATGCCGTCACCGATGAAGCAGACTTTTTTGCCTTTTTTTGCAGCTCTTTTATGATTTCTGCTTTGTTCTCCGACAGCGCCTCAAAATAACACGTTTCTATATCCATCTCCATGGCAGTTTTTTGCGTCGGGTTCTCCTGATCTCCTGAAGTCAAAGACCTCCAGCAGAGCTGGAGGCTTGAAAGATGGAACCGCTCAAAGCGGTTATTTTGTTAGCCGCTCACGAGCGGCTTTGTGAATGCCTAAAGGCATGTTTATTCCCATAATTTTAGTTGCTCAAGACGTTTGTCTTCCTCTTCCTGATGCCGAATATATTCTCTTATCACGTTCTCGTCTCTTCCAACTGTGTTAACGTAATATCCTCTCGCCCAGAAATGCTGACCTGTAAAATTCTGCTTTCTTCCAAGGAAAGTGCGGGCTATATGGATAGCACTCTTACCTTTTATGAATCCTATAACTTGAGATACCGCATACTTCGGCGGTATTGACATTATCATATGAACGTGATCGGGAAGCAAATGACCTTCTTCTATTATACACTCTTTCTGTCCCGCTAATGACCTAAATATCTGACCTAACTCTTTTCTCAATTCAGCATAAAGAGCTTTTCTGCGATATTTCGGGATAAATACAACATGATATTTGCAATCCCATTTAGTATGGTTTAAAGTAACTATATGTTCCATGAGAACTCCTTTCTTATTGAACTTTGAGCGGTTCATCTAAGGAGTTCTCTTTTATATTCCCGTATATGTCAAACTTTGGGAGTCCTCCGGCAGAGCCGGAGGTTTACCTATGATAATTATCATTATATCACGAGTTTTGTTTTCACTTAAAAATCGAACCACTCTTTTTGCTTCCTTTCTTATCGAGGAGCGAATCTCGATAATATCTATCAATTGATCATTCATGGCAATATATTATTCAGAGATGGCAGCAATCGAGAAAGAGTATTTAACCACAGTTGTTGGAAAAAATGTAAGAAATAAACAGACAATTGCTCAGATGCTTACTAAAATATCCTTTTAGTAAAAAAATTGCTTGAATCGACCTATCCACGCCCAGAGGACGTGGTTTTAAAGTTCTAATAAACTTTAGCTACCTTATATTTTCAGAGATAAAGGCATAAGTTTTTGAGTTGTCAACAAGTTGCTTCAATATTTCTAAAGCCTTATTATGAGGCTGACTGCATCTCTTAGTGAGTTGATAGTAAATATGATAGTACTCATTTAAAATATTGGTTGAGAAAATGCCAGTATCATCAGTGCCAATAACTACAGGCGGCATCTTACTTAAACTGCTATATCCGTCTTGAACACCAAGCCATCTCCAGATATGATGCTCTTCATGGTTCTTGTAAAAACTTATACGAACATTGCTTGTAGGTAAAACTTCAAGCACTACTCCTCTCTCATAAAGTTCACTAAGAAGAATATCTTGCAATTCTCTAAGATTTTCCTTTGATAAAATTTGGAGCGATTCAATCCTGATTTTTTTGTGGTACCGCTTACGGCAGTCATCTTGGTGATATAGGTTAATAAGTTCACGTGTCTCTTTGTCAATCTTTTCATTTGCTAATTCTCGCCATTCATCTTCAGACCATGTGTAGATATTAATAGCATCACCCAATTCGTATAGAATATGAAACGGACAATAACGTCGCAAAAGCCAAGCTCTGATATGAGAATAAGTGGAATAGTGTTTGGAATAGATTTGTTGAGAATGTTTATCAATTTCTTTTTGAATAACAGCTATTTTTGAATTCAAAGCAGAGTCTGGATATTTTTCAATCAAGTGGAGTAAAAATATAATATCATCAAGCCACTCACCTTCACTAACGATTAGTTGTTCACCCACATATTTTAGCCAAATATCAGGTTCTATTCCCACTGCTGTTCCATGTCCTATTCTATCTCCTTGCTGCATTCCAAGAAATTCAACAGCTTCATAAATTGCTCTCATTCCTCCAATAAGGTGATGAAAATCCTCTCCTGCATGATAGGTAAAATGGCGAATGCCTCTTTTTCTGAGCAAACGATAAACTGGTGCAAACACTTCTGGTGGAGTCTCAAGTTCATTTGCAGCAGCATCTACACCGACCAGAAAATCCCGCATCTTAGGATAGTTATCACGAACATAAAGAAGAGATTTTGCTTTTTGCCAATTTTCAATACGTAATTTTTTATGGCGGATTGATAGTTGTGGATAGTCTGTAAGTGCAGATTCATCTTCACTCTTAATGAAGTGAGAAACAAGCTGGAGTTTTGGCACACGGCTATTATTCTTTTTACATTTTTTCTCGAATGTTTTCCATCCTTTTAGGATTCTTTCAAGCAGCTTAATGTTTTCTATTGGTTTACTCTTTGGTGCAAAGCGTCCTTCAATAAATTCAATATTTGAGCAATGGTTGCCATGCATCTGAAAAAAACGTCTTGCATAGCTTTTTTCAGGTGCTTCCCTGAAACTGTTCATAGTTATTTTCTGGAACTGATCAAATCCGTTCTGATTTAATTGCTGAACGATAAGACGATTAACAAGCCCCAATATCAAAAGATAGTAGTGAAAAGATGCAGCCAACTCATCTTCCTTCTCTTTGTCTAATCTATCTATTATCAAAACATACATCAAAGATTCAAGAGCTACATCAGGGAAGGTCGAAGATGCGTCAATATCATTTTGAAATACTCTACTCATAGGGTGAATAGTGCATGTAGGTAGCATAGAATCAACCATACTATCTATTTTGAAAAAATTTGCATTATTAAATGTTTTTAATGCGTCCGAAATATCTGGAGTATATTTTCCATAAAATAGAGCGTGAACAATTCCCCATCTTATTCTACGGGCAGTCATCAATAATCGGTAAATATCAATTGGCTTATCTATTATGTTAGAGGCTTCTTGCTCTATCTGCTCACGAACCTTTGACATTTCAAAGACTTTCTGGAGCTCTTTGCAAACATCAATCTGCTCACGAACCTTTGGCTTTTCAAAGGCTTTCTTAAACTCTTTGTAAACATCAAATGGTTTCTTGAGAAAAAATTGCCATGCAATATCAGTCTCAGTTGCTCCATTTAGATGCACATGTAGATCATACAACCCGCTATCTCGCAAAAGCCCTTGCATTGCAGGAAAACGCGGGGCAGGCAGACACGAATACCGAGCGTTTGGGTAGATATGGTATATCATAAAATCGGCAAGTTCCGCACGTTCTCTTATTCCAGAGCTGAACTTCTCTTTCCATAGAATGGCACTGATACAGGTAAGAGGTGTGCAAAAAGTAAGAAGTTCTTGCCAATCCGACCAAGCGTCCACCTTTACATGCACTAAGTTGCCCATAAGCTCCAAATGACAACTACTTAAACGATGCAACCCTTTTGAGAGAAGAGAGGATAGAGAATCTATCCCATTTAGAGAAAACTCTCTTCCACGCAGATAATAATGGTCAGGCAGACGGGTATCCAAAATACGTTCAGATAGAAAAAGCCGCATCTTGATCGCTGAAAAATCAGGCAAGATTCCTCTGGAGTAATCACGCAGAGATTCTTTATCATACATTATTTGGCGTAGAGATGGGGTTATTACCATTTTTATCTATTTCCCTTGTGGTGTTTCCACTGCTTTCTTTCTGGATTCTGCTGCTTCTTCTATTGCTTTCTTTTCGGCTTCTTCTGCTTCTGCGTCTTCTGTTGCTTTATCGCTGGCTTCTGTTTCTGTTGTTTTAGCTGCTTCTGATGCTATCTTTTTAGCCTCTACTGCTAAGAATGCTTTTACTGCTTTCCTTATGCCTTCTTCCTCTGCTTTATTTATAGCTTCTTCTGCTTTCTTTCTGGCTTCTCCTTCTTCCGCTGCTCCTGCTTTCTTTCTGGCTTCTATTGCTTTCTTTGTGGCTTCTATTGATTTTTGGAGGGCTTCTTGTTCTTTATTTTGGGCTTCTATTGCTTTCTTTTTGGCTTCGTCCTCTGCTTTTCTTCGGATAGCGTTTATGCTTATATTCTTAATCGTTATATTTTTATTTTTAAAAAAAGACTTAATAACCTCATTAGTTCGTTTAAAAAACTCAATAAAGTCAAGACCTTCTTTTGTTAATATTTCTTGAATATTCTCTATGTCTTTATCCGACGCTGTAAATTGTCTATCTACTGAATTGGTGGCTTTTATATCAGACGCACCATGTCCTTTAATGACAACCGTATTAAGAGAGTCATATATAATAGTGCCATCGCTAATCCATTTTTTTCTATTCTTTTGTATAGCCTCTGTTGTAGGCGAGAGAAAATCCTCAAATATTTGTATCTTTTCTTTTAAGAAAAATGGCCAGATAGGACAAGATAGAATCCATTTTGAGAACTTCAATGTGTCATTAGCAGAGTTAATCTTAGCAGTATTCAATTTTGTCAGGTTATCAGTAAATATGTTATCCGTTTTTATAGGATTTAACAGAGATAGGGTTTTGTTTGAGAGCTTTTTTATAGTTATTGGATCATCTGAAGCTTCAACTATAAGAACCGAATTTAGAAAAGCTACCACCATGCGATGTATCCATTCCCCAAGCCGAGTTTCCCTTGCTAATTTTTCATCCATCGTGTTCATTGTATAGAAAAAACGCGTGAAAATTTTTCCAAGAACAGACGGCGATACAACAAGATTTAACCCATTTTCCACCCATAGCTCGATCTTATTAATAAATCCTTCAAATTCTTCTGGAATTGCACCACTTTGAAAATCTGATTCTTCTTCAGGTTCATCATCTAAGACGCTATCTGTAGCGTTGGCTGTGCCTGCTGTTGACTTGAACCAACTTGGTACTGGAAATTCACGAAAATGAGCATTTTCTCTAAAAACTCGTTTGATTTCTTCTTCTGCAATTGACTCCTTTTCAATTCCTTTTGTTGTTACTACATCAATGATCTCACCTAATGTGCCAAGAAGATTATAAAAGGAATAGACGGGAAGCGTATAATTTCTATGATCTGTAACACCAGAAAGAGGAAGTTGAGCTATTATTCCAGCAAGAGGACTTTTTATACTGATACCGTCTATAACTCTATCAATACGTGCTGCAAGTTTTGAAGTGTCTTTATTACTTTTCCCTGCGAGCCCAAATAGAGGCAATGTCCCGTGCCAAGATTTATTGTCATAACTGGTTTTGGAATTAAATCCACAGTAAGCCCTAATGTATGATGTTGCTCTTCTGGTGATGTAACGAGATGATCGTTGCTCTCCCATGGCACAATGGAGAATAAAATTATCAATAGATGGGCTACTATTGTTTTTATCTACTTGATTCTCAAATAGAGGAGCAAGTTCATGAGAAAGGGCGATTCTAACCCAGTAATCAAAAATCAGAGATGGTTGTATTTTTATTTGTGATGTTATCAAAGCACTCAATGTAAATTGAACACCGTTCGCAATTTGATCTGAAAAAAGGGGAATAAATGTGTATCCTTCAGTTAAAATCCTGTTTTTAACCAAATAATTAAGAGCATATATAATTATGTGATGTGGTGAATTGCGTAAATTTGACACATCTACACTTTTCTCTGACAAATCGCTCCAAAAAATATATGAAATATTGCGGATTATTTCATCTGGTGCATTGTCAAAAGCGTACAAAAATTGCTTTTGGGTTCTGATCGGAAGAGACGCAAGAAATCGATAACAGGTCTGTTGTTGGCTGAAGCTGGCAATTCCCAGTTTTTTCAGGATCTTGTAATAATGTTGATCCAATCTCTTTTTCGCACCAGATTCTTGTTCTCCTTCATTTTGTTTTTTGCTTCTTACATAAATTTGATAGTTTGACTCTTGACCTTTCTGGTAGAGGCTGCTTAAAAAAATTCTATGCTCAGGCTTAAGAATCTTAAGATAATACTGTTCCTCAAGATGGGCAACAGTGTCTTGAAACGAGATTTTGCCATCTTTTGATTGGGATTCCATATTCAGAAGTTTGTTGCTGAAATTTTCCCACTGTTTCTGCCGAATCAAAATAGAGTATAGATGTGGATCGCCGCTTAATATGGTAATAAGCTGCGGTGTTGTAAGATATTTATGAATCACTTCCAAAACAGGCCACCCCTTCTCAAAATGGGTGTCAATGTCATCAAAACAGAGTATAAAGGCTTTTTTGCCAATGAATTCCAGACTACAATGTATATATTCATGGAAATTTTTTTCCAGAGTATTGGCAGCATGGGCACGTTGCACCCCTTTCTCCATAACAAATTCGCTGTCCAGCCACTCTTCATTATTAAAACCGTTACTTCCCACACCATTAATAGAGGGAAGCCCTTCTGCAAGTTTTTTAAAAGATTTTTGCCATTCCTTGTATTTTGGGAAGAATCGATTCTCTTCCGAGAAGCAGTTTTGTATTTTTGCCTTTTGGGTAATAATCTCCTTCACTTTAGAGATTATATTTACAAAGATGTGTACTTTATCTTCTATCAATGTAGGATCAATTATCCCCAGAGTTTCTACTCCATCAACAAATTTATTGCCATCAATACCATTCTCAATAAAATTTAACGCACTCAACATAAAGGTAGTTTTACCGCAACCGCGTACTCCAGCAAGCATGATGGTATCGTGTCTGCGAACAGGTATCCGTTTAAAGCTCTCTACTTTTTTCATATCTTCGGGATATTTTTCTGCTAATTCAACTGATTTTTGAAGCATTTCTTTTAGCTGGTCGAATTCTTTTGGGTGAATTAGTTCCTCAACTTTGCTGACAGCATAAGCATCTCGCTCATCGTCAAGATTAATTACAATTTTATTCATTTTTCCCCCAACAATTACGATGGCGTTATTAGTGGATTAGTATCAAGAACTATTTTGTTTTAGTAATATTAATTAGCATGGGTAAGCTCTCCAGTTATGCCAGAGAAGTCCCAAAGTTTGACATATACGAGAATATAAAAGAGAACTCCTTAAGATAAACCGCTCAAAGTTTAATAAAAAAAAGTTCTCATGGAACATATAGTTACTTTAAACCATACTAAATGGAATTGCAAATATCATGTTCTATTTATTCCAAAATATCTTAGAAAAACTCTCTTTAAAAAAGGTGAAATTCTACAGGCAAACATTTCTGGGAAATGGGATATTACGTCAACATAGTTGGAAAAGATGAGAAAGTGATAAGTAATTATATGCGGCGTCAGGAAGAGGAAGAGAAAGGGCTTGAATATACTGTTAAAGGTCATAAAATCAGTTTTTACTTAATCTTTTCAGCCGTAGGCTCAAGCAGCCATCGGCTTAGGTAAGTAAGCCCGCTTAAGCAGGCTTGGATAACTTAAGCCCAGAGCTTTAACTTAGGGCGATAAAAGATTAAAAGTTCAAATTAAGAGCGTGTAAAGTATAACCAATAACTCTCTTGACTCTCAAACCACAATGCAGTTTCGCCCTTTGTTTTTTGCTTGATAGAGTTTGCTGTCAGCTTCCTGAATCAGGTCATCTGAAGATTGATGATTATCTACCTGTACTACACCAGCACTTATGGTTACTGTTCCATAAGTGCTTTTTTGATGGACAATCTTGAGATCTCGAACTGCTTGGACAATGCGTTCAGCAGCTAATGAGGCAGTCGCTATATCTGCGTTGGTAAATATCACCATAAATTCTTCACCCCCGTACCTAAAAACTCGGTCATCATCTCGGATACTCTCCATTATGGCTTGGGCTATCTGTTTCAAGACGACATCTCCCTCAGCGTGTCCATAGGTATCGTTAAAGAGTTTGAAAAAATCCACATCAATCATCATTATTGAAAATACGCCAAGCCCTGCTTCAGCATCAGAGAAGAGACGGATAAGATTTCGATCAAGAGCTCGCCTGTTGTGGACACCCGTAAGACCGTCTAAAAGACTAAGCTCCATAAGATTGGCGTTTGCTTGTTCTAGCTCTTTTGTTCGAGCCTCAACTATTCGCTCCAGATTTTTCTGAGAGTCTCGGATATTTGTCGCCATTTCTACGAAACGAGATGATAATAGACCGATCTCATTTTTTGCATCAAGTGGTAACGGTATAGAGCGGTCAGCAACTGCTCCGTAGTCGCCCAACCCTATTCTTTCAGCAGCTACGGTCAACTGTGAAAGCGATTTTTCCGCCTGAGTTCTCATCACAAAATAGACAATCAGAAGAATGAATAAGAGTATCAGCATACCCTCAACAAAGACCTTTAAGGCTGCTGCGTGGGCTTCTTGTCGGATCAGTTTTCTTGGAAGTACCCTAACAAAAAGCCAATTGGGACCATCGAGTTTCTTCACAGCTAAATAGCAGTCATTAACATTGTTTTCGATTAATTCAACCTCTAAGAAATCTTTTGCTGACTTCTTTATCAATTTATAAGAATCTTTCACTATGGGTATATCAATCTTGTCCAGAGATAGTTGTCCAACCCATTTTTGCTCGTCAGTAGGGGGATTAGGATGGGCAACAAGATACCCGTCCTCACGGATAATGAAGTTGTAGATGCCATCTGGGCTATTTTCCACCAATCGATTAATAAGGTCTGACATGTATATGTCATGGGCAGGTGTAATAAGATGCTTATCCCCTTCATCTAAGGGAGACAAGTAAGTAACAGTCCATTTATTTGCGGTTTCGTCGTAGTATAGCCCTGACCAGACTGGTTTTCGTTGTGGGTTCTCTTTTTTGTTAACCGATCGGATAACCCCCAGCTCGTTCATGGGTAAATTTGCTCGTGCCTTTAAACCCCACGGCTCTGTAGGATAAAAAAGAGAGATCGCATTCTCAGGATACACAACATGGGTATTTGCAAAATTGGTTACCCACGCAGGACCGAGTTCAGAGAGCACCCTGAATGCCAAAACAAGCCTACGCTTGAAATCAGGATCATCGACCTTCTGATTGTTGCCAATAAAACTTGAGAGACCATAGAAGTATTGCCCATAAGAGGTTAATATGCCATCAAAATAGACTCTTTTCATTCGTGTTGCATCTTCAGAATCCACGAAATAGTAAGACCAGAACTCTTCATCTGTAACCTGAAAATCTGAGTGGTATAGTTGTAGAAATTTTCGACTGAAGATTTCAAGATTGTCCTTTGCCAATCTAAATATCTCGCTATCAGTCCTGACTCTCTCAGTAACGTATTGTTTGATCAGTGCCTTTTGCTCTTCTGTCTCTATTTCATAAACGTGAAAATAGGAGAACAAGGCAATGCCAGTAATTACTGCAGTAGATAAACCTATTATTTTCAGGAGGATGCTCCTGATTAAAGAGTGCTTAACTCGCATAATTCCTTTTTATTACTATATTTTTTTTGTTAAAAATATATACTCTAAACGGTCAGTAATTGAGCTTTTTTAAAGAGCTGAAAATTGCACGATAAAAGCGGTTCTAATTCCAACTGAAATACTCTCGCATCGTATTTTCAGATATTCGACCAAGTTTTGCTATCAGCGAATGAGAAAGACCATTGTTTTTTTAGCCATAGAACTTCCATCCTTCGCTCTACCAGCGGGACAGGATGATGGAGGAACGTTCATAGTTTATCTCTTCTATTATTTCTGATGAGAATTCAAGTTTTATTGTCATAAACACATATTAACAAATCAAAGCAAAAATGAGAATATAAAACTTAATTTATGACCGCTTGCAGTATACGTCAACACAGTTGGAAAAGATGAGAAAGTGATAAGTAATTATATGTGGCGTCAGGAAGAGGAAGAGAAAGGGCTTCAATAACTAAAATTGAGGGAGTAAACGAGTGATTAAAATATGTATTCCATTGGTTTTATTGAAACCAATTGTTTACCAAAAATAGAAATTAATAGCCTTTGAATAAAGTTGGTTGCAAGATGGGCTAATCGTGAGCGGTTGTAATGTTAGATGGCACTCACGAGCAACTTTGTGAATGCCAAGAGGCTCATAAAAAATAATAGTTAGGTTAGAATCTAATAACCCTGAGAGCTATCAAGACTTACTGTCCATCTGACCTGAACTGTGCCGCTAAAAAAGGTATTCTTAAATAGTTCTACAAAAACATCTCGGGCAAGAAGGTTTGTATTGCCGTAATAATCGCTTATGTCATCGTTGAAAAACTGGATCACCTCTTTTGCCACCTCCACCCAACAGATATTCGTATCGCTATATGGGAGTTGTTCATTATAGGTGGTAACGAAAAAAGGGTTTTTCTTTAGGGCTATCTGGAAGTGTTTCTCTATGGCGTCAGCCGAACTAATCCCCCAAGGATTCAATTTTGGGGAGGTTACTTGAGTCCCGTTAGGTCTGAAAACCCTAATGACAAGAGTTTCATTGCCAAAAACCCATCTTCGCAAAAGAACAACGGCGAGTGAATTTGCAACATCATCTTTGGATGTAGTTATGTCGATAACATAGTTTGCAGGGCTTTGTTCAACTACTTCCCCAACATCTACCAATGAACTTGCTCCCACACTGTTGAGAAGCTGTCGTTGAAGTTGATACGGCGGTGCACTCAGAGACCAGACGTTACTACTCATAAAAATCATAGTGATACAAAGCCCTATCAATACCTTTATTTTCATTATGTGATCCTTTTGGTTTAGTTTGAAATTTAATAATAATGCAATTTATAACAGTTAAAAATATAGATTTCCTAAATGATTCGTGGAGATATAAATAACCAATATTTACGAGTAGAGACGCACGGCATTGCGTCTCTACGTTCTTATGTTATACTTCTCTCGGTCATAGGTTGAGTTTTGCATATATAAAAGCTAAATTTATGACCGTTTGCAGTATATTTTAATTATGAAATCTTCTCAACCACCGACTATACTTACACATACCAGATAGAGCTTTTACAGCCCTTTCAGGTGATGGAAAGAAAACTCCACTGTATTTACAGCCATCAACGCGGTAAAGTGTTTTGGTTGTGCTGTCAGTCAAAAGGCTTACACCAAGAACTGGCTTTTCATATTTTTCTGTTAGTTTAATAACATGAGAGACATATTCGTTTTCAAAATTAATCAACATATCTTTTAAAGGTGTAAGGCTCTCTCTTGAGTGTGAAGGATCAACCTTAGCGATTGAGTCAACCATCTTTTCAATAAAAATCCTCTTACCATGAATACCAAGATGGATTACAGCATCACACCCATCCCATTTTAATAGCTCTTCAAGAGCAACCTTTGGAATATTGGGATCGTTTTCTCCGACAATATCAACAGGATTAGCATGACTCCAATAATCTGGCAAAAGCGGGTTAAGGGTCTTTATAATTTCTGGTGATAGTGTAGGCACTTCAAGGTTATGCTCTGCACATAGATCTGATGTAACAACGCCCCAGCCTCCGCCAAGTGTCATAATTGCGACTCTGTTTCCCTTTGGAAGCGGCATTGATGAAAATAGAGCTGACATATCAAGCAGATCCATTGGCTGCCCAACCTCAATAATTCCAGCTTGTCTAAATGCAGAAGCTGTAACTTTAGCGTTTGAAGCTAATGCACCTGTATGGCTTGCAGCAGCTTTACGACCAACATCTGTCCTTCCTCCTGTAAGAACTACTACAGGCTTTTTTTCTGAAACTCTTTTTGCACTCTCAAAAAAGCGTCTTCCATCTTTTACGCTCTCAATATAGAGAACCACAGATTTTGTCTTTTCATCAATTTCAAAAAGCTCCATATAATCTTCAATAGTAACCATAGCTTCATTGCCAGAACCAGAAAAAGCCCTGATACCAATTCCTTGCTGTTCAGCAAAAGCAAGAAGCTGAGTTCCCATGTTGCCAGATTGACAAATTAAAGCAGTTGAGCCTGGCAGAGGGTGGACATGAGCACCGCTGCAAGCAAAATCTATATGAGGATTGCATATTCCCATAGTATTTGGACCAAGAACAACAATACCAGAGTCAGCAGCTTTTGACATAACTTCACGCTCAAGTTTTAGTCCATCTTCTCCAGTTTCACTAAAACCAGATGTAATTAACAAAATACCTTTTGCATTTTTAGCTTTAAGTTGTGGAATGGTCTCAAGAACTTTGTTTGCAGGAAGAGTTACAACAGCAAGGTCAATATCTGACTCAATATCGCTGATTGACGTGTAAACATGCTGCCCGACAATTGTGCCTCCTTTTGGATTGACAAGATAGATTTTGCCTTTGAATTTACCACTTAAAGCATTTGTTAAAAGCATATGTCCCCATTTGCCAAGCGTTCCAGAAGCTCCTACAAAGGCAACAGATTTTGGATAAAAAAGCGAGGCAAGCTGAACTTTATCAACAGGTGGTCTTTTATATCTATTCTCACTATTTTTTGAAATTTTTTCATTTTCCAAATATATTGTTCTATTCTCTGAAATTTTTTCATTTTTCAAATCTACTGCCCTATTCTCTGCAATCTCTCCATTTTCCGACTCTGTCTCGCTATTGTTTTCAATACTCTTTACTATAAGAGCATCAACAGCAATAAGATCGCCATCTTTTGTTGCAATAAGAGGATTTATATCAACCTCTTTGATTTCAGGTAAGCTTAAAGCAACTCTTGAGAGACCTGATAAAACTGATTTTATCTGCTTTTTATCAATTGCCTTTTCACCTCTAAAATTTTCAAACATTGCTTTGGCTGAAATCTCATTTATCATCTCCTCAATATCCCAATCTGTTAAAGGAGCAAGCCTAAATGAGACATCTTTTAATGCTTCTGTAAATATTCCACCAAGACCAAACATGATTACAGGACCATATTGAGGATCACGAAACATGCCTGCAACAAGCTCACGTTTACCTTTAACCATTGGTTGGACTAAAATTCCCTCAAGCTCTTTTCCGCCTATTTCAATGGTTGAACTTACAGCTTTTTTGAGTTCGTCATTATCAGAAATACCAACATGAACAAGCCCCATCTCGCTTTTATGGGCAAATTTACTTCCAACGCCTTTTACAACTAACTTATCTACAGCATCAGAAGGAAAACCAAGTTTTAAAGCCGCATTAATAGCCTCTTCTTGGTTTTTTGCCCTTATCTCATTTACAACTGGAATTCCATACTGTTTTAAAATAGCTTTGGCTTCATCTTCGCAAAGAGTTTGAATAGATTTAGCTCTATTTTCGCAAACAGCTTCCTGCCTGATAGCGTTGGCTTCACAAAGAGTTTGGTTAGAGACAGCCGTTGTTTCTGTAGTTGTATAATTCATTTTTTTGCACCTCTAAATATAATGTTGCAGATATGTTCTGATACCTTGTCAGTATCCAAGTCTTTACCAAAAATAACCTCTCCAAGACATGCGTGTTCAATTGAACCAAGCATCACCTGACGCAGAGCATGAGGGTCAATATCATCTTTTATCTCACCCTCTTTTATCCCTTGATTGATAATATCCAAGATTGTTCGAGAGTATATCTTGACCATGTCGTAAGCATCGCTTTCAAAGTAGTTTGGGGAGTTTCTCACCTCAAGAAGCAGTATTCGTGCAAAGACACGGTTGATAGAGTAACTCTTAAGTGTTGTTTTAATTATAATTGAGAGCTTCTCAATGCTTGATTTACGTGTCTCAATCTTTGAGACAATATAATTTTGAAAAGTTTGAAAATGTCCGTTAAGCACCTGATATAGAAGGTCTTTTTTATCTCTAAAATATTTATATATTAATCCTTCAGTAACCCCTGCTGTTGTTGCAATATCAGCAGTTGTGATTGAATTAAAATCTTTTTCCCTCATAAGTTCAGAAAGGGCATTCATAATTTTTATCTTTCCGGGTGGAGGAGTTCTTAATAATTGCGTGTTTCTCTTTTCTGACTCCATCTTGTTTTGCCATTGCTCCATTTTTTTGTCTTATAGTGAGTAATATTTACTTACCTTAGTGAGTAATATTTACTTACCCATTTTAATTAAGTCAAGAAAAATGTGTGATTGCAATCTATTTGGGTTGGCTTAAAAATTTTGAACAAAATCTAATTTTGAGAGAACAATATTGTAATATCAATGTGGTTATATATACATGAGTGTAATTTAGTTAATTACAAAAGCCTTTTATTTATTAGGTATAGTTATCTATAAAGTTAATTACAACCTATTAATAAGACTTTAAAATCAATATGTTATACTATTTTTGTATTACAAAGAAGAATTTTGGTCTGAAAAATGCAGATATATTAAAATGTAGGGATATAAAGGATTTTGTAGGAGATAGGATTTAAAACATAACCTTTAAAGCTCAAAACAATTTTAAGACTGATAATCCAAAACAACCAAAACTATTTGAAAATATTATGCAATCTACTGAAGCTATTAAAATTAAGTTTGAACAGACTAAAGAATCAACAGAGAGATTTGAGTTGATGGCATTGCACAGCATAACGCAGCTTATAGGTACGGCTGTCAATCTTGAGACCACACTTTCCAACATTCTTAAGGTGCTTAATGATACTCTAAAGATGGAGAGAGCAACTTTGCTCTTGATAGATGAAGAGACTCAGCTTCTGACAATACGTGCTTCTTGTGGTCTGTCAGCAGAGGAGGAGCTAAGAGGAGTTTATAAACCTGAGGAGGGTATTTGTGGGCAGATTTTTCAAACTAAATCACCTTTTGTTGTTCCAGATATTCACAGCGAACCAATGTTTCTAAATCGTACAGGTGCCAGAACTATGTTCAGCAAGACAAAACTCTCATTTCTTGGTGTTCCAGTTTTAGTAAAAGGTAACCCAGTTGGTGTTCTTACTGTTGACAGACTTTTTGGTCCTGAAGTCTCTTTTGAGGAAGATATAAGGTTTCTTACAGTTCTCTCAACCCTTATTGCTCAATTTCTCCAGTTACATGAGGAGATTCGTAGAAAAGAGGCAAGATTAAAAGAGGAGAACCGTTCATTAAAGGCAAAACTTCATAATTTGCATGATGGACACTTTATTGTTGGACACTCCAAACCAATGCAAGAGGTGTTCAGTATTATAGAGAAAATAGCAAAAAGCAATGTTACAGCCCTTTTGCTTGGAGAATCAGGTACAGGAAAAGAGCTTGTTGCAAGGGCTATTCACGATTCAAGTATGAGAAAAGATAAGACATTTATAAAGGTGAACTGTGCTGCTCTGCCTGAGACTCTTTTAGAAAGTGAACTATTTGGACACGAAAAAGGGGCATTCACTGGAGCTTATGCAGCACGTCAAGGTAGATTTGAGTTGGCTGATAACGGAACCATTTTTCTTGATGAATTAGGCGAAATGCCCCTATCTTTGCAATCTAAGATGCTAAGAGTTCTTCAGGAAAGACAGTTTGAACGGATTGGCGGTACAAAAACAATTAATGTTGATGTTCGTATAATTGCTGCTACTAATGTGAGTTTGGAGCAAGCTGTAAACGCTGGTAGATTTAGAGCGGATCTCTACTACAGACTAAATGTTGTCCCTATAATTCTGCCTCCTCTGCGAGATCGCAAGGAAGATATTCCTATTTTATTTAACCACTTTCTGCTTAAAAGCAATCAGCGAAATGGTAGAAACATCAAGCTCACATCAGAGCTTCTTGATTTTCTTATAAATTACAAGTGGCCCGGCAATGTAAGAGAGATGCAAAATATGGTTGAACGTATGGTTATTCTTGCAGAAAGTGATCGTTTGACATTAGGAGATTTGCCTTATGAAGTAAGAAATCCCTCAGAAGTTCAAGATGTAAGAGCAGTTGAAAAGAGTGCAAGTTCTATATCGTCTTTTGAAGATAGAAATATCAAAAAAGAACATAAAAACAGTACAAAATTTTCTTTGCGAGATATTGAACGAACAGAGGTGGAATCAGCCCTTCGGCGTAATGGATGGGTGCAAATTCTTGCTGCAAAAGAACTTGGCATCACTCCTCGCCAGATGGGATACAAAATAAAAAAACATAAACTATCTCGTTTTGATGCTTATTAGAGTTTTTTGCAAAACCCACAAAACTCGAATAATCCTCCTTGTAACCAGCGATAAATCGAATGGCTAAAATTTAATAAAAGCCCACTAAAGGTGTTATAATTTAATAGCCTGACACCCGCTTTTTGCTCCAAATATAAATCTTCTTTCTGCTCCAACACTTTCAGGAGGGTATGGTTCGTAGGTTTTAACATTTTTTTGCAATCCATGAAGGTGAAGACCAGTTTCGCATGTAAATATATCATTACCTACAATTGGTCTTCCCCTTTCAATAGAGAGCGAAGCAATTGACGCTACGTAAGTTGAAAGCTCTTTGAGGTATTGGATTGACATTTTACAATATTTTGTCTGCATAGTAAGATATACAGCAAGCTCCTCAAGTCTTGCACACCCTGATCTTTCTCCAAGTCCAAGAACAGTTGCATCTGCCCATGTAGCCCCTGATTCTAAAGCTGCAACTGCATTAGCTGTAGCCATACCAAAATCGTTATGAGTATGAACTGCTATTTGACATTTTGAGTTAATATTTTTCACCGATTTAACAAGATTGCTAATTTTCTTAGGCGAACTTATCCCAACTGTATCTGCTAATCTTATCCTCTCAGCTCCATTATCCGATGCAATAATTACTAATTCAGTGATAAATTCTATATCAGCTCTTGTTGCATCTTCAAAGCCTACAGAGACTCTAAGACCCAATTCACGAGCAAAATTTATTGAATCAGATAGTTTATTTTTTGCCCATTTGCGAGTTTTATTGAATTTTGCTTTAAGGTGTAAATCTGATGTTGGAATAGATAGTGATAAAATATCTGGCTTGAGTTTAGCTGCATATCTAATGTCATCTTCTTTGCACCTGCTCCACAGAGATATTTTAAGGCTTGGCAAGTCAGTTCTGCAATAATCAAAAATATCGTCCAAATAGCCAATAAGAGGCGACGCTATTCCAATTTCAGCCTCTGACACTCCGATTTTTGCTAATCTATTGAGGATATTTTTCTTCTGATCAATTGTAAATGAAACCCCAGGCGTTTGCTCTCCTTCTCTGAGAGTTGAATCAATAATTCTATATTCCTCTGGCATACAAAACCCCTTTGTGATAACTGTAATCCTCATATTATACTCTAAGCGGGCATTAATTGAGCTTTTTCTATTTAAGTAGAACTCAATTTATGACCTTGATCAGTATAGAAGAGAGGTCTCATTTTAAAAACCTCGAAAGCTGTGGGTATATTAAACCTGAGCCTTGCAATAAAATACAGCAAGTTTAGTGCCAATTATCCAAGTTCACAGCTCTGAAATAAATTTAATGGCTAAAAGAATAAGTTAGAGAATTGAAAATGTTTAAGAATAAATCAGAGGAACTAAAATGTTTAACCGTATAAAACAGATGCTTATAAAAGAGTTTCTTCAGATGCTTCGCGATCCACGAATGAGGGCTGTAATATTTGGTATGCCTGTTATACAGATGATGATTATGGCTTTTGCGTTGACCACAGATGTTACGAATATCCGAACAGCTCTTCTTGATATGGATAAAACATCAGCCTCAAGAAAGTTGATAAGCGATTTTACTGCTGGAGGTTATTTTAAAATATCCTACAACCTTAACTCAATGAATGAGATTGCACCTCTTTTAGATAGGGCAGATGTAAGGGCAATTATCCATATTCCATCAGGATTTGCAGAAGATATTGCATCAGGAAAAAAAGCAAAAGTTCAGATGATTACAGATGGAACTGATAACAACAGCACAGCCATTGTTCTTGGATATGCAAATACAATCATAGGTAGTTATGGAAACAAAGTTTTAATTGAGAGACTTAGAAATCAAGGTGTAACTGACATAAAAAGAGCTGACAATGGCAAAGTATCAGATACTCCACTAAAAATTGAGACTCTTACCCGTGCATGGTTTAACACAAATCAAGAGAGTAAATATTATTATGTGCCATCACTTATAGCTGTTATGCTGTTTATATTTAGTCTTCTTCTTACAAGTATTGGAATTGTTAAAGAAAAAGAGATAGGCACAATTGAACAGGTAATGGTAACCCCAATACGGAGGCTTGAGTTTATTCTTGGAAAGACAGTTCCCTATATGATTACAGGTTATATCTCAATGTCAATAATGTTGTGCGTTGCATTTATAGTATTTGGGGTGCATGTTAAAGGAAGTATTTTGCTTCTCTATTTTTTAGCGGGAATATATCTTTGCGGAAATTTAGGTCTTGCACTTATTATCAGTGCAACTTCAGCCACACAACAACAGGCGATGTTGACAAGTTTTTTGATTCTAATGCCCTGTGTAATGTTAAGCGGCTTTATGTTTCCAATTAACAATATGCCAGAAGTTGTTCAATATGCTACATTTCTTAATCCAATGCGTTGGTTTCTCCATATTTTAAGGGGGATTGTTATGAAAGATGTTGGAATTGTAAACCTTTTGCCTGCAATTACAGCTCAATTGATTTTGTCAGTGTTGTTTATTATAACAGCCTCAATAAAATTTAAGAAAACCATTTCGTAAGATTTTACAATATATATGCAGGAGGTCTCCATGCCAAATATTATCAAAAATATTAATATCCCTTTAAATCGTGTAGAGGGTGATCTTGAGATTCGAGTAGATGTGGTAGATGGCGTTATTACAGATGCTTGGAGCTGTGGCACAATGTATCGGGGATTTGAAGAGATGATGACAGGGCGTGGGGTATTAGATGGTCTTGTTATAACTCCAAGGATATGCGGAATATGCAGTTTAAGTCATTTAACTGCTGCGGTCGGAGCTTTAGATGTGATTACTGGAGTTGTTCTGCCTGATAATGCCATACGTCTTTGCAATATTGCACTTATGGCAGAGACAATTCAAAGTGATATGCGTCAATCAATCCTTATGTATATGGCTGATTTTGCTAACCAAGCTGCTTACAATAACCACCCATTTTTTCAAGAGGCATTTAGGCGGTATGAGCCTCTAAAAGGCTCTTCTGTTATTGATGTGATTAAGGAGACCAAAAGAGTTATTGAGGTGATTGCTATCATTGGAGGGCAGTGGCCTCACACATCTTTTATGGTTCCAGGAGGCGTTACATCAATTCCTGAAGTCCATAAAATATTGCAATGCAAAATGATTATAAACAACTTCAAAAAATGGTATGAAAAGAAGATTCTTGGCTGCTCCATTGAACGATGGAGTGCTATTACAACTCTTAAAGAGCTTTATGAGTGGCTTGAAGAGAGACAAAAAAATAATTACAACAAAAGCAAAAGCGAAGTTGAGTTTTTTCTTAAATTTGCAATGCAAGCTGGTATAGATAAAATTGGTAAGGGGCATCAAAATTTTATCTCTTATGGAAGCCTTCTTTTACCTCAATCAACTACAGTTACTGCAAAAAGAGGGGGACGATTTATAGGGTCTGGTTTTGCAATAGGCACAAAAGTCGAGCCATTTGATCAATCAAAATTATCAGAAGATATATCCCACTCATGGTATCATGCCTATCCTGTTAATGATGAGATTCAAACATCTTTATCTGGAAGATTATCTGCAACTGCCCAACCGCCTTTACCTCAACAATATTCTGCTTCGTATAGTCAGGCTAATAACAACAGCTTCTCTTCTCACCCTTTTAAGGGCAGCACCAAACCTTATGCCTCTGGTAAAAGCGGAGAGCAATATTCATGGACAAAAGCACCTCGTTATAATGGTCTGCCTGCTGAAACAGGTCCTCTTGCTGAGATGGTTATTCAAGAGATTCCACTTTTTCAGGATATGATAAGAGAGCAAGGAACAAATGCAATGGTAAGGGAACTTGCAAGAATTGTGCGTCCAGCAATGCTTTTACCTGTTATGGAGAGATGGCTCAATGAGTTGATGCTCAATAGAAAAGAGCCTTTTTATTTTAGTATCAAAGATATTCCAGATGGAGAAGGTGCTGGTATGATACAAGCTGCACGCGGTGCTTTAGGGCATTGGGTATCTATAAAAAACAGAAAAATAAACCACTACCAGATCATAACTCCAAGTGCTTGGAATGGTTCTCCAAGAGACAGCAATAAAATAAGAGGACCTTGGGAAGAGGCTCTTATTGGAACTGAAATTAAAAATCCAGATAACCTTATTGAGGCAGGTCATGTGATAAGATCATTTGATCCTTGCATGGTCTGTTCTGTTCATTAAAATTAGTTTCGCAGTAGGTCAAATAAATTTCAGGGAAAATCACAAAGTATGTTCACATCACCAATACCAGATTTACCAACAATAAAAGAGCTTTTAGCAGAAAATAAAATGCTGCGAGAAGAGATTAAAGTTGCAAGAGAAGCTGCCAGCATAACTGCAAAACTTGTGGTTAAACAATTTGAAGAGACAGAGAAGATGCTCCGAAAATTCCAAAGTGCAAATGCCGAGCGTCAAGCCGTTTTAGATGCTGCAACTCAATTGTCTATTATAGCTACAAACCTTGATGGAACAATAACTCTATTTAGCCCAGGAGCTACAACTCTTCTTGGTTACAGCCAAGAGGAGATGGTGAAAAAACGCAATATTGCCTCTCTTCACCTAAGTCAGGAGATACAACTTCATGGAGAGAGGCTGCTAAGTAGTTCAACTTTAGCACTAAATGATTCAAATTTATCAATGAATAATAGTGTAAATAGAGATTCAGGTACCTCTTATCTAAATATTAACTTCATTGACGACTCGTCGCTCTATTACATAGATGGAAAAGGTAGCTCTACATTATTATTTGATCCTATCAAGGTGTTTGATCAATATGTTAAACAAAAAATATCTCAAAGTAGTGATTGGACATATATAAAAAAAGATGGCTCTCTTCTTCCTATTAATCTTTCTATCACTCCATTTTACAACGCAAAGGGAAGCCTTAAAGGGTATCTTTTTACGGCAATGGATATAAGTAACCATAAACTTATGGAGAATAAACTTATTGAGGCAATGAAAAATGCAGAATCTGCTAATGCCTCAAAAGGTGATTTTTTGGCACGAATGAGCCATGAGATAAGAACTCCAATGAACGGTGTTCTTGGTATGGCACACCTTATGAAAAAGACCGATTTATCTCCAAAACAGTCAAACTACCTTGATAAAATATTGAGTTCTGCAAATAATCTTCTCAATCTCATCAACGATATTCTTGATTTTTCCAAAATTGATGCTGGTAAATTAGAAATTGAGTCAATCTCTTTTAACCTTGAAGATGTTTTAAGCCATCTTGTAAACTCAATTGGATTAAATGCTGAAGAAAAAGGGCTTGAGTTTGTTTTTAAAATTGGCAACGATGTCCCTTTTAATCTTGTAGGAGATCCATTACGTCTTGGTCAAGTTCTTATGAATTTGGCAAGTAATGCTGTTAAATTCACAGAACATGGTGAAGTTATAATATCAGTGAGTTTATGTGATATGAGTTCACCTGAGAATATAAATATCCAAGCTCTTTCCGATAATACCAACAATCAAGCCCTTCCTGATAATATAAATACCCAAGCTCTTTCTGAAAATGAGGTTATCTTAAAGTTCTCTGTTCAAGATAGCGGCATTGGACTATACCCTGAACAGGTTGAATCTCTTTTTGATCCATTTATTCAAGCTGACGACAGCATTACCCGCAAATATGGAGGCACAGGTCTTGGACTCTCAATATGCCGTCAACTTACAGAGATGATGGGCGGAAACATTTGGGTTAAAAGTAGTCCGGGTAGAGGATCAGAGTTTGTTTTTACCATTAAGTTTAAACTATCTGATGAGATAATGACACGCTCTATATCTTGTCAAGACTCATTTAAAGGTCTTAAGGCGTTAGTTGTTGACGATAATGAGGCTGCACGCCATGTTCTTAAAGCAATGCTTGAATCGTTTAAAATGAGAGTAGATACTGCCCACGATGGCAAAGATGCGATTGCATCTCTTGAGAAGGCTGTTAAAGATGGAAAACCATACGACGTGGTTCTTCTTGATTGGATTATGCCGGGTATTGACGGTATTGAGACAGCAAGACGCATAAGAGCAAATGCTGAATTTGCAAAAATACCAGCAATGCTTATGGTTACAGCAAATGGAAGAGAAGAGGCAAGAATTGAGGCAGAGCAGGCAGGTCTTGAGGGATTTTTATTAAAACCTGTTTATGCTTCAGTTATGTATAACACACTGATTGATATGTTAAATATTGATTGTGTTCCTTCATGGAGAAAAAATAGCAAAGAAGATGATATTAAAGCATCTTGTGCAATGAAAGGACTTAAAGGGAAAAGAGTGTTGCTTGTTGAGGATAATCCAATAAATCAAGAAGTTGCAACTGAATTTCTAAGAGATGCTGGCATTGTTGTAAGAATTGCCTCTAATGGCTTTGAGGCTCTTAATATAGTTGACAAAGAGCCATTTGATCTTGTGCTTATGGATATTCAGATGCCTGTTATGGACGGTCTTGAATCAGCTCGCAAAATCAGAAAAGAAAAACTTATGGCTGATATTCCAATCATTGCAATGACAGCTCATGCAATGGCAGGAGACAGAGAAAAGAGTCTAAACGCTGGAATGAATGGTCATATCAGCAAACCAGTTGATCCTATTGAGCTTTACAATACCTTGAGTCAGTTTATTTCTGATAATCAATTAGATAGCATTAGCTTGTCTTTAGAGAAGAACGATTTATCTGATAATATATTTTACACGCCATCGTATGATAGTGTGAATAATAACCATGAGCCTATTTACAAACAATCTAAAGAGTATTTAAAACAAATAGCTATATTTTCAGATATAAAAGGTATTGACTATAAAACAGCAATCAAGCGGCTTAACAATAAACCTGCAATGTTGATAAATATACTAAATGACTTTAAGAAAAACTACTCAAACGAGCCTGAAAGGATAAGAGAGCTTTTTAGGGAGGGAAATTGTGCCGAACTTAAGATAAAGGCGCATACCTTAAAAGGAATTGCTGGATATATGGGAGCAGATGCTCTTTTCCAGAGTGCTTCTAAGTTAGAGGATTTTCTCAAAGATAATGGAACTGTTCTTCTTGCAGAAGCTGCCTATTTTATTGAACCTCTTATACAAAGCATTGAAAATATTGTTGGGTCTCTTTCTAAATTGAACTTGAATGTAAACGAAGAAATTGATTTGGCTCAAAAGACGACTTTGTCAAGAGTAACAGAACGTAGCAAAGCAGAGCCAACAAAGATAGAAAACGGTTTGCAAGTTGAATATCTAACTGAATTTATGAATTTACTTAATAGCGGCGATGCAAATGCAACAGATAGACTCCCACAAGTTCAATCTATACTTGGTGAGAGTGGTTACAATGGGGAGCTGATAAAAATTAAAGAGCTAATTGATGATATTGAATATGAGGCTGCAGGAGATATTGTTAAAAAAATTATATCAGAGTTGTACTCTAAGCGGGCATGAATTGAGTAGAGACGCACAGCCGTGCGTCTCTATAGTTTAGGTAGAACCCAATTTATGTTATGAGCCTGAGCAGTATAAATCAAAAATAACAATAGCATGACCTACATTTTGATATAACGATGTGATAAGAGATGACCACTCCGAATAAAAATAAAGCACGTATATTGATTGTTGATGACGAAAAAATGAATATCAAAGTTTTAGTTGATCTTCTAAAAGATGACTACTCTCTTGTGCTTGCAAGAAACGGGGAGCAGGCATTAAAGTTTTCGTTTCAAAATCCTCCGCCTGACCTTATTCTTCTTGATGTTGTTATGCCTGAAATGGGTGGATATGAGGTTATAAAAGCACTTAAAGAAAATGATCTTACTAAAGATGTTCCAGTTATATTCATAACTGCTCTTAACTCTGTTGAAGATGAAGAGCATGGCTTAAAACTTGGAGCTGTTGATTATATAACAAAGCCATTTTCTCCACCTATTGTAAAGATGAGGATACATAACCATCTAAGATTTGTCCATCAGCATAAACTGCTTGATAAACTTGCATATCTTGATCCTTTAACTGAGATTCCAAACCGCCGCAGGTTTGATGAGATGTTTCCAAAAGAGTTTTCAAGGGCAACAAGAAACGGTACCCCACTTTCAGTGGGTATGCTTGATGTTGATTTTTTCAAGCAATACAACGATCACTATGGTCATGCAATGGGCGACAGAACCCTGCAAAGCATTGGGTCTGCTTTAGAAAATGCACTAAAACGCCCAGCAGATGTGGTTGCTCGTTATGGTGGTGAGGAGTTTGTTATAATTCTTCCAGAGACAGACGCAGATGCAGCTCAACAGGTTGCTGAGAGGGTTCGCCGTGCAGTTATGGCTCTAAATATTCCACACCTATATTCAAGAGTATCTGAATCAGTATCTATAAGTATAGGTTTTATAACTTTTTATCCTAAAAAAGTATTAACATCTGCCCCGTCTGCTCAAGCCATTATGGAGCAAGCTGATAAAAATCTCTATATTGCAAAACAAAACGGCAGAAACAGGGTAGTTGCGACAGTTTTTGGCGATTGATTGATACTTCGCATTGTTATAAATTGAGTTTTTATTTAATCTTTAAACCGATGGTTAAAACTATCGGTTAAGTTCAAGAAAGTCCTCTTAAGAGGACTTGAACAATTCAGCCCTGAGCTTTAGCTCTGGCGACAAAACAAATTAAAAGCTCAAATTATTAGATGAAAAAAATTATTGGAAATCAGGAAAATTATGAACAACATGGATAATCATCAACTTACAAGCACTATCAATAAAGAGAAAAAACTTGCAGCAATAAGGTCAAAAATTCTTGCACTTCCAGCAGAAAAGGCTCTTGATACTATACTTGATACACCTTTTCCAGCATCTTTAATTCAATCATTTCCAGAGCAAGACCTCCATTTTTTGATGCACCACATTGGTGAAGACGACTTTCTACCTGTGCTTGCACTTGCATCATCTGAGCAGTGGGAATATATCCTTGATGTTGAAGTTTGGAATAACGACAGATTAGATTTGGTTCAGATGACAAATATGCTCTCTTTACTTTACAAGGCTGATCCTCAAAGGCTTATACGCTGGGCTATAAAAGATAAAACAGAGTTTATTGAATACTATCTTTTTAACAATCTGGAGATAAGAATAAGAGAGCATGATGAAGACCCTTCTGACTTTATGGATATATTAGGAGATATTAAAAACGAATTTATCACCATAGACTCTATATTTTACTTTAGATTTCCACATCAAAAATGGAAAAAAGAATCTTATTCAAATTCTACCCAAGAGTCTGAAGATGACATAGAGTCCAATCAAAACTTGGTTTCATCAATATTAGATCAAGAATCAATTGAATCTGAATCTTATCAAGAATCAATGCCACAATCTTCGGAAATCTTTATTTCAGATATGCTAAACACTTTGGCTGATATGGACCTTTCTGTTTTTCATGCTCTTTTGCTCGAAACTTGCACAATTATACCATCAGAGACAGAAGAGGAGGAGTTTCGTCTCAAAAATGTTCGTCTTGCAGAAAAAGGATTTCTTCCTCCACATGAGGCTGTTGCTATATATCAACCATTAAAAACAGAAAATTTGAAAAAACGTCCATCTATATTTTTAACTAAGCCCTTTATAGAGTCAGATTTACCACACCCGCCCTTGTATATATCTTCTTTATCTAACAGTAGAAAAGATAATATATTTGCCTCTTCTTTAGAAAATCTCTCTAAAAATGATGAGATAGCACTTAATCTGCAATCTGAACTTGCTTTTTTAGTTAATTCTGTTGCATCTGCTGATAAACAGGTTGTCCGATCACGAGAGGAGCTTGAAAAAGTGGTGAGAAAAACTTCATCTTATTTGAGCCTTGGGATAGAGATAATTTATTATGAGAACGCTTTATCAGGATTAAATTCAAGTTCAACAGCTAATTTGGCTAAAAATTTGAAGGTAGATTTGCTTTATGACTTAACATCAAACTTAACACCAGAAATCGGCAGTAGAATTTTGATCCAATATCCACTTAAAGATATTTTTAGAGTTGCTTCAGGGTCTGTAATAAGCCTTAAAGAGAAGGCAAGGCAATGGTATGGCAATAGCTATATTGTAAAAAAGAAACTGCCCCTCACTTTTTTAGGCGAAAAATGGCTTGGGGTTATTGGTGGATTGCTCATTGAAAGACCACTCTTTTTTGGAATCTGTGTTGATGAAAATAGTGAAGATAAAAACATCAGTGGTGTTAATAGCAATAAAACTAAAGTAGATAGAAATTATATAGAAGGAACGTTTTACAGAGATTTTAGTTCATTAAAAGATATTGATAACACCTCCAAGGAACTTGAAAATATTATTGAGATAGATGGTATATTAAAACATCTAAACCCCAATTTTTCGTTGATCTCAAATACCTTATTAACATGGAAATCTCTTTTTTTGACTCTATGGGCTATGAAAAGGCTGGGAATTGATAATAAAACATCTGTCGAGTATGGGATACCACTTAACAAGTTTAAACCTTTTTTTATACAATTACTTAATTTAAGAGAGAAGAGTCAATCTGCGATTTCAAATTCAAATCAACCTACTATCCTAAATCTAAATCAATCTGCCATCTCAAATTCAAAGCAATCTGAAATTCAATGTGAGAAGCATGAAGTTTTTGGTAAAATAGATAAAGTTGTAAGGAATGACTTTTTTAGCTGGCTTGCTGAATTAGGGTGTGTTGCTAAGAATTGGATTGAAATAAATAGTCGTATAGTGGCTGGTGCTTGTGAAGCTAAAGTAGTATCGGGCAATGATAATTTTACCACTGCCCATAAGATTTTTAATGAGCTGTTTGATGAAATTGAAGATGAATATGGAAGAGTTTCACAAAAAGATATTGATCCTAAGCTAATTTATCACTTTATCATACAAGAATAGTGGTCATAAATATTGGCAGAGGGGTAATTATAAAGTGAAATCCATGCCACAAGCTACACCAAAACAGCTCATTGTAGAGTTGCTTTTTTTAATAATATCTTGGCATATTGCTACCATCTTATCCATTTCATCATCACTCCTCTCCTGATTTATGTGAAATAGCCCAAGCTGTTTTACATTTGCATTCATGGCAAGCTCAAGCACATCTGTGTATGAAGAGTGTCCCCACCCTCTCTTTGATAAATACTCTTCAGGAGTATATTCCATGTCATGGAATAAAATATCAGCATTTTTGCAAAATTCTGTGTAATCTTGGATACTTTTACCACCTGAATGGGGATAGGTTAGCTCATTATCTGTAAGAAACACAAATACTTTGCCATTTTCAGAGAATTTATATCCGAATCCACCTCCTGGGTGGCTAAGAGGGATAGTTGTAATTTCAAGTGAGCCTATAGAAAAAATTGAATGGTTATCCTCTTGGTAGATAACTTTTGCCTGCATCTCTTTCATTGTAATTGGAAAAAAAGGCGGGGACATAACATTAGCAATAATCTCTTTTACAGAAAGCGAGTCAAATCGACTATTGTATATTGTAAGAGTTACACTATGATCTTGAAGAGGCTTGAAAAATGGAAATCCTGATACATGATCCCAATGGCTGTGGGTAAACAGCATATTATAATGAGAGCTTTTGTTCACGGGCAGACTAAGTCCAAGTCTCCGTAAACCTGTTCCTGCATCAATAATAACAATATCCCCGCTCTGTGAACCTATCTGAATGCAGGTTGTCTCTCCACCATATCTGTTGTATTCCTCACCTGCCACAGCAATTGAACCACGAGAACCCCAGCATTTAATATACATGAGCTATCCTTGGTATTATCGTTTTTTGTGAATAATAATGCTTTAATTGGCTACTACATCAGCATCTGATAGTCCATAAAAAAATGAATCAATCATAATGTTGACTTTCATCTTTTATTGTCTTAGGAAAGTCATTAAATTGAATTTGAGACAGTGTAAACCAAAAAACAGTTGATTTTGAGTCAGTTTAATTTAGCCAGAATCAGAAATAACTAATCCTGTTTTTTGTTTTATCCTGATTTTAACCGATTTTTGAGTTAAGATGCTATTTCATAATGTAAACCGTTTTAATAAGACTTGTAAAGATTAACTTTTACAAAAAAGGGGAATTTCACAATTTATGGCACAGTTAATTTCAGACAGAAGAGATGTGGATTTTGTACTTTACGAACAGCTTGGATTAGTTGAGCATGAACTATTCGCGGAATTTAATAAAAAGACCGTTGACCTGATTGTATCAGAGGCAAGGAATTTAGCAATTAAGGAGATTTTACCCACGCAAAAACCAGGTGATGAAGAGGGGTGTGTTCTTGAAAATGGTGTAGTAAAAGTGCCTGAATGTTTTAAACGTGCGTGGGAGCTTTACAAAGAAGGCGAATGGCTTGCCATGACTGATTCTCCTGAATCTGGTGGTCAAGGAATGCCAAAACTTGTAGGGCTTGCTGCAAGCGAATATCTTGTTGGTGCAAATCCTTCATTTATGCTCTACAGCGGCATGACTCATGGAGCTGCAAAACTTGTTGAAGAGTTTGGCACAAAAGAGCAAAAAGCCCTTTATATGAAAAAAATGTTTTCAGGTGAATGGGGCGGAACAATGCTTTTAACAGAACCTGAAGCTGGCTCTGATGTTGGTGCTTTAACTACAAGTGCGAAGCTAAACGAAGATGGAACATACTCAATTACTGGAACAAAAATATTTATCTCTGCTGGCGAGCATGATCTTTGCAAAAACATAATCCACCCCGTACTTGCCCGTATTGAAGGGTCTCCTGCTGGCACAAAGGGTATCTCTCTATTTCTTGTGCCAAAATACCATGTAAATCCTGACGGCTCACTTGGTGCTTTTAACAATGTTGTATGCACTGGAATTGAAGAGAAGATGGGCATTCACGGAAATGCTACCTGCACGCTCTCACTTGGAGAAAAAGGTCCAAGCATTGGAACCCTTCTTGGTGAAGTCAATAAAGGTATGCCTGAGATGTTTCAGATGATGAATGAAGCTCGTGCATTTGTTGGACTTCAAGCATTTGGTGTTGCCACAGCTTCTTATATGTATGCTTTAGAATATGCAAGAACAAGAGTTCAAGGACGCAATATTTCGGCTGGAAAAGACCCAAACGCAAAGAGTGTTCCTATAATTCAGCACCCAGATGTTAGACGCCAGCTTTTAAATATGAAGGCATGGGTTGAGGGTATGAGAAGTTTGCTTTATCTAAATGGTAAGTGTGCAGATTTAAAAGCAACAGCTTCAAATGCAGAAGAAAAAGAGAAATATAGCGATTTAATTGAAGTTTTAACTCCTCTTGTTAAAGGATATGTTACAGACAAAGCTCTTGAGGTTTGCAGCCATGGAGTTCAGGTTTATGGTGGCTATGGATATATTAAAGAGTTTCCAGTTGAACAGCTTATGAGAGATTCAAGAATTTTTATGATCTATGAAGGGACAAACGGCATTCAGGCAATGGATCTTCTTGGTCGTAAACTTAGTATGAAAAAGGGCAAATCTTTTGGTTATTTTATTGAACTTATCCAAAACACTATCAAAGATGCAAAAACAGTTAAAAGAATCGAAGGGATAACAGCAAAATTTGAAAAAGCATTTGATAAGCTCTTATCAACCGCAAAAGTTATAGGAGATCGTTCACGGTCAGAAGATATGGTAAATGCCTACTCTTTTGCTCACCCATTTCTTGAAGTTACAGGCGATATTACTATGGCTTGGATGCTTTTATGGAGAGCAACTGTTTCAGCTCCAAAACTTGAGCAAAAGGCAGGGTCTATTGCTCGCAACGCTATTAAAGAGCAGGCTGAGAAAAATAAAGATGTTGCTTACTATGCTGGACAGATTATGACAGCAGAATTTTTTATCAATACCATTTTACCATCAGCACTTGGCAAGATGGACGCTATTATAGAGGGCGACAAATCGGTTGAAGAGATGCCCGAAGCCTCATTTGGGTCAAAATAGGGATAACTGTTATTTTCAACGGCTGGGATTCTAAAGGTTTAAAAAATGAAAAGGCGTGCAGCTTTACCGATTATTCTCATAAGGATACCAGTCAGATTCTCTTAAAGTCTTAACCTTCAACACGGCAATCTCACAAGTTGACGTGTTGAAGATAATCTTTCTTCCAACTTCACCACCAACATCTTCTGATATAATTTTTATCCTTTTGCTATTTAAGATTTTGCGTGCTGCCCTAATGTTATTTATTCCTATGTTTATGTTAGATACCTCTGGATTATAAGCACCTCCAAATATTTGTGCTTCAATGTGTCCGACTTTTGAACCATTTGATAACATCATCTTTATTAAAGCTAAATTTGCAACATTACCATATATTGCCGTTGCTTTTTCTCTATCTTTGATCTCTGGAAGCTGGAAATGGTTCATTCCGCCTATTTTTTGCTTTTTATCAAATAGGCATACGGCTACAGACGAGCCTACTACAGTTGATATTGATATTGGCTTATCTGACAGATAGATAAACCCAGGCTTTAGGAGGTAATCTAATCTGGTTGGAATGTTATCTTGGTTGCTCATTAATGTATCTGTCTTTTTGTTCCTTATATTATCTATGTATCTTAAACCTACAGATATTTTACTTAAAATATTATATTAAATGTGCAATTTCAAGTGATTAATGGTGCTAATGCGAGAGCATGATATTATGGAATCGCATTTTATAATATAAATGATAAGCCTTAGATTATAAATATTGCACATAAACTCAATCTTGTGCTAAAAATTTAACTATTAAGATATGAAAATTTTCTTATAGCTGAGATTCTCTAATGCTTAGAAGCATAAACTTAAAAAACTAATTAAAATAGAGTTATTCATAAGGTATAGGCATTGAATAGACTCCCATTTATCAGGATAGGACATTTAAGGATTCTTGAACATCTGATGCTTGGATTTGCTTATGATGGTTCTGGAGCAGCTCTTCTTAAACACACTGATCACCTTATGACAGCAGTCTCTTTTGGCAGTTGGAGTCAGATAAAACAAGCCTTTTGCAATGGTGATCTTCATGGAGCATTCCTTCCTCTTCCTGAAGCTATGGCTCTTTTTGACTCTGGAATGGAGATGAAATTGGTGCTTTTTGATTCCCGCCCCGGAGCATATATAATTGGTAATAGAGCTGCAAACATAAATAAACTTACAGATTTTAAAGGGAAAACTGTTCTTATATCTAACTATCTTTCTGTCCATAATCTTCTTTTTTATCGACTAATGGCTTCAGCAAGATTGAAAGCAGGGCTTGAAAATGATAGTGATCCAGATGTATATATCGAAATTGTTCCACCGTTTATCGTTCCTGAAATGTTAAATAATGATGAATCAAACGAAATCGGTGGTGTTTTTATAGAAGAACCTTTTGGTTCTATGGTTATTAAAAATAACTGGGGTAAAGTGATATTACCTTCGTCTCGTATTTGGACATCTCACCCAAACTCAGTTTTAGTTATACACGATTATGTTATTAAGGATTATCGCAGACATCTTATGGATATAATTCATCTTATGGTAGCTTCAAGCCATTTTATATATAAAGGTTCGACTGATTTGTATCGACTTTCAAGAGAGTTTTTTGATAAGTTTAGACGTTTTCAAGATAGAGAGATTCTTGAGTTTATGTTCTCATCTTTTTTGCCAAACACACCGAACTCACTTATGCCAGATATTAAATCACTTGAAGTTATTAATCGCTTCATGGTTAATGATATGGGAATAATGAAAAACATAATATATATGGATAATTTTGTAGATAGAAGTTTTGCACTTGAGGCTGGGGCATAATAAATTGAAAATAGACGTTTGCAATGTATCCAAAATTTTTCCTCGTTTTGATGGCGGAGAAAATATTGTATTAGACAATATATCCTTTTCCGTAAATAGCGGTGATTTTGTCGTTATACTTGGAGAATCTGGTGGCGGAAAGACGACTTTGTTAAACCTTTTAGCAGGGCTTGAAAAACCAACATCAGGAGAGGTTTTTGTAGATGGAAATAAAGTAAATGGAATTGAACCATCTCGCTCTATGCTATTTCAACAACCAGTATTGATCCCTTGGCTTACTGTAAAAGATAATGTTGCTTATGGGTGTAAACTAAGGGGAGATATTGAAAATCTTGACTATAGAGTCTATCAATTTATTGAAATGATGGGGCTTTCAGGATTTGAAAATGCAAAACCTGTTTCTCTTTCGCTTGGAATGGCTCAAAGAGTCTGTCTTGCAAGAGCATTAGTTGGTCGTGCTGAGATGCTTCTTCTTGATGAACCTTTTGCCTCATTAGATACTTTTACTCAAGCCCATATACAAGAAGAGCTTGTAAACATTTGGTTAAGCGAAAAGTTTACAGCAGTTTTCGTAACTCATGACATTAACGAAGCAATACTTCTTGGTAATAAAATTATCCTGATTGGTGGTTATCCTGGTTGTGTAAGTGGAATTTATGATATTGATGATCCATATCCTCGAGATATAAATCTTCCTTCATTTAAGGAGTATCGTGCAGAAATACTCGCAAATTTAAAGCAAGCACACGTAGGCAGCAGAAAGTTTTTTTCCATGAACCAAATGAATGAGGAGATTGCATTTGATGAGTGATTATATAAAAGAGAAAAATGATTTTAATGGTGTTGATGAAAATAGCAATAGAGATGATGCTCTTAATAGAATTAATGACGATATTAATACTATTGATCTATTTGACAGAAGATCATTCCTTAAAAAGAGTGCTTCAATAACCATTGGAGCTGGAGCAGCTTTTGGCTCTTCTCTAATATCAAATAGCTTATTTTCAACTTCATTTACCACCTCTTCTGCTTATGCCAGTAACAACAATGAGCAAGAGCTTAAAATTGGATATATTCCAATAACAGATGCAACCCCACTTTTAATTGCATATAGTCTTGGTTTTTTTAAAGAAGAGGGGCTAATTGTTCCAAAGCCAGTAATGGTTAGATCGTGGACAGTGTTATCAGAATCATTTATTGGAGGTCAGTTTAACTTTACCCATTTAATGTTTCCAATACCTATCTGGATGAGATTTAAGCAAAAAATTCCAGTTAAAGTGCTTGCGTGGGATCATACAAATGGCAGTGCTTTGACTGTTCGTGGGGATTCAAACATAAGAGGTTTTGGCGATTTAGGAGGCAGACAGATTGCTGTTCCATCATGGTATTCTACCCACAACTACATGGTTCAAATGGGAATAATGGCAAAAGGGTTAAAGCCTGTTATCAAACCGCAAGGTGCTGTAATTGCACCTGATGAGGTAAATCTTTTTGTTCTTCCGCCACCTGAAATGCCTCCAGCACTTCTTGGTAAAAAAATGGACGGATTTATTGTAGCAGAGCCGTTTAACGCTCTTGCAGAGATGAAAATAAAGGGCAGAATCATGAGGTTTACAGGTGATATTTGGAAAAATCACCCTTGCTGTGTGGTTGTCTCCCATGAAAACTTTATAAAAACTCAACCTGCTATGATTCAAAAAGCCATTAATGCTGTTGTAAGGGCACAGCTGTGGTGCACAAAAAATCCTGAAAAAGCCGCAAATATTTTAAGCCGAGATAAAGGAGATGGCTATCTTCCTGTAAATGAAGATGTGCTTTTGAGGGTATTTACCAAATATGATCTAAAAGATTATTTAGAGGGCGAACCACCTCGCCCTATAATTCATCCAGAATGGAATATAGGGAGAATTGGTTTTCAGCCATATCCTTACCCTTCAGCAACTAAGTTTATTATTAACCAGATGGCAAAAACAAAAGTTGAAGGAGATTCCAAATTTCTAAAAGATATTGCTATTGATCCAAATTTAGCAATAGCAGAGCTTGTAGATGACACTTTTGTTAAAAAAGCTATGAAAAATATGAGTGTTTACGGAACTTTTGATTCTAACAATAAAGATGTAGTTGATCCTAATATTTTCTCTCGCGAAGAGGTCATTGAAATTGGTTGATAAACACCTCATATCAAAATCTGAGAAAAAAGAGAAAAAGAGCTATAAATTATCAGATGGTGAAATAAACAGCATCTCAAAAAAAGAGAAGATGATAAGTCTTGGCACTTTTTTCAGATATAGAGCATCAGATATACGTTTTGAACTGCTTGGGATATTGATTCTTTTACTACTATGGTTTGTAGCAGGGTGGATTTTTTTACTTGTTCCTTCAATCTCCTCTGGAGATATTTTTCTCCCTTTTCCTACATTTAAGGCTCTTTATAAACTTCTGCTTCAAGAGAGATTTTACTTGTCTGTATGGGCAAGTATGAGCAGAGTATTTATTGGAATACTTATTGCTGCTTTTATCGGAATACCTTTAGGTCTTGTTACAGGATACTATCCAATTTTGAGAAATATTGCCTACGCCCCAATTCAATTTCTAAGAATGATAAGTCCTCTTGCATGGATGCCTATTGCGTTGATTATATTTACAGATTTTGAATCTGCAATTTATTTTCTTATTGTAATGGCAACTGTGTGGCCCATTATTTTGAATACAGCATCAGGAGCTGCAAATGTGAATCCAAGTTGGATAAAGATGGCTATGAATCAGGGAGCCAGCCACTTTCAGATATTTTATACTATTATAATTCCAGCGTCTCTTCCGGGTATTATGGCAAGTCTTAGGTTAGCATTAGGAGTTGCTTGGATTGTGCTTGTTCCAGCAGAATTTTTAGGAGTTGCAAGTGGATTAGGTTATCTGATAAATGACGCAAGAGACACTATGGCTTACGACACCCTTATGGCAATTATTGTTGCGATTGGAATTTTAGGTTTTACTTTAGATAAAATATTTCAGATAATTCAGAGTGCTTTTACAAAATCGTGGATTGAGTGATAAAAGTGATTTTTTCTAACATGAAAAATATAAATGGTTCTATTTTTGAAGATATAAAAATTAAGGAGCGTTTTTATGGCAGTTGATCCAAAAATGAAAATTCTGATAGCAGATGATTCAGGCACTATGCGCATTATGTTCAAACAGATGCTAAATAAAGCAGGGTTTGAGAATATTGTTGTAGCTATAGATGGCAGCGATGGTGTTAAAAAGGTTCAAGAATCACCACCAGATCTGATTATCAGTGACTGGAATATGCCAAGAATGGATGGCTTAGAGTTTCTTCAATGGGTAAGAAAGACCCCACCCTACCAAAATATCCCATTCATAATGGCAACCGCACAGGCAGATAAAGGGCAGCAGATCGCTATTTATGAAGCAAAGGGTAATGGACATGTGCCAAAACCATTTGATTCAAACCAGATAAAAGATGCAATATACAAGGTGTTTGCCCCTGAAGCTGTGGCTGTATCTGGACCTAAAAAGCGTAATGTAGTAGATGGTAAAGTTGAGCTTACTGTTGCCCATATTCAAATTACAGATCACCTTGCACTTGGTGCATTAAAACATAGAATAGAGTCTGGACAGGTTATACCAAGATTCTTTGATCTAAAAACAGATCGTAAGCCAGGTTGGAATCCTATACAAGAGGGGCTTGAAACAGGTGAAATTGACTGTGCATTTGTGCTTGCTCCGATTGCTATGGACCTTTTTGCTTATGATTCGCCCATACAACTTGTGCTTCTTGCCCACAAAAACGGCAGCACCTTTGTCAGAAGTCGCCACTATGATCCCCGCTTTGACTCTCTACAGAGTTTCTACAAATACAAAGTTGTTGATATTCCGCACAAAATGTCAATTCATCACATGTTGGCACACCAATTTCTAAAAGAGCTTGGATTAAAACCAGGTGTTCCGGGTAAAAAGGCTATTAATGTAAGATTTGAGGTTGTTCCACCAATTAAGATGCCGGGCATTATGAAGGAAAATGAAGATGTTGCAGGTTTTATGGTGGCTGAACCAATTGCTACAAAGGCAATTGCAACAGAGATCGGCAATCTTGAATTTATATCTGCAACAAGATGGGATAAACATCCATGCTGTATTGTTGCTATGCAAAAAGATTTTATTGAAAAATACCCTGATGCTGTTCAAGAGTTTGTTGACTTACTCATTGAGACAGGACAATACGTTGAGCAAGATAAGGTAAGAGCTGCTGAAATTGCTGTTAAATTTCTTGATCCTGACGGACAGCTTGGGCTTAACACTAAAGTTCTTGAAAAGGTATTTTCCCAACCTTTAGCAATTAAAATGGATGATCTTTATCCTGTTATTGAAGATTTTGATGTAATACAAAAATATATGCACGATGTCATGGAGATTGGCAGATTGATCGATCTTGAAAAATTTGTAAATACATCTTTTGCTGATAAAGTACTTAAAGGTTAATTGAAGTTGCTATTTTAATGATTTAGATAAATTTTCATTCATTTCAAGAGGTGAAGGTTGAAAGTTACAGAGCCAGATGTCATAAAATCAGGCGAAAGAGATTTGATAGAATCAATTAAAGATGACCTTGATTGGGATACTATTAAGGAAATTTTTATACAAAGAATCAAGTCAGCTTCTTTTGATCTTAATAAAGATAGCTCTTTATCTTTTGATGTAAATGGTGGTGAGATTATTGTCCATAAAGGAGAGATTGCATTTAGAGTTGATTTTGAACTGCAAACAGCTATGTCAATAATGTTTGATAGAAAAGGCAACTATATTCCAGAACCATATAATATATCCCCAGATAAGATAGACTCTACACATGCAGAAGATAATAAGATAGATAACCATACTAAAATCAAATCTTATGATCCACTACTTGATGATGATGAACTTATTATTGATGATATTACTTCTCTTGAAGATGAAGATATACTTGGAGACGGCGATGGAGATATACTCGACCAACTCGAAGATGAGAAAGATGCGGGTGAACTTGATCCAATTGCTGACTTAAATGAATTGAATGAACCTGAAGAAGAGCTTGATCCTATAGCTGACTTAAATCAGCTTAGTCATTCTGACGATATTGAGGATATTCTTAAAGAGAGCAGAGATTTTTGGAGAACACAAGATAAATAAATAGCCAATCATCACAACTCATATTAGTTCTATGAACCGTGATGATTATTGAAAAAAGAATGAGTATATAAATGGTGAATACGGTGGAACAAAAAGCAGGGCCAGATATTGGAGAAAAACTTGGAAATATTGAGTCTAAAGAGGAGATAGAAGATATTTTTAGACGCTATATGGATAATGAGCAGTACTCAAGAATTGAACTCATTACCAATATTGATGTCAGACGAAAGATAGCCAATGCAATTGCCATATCAGAGCCTGAATCAGTTTTTATAAACAGAGGAAATGAAGAAGATCGCAAGTTTATAAAAGAACTTGCCCTTAAAAAAGGTGAAGAGTCTCCATTAGCAATGGATAACCACACTATTCATTTTGATTTAAGTCAGGAACAGGGCAGAATTGTTGATAGAACCTTTTATATTGTTGATGACTTTGAAGATGTAAGCTCGCTTGCTAAACGTATGAATCGTGAAACTGCACTTAAAGAGGTAAAAGATAATTTTAAAGGAATAATGCAGGGCAAAGTGATGATTGTAGGCTTTTACATGAGAGGACCTGTTGGGGCAAAAGGTGCTAATCCAGCAATTGAGATAACAAGCTCTGCTTATGTTGCCCACAGTGCTGAAATTCTTTACCGAAACGCATACTCTTCATTTAATAGCGAAGTTACAAGAATAGGACATTTTTTTACAAATATCCACAGCGAAGGTTTAAATAGACCAGAAGACCTGCCAAATGCACGGGTGTTGATGGATAGACACTATAAAACTACTTACTCTTTTAAATGCACTTATGCTGGCAACACACTACTTCTTAAAAAAGGAAACCATAGATTTGCGGTTGATATGGCTGTTTACGAAAAGTGCGGAGAAGAAGTTGCTGAACACATGTTCATTACAGGTATAAACGGACCAAAAGGCAGTGCTTTAAAAGATAGAGTAAACGATCCATCAAGTAATTGTAGAATTACATGGTGTGCTGGTGCAGCTCCAAGTGGGTGCGGCAAAACCACAACTGCAATGGCTGGCAGCCACTTTGTAGGAGATGATCTTGCACAAATGTGGATTGCAGAAGATGGCTCAATAAGGGCTGTTAATCCTGAGTGTGGAATTTTTGGCATTGTTGAAGATGTAAATTGGGAAGGCGACCCAATGCTTATGGAGAATTTAAGAAAACCTGGAGCTGAAGTTATCTGGTCAAATGTTCTTGTTGACGACAAACTTGTTCCTCATTGGGTTGGCAATGGCGAAGAGCCGCCTGAAAGCGGTGTAAATTTTCAAGGCAGATGGCACAAAGGTATGGTTGATGCTGATGGCAAACCAATTCCAATGTCTCACCCAAACTCAAGATGCACAATTGCTTCATCAGCTCTTGGCAATTATTCAATAGAAGCTGAAAATCCAAAAGGTGTTGAGACAAGAATCTTTACCTACAGCGGCAGAGACAGCGACACAATGCCTCCAGTTTGGGTTGCAAAAAACTCTGAACAGGGTGTTGTTCTTGGTGCTTGTATTGTTTCAGCAGCAACAGCAACAGAAGTTGGAGTAAGCGGCGTAAAAAGAGCACCTTGGGCAAATGCACCATTTATTCCCGGCTCTCTTGGTGATTACATGGACGCTCAATTTAAGTTTTTTGGAAATCCAAAAATTGCAACTGATAAAAAGCCTGTTATGGCAGGTCTTAACTATTTTTTAACACATAAAGCAAGAGGCGGCGATTCTAATAAACTTCTTGGTGAAAAACGTGATGTAAAGGTATGGCTTGCATGGCTTGAACGTTATACACACAATGAAGTCAAGGCGATTGAGACGCCAATTGGATATATTCCAATGTATGATGACTTAAAACAGCTTTTCAGCCAGCTCATAAATAAAGAGTATTCTGTTGAGCTTTATGAAAAGCAATTTTCACTTTATGTTGATAATATTGTAAATAGGTTAAACCTTCAAATTGAGGCTTATTCAAAGGAAAAAGGGATACCAGATACATTGTTTAGTATTCTAAATTCTGAAAAATCAGAGTTGTTATCATTAAAGGAAAAGATAGGTACAATAATATCTCCTTCTATGCTTAATGCTTATATAAAAGGTTAGTTGTAAATTTTATCTAACATAATTAGATAGTTAATAATAGTTAGTGAACAATAGGTAATAATATTAGTATATAATTTAATAATTTTAGGTGAATAAAAATGGTAAGACTTGAAACAAGTATGGGCGAAATTTGTTTAGAACTTAATGCAGAAAAAGCTCCAAAAACAGTTGAGAACTTTATCTCTTATGTAAATGCTGGACATTATGACGGCACAATTTTTCATAGAGTCATTGATGGTTTTATGGTTCAAGGCGGTGGCATGACAGCAGATATGAAGGAAAAGCCAACCCGTGAGCCAATTGAAAATGAGGCTGACAATGGTTTGAAAAATGATGCCTATACAGTTGCAATGGCAAGAACATCTGATCCACATAGTGCAACTGCTCAGTTTTTCATTAATGTTAAAAAGAATGATTTTCTTAATTTTTCATCAAAGACCCCTCAAGGGTGGGGATATACAGTATTTGGTAAGGTTGTTAAGGGGCAAGGTGTGGTAAATAAGCTCAAACAAGTTGCAACTGGCAACAAAGCAGGACATAGTGATGTTCCAAAAGAGCCTGTAACCATTATTAAAGCAGAAGTGGTTGAGGGTTAAATAAATCTTATGATTATACTTTACACAGTCTTAATTTGAGCTTTTAACCTTTTATCACCCAGAGCTAAAGCTCAGGGCTGAATTTTCCAAGTCCTCTTAAGAGGACTTTTTTAACTTAGCCGATGGTTTTAACCATCGGCTAAAAAATGAAGATTAAAAATGCTTCTATTCTCTCTTTCTCTCTACTTTTATCAAGCTGTCAAAAGATGCTTTCCTTTACCCTCAATTGGCTTTTTACCCGCAATTTTTGCAAGAATTCTTCCTTGTCGTGCCATTCTATCAGATGTAAGAGAAAATAAAAGTCCATCTATTTTGCAAAAGAGTTCAGTTATTCTATTCTCTTCATTTTGAGAGTAAGGATTCATAATCTCTGCTACTTTATCTCCAGCCTTTAACATCTCTCCGGGTCTTCTTAAAAAATTTACAATTCCTGAAACAGGGGCTTTGATATGTTCAACTCCACTTAAAGGGGTTGCATCTATTTTTAGCTCTGGCATTTTTAATGGAATATCACCGCTTAAATATCCTTGCTGATGAAGAAAAGAGTAAAGATTTATAGCATCTTGCCTGTTAAGCTCTTCAGATACATCTGCCTCCCCACGATACTCAATGGTAGCAGCAAGGCAAGATGGATAGATTGGATAATCTGGATATAGCTCTTTTAGTTTACACCAGATTTTACTGCACGCCTCATCATAAGGGTCGCCTCCTGACTCATCTGCTAAAAGAATTGCCTCAGCTCCTGTCCACGCTGCAAGCTCACAAGCAGATGAAAAAGGTTGTTTTGGATTTGAAGCTAAGTTTGGAGTTTGGTTTGAGTTGGAGCTAGTATTTGAGGTGGAATTAGACCAAAGAGATTCGCCTGTATAAATGTGCATTATAGCCTGATTATCACAATGAAGATCAAGCACAACATCAGCATCAAAAGATAGAGAGAAAAGCAGTTTTTTTAAAGCACCCGCCTCATCTTCTGGGTGAAGATTATCAATTGCTATCTTCATTGCGTCTCTTATTATATCTCTATTTTTATCAGGATCATTGGTTAGCTGGTTTTCAATTATTTTAGCCGTCTCTTCAACAATATCTGGAAAATTTCTGTTAAAATTGACACCATTTGAAGTGTCAAACCTGCCTTGAGGTCTATCATAAAACCACTGGTCAAGACCTATTGGATTTGCTGCTGGAACACAGATAATTTCACCTCTAATTTTATCTTGACTATCAGCAATATCAAGCAGTTCAAGAAGATAGTGCATAACCATATAACCAGGAGCTTCTTCAGCATGAAGCCCTGATTGGATATAGACCTTTTTATACCTGCCTGCGTAACCATAATGGATTGAATTTATAAATCTTCCAGAACCTGACATTGAGAGTGGTAAAAGGTGTTTTTTTATTGTTTTTGTTCTCATTTGCTCCATCGCTTATTTAAAGCCTATTTATTCAAAAAGTTCAATGACATGTTTTTGTTGTTTTTTCTCTGCCTTCTGCTTTTCTAAATTTTGTTTTTCTATCTGGTTGATTTTAGAGGACAAAGATGAGTTAAGGCGTTTGAGAAATACATCTCCAGTATTTGAGTTTAGAAAAATTTTGCGAATATCATAGCCTCCCAAGTCGTAGCTCACTAATTTTATCCTTTCGTCTTTTAGAAATCTTCTTACAAATTCAATGTTTTTCTGTCCAGGTCCATTTTCACAAGAAAAGCTGCTTGTAACACATGCTCCACCAAATGCTTTTGCAATAATATTCTCTTTTTTGCCCCCCATCTTCATAATTCCATTAATAAGAATTTCCATAGCATTGATACCATAGCGGGCAGAGTCATTGTAATGTTCAAAATCAGGGTTACCCGGTAAAAGAATATGATTCAATCCGCCAATACGCTTCTGTTTCTCAAAGAGACAGACTCCAACACATGAACCCAATACTGTCCCAATAAATATTGGTGCTTGAGTTACATAGTATTCTCCTATTTTAATAAAAACCCGTGTATCCATCATAACAATTTATAAATCTTCCATAACATTTTTACACATAAATTCTACAACAATCTTTTTACAGATGAGATCTGCCACATTTTTGCAACAAAGTTCTGGCAATAGCATCAAGTGGAACGACTCTGTCAACTGCATTTCTTTTGATAGCCTCATGGGGCATACCAAATACAACGCACGTTTTTTCATCTTGAGCAATTGTAAAGGCACCTGCCTCTTTCATTTCGAGCATTCCTTGTGCACCATCATCACCCATGCCTGTCATTATAACTCCAACAGCATTTTGCCCCGCATATCTTGCTGTTGAGCGGAACAGAACATCGACTGAAGGTCTGTGCCTTGAAACTAAGGGTCCTGATTTGACTTCAACATAATAACGTGCCCCACTCCGTTTTAGCAGCATGTGATCATTTCCAGGGGCAATCAATACTTGACCCGGCAGCACAGGGTCATTATTCACAGCTTCTTTCACTGAAACCTTGCATAGACCGTCTAACCTTTTGGCAAAAGCTTTAGTAAAATTTTCAGGCATGTGCTGTACAATTACAATACCAGGAGAATCGGTAGGCAATGCTTCTAAAAGAACCCTTAGAGCTTCTGTTCCACCTGTTGATGCACCAACAGCCACGATTTTATCGGTTGTTTCAACCATAGCTCTGCTGTTCGATTTTGCTATAACAGCATCAGCAGTAAGTTTTGGAGGCACTTTTCTGAATTCGTTGATCTTTTTGGCTTTTGAGAGAGCAGCAGCTTTAATGGTATCACAAATTTTTATCCTTGACTCTTCAATAAACTTTTTTGTCCCCATGCTCGGTTTTTGAATAATTTCAACAGCCCCATATTCAAGTGCTTTAAAAGCAGTAGCACTTCCCTCTCCTGCAAGACTTGAGCAGATAACAACAGGTATTGGGTGTTGAGACATTATCTTTTGAAGAAATGTGATTCCATCCATGCGTGGCATCTCAACATCAAGGGTGATGACATCAGGAACTTGAGTTCTCATTTTAGAAGCAGCAATATAAGGGTCTGATGCTGTTGCCATAACTTCAATTTCAGGGTCAGAAGAGAGCACATCTGAAAGAGCCTGACGCACTAATGCGGAATCATCAACAATAAGTACTTGAATTTTATTTTTCATTATCACCATTTGCTTTTGTAATATCACTTAGAGATGCACAGCCGTACGTCTCTACTTGTAAATATTGATTATTTATATTTTCACAAATCATTTAGGGAAGTTATAGCTATTCTTAGATTACAACTTTTTATAAATTGCATGTCCCATAGGTGCAAGGGGTGTATTATGGCAATTTAAAACTTCAGAATGACCAACAAAAAGATACCCCTTAGGCTTGAGATAACCGCAAAGTTTTTCTATCAATTTCTCTTGTGTTGGTCTATCAAAATAGATCATCACGTTTCTACAAAATATAATATCCATAGGTTCTCTTATCTCAAGTTTACTGCTTATGAGGTTTATCCATCTGAATTGAACCATTTTTCTTAATTCAGGAGCAATTCGCACCATATCTTTTTTTCTATTTTTGCTCCTTAAAATATATCTTTTCCTAAGCTCCATTGGAACAGGTTCAATCTCATCATGGCTATAAACAGCCTTCTTTGCCACTTCAAGAACTTGAGTAGAAATATCTGTAGCCAACACAGAAAATGTTAATGAGAGTCTTGGATTCTGCCTTGCAAACTCATTCAGAGTCATAGCAACTGTATAGGGTTCATGCCCTCTGGAGCAGGCAGCAGACCACAATGAGAGCCTATTTGTGGACCCTGTTTTGAATCTCTTTACAATTTCAGGCAAAGCATGTTCCATAAGAAATGTAAAATGGTCTGGCTCTCTGAAAAAATCTGTTTTATTGGTTGTGATCTGATTAATGAACTCTGGAAGTTCTCTTTCAATTCCTTCGGCACTAAAAAGATATTTGCAATACTCTGTATAACTTCTCATGTTTAGGTTTATAAGTCTCTTGTGCAGGCGAGATTCTACCATGTTTCTCTTGGCATCAGGCATTTTAATGCCAATCTGAGCATGAATAAAATTCCCAAGCTCCCTAAAAAGCTCAATAGAAAGGTGGCTTACAGAGCCATTATGTGAATTATAATCTGTCATTTTTTCCAATTGTTTTCAAACTAATTATCAAATTTTAACTCTGTCTAATCCTCAATATTTTTCAAAATCATCATCAAGTCTGTCTGTCTGAAGATCACTGTCGTGCATTTCAATATGAATCCCACCTTTTTTTAGGTGAGACTTTGTTTCAGGCTGTTGTTTTCTAATATGTGGATTAGGTTCAGATTGTTGCCTCTTATTTGTTTCAAAAGAGTGGTTTGTTATTCCACCTGTGTTACGAGGTCCTTTTTTAGAGGAGTAGCTATCCTTTCTACTATCTTTAAAATTATAAAATTCATCTTTTCTCTCTAACCCTCTGATATTATCCAGCAAATTGATTGAATTTTTAAGAGTTTCAGCTTGTGCAGCCAACTCTTCTGATGTTGAAGACATCTCTTCTGAAGCAGCAGCATTACTCTGAATCACCTGATCAAGCTGCTGAAGTGCTTGATTTATCTGCTCTGTGCCTGTTTTCTGCTCACTTGCAGCAGCATTGATCTCTTCAACAAGATCGGCTGTTTTTTTTATATCAGGCACTATTTTGGCAAGCATTTCACCAGCTTCAACTGCAATTCCAACACTTGATGCGGAAATATTGCTTATCTCACTTGCAGCAGTTTGACTTCTTTCAGCAAGTTTTCTGACAGCATCAGCAACCACAGCAAACCCTTTTCCATGTTCTCCTGCACGGGCAGCCTCAATCGCAGCATTTAGTGCAAGCATGTTTGTCTGTCTTGAAATCTCTTCAATAATTGTAATTTTACTTGAAATTTGCTTCATTGCCTCAACAGTTTTTTGGACGGCTTCACCGCCTCTTACAGCATCTTCAGCAACTTTCACAGCAATTCGCTGTGTTTGCTGTGAATTGTCCGCACTCTGTATTATATTTGCTGTCATCTCTTCCATTGAGGCAGAAGCCTCCTCGGCAGAAGCTGCTTGCTCTGAAGCACCAGCAGCCATCTGCTCGGCGGTTGCACTCATCTCCTGACTTCCAGCAGCAACATTTTCAGCACTTCTATAAATATTATCAACTATCTGACGCATGTTTTTAAGAAGCATTGTGCAGATCATAAAAGCAAAGATAAGAGATGCTATTGATAGCAATATCATTCCAGTTAAAGTTTTAATCTCCTCATTATGTGCAATTTCAGTTGACTCTTCAGTAAATTTTTCAACACTTCTGAGAAACTCCTTAAGATCACTGTTAAGCCTGCTTTCTCTCTCTCCAATATCTTCTGTAAGCTCTTGAATTTTTGTTAATTGCTGCTCCTTGAACAACTTAACCACATTTAGCACAGCATCTTCATACTCTGCATGTATCTCTTCAATTTGTTTAAGATGGTTCAATATCTCTTCAAATTCATTTCTATTTTGTAATGAATCTGCACTAAGAATAGCCTGTTTTGCTATCTGTTCACCTTGTTGTATCTCTTTATCAATTAAAAGGGTATAATCCATATACTCTTTTTTTGCATTTTCAAGATCAACTGCTGCCTCTGGAACCCTCTGAACCATCTCTCCATGTCTTAGCATCCTTTCAAACCAGACAGATTGTGAGAGTTGATTGACTGTTATTTGAGTAATGATCTCGGTCAAAGGCATATCCTCTTCGGCAATAGATTTTAACTCAGTTCCAATTATATTGACCTTTATAGAGGCAAACAAAGAGCAGACAACGATCATTATATTTAAGACAGATACAGTAAGGATAACCTGTTTTCGCATATTTATCCGTCTTAATATTTCTGCTCCCTTATATAAAAAGAGAACTAAAAACAATATGAAAATTGCAATTGACACAATCATTACCATATAAGTTTGAATAAAACTCTTTTCATCAACTTTATTGCTTTGCTCTTGTTTGTTCTCTTCTTCGCTCTCTTTTCTTTCTGATTCCCCTTTGTTAAATCTCTTATTTTCATCTCTTTTAGTAAAAATGCTATTTTCATCTTCATTTGCAAGATGCTTATTGCTGTCATCTTTTGCTATTGAAGCAGCCTCATCAGATGATGCTGAAGATGAGGCATGAACATTCAAATTGCTGAGAGTAAACACAATAACTATTGCAAACAAAACAAAAAAAGCCATGTTTCTATTTCTTTTCATAACTTTATCTCCTTAGTATTTTGGGAATCAGTGATTGTTATTTACTTCTCTTTTAAATCAATATTTTTCAAACTGACAATCAACTTTTGAGTCTGCAATAATCCTCAATATTTTTCAAACTCATCATCAAGGGAGTCATTATTTGGGTTGATGCTGCCCATATCTAAGGAAATCCCATCTCCTTTAGATGTTCTGGAGCTTTGTTGAATATTAGTTATTGCTCTTCTTCTGCTACCACTAATTGCTTTTGTATAGCTTTCTGAGGCTCTTGTATAAGCATCATTATTTTTTGGGTTGCCTTCTGAACTTTTGCCATGAAATTCAGACTGCCTATTTCCACCACCAACTCTCTTTTGCCCATCACCATGAGATGAATCAATCTTAAAATAGTTAATTATATCAAGGAGGTTATCAGCCTGAGAGGAAAGCTCCTCAGAGGTTGCTGACATCTCTTCTGACGCTGAAGCATTCTGCTGAATAATCTGATCAAGCTGTTGAAGTGCCTGATTTATCTGTGCAGCACCTGTATTTTGTTCATTTGATGCAGCATTGATCTCTTGAACAAGCTCTGCTGTTTTTCTTATATCAGGAACCATTTTTTCAAGCATTTCGCCTGCATTTTCAGCAATCTGAACACTTGTGATAGATAGTTTACTTATCTCTCCAGCAGCAGCTTGGCTTCTCTCTGCAAGTTTTCTTACTGCATCTGCAACCACGGCAAATCCCTTGCCATGTTCACCAGCACGGGCTGCCTCAATTGCCGCATTAAGAGCAAGCATATTTGTCTGTCTTGCTATCTCTTCAATAATTGAAATCTTCTCGGCAATAGATTTCATAGCAACTACAGTTTTAGATACTGCTTCTCCTCCTTTTGCTGCATCATTTGCAGCCTGTATTGCAAGACGCTCTGTCTGCTGGGCATTTTCTGCATTTTGGCTGATATTTGCTGACATCTCTTCCATTGATGATGATGCCTCTTCTGCTGAGGCTGCCTGTTCTGTTGCTCCTTGAGACATTTGTTCGGCTGTGGCACTTAATTGCTGACTACCACCAGATACATTATTAGCAGCAGATTTAACATCCAATACAATCTCTCTTAAATCCATAACCATCTGCTTTAACGCCTGACCTAACGTATCTTTTTCTGAAAGAAGGTTTACCTTGATCGTGAGATCGCCTGTGGCAATTGTTTCAGCTACTGCAACTGTAGCTTTCAAATTTCTTATCATGGAGTTAAGTGCCTGCATAAGTTTATCAGAAGAGGAACGCTCCTGCACATTGACCGTCAAATCACCTTTAGACATGGTTTGTGCAGCTTCAGTAACATTATTCATAGCATCAATAAGAAGATTAAGGTTGTTTTTTATGCTGTTAAAATCACCCCGATATTCGTCTGTAATCTTTTCTGGTAAATCCCCAACACTTATACGATCAATATATTTTGCCGCCACGTTCAAGGGCTTAATCACTGCATCAAGAGTTTCATTAATACCTGTAACTATTTTGCCAAAATCTCCATGATGTTTTGCTGCATCTGCACGGGTTGCAAGTTCGCCTGCCACAGCGGCTGTGGAAAGCATAGTTGCATCTTTGATAAGAGCGTTGATAGCATGAACCATTTTTTGCATTGCTACCTGAAGTATGCCAAGCTCATCTCTTCTTGTAGTGTCAAGCTCAACATCTGTGTTTCCAACAGCTATTTTATTAGCAGCATCAACACAAGCGTTGATAGGACGGGTAATACCTCGTGTTATCAACCATGCAAGAAAAAGTGCCACCATGATTCCAACAAGTGCAAGCGTAATCGAGACAATACGAGTTTTTTGAGCAATTGTATCGTAGAGTTCATCACCCTCAATAGACTCTGCTTTCAAAGACTCCACTATCTTTGCAATCGGGACTCCAGCAGCCACTCTAAGTTTGTCAACCTGATCGTCAAGCTCTTTTATTTTGGCTTCATCAGCCGACATTTCCGCAGATTCAATCTGATGCCCGTTTTTTAAAGATTCACTTTTTAAGAGAATCGGCAGCATCTGCTTTTCAAACAGATCAGTATAATTTTCGTATGCGGTTTCAAAATCAGCAGCCCAGCTTTTCTCTTCAGCCGTATCTACAAGTCCATGCAATATGGCAATATTGCTTTTGGCACTCTTTTTGATTTGTTCAAAAGAGGCTTTTGTCTCTTCCATATCTCGATTTATAATAGCATCGGCAATTACCGTATAGACTGAATTAAACTGCTCCATAATACCAAAAACTTCAATTGAATCTGCTGCTCTTTTTGCACCCGCATCTTGAATTTGAGCCAATTGATATAGTTGAAAAATCTGATAAGCTGCTATGCCTGCAAAGATCATAACTACGCAGATAAAACTTGAATAAAGTTTAGTGCCGATCTTGACGTCTGAAATTTTCATTCTAAACTCTCCCTTTTAATATAAGCACTGCCAAAAGCCCAATTTAGCCCATGTCTTTTTAGATTCTAACCTAAACGATCTATTAATCAATGAACAAGTAGAGAGACGCACGCCGTGGGTCTCTACAGTTTAATACCATATTAAAATTACGCTTCGGGCTGGGACTCAAAATCTTGAACCACAACTAACTCTTCAGATGAAAATACCTTATCGCACTCAAGAATGATTATGAATTCGTCATTTTTTTTGCCCATACCTTTTATGAACTCTGTCTTGAGGCGTGTTCCTATCTTTGGTGGAGGTTTTATCTGGTCAGGTTCAAGGCTCATAACTTCCTGAACTGAATCAGCCATTATGCCAAGAAGGGTCTCCTCTTCACCAATGGTGATCTCAATAATAATAATACAAGTATCAACAGTTTTCTCTTTTACAGGCATGGCAAATTTTATACGTAGATCAACCACAGGGACAACTCCGCCCCTGAGGTTAAGCACACCGCACATGAAATCAGGCATACGAGGAACTCTTGTTATTTTAGTGAAATCAAGCACTTCTCTAACATGGTTAATACCCAGTGCATAAATTTCGTCATCAAGTTTGAATGTCAGATATTGGTTTGTTTCCGTAATTCCATCAACGCTCATAATTAAATCTCCTTATGAAATTTATAAAGTCTGTGTCCCAAGTTAAGGCAATCGTTCCATAGCCTTTTCAAGAAGGACGTTTGTATCTAAAATAAGGGCAACTGTTCCGTCTCCAAGTATGGTAGCACCTGATATATCGCGGACATTGGCGAAAATGGGACCCAATGACTTTATAACAGTTTGGTGTCCTCCAATCACATTATCCACAACAAAACCTATTCTTCTACCATTTACATCTGCAATTACAACATGTTCAAGGTCTCTTTGGTTGCAGTTAATTTTAAAATTATCTCTTAAACGAATATATGGAACAATCTCACCTCTGACATTTAAGATATTTCTCCCTCTGTTCTTTTCTGAGTTACTTTTCTTCATCTCCACACACTCCTCAACTGTCATAAGTGGAAGAACAAAGAAATCATTACCTATGGTAACTAAAAGTCCATGAATGATTGCTAAAGTAAGTGGCAAAATAAGGGTAATGGTTGTCCCCTGATCAGTGATGCTGTCGATCTCAATTGAGCCTCTTAAAGATTCAATTGTTTTTTTAACAACATCCATACCCACCCCGCGACCAGAGACATTGGTAATAGATTCGGCTGTTGAAAATCCAGGAGCAAATATCAAAGCAAACATCTCTTTACGGGATAACTCTTGATCACTTGTTATAAGTCCCTTTTCTTCTGCCTTTTTCCTTATCACTTCAGATTTTAGACCAGAGCCATCATCACTGATTTTAATTACAACGTTTGTACCTCTGTGGTGTGCGGAGAGCGTAATTGTTCCTCTTTCAGATTTCCCAACTCTCTTTCTCTCTTCAGGAGATTGGATACCGTGATCAATGCAGTTGCGTATTAGATGAACAAGGGGATCATCTAAACGTTCAAGCACTGTTTTATCCATCTCAGTCTCTGCCCCATAAGTTACAAGATCGATCTTTTTCCCAAGTTCACCAGAAAGATCGCGGACAAGTCGCCTGAATTTACTGAACGTTGTGCCAATTGGCATCATTCTGATATTAAGCACATTATCTCGAAGTTCTCCTGTAAGGCGTTCTACCTCTTCAACAGGCTCTGAGAGTTCAATATTATTAACCTTAGCTGAAACTTGGCTTAACCTTGCCTGCGTAATTACAAGCTCTCCCACAAGATTGATAAGTTTATCTAACCTGTCAGAGGGAACCCGCACCGAAGATACTAAGACAGATGGTTTATGTTTACCCAGCACCTCTTGTTCGGAAAGGGCTGATTTAACCTTTTCTGGAGAGACCGCACCATTTTCAATAAGAATCTCACCAATCCGTTTTTGCTTTGCAAGAGTCTTATCTACAATCTCTTTTGTGGTATCCCCGCGTTCAATAAGAATTTCACCAAGACGAGGTAAAGGAGTAAGTGATTCAACGAGATCGTGTTTTTCAATGATCTCAATTGAAATATCGCAATCATCTTCAACAAAAATAAAGACATCTTTTATGGCATTAACATCTTTTGCTGTTGTAAGTGTGATGTCCCAAAAAAGATAACAAAGTTCTGGGTTATACAATGCCAAATCAGGGATAAGTTCAGTTTGAGCAATAACTTTACACTCCCCAAGAGCCTTAAGGTCTTCAATGAGCAAAGCTGGATCCATGCCTGACTTAAATATATCAGCAGAGGGTTTTAGGCGAATTCTGTATGTCATTGGAATTTGTTGATCAATCTCAGGTTCTGGGAAAGATAGGTTCTTTTTCTGTTTATGAGAAGATTTATCATCAGATGATAGCTCCGTGCCTTCTCCCATGATGATCTTCAAGGCATTGATTATTTCAATGTTTTTCTCCTGATCAAATGCTTCTCCTGTTGCTGAGGCTTCGAGCATTATTTTAATTTGATCTCTTGATGAGAGGGTTAAATCAATTAACTCACGGGTTATAGGCACTAACCCTCCACGCACTTTATCTAAAGCAGTCTCAACATGATGGGCAAACTTTGCAATATCATCAAAACCGAACATTGCACCAGAACCTTTAATAGTATGCATAGCTCTGAAGAGACGGTTGACAGCTTCATGTTCTTCGGGGTTCTCTTCAATGTCAAGCACTGCTGCTTCAATCTCAACCAAAAGTTCTTGAGCCTCTTGGCGGAATCCTTCGATAAACCTGTTTGGTTCGACCATATTTTTTGTTCCTTATTGGTTTATTGAAAACCTCTTATTTTAAGTTCCCTCTTCTCTTGCAAGGGAATGTCTAAATCTGGGGTTCAATGGAATGGAATTATCTGAGGACTTTTTTAATAACTGAAAGCAGTTGTTCGGGTTGAAAAGGTTTTACAATCCAGCCTGTGGCACCTGCTGCCTTTCCCTTTTGTTTCATGTCTGCCTGAGATTCAGTTGTCAGCATGATTATGGGGATAAACTTATATTGAGGCATTGCCCTTACCTGTTTTATCAGCTCAATGCCATCTATCTTGGGCATATTCAAATCTGAGATCAACATGTGGACAGCATTTGTTTTAAGTTTGTTCAATGCATCACTTCCATCTATAGCCTCAACAACGCTGTAGCCTGCCTGTTTTAACGTGAAACTCACCATCTGTCTTATACTGCTGGAGTCATCAGCAGTCATAATTGTTTTGGACATATTTTTTCCTCATTCATGGATTATAAGAAATATTTAATAAATTTATTATAACTAATTAAAATCATAAATAATTTCTGTTTGATAGACTTGATAATTTCTAAAAAATTGTCAAATCTATGCCTGTAATATTCAAAATCAGATTTAATCGTCCCTGTCAGGAGATTAGCCTGCTGCCTGATTAAAATACTCTTCAAAATCCAGCCCTATCCGCTGTGCTGCATTGTTAAACACCTCAATATCTCCTTTTATCTCAAATCTACTGTTTCTGGCTTTTGCACTCTTATTTGCAGAGAGTAGAAGCTGAATCCCAAGGGTATCGCAATCGGTTAAATCTGTAAATTCAACTATTACATCGTGGTAAATAGAAAACTGTTCGGTCAACAAATTTTTAAAATCAGTAACTTCAATGGCTGTCAGGGGGGCATCATGTTTTACGATACCGCAGCTTTTTTTGTTTTGTTCGGAAACACTTGTATCTTGCTTATTTTTTTTCTGATCCTGTACGGTGATTGGCATAATATCTCCTGATGGTGTTAAAAAAGTTCAACATTATCGTCAAACTCATCATTTAGGTTATCCTGCTCGTTATCAATTTGAGTTTCCTGAGAGTTGGTGTTATCCGCATTTTTTCTACTATGTTTAAGGTTTTGTTTGTCAAAATTAATATGAGCATTATCTCCATAGCTTCTCATTGATGTCTGATGATGCACTTTACGCTCACTTTCCATTGTATATCTTTTTGCTATACTCTCAAATTCAACTAATATAGATTTATCCATAGAAAGGATAATTGGCTCTATCTGCTTTACGATATCATCAACTTGCTCCTTTATGATATTGGTATCTTTTGCCCATTTAGCAACAGAGTCAACTTGTTTTCTCACTTTTTCAATATTTTGTCTAAGCTTATGAGACATTTCAACAGAGTGATCTATATTCTCCTGATAGCTTATTATTGTTGTAGATATTTGGTTTAATGTATTATCTAATGATTGAGATAACTCGTCAGAGATGCCACTTGTTGCTAAATTATCTCCATTAACTCCATTAAGTTGATATGAGCTATCTTCATTAATTTTCTTCAGATTGCCCGTGATCTCTTTTACTTTTTCAAGTGTCTTAACAATCTGTTCCATGAACTCATTTGAGTCAAGAGATATGAGCCTGACCTCTCTTGCAAGTACCTCTAAGGTGCGTCCTTTTTCTCCAAGTTTACTGGTCATTATTATTGCATTCAAGGCTTTATACTGAAGATTCATATTTATGCTGTTTACCTTAGCAATATGCTCTGTAAGTCCAGATACAATTAGAGATGTTCTTTTTATACTCTCCATCATTTCAACTGATATACTCTGTCCGTGATTTCTAAGTATCTTTAAGTTTTCTAACTCTTTCTTAATGGAGTCAAATTCCTTTTTAAGCTCTTGACCAGATTGAGAAGATTTACCAGATTGAGCATATTGACCCAATTTAGCAGATTCACCAAATTGAGCAGTTTTTTTATTAATAACCGTTCTATTACTCTGTGTTTTATTGGAGGCTACATTTAAGGTAATTTTATTTGCCTCAGTTGTTTCTGTTTTATCAACTTTATTGATGGTTGAATCTGAACTTGCTACGTAATCCATCATAAGTTCTGTTTTGTCATCAATTCCTTTAAACGCCTTTTTAAGGTCGCTGTTTACTGTATTTAATTCAGAAATAATATGCTCAAGCTGGGCTGACTGAATTTTTAAAACAAAGTATAGTTTTGCATGTCTTCTATCTAAATCCTTCTTACTGTTATCTAAATCCTTCTTACCACTATCCAACTCATCCTTATAAGTAGATGAGTTTATATAAGAATCTTCTCTATTTTTGTCAGATTCTTCAGATTTATCGTGGTTTAAAAGTTTTATGCAGTCATCAAATGCTGAAATCACATGCTCTAATTTTTGTCTCACAATATCATGGAACTGGATACTCATTACAATTTCAGCTATCTTATTCTGTATCTCTTGTGAATGGTTAGCGGCATTATCTAAGGTGGTATATGCCAACTGTGTCAGTTTTTCTACCTTCTCAAGAGCATAACTTACACTATCTTCAGCCGACTGAGAAAGAATCGACAATTTTTGGAGATTAGCGTTTATAGCAGCAATCCCTGACACTTGAGTTGTCTCTACAGATTTTGAATCTGTGTAAATAATATCTGCAATCACTCCTATTTTGTGTGCAAGCTCTTTGACTTCCCCTCCAAATCCAAGAAACATATTTTTTGATTCATTAGAACGGCAGGACTCCACATCAATATTGAGTCCAACAACATTGAGAAATCGTGCAGTTTTAGCCAAACTCGTGCATATTTTACACAATGTCTCAAGTTCGCCTGTGCTGCTGTCCATGTGAATTTTATTGACACTAACTGTCTCGTGGCAATTTTTAAGCTCTTTGAGTAGATCGCTTACGATGTTGTGTATATGGTTGATAAAACTTCCCTTACTCTGATTGCCAACAATATCCGCAGATTTTGTGATAATATCTGTAAGGCATGCAGAATCTGAGTAGATATTTTGCATATCTTGCCCAAGTTGAAGAAAAACAGGCTCAACTTCTGACATCTGGGCTTTAATTGTTTCAGAAAATTCATCTATCTTGGATCGCATTAAATCATCTGGAAATTCATCTTCTTCTTTGTACGTATTAAGTTTCATAGTATCTGTAAATGCCTCCGATATGTAAACTCATTTTGCAGATTTGAGGGCTTGTTTTTCGCATTGGTTAATTTTCTGAATCAAGATTCAAATTAATGATAGTAGAGTATATACTTCTAACGATCATAAATTCAGCTTTTTATCTACAACGCTCAACTTATGACCGAAAGCAGTATAATAAAAATAAGGGGGGTTATTATTCTTAAAGCATCTCAACACCAAGTTTAGCAAGCTCTGATCTTACAGATGTCTGAAATTTTACTGATGCCACAAGGCTTTGACCAGATAGTTTGCTGATTGCATAAGCAAGCCCACTTGAGAGTTTATCAAGACGCCGTTTTCTATCAATCTGATCAAGGTCTCCTGTAAAGATAATCTTTGTTCCCATCCCAGCACGGGTAATAATGGTTTTCATCTGATGAGGTGTTAAGTTTTGAGCCTCATCAATTATCAAAATGCTTTTCCAAAATGTTGTGCCGCGGATGTAATCTAATGGCTCAATATCTATCTTCTTTTCAAGAAGCATCTTATCAATAAGCTGCAAATTGTCGTTACTTAACTCTTTTAAAACTGATAAATTTTGCCAAATTGGTCTAAGCCATGGATCCATTTTTTCTTTAATATTACCGGGCAAAAATCCCATATTATCAATATCTTCTAAATGAACCATTGGGCGGGTTATAAGTATCTGCCGAAAATCCCGCCTCTTTTCTAAAGATGCAGCAAGGGCAAAAAGTGTTTTGCCAGTTCCAGCTCCACCTTCAAGAAAGATAAGAGAGAGATCAGGACGGGTAAGTTGAAAAAGAGCTAATGTTTGAGACCAATTTTGAGGTTGATGTTGAGGGTTGTGAGTTGAATTAGGATTATAATCAACATCGTGATCATGCTTTCCATTAACAAGAGAGTCATGCTTTCCATTAACAGTTCCGCCATAGGGACGAATACCAAAAGCCTGTATGTTATTTGGAACTATTTTAAATCTATTATCAACTCTCACAGCAACAAATTGTTCGTTTGGATCACAGGTCTCATTAGGTCTTTTGAAATCGCCTTTCCAATCACTTATACAGATAACTCCTTGATTAATTGCTATTTCGCCATGTTTTTGTGAATTGTATTGAAATGTGAAATTCTCTTTATCAATCTCATCATTTTTAACCTCAATTCTTGGGTGATCTTTAAAAGAGCCATTAATTGCCTGATCTTTATAATAATCTTCAGCTTTAAACCCAAGTTCTCTTACCTTGATTCGCATCATAGAGTCTTTAGAGATAATCTCTACATTATCAAATTGCTTTTTTATAGCATTTGCTGAGGCAATAATTTTGTGGTCATTTGTGCGATGCTCTAAAAACTCAATACCTGTCCAATCAGTCTCTTTAACAATTTTTAGATATGGAGATTTATTACGCCTTAATGCTTCAAGGCTTCTTATTGCTTCTCTTGCATCAAAACCTACATCAGGTCTCTTTTTAAGACCATCAAGCTCCTCAAGAACAATCCAAGGAATACAGGCAAGAATTTTGTTGTTAATTAGATGTTCTAAACATGATGGATCGTGAACTAATGTGCTTGTATCAATAACTTTTGCTTTGTTTATGGGCATGTTTTTTTTAATCCTAATTATTTTACATTATATGGTAAATTAATATTATATAGTTAATCTTTTCTATTTCTTAAAAGCATCTCTTTTACTTTACTTAACATATCAGAGCGAGAAACAGGTTTTTGAAGGGTATCATAATTACTTTGAGATGATATAGTCTCTGGTAACATTCCTCTGCTATATCCTGTTAAAAAGATAATTGGTATATCGCTCTTAATTTTTCTTATATATTCCATAACTTTATCACCACCAATCTCAGGCATCACAACATCAAGAATAGCAATATCTATAGTTTCACTGTTCTTTTCAAATAACTGAACAGCTTGACGACCGTTCTCAGAAGAGATAACATGATAATTTGAACTCTCAAGAATCCTTACGATCATTCTACGAACAGGCTCATCATCTTCTGCAACGAGAATAATCTCTTTATTACCTGTTATCTTTTCTACTAAGGTTTCGCAATCTTCAATATTACAGTTGAACCCATCTGACATTGGAATATATATTTTAAATACCGTTCCTATTCCAACTTCACTTTGAAGATGTATCATACCCTCATGTGATCTTACTATTCCATAAACAGCAGAAAGCCCCATTCCAGTACCTTTTCCAACATCTTTTGTAGTGAAGAATGGTTCAAAAATACGTTCTTGGATATCATCTGGAATGCCACAACCTGTATCTGAAATAGTCAATACTACAAATTCTTTATGCTTTAATAGTGTATCTTTATGATTTTCAAAAATGTTAGCATGAGTTGTTAATGTCGCCTCTGGCAAGCTGTCTATCTGGTTAATCAATCTATAACCTTCTCTCTTTAAGTTGCTATAGCCATCAATAAAGAGATTATCCGTTTCAATTGTGATTTTACCACCATTAGGCATAGCATCTCTTGCATTTACGCAAAGGTTCATCACAACCTGTTCCATCTGTCCTGGGTCAGCACATATACTTTTCAGATTATAGCATGGCTGAAACTCAAGCAAAATATGCTCTCCAATAACACGCCTTACCATCTTCATTAGATTTGCGATAAGATCGTTCATGTCAATAACTACAGGCTTTCTGGTAGTTTTTCGGCTAAACAAGAGTAATTGACGAACTAATGTGGTTGCCCTTTGTGCTGCCCCCATGATCATGGTTAGATTCTGATGCAGAGGGGATTCAGACGGAATATCGTCCATCATAAGCTCTGTGCAGCCTGTAATTATAAAGAGCATATTATTAAAATCATGTGCAACCCCGCCTGCCAACTGTCCAACTGCCTCCATCTTCTGAGCTTGACGAAGTTGCTCTTCTAAATATTTTTTATCTTCTTCAGATTTTCTCTTATCTTGACGAAGTTTAGCTTCTCGTAGCTCCCTTTCAATAGCAGGAATAAGACGCTTAAGATTCTGTTTCATAACATAATCATGTGCCCCTCTTTTCATCATTGAGACAGCAGTATCTTCACCAATAGCTCCTGAAACCACAATAAATGGAATATCACGACCCGTTGATTTGAGAAGTTCCAAAGCAGATAAAGCATCAAATTGAGGCATATTATAATCAGATAAGACAATATCCCATTCATCTCTATTTAAAACAGCTCTCATATCTTCAGCGGTTTCAACCTGTTCAAAAACTAAATCAAAACCCGAACGCTTCAATAGCCGAATAATCAACTCAGCATCGCTTTCTGAATCTTCAACAAGCAATATACGAAGTAATTTTTTATCTGCTGATTGGTTTATATCCATATATTGATCTCCAAAAAGTGGTTAAGGAATTGGAATTTAATAACACCAGAAATTAATCAAAGATGGAATAAATTTAGTAGGGAACAATGATCATTGTTCCCGGAACAACGATCGTTGTTCCCTAACTACCACCTTAACTTGCTGATATAATTTAGGGCATTATTAAGTTTTTATTCCTAAATGGTAAGATTTTTTTACAAAGTAAAATAGAATGTTGCACCTATATTTATATTCCCTTCTGCCCAGACCACTCCTCCATGCCTGCGGATAATACGCTGAACCGTTGCAAGCCCAATGCCTGTTCCCTCAAATTCGTTTGATTTGTGAAGTCTTTGAAATGCACCAAACAGCTTAGAATTATATGTCATGTCAAAACCCGCACCATTATCTTTTATAAAAAAAGTCTGTTTAGAATCTTCTATAGACTGAATTTGGGCTAACATCTCTTTTTTCATTTTCCCAAACTCTATCCGCGTGATTGGCTTATTACGTGTGAACTTAAAGGCATTGTCTATAAGGTTGGTAAGCACAATATCAATCATGCCTTTATCTGCATAAGCAATTAAATCAGGTTCAATGATAAACTCAACTTCTCTCTTAGGATATGTTTCAATAAAAATATTAGCAACTTTTCTGGTTGCTTCAGATATATTTACTAAACCTATAAACATGTCAGATCGAGTAATTCTTGATAATTTAAGAAGATCCTCAATAAGTTGATTCATGTGCTGGGTCTCTGATCTTATCCGTTCTATGTATCTCTGACCTTGCTCGCCAATATCGTTACCAAACTCTTCAGCAAGTGCAAGACTCCAACCATCAATTCCTCGTAAAGGTGAACGCAGATCATGTGATACAGAGTATGAGAATGCCTCAAGCTCTTTATTAGCTGATTTAAGCTGTGTGTTAGCTAAATTAAGTTGTTTATTACTCTCTCCAAGTTGATTGTTAGCTAATTCAAGCTGTTTATTTGTTTCTTCAAGCTGATAGTTGGCTACCTCAAACAGTTTAGTTCTCTCTAAAACCCGATTTTCAAGTTCAGCGTTTAGTTTACGAATCTCCTCTTCAGCATTTTTGCGTTCAGTTATATCTGCATGTGTTCCACTCATACGTAGAGGACGACCTTCAGGGTCTCGTTTCACAATTTTTGCACAATCAAGAATCCACTTATAACTGCCATCTTTGCAAAGCATTCTGTATTCGAGTTTGTGCATGTCAGTTCGACCTTCTAAATGATCGTTTATAGATTTCCATGCAGCTTCTTTGTCATCAGGGTGGTGTAAATCTGTCCACTGTTTAACATTAAATTCAATTTCTTTCAAAGTGTAACCAAGCATCTCTGCCCAACGTGCATTACGCTCAACCTTTCCAGTTGTAATGTCCCAATCCCAATAGCCAAGCTCACTACCTTTTATAACAGATTCAAGACGCTCTCTGTTTAAACGCAAAGACTCCTCTGCTTCATTACGCTCTTTCTCTCTTTGAGTGAGTTTATCAATTAATTCTTCAAAAGTTGCGGATAGTAATTCTAACTCCTGAGCTGGATAATATAGGGTTTTGGATACCCCGATTTCTATATTTGGAATATTTTTATCATGTAATGTTTGAATTTTTTGAACAAGTAGATTGACAGGTTTAACAATAGACCTTTCGCAGAAAAAATACGCAAATCCAAACGATAAGACAGCAAATAGAGCTAAAAGAGATATATTCCTAAACATGAATTTGTCTGCTTCATTAAATATAACCTTTTTTGAAAATCCAACAAAGAGACAGATGTTATTGCTGGTTTGCCCAACTGAAAGGTGTTCAAACCAGTAAATCCGCTCGATATTATCACTATCAGTTACAGTAAAATTACCCTTAGATTGAGCAGGCACTTTAAAACCTCTTATCTCTGCAAGAGGTTGTCCAAGCAGCTCTGAGGTTTTAATTTCTTTAGAAAGACCAGAGATATACAATATATCCTTTTTTTTATCTGTTATGATTATAACTGATTCAGGAGGAAGAATAACTCTATTGAAAACATGGCTATAATAAGAGAGGTCAAAAGCCGCACCTACTGCTACTTTAAGGTTTCCTGAATCATCAAGTATAGGGTAAGCAAAGGGTAAAGAGGCTTTATGTGCCGATCTGCTGATTAAAAAATCACCTACCACAAATTCGCGTGTTTGAACTATTCGTTTAAACCAGCTCCGATCTTTGACATCTATAGGCTCTTTTATTGGAACTGCACAACAATTAATAATTCCATTTTTATCTGCTGCAACTAAAGTAGAATATTTGAGGCTGTGATTTTTTACGGTAGTTAAAATAGAGTTGCATTCACTAAGTTCAAGATTCTGCACAGCAGGTATATGAGATAATACATCAAGCAGTTGGCGGGTGTTTTCAATCATAGATACCTGCTCATCAACAAAGAGTTTAAACATCTGTTCAGACTGCTCTTTTATCTTTTCTAAACTCTGCTTTCGATCGTCATATCCACGCAATATAAGCAAAAGCAAAATTGGAATGAATATTATAACAACTAAGATTAACAGATGGGTACGCAGTTTCCAGCCATTAGATTGAAAAGTCCCCTTAATGTATTGTTTTTTATTTGAGTTTTTCAACATTATAGAAGTATCTGTATCCTGTTTGTATTTCTAACCATCTTGATTAAAGAACAACCCTCTTACGTTAAGGAATGAGAATTAAATTAATCCCTAAACTGATAGTAGAAATTTATAGTGTTATTTTATTCCCGTTCCTAAATATAAAAAGCTCAATTCATGCCTGCTTAGAATATATAAACTCTTCAATAAAACTTAAACAATCTTCAACAATAGATATATCAGAAAAATTAAAAATAGCTGCATTAGGGTCTTTATTTACAGAAACAATGAATTTTGAATCTTTCATTCCAGCAATATGTTGAGATGAGCCAGAGATTCCCACAGCAAGATAGAGTTCAGGGGATACAATAGCACCTGTAATTCCAACCTGCTGCTCATAAGGTAGCCAACCCATGTCAATCAAAGGTCGTGAACCAGCAACTGCTGAACCTGTAAAACAAGCTGCCATTTTTTTTATATACTCTATATTTTCTTTATCTCCAATGCCTCTTCCGCAAGCAACAATAACTTTTGCCTCATTCAATTTTGAGTTTGTAGTGCAAGAATAGACTATATCGCCATATTCAATTAAACTAATAATTGAATCATCTACATTGGAGAGATAACACTCTTCATTAGATATAATATTATTATATTCTTTACAACAATCTTTGATATAAAAACTTCCCGATTGAATAGTTAGTAAGATTATAGTTTCAAGGTTTTCAACACCAACTATAGTATTAAATTTACCTTTAAACACAGAACGAGAAAAAAGTATATTAGATTTACTACCTTCTGATCCGTCAATATTTTCAGGTTGAGAATAAATTATTTTATTTATATTTGTAATGCAATTACAACCAATCCTTACAGCAAGACCAGAAGCTATATCAATTCCTTGAGAAGTATGTCCCATTAAAATAAACGATGGATTAATCTCTCTAATAATTGGAAAAAGAAACGATTTATATTTTTCGCTCTCAAGTGAATTTATCCCTTTAAAGTGAATAACTTTAATTTCATAAAGAACATTAACCTCTGAAATATCTTTGGCTTTTAAATCAAAAATTTTTTTTATTTCAATAGCACAGGCGATAAGTTCATCTGTTATGGGGTTTAGCTTACCATCTAAATATTCTGCGATAACTAATATGGTTTTATTATTCATCAATAATCTCCTTCTGGTAAAATTGCTTTGGTATTATAAAACCGCATGGAACTATTCATATCAACAATCCCCTCTGTTTTAAAATATTCTTTAACTCCATAGCTTTATCTTTTGTTGTCCCATTAAGAATTTTACCTGCTCGTTTTTTTTCAGGATACTCAACTCTTATAACTTTAAGAGGATCAAAAGAGCTGCTGCTTTGTGCATCAACAATATTATAAGTTAGAATCTCTTTTTTGTTAGCTCTTAAAATATTTGATAAAGATGGATAACGAGGCTGATTTATTCCAGCTTGTATGGTCAAAAGTGCAGGCAGTTTTACCTTGATATTTTGCCTGATTCCACCTTCTAACTCCCTTTGAACCTCAATTTTATCTATTCTATTATCACTGACGTTTAGATTATCATCAAAGTTGATCTTAACTACAGATGTAATGCAAGGAATACCTAAATGCTCTGCAACCATAGGTCCAACTTGGGCTTGCATTAAATCTTCAGACATGATGCCAGTTAGTATAAGATCATAAGGGCAAAGGGAATAATCAGATTCTTCCATTTTTATTGTATTTCCAGATTTTGAAATCTTTTTAATCATCGTTGCAACTCTTAAAGCTGTAAGAGAACCACTTACATAGCCTTTATCTTCTGTGATTACATGAATTCCATTATCAGCCCCCATTCCCATACCACGTTTTATGCTCTCTGCTGCTGTTTGGCTGCCAACAGAGATAACATCAACTGAAGTGTTTAACATACCAAAACGCTCTTTTAACAAAATTGCCTCTTCAAGTGCATTTTCATCAAATCTGCTTATTGCAAATGAAGATGAGCTTCCCTGCGTAACCCATTTACCTGAACCATTTAGGTTAATCTCAGATGTTGATATTTGTTTGATACAAACTAAAATTTTCATTGTTTTGCACCTTTCATAGCTCTGTAATAATTATATATCTTGTATATTGAATACTATCGGTCTGAATCAAGGATTAAAAGATTGAGACCAACTTTTTATATCTAATACAATGTGAATAATCAAGTTTAAAAAACGAACGTTCGTTCAAATAATTCTTGACTTCAATTTTTTTTCCCTGTAAATATCGACTTAAAATAAATCATAAATGATGCGTAACCTAATCTAACATCTAAAAATTAGCTCTAAATTTAACCACTTATTAACTAAAATTGTTAATCATTTAAAACAGGGGGATATAAAAACATGGATTTTCAAGTATCAGACAAAATCAAAATTATTGTGGATATGATTAATGAGTTTGTTGATAAAGAACTCATACCGCTTGAGCCAGATTTTCTTAATAAAGATTTTAAGGAACTGTTGCCAGTATTAAAAGAGAAGCAGGCAATGGTAAAAAAGATGGAGCTTTGGGCACCTAATTTTCCTGTTGAATGCGGCGGCATGGGACTAAGCCTTGTTGAGCATGGACTTGTATCTGAAGCACTTGGCAGATCACCTCTTGGTCATTATGTATTTTGGTGTCAAGCTCCTGATTCAGGAAACGTTGAAATTCTTCACATGTATGGCACAAAAGAGCAAAAAGAGAGATACCTAAATCCATTAGTTCAAGGCAAAATAAGAAGCTGCTTTTCAATGACTGAAGTTGATATGCCAGGCTCAAACCCTGTTATGCTTGAAACAACTGCTGTAAAAGATGGAGATGAGTATGTAATTAATGGACATAAATGGTATTCAACTGCTGCTGATGGTGCTGACTTTGCCATTGTTATGGCTGTAACAAATCCAGAAGCTCCAACTCATTTGCAAGCAAGCATGATTATTGTCCCAACAAACACCCCTGGATTTAATCTTGTAAGAAATATTCCAGTAATGGGTCATAAAGGCAGCGACTATTTTAGTCATGGCGAAATTTTATATCAATCTTGCAGAGTGCCTTTAACTAATCTTCTTGGAAAAGAGGGGCAAGGTTTTGTCATGGCACAAGATAGGCTTGGACCGGGAAGAATCCACCACTGTATGAGATGGCTTGGAATCTGCCGCAGAGCTTTTGATCTTATGTGTTCAAGAGCAAACACAAGAGTCATATCACCAGATGGACAAACTCTTGCAACACGCCAAACTATTCAAAATTGGGTTGCTGAATCTGCTGCTGAAATTGAATCTGCAAAACTTCTTGTTATAAATGCTGCATGGCAGATTGATACTGTTGGGGCATCTAAGGCAAGAGATGCAATCTCTATGATTAAGTTTGTTGTTGCAAATACAATGAACAAAGTTGTTGATAGAGCATTGCAAGTTCATGGCGGTCTTGGCATGACTGACGACACCATACTTGCATTTTTCTTTAGCCACGAAAGGGCTGCTCGTATTTATGATGGAGCTGACGAGGTTCATAAAACTTCATTGGCAAAACGAATTTTAAAGTCGTATCAGGGCAGTAATTGCAAATAGTATCTAAAAGGTTGATTATTAAAGATTTTAAAGATTTGACAACTTTTAAAAGGTCGTCAAATCTTTATCCACAATCTATTCAAAGTCTATTCATAAAAAATGGATTGAAAGAATGAAATACATGGAATTTAAACAGATATTAGAAAGTTCTGATGCTGAGATTTATAAAGAGGTGTTTCAGGAAAATCAGGATAATATCCGCATCAAGAAAGAGAAAACAGCAGTAAAAAATTTTCAAAAAATTTTTGATGCGGTATTCCAGATTACCTATGAAAAAGGTTTTCAGGCAATGACCATGCGTGATTTAAGCAGCCGTACAAATATGAGCCTTGGCTCTCTTTACGCATACTTTGCAAGTAAAGAGGAGCTTCTCGCACTTATCCACAAACATGGTAGTTCCATGATTACAAATGTCTTTGAAAAATTCCATAATCCTGACGATGAGCCTTTAGAGCAGCTTCGATCTGTAATAAAAGCACATCTTTTTTTAAGCGAAGCTGCAAGACCTTGGTTTTACTTTACATTTATGGAGTCAAAAAACCTAAATCCTGAGCAGATGCAAGCTGTTATCTCAATGGAAGAATCTACTGAAAATAGGCTTGTTAAAATTCTTGAAGCTGGAGAAGAGCAAGGTCTATTTCGCAAAACAAACCATAGACTTACAGCAAGCATAATAAAAGCTATGCAGCAAGATTGGTATTTAAAACGGTGGAAATATAAAAAAAGAGAGATAACTGTTGATGACTATGCTGATTATGTTCTTGAGTTTACAGAATCTTTCTGTCTCAATAAGGAATAGATTAGGAGGAAAAAAATGACAATAAAAGATGAGGCTGTAAAGGTAAGGCAGGGAGAAGAGTTAAATATTGAGGCAGTTGCAAAGTTCTTAAAGGAAAATATAGAAGAGTTTTTAAATATTAATTTTAAGGATATTTCTACTAATTTGATAATTGAGCAATATCCGGGAGGGTTCTCTAATTTAACCTACCTTTTAAAAGTTGGCGAAAAACAGATGGTTTTGAGAAGACCTCCAATTGGAGCAAAAATAAAATCAGCACACGATATGGTAAGAGAGTTCAAAATATTGAGTGCTATTTATCCAGTGTTTCCCTATTGCCCAAAACCTCTTGCATACTCTGAAGATGAATCAATTATGGGTTGCTCGTTTTATGTGATGGAGAAGATTCAGGGAATAATTTTAAGAAAAGAGCTTCCACAAGGTCTTACATTTTCAAAAGATCAGGCACGTAATCTTTGCGAAAAACTTGTTGATCTTCATCTTGATCTACATGCAATTGATGTTAAAGCTGCTGGACTTGATTTTATTGGAAAACCAGAAGGTTATGTTGCACGTCAAGTTCAAGGCTGGTCTGATCGTTATCGTAAGGCAAAGACCCCAGATGCTCCTGATTTTGAAGCAGTAATGGCGTGGCTTGAAGATAAAAAACAGCCTGATACAGATCGTCCTGCACTTATCCACAATGATTATAAATTTGACAATGTATTGTTAAATCCTGAAAAACCAATGGAAATTGTAGGTGTTCTTGATTGGGAGATGGCAACCTATGGCGATCCTCTGATGGATTTGGGAAGTTCGCTTGGATATTGGATTGAAAAAGATGACCCTTCTGAATTCAAGATAATTAAATCAATGCCAACAGATATTGATGGAGCTATGACACGCCGCGAAATCATTGAACGATATGGCAAAAAGAGCGGCAGAAACATGGATAAATTTGATTTTTACTACTGCTTTGGACTCTTTCGCCTTGCTGTAATTGCACAGCAGATTTACAAAAGGTTCTATCAAGGCTTTACAAAAGACAAACGATTTGGGCAGTTGATTTATGCTGTCAAGGTGTTGGAAAAGATGGCATTGAAGGTAATAGATGACTCAAAACTATAGCGTAAATCTTTGTTATCTATTTGTTAATATATATCTATCTTTAGCAACAATAAAAGGAGAGGAGTTATGGAGGCGATACGATTTCAAGAAATTATAGAAAAAGATGGTGAAGTCGCAATCAGTGGGTTACCTTATAAAAAAGGACAATTAGTTGATATTATTGTATTTCCTCAAATTGTAGATATTAATAGACCTTCTTTGACTGTTAGTAGATTTCGTCAATCTGGAATTATTGGAATGTGGCAAGATCGTGATGACATAACAGACAGTTCTGTTTTTGCCCGTCAATTAAGAGAAGATACACAGTCACGGAGGCAAATATTTAATGATCTTATTAGATACTGATGTCGCAATAGACCTTTTGAGAGGCTACCCACCTGCAACAGAGTGGTTTGCCTCACTTAATGATGATGAGACATTAGCTCTATCAGGCTTTGTGATGATGGAGCTTATTCAGGGTTGTAAAAGGAAAATAGAACAAGATCGATTAAAAAGAGCTTTATGTGATTACGAAATTATCTGGCTTTCATCTAAACATTGCAATAAAGCTCTTGATGTCTTTATACAGTATCACCTGAGCCATAATGCAGGGTTGATTGATGTTCTTGTAGGGCAAACTGCGGTAGCTTTTGGAGTGCCGCTATATACATTCAATAAAAAGCATTATCAATTTATTCCAAATTTAGACACTGTTCAGCCATATATAAAAGTCTGATTATCAAAGAAGCGAAGAGCATAAATTATTTACAAAAACTGTTATTTTTAAATATCAAAGGAGCATAAAGTGAAAGTAGAAGATATAAAAAAAGTGTTGATTTTAGGTGCTGGCACAATGGGACAGCAGACAGCCCTTATTTGTGCAATTCATGGATATGATGTTGTTATGTATGACATCTCAATGGAGATTTTGGAAAAAGGATTTGAACGGCTTAAAAAAAACAGCATAAGGCTTACAAAATCAGGACAATTCACACAAGAGGCGGCAGAGTCAGCCATTAAAAGAATAACTCTTGCAGATAAACCAGAAATAGCAGCAGATAATATTGATTTTGTAATAGAATCTGTTCCAGAAGACCCAGCACTAAAAGGTGAGATTTTTGGAATGTTTCATAAACTTTGCAAACCAGAGGCAATATTTACAACAAATACTTCAACGCTTCTTCCATCAATGTTTGCCAAAGCTGTTGGAAGACCAGAAAAGTTCTGTGCATTTCACTTTCACGATATTTCTATGACAAAGATTGTTGATGTAATGCCACACCCTGCAACATCTGTTGAGACTGTTCAGATTGTTAAAGAGTTTGCATACAAAATTGGACAGATTCCAATAATGCTGCACACAGAGAATAATGGTTATGTTTTTAACAATATGCTTATGGCATACATGGATGCCGCTTTAACACTTGCCACAAGAAAAATAGCCTCAATTGAAGATATTGATAGAGCATGGATGGGAATTTTACACACACCGCTTGGACCTTTTGGAACTATGGATAGTATTGGCGTTGATACAGTCTGGAAGGTTACAGACTTTTGGGCACAGAAACGTCAGGAGAAAAAAGCTCTTGCAAATGCTGCTTTCTTAAAAGAATATGTTGATCAAGGAAGGCTTGGAATCAAGACAGGTAAAGGTTTTTACGATTACCCAAATCCAGCATATTTGGCAAAGGATTTTCTTGAACCAGCAAATTAAAACTCAAGTTATACTCTGACGGTCATAAATTTAATTTTTATTCAATCTTTTGCCGTATGCTAAAGCCATCGGCTGAGATGTGTAAGTCCTCTTAAGAGGACTTGAATAAAGTTAGCCCATAGCTTTAGCTTAGGGCGATAAATAAAATGAAAAACATTGGAGACTAAAAACATGGATATGTTTTCACTTAAAGATAAAACAGCAATAATTACAGGTGCAAGTCGCGGAATTGGAGAGTCAATAGCTCATCTTTTAGCACAACAAGGGGCGTTTTGCATTCTTGTCAGCAGAAAGCCTGAAGACCTTGCAAAGGTAGAAAATGATATAAAATCAAGGGGTGGCAATGCTGCCTCAATAGCTTGCAACATGGGAAATATTGAGCAGATTAAAGAGTTAATGGCTCATGTTGAAAAAACTTATGGCAAACTTGATATTTTAATCAACAATGCAGCAGCAAACCCATATTTTGGGGAGATGATAAACGCTGAAGAGCGTGCTTGGGATAAAACCAATGAGGTTAATCTTAAAGGTCCATTTTTTATGATTCAATATGCAGCAAAGCTGATGAAGAAAAATGGCAGCGGTGCAATTGTTAATGTCTCATCTGTTAATGGAGTTCAACCAGCACTTTTTCAGGGAATATACTCCATAACCAAAGCTGGACTTATTACCATGACTCGTGCTTATGCAAGAGAGCTTGCACCTCACAATATCCGAGTAAATGCTCTTTTACCCGGACTTACTGACACCAAATTTGCAAGTGCAATCACCAAAAATGAAGATATAAAAAATCTAATACTTCCTCAAATTCCAATGGGTAGAATTGCAAAACCAGAAGAGATGGCACCAGCAGTGTTATATCTTGTATCTGAAGCTGCATCTTATACAACTGGAATCTGCCTTACCTGTGATGGTGGTATGTTGTCTTAAGTTTTTAGTATCAATTTACCTTCATTAATTTGTTCTTTATTTAGGGGTATCCGAAAGGTTACCCCTATCGTATAATATAATAGTCAAGCTTTGTTGCTCTTAAACAATAATTTTCCAGCAGCGGTGTATCTGTTTCTTAGGAGTTTTGTAATCTTCTGGAATAGTAATTGATGTTATCTCCTTGATCTCCTTTATAAAATTACCGCAATCTTCTTCCAAAGAAAATTTAACAACATCAAGTTTTAATTGAAAGTTTTGGTGGTTGGTTGAAAAAAAGATTACAGACCCTGAATCTTTACGCATAACCTCAATAACCGCCTTTAATAGTTGCGGGTGATCTTGGGCAATATCAAAGTGGTGTTTCAAATCTCTCTCTCTTCTTGTTGTATCCAAATCTTCTCTTTCAAAATTTGGGCTTGTGCTACTATTTTGGAATTGCCTTGTGTTTGGCTCTCTGCTGCTTGAAAAAGATGGAGGATCAACTACTGCAATATCAAACACCTGTCCCTTTTTCTTTGCCTTTTCGAGAAAATCAAATGCGTGAGCTTTTATAAATATGTTTTTCTGACTCCATTCCTCTTTTTGAATCTCTTTGTTATCTATTTCAAATTTACTATCTATATCATTTTTATCATTAATCTTCTCCATAGCAGTAAAGCCGCTATCCACTTGAATCTCATTAAGTTCCATATTTTCTTTTGCCCATTGAATAGCACTTTCTGACCTATCAACAGACACAGTTCTTTTTGCCCCGCCTTTTGCCGCGTAACATGAAAAAGAGCCTGTGTAGCAGTAAAGATTTAAAAAATCCTTCCCTTGTGCCATCTGCCTGACCATAGCTCTTGTATTTCTATGATCTGAAAATAGACCAGTATCCACATAATCATCAAGATTTATATAAAATTTAAAGTCTCGCTCTGACATGACGATTTTTTTATCTGTATGGGCAATGCGTTCATATCGATTACCATCTTTATATCCTGTATGGCGCTGCTTGATATGCAGATTTTCTATTTTAACATCAAGTGTTTTGGCAACTGCCTCTGCCATAATAGTAAGCCAATAAGGGTCTGAATTTTTTTTCAGGTACTCTGCAACAACAAGATGACCTGCATACCAATCAACAACAACCCCTATTTCAGGTATATCCCAATCATACAACCTGAATATATCAATATTTTGTTTTGCATACCTTTTACTGAAATGTTTATATTGTTTCTTTACCTTGTTAGAGAGCATAATGGCTTGATTTTGATACTTCTTGTTATCATAATCTATCTTATGCACTGATTCATTTTTATTATGTTTATATTCGCATTTTTTATTAACCACTTATTTTTCCTTTTCAAAATGTTTACAGACAAAAAAACAATTGCCTCATTATTGTAGTTCCACTAATATCAAAAAATTATAACGCATTGAGCAATATCAAAGTTATTAATTAGTGTCAAAATAGGTGGCTTAAGTAAAAAAATAGGGGGTATCTAAATTGACAGCAGATATTAAAAAAAAAGTAGAATTAGACAACACTCGGCTTTTATACTTTCCTTTGAGCAAACTAGGTCACCATGAAAGCATATTTGAAGCTACTGGCAAAGGAGTCTTTACTGCTAAATACCGTTCAATTTTTACCCCTATTCTTGGAAAACAACTTGCTCTTAATACCTACTATGACAATGACCTTATTGCCCCTGCAAACACACCTATCACAATTGATCTGCTAAGAATTTTTGATGAACTCAAAATCAATTTTAAAGTAAATAATCGTTCTGTTACAGACGAAGAGAAGAACATTGCTCTTGATATAACTTTAAGCCAGATTATAAAATCTAAGAAAGAGTTTTTAGATAGCATCAATAAAGAAAATGTACCTCATATACAGGGCAGTGTTAAAAATTTTATCCAACAGGCTTTAAATGAAAAAACTATAAGCTCATTTCAGACCCATTATCAACAAGTTCAAGGCTATCTTGAATTTGCCAATAGCGTTATCACATCAGAAGAGAAGTATATTGGCACAGCAGCAGCATTAAAAAAACTTATTGAAAGTGAGCAGAACATCTTTAAACTTAAAAAAGACGAAGTGGGAGAAACAATTGAGCATAGCCTTAAAACAGCGTGGCTCACACTTATTCTTGCTGTAGAGTTAGAAGATTTTCAAGAATCTGATTATGAGAAGCTAAGTATTATCTGCATGGCACATGATTGTGGTAAAGCCTTGATTCCCGAAGAGATCATTTACAAAAATGGTAGGTTAAATCAGCTTGAAAGCGATATTATGAAGAGCCATGTTCTTCTATCCTATATTCTTAGCTCTAATAACCAGCAAAATCTTGATTTTGAATCTTTTGTCATGGCAATGCACCATATTAAAGAGAACAAAAATTTACCTCAAAGTTACAGTATAACCCACGATACTCACACATCTTTTTATGATTACTTGATTCCCGAGGCACAGAAAAAGATGCACGAGATTTATGATGATACAGTAAAATATTACCGTTTAATGAATATTACTGACACTTTTGAGGCGATTACAGCAGAGAGAGTTTATAAAAAAGCCTCATCTATTGGTAAGACCATAGAGATTATGAAAAATGAAAATAAGAATGGTGAATTTTTCTATGGTCCATACTTAGATAAGCTGATTGAGTTTGTTGTAAAGCATTTTTTACCCAAAAATATGATTTTCAGGATTTCAGATGAGATGCTTGAAAATTATTATCAGAAAGATAAATTTTTATTAAGTGAGAAAAAAGCATACCAAACAACTCACCGCGGCGTAGTTATAAATCCATCTTCTCATATTGATGAGCCTTTAGATTGTGTTATTTTTAACCATAAAACAAAACATACAGAACGAAAGCTCTCAATATCACCCAGCCTTTTGTTGGATTATAAATATATAGCATAATCATTTTAATCTTACTTTAGGAATGAGAATTTAATTAATCCCTAAACTGATAGTAGAGATGTACGGGTGTGCGTATCTACTCAATTTATATAAATTTATGGTGTTATTTTATTCCCATTCCTTATTGATAATACTATTATATTTCAAGTGGGCATAAATTGAGCTTTTTATATTTAGTAGAGATGCGCGGCAGTACGTCTCTATACAGTTGAAAATTTTGTTAGCAAACCTAAATTTATGACCTTGAACAGTATAATTTAGAGGAGAGGATTGTTTTGATTGATCTAAATCAAGTTTTTTTTTCAAAAAATGAGCTATATAAAAAATCAAGCTAAACATTAACAACTAACTTTTTAAATTTATTAGGAATTGATTTTTCGTATTAGCTGCGTAGCATCACTTATAATCTAAGGAGATATATTTATGAAAACAATTATTAACCCAGAAGAGTTAAAGTCTATCCTTCGGCAAAAAAGTGAAGGGGAAAATAATGATGTAGTCATTTTTGATGTAAGACGAAAATCTGATTATGATACAGAACCAAACATGATTTCAGGTGCAGCATGGCAAGACCCTGAGAAGATAGAAGACTGGAGCAAAACTATTCCTGAAAATAAACAGGTGGTCATCTATTGTGTAAAAGGCGGTTCTGTCAGTAACTCTGTATCTGAGTATCTAAATAACAAACAAATTAAAACTTCATATTTAGAGGGTGGGATAAAAGCGTGGAAAGATTCTGGAGGGGAAGTAAGCTAAGGATTTTTCGATAAAGTAATTATTGATTTTGGCAGTGTAGTAAGATAAAAATCTTAAACAATTAATAAACATAAAATCTAATAGGCAGCAAGTTACTGGTGATAAAATGACAAACAATAATGTCCCACACCCCTCATTTTTTGAGGCGTTCAAGTTCTGGTTGAAACTTGGATTTATTAGTTTCGGAGGTCCTGCTGGACAAATTGCAATCATGCACGAAGAGTTGGTGGAAAAAAAGAGATGGATAAGCAATGGACGATTTCTGAATGCTCTCAACTACTGTATGCTACTGCCCGGTCCCGAAGCACAGCAGCTTACAATTTACATTGGTTGGCTGCTTCATAAAATTCCGGGCGGTATTGTAGCTGGTTCTCTGTTTGTCATTCCCTCCATGTTTATTCTGTTTGCCTTGAGTTATATTTATGCCCAATTTGGAAATGTTTTTCTGGTCGAATCTTTTTTTAACGGCTTAAAAGCATCAGTTATGGCTATTGTCTTTGCAGCACTTATCAAAATAGGAAAAAAATCTCTTAAAAATTCACTACTTACCTCTATTGCAGCCTTATCTTTTATCGCCATCTTTTTCCTCAAAATCCCTTTTCCTGTAATTATCATTGCAGCTGGAATTATCGGTATAGCTGGAAGTATTATATCTCCTGATAAGTTCCAAACTACAAAATCAAAAGATTTACAAGGTCTTGATGATGAGGGATATGTTGTTATCTGTGAAGATGAAAGCGACACAAATGAGTGTCATATCTATCCATCAACTGCACAAAGTATAGGAGTCATGGTCGCTTTTGTTTTACTTTGGGTGATACCTATTACCATACTTTATATTTTGTCTGCCCAAAAAGTCTTTTATACAGAAGCTCTGTTTTTCACTAAAGCTGCTTTTATGACCTTTGGAGGAGCATATTCAGTGCTTGCTTATATTGCTCAGGCTGGAGTTGAGCAATATGCGTGGCTTACAAGACCTCAAATGATGGACGGACTTGGACTTGCAGAGACAACTCCTGGTCCTCTTATTATGGTGGTTCAGTTTGTAGGATTTATGGCTGGCTGGAACTATCATGGAGATTTCAGCCCTTTATTTGGTGCTTTTATAGGTTCGTTGACAGCCACCTACTTTACATTTTTACCTTGCTTTATGTTCATTCTTTTAGGTGCTCCCTACATTGAAAAATTCCGTGATAACCAGAAACTTGGCTCTGCTCTATCTGGTATTACTGCTGCGGTTGTAGGAGTTATTCTAAATCTTGCGGTCTGGTTTGGAATGTATGTGATATTTCCTCAAACAGGTGGATTCAACTGGTTTGCAGTTATTTTAGGAATCTTGTCGTTTGTAGCTATGCAGTGGCTTAAAATGGGAATGATAAAAGTCATCGCAATCTCAGGTGTAGCAGGGATTATCTGGAATCTATTTTAAAATTTTTTATGAAAACAGAAATAAATAGAGGAAAATATGCTCAAGATATTTAATTTTTTTAAACAAGAAGAGAGTTGTAAACTACTTGCACCTGTTGAGGGAGAACAGACTGAAAAATATCGTCAGTTCAGAGAATTACTCAAAAATAACTACATAGCTCTGCATATTATTGCAGATATGGAAGAAGCCTATTATGGAGGTAAAGCTTTCACTCTGCAATGGGTAAAAGTTCAATATCAAAAGCTGTTTAACGCTGTAAGCGGTATTATAGAATCGTTTGAAAAGCTGTCGGAAAAAGATATATCATCACTAACAAAGGTAAAGGATTCACTTGGTGATGCCATTGAAAAGGAATTTAATCCCGTATTTGATTTTTTGAGCAAAGATATTGTTATTCCTTTCGATGCTATAACTAATCCTGAGATGAAAAAGATGACTGGTTCAAAGGCTGGTAATCTTGCCCTTATCCGAAACAGTCTGGGTCTTGCTGTTCCAGATGGATTTGCTGTTACGGCTTATGCTTTTCATCATTTCATGGAGGTAAACCACCTTACAACGTATATTTCAGAGGCTCTGCAACAAATATCTGTTGAAGCAGAAGATTATATTGAACAAATAAGTTTCAAAATAATGGATAGGATTATTAAATCTCCTGTTCCTCCAGAAATTGAAACTGCAATTATTCAAGCCTATGAATCTCTTGAGCAAAAGATTGGTAAAGGTATAAACATTGCGTTAAGAAGTAGTGCTATAGGTGAAGATACAGAAGCGTCATTTGCGGGTCAGTATTCAACAGAACTGAATGTAAGTAAGGACAAAATCATTCATGCCTATAAAAAAGTCATTGCAAGTAAGTATTCAGCCAGAGCAATATCTTACAGAATACATTACGGTCTTGATGACAGAGAGACTCCAATGTGTGTAGCAGCCATTGTAATGCTTGATCCAAAAGTCAGTGGTGTGCTTTACACAAGAAATCCATCAGCACCTCATTCTGATACGGTTAAAATAAATGCGATTTTTGGACTTGGTGAATATTTAGTTGATGGAAGTGCAGCACCAGACGTGTTTGTAGCAGACATAAAAAATAATATTATTCTGGAAAAACAGTTGAGTTTAAAGGAGTTCAGAATGGTAAATTTAAGCGATGGTGGTATTGGGCTTCAAAAAACACCGCTATATGAAAGAGAAATATCCACTATTGATGATAATGCCATATTTAAGCTCAAAGACTATGGATTAATACTTGAGAACTATTTTGGTTCTCCACAAGATGTGGAATGGGCAATTGATAAAAATGAAAAACTTTTTATTCTTCAATCACGACCTCTTCATATAACTAAACCCAAAGCCAATGAAAAAAACAATGAAGTTAATGAGATTGAATATCCGATTCTTCTTACAGGAGGTAAATCTGCATCGTCAGGAGTGGCAATAGGTAATATTTTCGTTGCTGGTACTGATATGAAATTAAAAGATATTCCTGCGGGATCAATTCTTGTCAGCAAAACAGCCTCACCCAATTATGCTCAAATAATAAACAAATTGAGTGGTATTATAACAGATATGGGGAGCACAACCAGTCATTTAGCTTCTGTGGCTCGTGAATTTGGAGTACCGATGCTGGTTGGCACAAATAACGCCACTTCAGTCCTTATAAATTCTAATACTGTTACGTTGTCTGCGGATAACACCAAGGTATGGCTTGGTTCTGTTAAATCACTTGAAAAACAAATACAGCCTCATAAAAGCCTCATGTTTGAAAGCCCTGTATATGAAAAAACCAGAAGAGTCCTTGACTACATCTCACCTCTAAATCTTACAGACCCATCATCTCCATCTTTTATACCAGAGGGATGTAAGAGTATTCATGATATTATCAGGTTTACCCATGAACTTTCTATGAAACAGATGTTTTGTTTAGGTGAAGCTACGGGAAAAGGGATGAATTCTGTTAAACTTACAGCAAATCTTCCGTTATTTTTTTATCTGATTGATATGGGAGGAGGACTTAAATATGGTCTTTCAACCTGTGATATAATAACTCCAGATAAAGTGGAATCAATCCCGTTTAAAGCTGTTTGGCAAGGCTTTACTCATCCCGGAATAACATGGGCAGGTGCGATAAATTTCAATATGAATGACTTTATGACTCTTATGGCTTCTGGAGCTGCTGCTGGTGATATGCCCGCATCATTTCCAAGCTATGTGCTTCTTGCACATGATTATATGAACATGAGTGCACGTTTTGGCTACCATTTTGCAACTATTGACACTCTTTGCACCGAAGATAGTAATCAAAATTATATTACTCTCCAATTCTCAGGAGGTGTAGGAAGTTATGACAGGCGATCGTTAAGAGTAAACTTTCTTGGCAATGTGCTTAAACGACTTGGATTTGAAGTATCACTAAAAGGAGATTTACTTGATGCAGCTCTAATGCGCTATGACAAAGTAACCACAGAGGACAGACTCGATCAGATGGCTCGTCTTCTGGCTTGCAGCCGCCTTCTGGATATGGCAATTGCAAATCAGGAGCAGATAATTGAGATGACCGAATCCTTTTTCAGACAAGAATATAATTTTCTTGAAAAAAAACAGGCAAGCGATCCTAAAGAGCTATATGTCCATACAGGATTCTGGAGCACAGCTAATGAAGGAGAGGAAAATATCTGTATTCAAGATGGTTCAAAATGGGGAAATATGCTTACATCAGGTGTTACAAGGCTGATGGGTAAAATGTTTGGAGATACATATCAGGAATTTTTGGATAATATCGAAGCCTATTACTATTTTCCTTTTGCAATTGCCAAAGATAGTCGTTTTTCAGAAGGTGATGCATCTGTTTTTGTAAAACCAGTTTCAGGAAGTATTGACCAAGCAGGAGGACTTGCTCTTGGAATAAAAGATGTTTGCAATTTTTTTGTGTTCAGAATTAATGCTATTGAAGATAACGTAATTCTGTTTGAATTTGATAAATGTAAGCGTTATCAGCGGAGTATTACCAAAAAGAAAATCAATTCAAATGAATGGCATCTTTTAAAAATTGAAATCAGCAGCAGAACATTTAAAGGCTTTATAAACAATGAGTTGATTATGGAGTTTGAGGCTACAAGAGATTTAAGTGGATATATAGGACTATGGACAAAAGCAGATTCAGTTACCCATTTTAAAAATTTACAGTTCCAATCAGGAGAGACAATTAAAAAGATTGAATTTTAACACAAAACTACACAGCAAACTAAACCAACAATAAATTTAATAAAGGGGTCAATTTTATGCCACCATATCCAAAACATTTAGAAATAAGCACTAAAAGAACAGGAAAACCATATCAAAAGCTGCACGATTGGCTTGATAACTACCCAGATACAAAAGCAGATCGTCATAGTCTTGATAAATTATCTGAGAACACCAAGTTTGTCCGCTCATCATGGGGAGAGGAGAGCGTTGTTGAGTTTCTTTTTCATGTTGTAGAAGATGCAGCTATGAAAGATATTGAGACACTCCAGAAAGCTGGATGTCCTGAAGAGGCAGTTACACACAGTGTTGAGGTCGCAAGAAAAGGACTTGAAATATCTTCCAGAGTAAATATTCCTGTTGATAGAATGCTGCTTATTCGAGGGGCGATTTATCATGACCTTGGTAAATCAAAAACCTATGGAATGCAGCACGGTGAAATCGGTGCAGCTATGGCAAGAGAATTAGGTTTAGAAGAAGAGATTATACAGATTATTCTTAAGCATATAAGAGGTGGAATGACAGAGCCAGAAGCTGTTGAACTTGGTTTACCCGTGCGTGATTATACTCTTAGAACTCCTGAAGAGAAGATTATAATTTATGCAGACAGAATGGTTGATATTTACACTGATGGTATTGTTCCTGATATTGATGAAAAAGAGGCTGAAAATCAATTTACAGAGATTTTAAATAAATATGAAAAATATGGAAAGAATCCTGTAACACTTGATAGATACCTAAAACTTCACCGAGAAATTCATAGCTGGATGTAATTAATCATGGATTCAGTTAATTTTAGAAGAGACATCACACTTCTTTTTACTACCCGTATTGTAAGACTTTTTGCTTACGGTTTTCTATCTGTTGTGATGGTTCTCTATTTGTCTGAAATAGGATTAAAAGACCATGAAATCGGTCTGCTTTTGTCGCTAACTCTTATTGGAGATGTTGCTGTTTCATTTTGGGTTACAACATTTGCAGACCGTATGGGCAGAAAAAAAATGCTCATATTAGGTGCTGTTCTTATGGTATTAGCTGGTTCTATTTTTGTTTTAACAAAAAATCCAATAATTCTTACAATAGCTGCAATAATTGGTATTATAAGCCCGAGCGGCAATGAAATTGGTCCCTTTCTTTCTATCGAACAGGCTGCACTTTCTCAATTAGTTCCTGATAAAAAACGTACATCTATATTTGCATGGTATAATCTTGCTGGTTCGTTTGCAACTGCTACTGGGGCATTATGTAGTGGTTGGCTTGCAGCAATTCTTGAAAAATTTGTATTGTCTCCAATAGGAGCATATCAGATTATTTTAATCTGTTATGCCTTAAGTGGATTTCTGCTTATTATATTTTTTGTAGGACTTTCAAAGAGTGTAGAAGCTGCAAGCTCATCAAATATTAATCATGCCAATTTATCAGATGTTAATGCTAATACAAAAGATATTAATACCACGAAAATCAGATACAGCATGGGACTTCATAGTTCAAAAAAAGTGGTTATAAAGCTTAGTTCCCTGTTTGCTTTAGATGCTTTTGCAGGTGGTTTTATATTGCAGAGCATGATGGCATACTGGTTTCACATAAAGTTTGGAATTGATGCAGCAGTTATTGGCAGTATCTTTTTTGGTGCAAATATTTTTGCTGGTATTTCCGCACTTCTTGCATCATGGATTTCAAAACATATAGGGCTTATAAAGACAATGGTATTTACACATATTCCATCAAATGTGCTTCTATGCCTTATTCCTTTTATGCCTAACCTTGAATCTGCAATAGTTATGTTTTTACTTCGTTCATCCATTTCACAAATGGATGTTCCAACACGTCAATCATACACAATGGCAGTGGCCTCACCTGATGAGAGAACAGCAGCATCAGGTATCACAAATATTGCTCGTTCTGTTGGAGCTTCATGTTCTCCTGTGCTGACAGGTTTTTTAATCTCCAATCCTATCTTTTTCAGCACTCCTTTTTTTCTGGCTGGCGGATTGAAAATAATCTACGATTTATCATTGTATCGTAGTTTTGAATCAATCAAACCGCCTGAAGAAATATGAAGATAGCTTGGAAAAATATTTTTACGATACGTATTTAGGAAAAAGAAAATTGAACAAATACAAAAATAAATATCACGAATTAACAACAGAAGCAGCAAAATTACTTGAAACCTGCTCTACTGTGATTCAAATACCAATTTCATGGGCAGATATGAATGCAGCACAGCATGTTAGTAATGCTGTATATTTTCGATATTTTGAAGATGCCCGTGTAGATTTTTTTGAGCAGATTGACTTTTCTCAACGTGATGACGAAACAGGACTTGGTATTGTGCTTGCATCTATTTCGTGCAAATTTAAGATTCCGCTTGTCTATCCTGATACCATTTCAATTGGCACAAAAATCAGCTCAATACAAGAAGATAGATTTACAATGCAGCACCTTGTTGTCAGCCATAAACATCAAAAAATAGCTGCACAGGGTGAAGCTGTTATAGTTACCTATGATTATAAAAAAGGGTGCAAAGCTCCTGTTCCGAAGTTCTTAATTGAAAATATTGAAAAATTTAAAATTTAAAATTTAAATGCCTAAAGATTTATCCCACCAGCGATTAACTACATATTGAGCCGTCTCTGTCTCATATTGTTCACTTAACACAATTGCCTCTCCCTGTATTGGCGTTATAGCTCTAACACCTTTAATTTTAGCTTCAGCTAAAAGCCTCTCAATTGGTTCTCTCCAAGGGTGCAAAGATAGATTAAATTTACCCCAATGGATAGGAAGAAGGATTTCTCCATCTAAATCTAAATGAGCTTGAACAGTCTCTTCAGGCATCATGTGTATATCTGCCCATGCATTGTTGTATGCCCCTGATTCAAGCATTGTTAGATCAAATGGACCATATTTTTCTCCAATCTTTTTGAATCCATCAAAGTAGCCTGAATCACCGCCAAAATATAATCGTTGTTTTGTTCCTATTATGACCCAAGAAGCCCAAAGAGTTCTGTCACGTCTCAGACCCCGACCAGAAAAATGACGTGTTGGTGTGGCTGCAAATCTAAGACCGTTATATGAATTTTCTTCCCACCAATCCAATTCAACAACTTTTTCAGGAGATACTCCCCAACTCTCAAGATATTGTTTAACACCAAGTGGAACATAAAATTGTTCTGACTTATCTCTCAAATATCTAATTGTATCATAATCAAGATGATCATAATGGTCATGGGAAATCACTACTATATCAATCTTTGGTAAATCTTGAATCTGAAAATCAACATCTGTTGTAAAACGCTTTGGACCTATAAATGATAAAGGAGAAGCTCTATCACTGAACATCGGATCAGTTATAATTACCTTACCGTCAATTTCGATAAGACAAGTGGAGTGTCCAAACCACGTAACACGCAGATTTTCTTTTATAGGTCTCTTGTATGCACCTATATCAACTGCTGGAAGAGAAAAAGATGGAACACGTTCAGAACCGCCTAACATAAAGTCAATCATAGAGTTAAACATATTTTTATCCATAGTGCCTATTTTTGTTGATACCAAATTATGGAATTTACCATTTTCATAATTGATTGACTTATAAAATAGATTGTTTTGGCACTCAATACTAACACAAAGTTGGGGCATAAAAATAACTCCTAACATTATAGAGCTTAATAAAGTAACTATTACAAAAAATATTATCTTCATATATCAACACTTTAAAATACCTTTTGCTTCTATGTTATATTTAATTTGTTTTCCTTGTTTTTAAATTTTATGTTAATTACACTATATAGTGTAGTGAATATGCAATAATATGTCAATAAAAAAGATAAACTATACAGTGTAGTTTAACCAATAAGGACAGATATGGATAAAAAAGAAAAAAAGATTACAAATAAACAAGAATCTATTCTTGACGCTGCTGTCCAATCATTTATTCAGGACGGATATAACAACTCCAGCATGGATAAGATTGCCGAGCTTGCAGGTGCATCAAAACGAACGGTTTACAACTATTTTAAAAGCAAAGAAGAGCTTTTTAAAGCTGTATTAGATCGATTATTATCTGAAATTATGGCATTAAAGCAGATTAAATATGATCCCAAAAAGAGTCTTTATGAACAACTTGAGGATTTTGCTAATGCTAAAGTTGATATTTCAAAAAACCCTTCTTGGCTTGGGCTGATGAAAGTTACTATCAGCGTTTTCATTACTAACCCTGAATTGGCAATTGAAACTGTTAAACAAGCTGAAGATGCTGAAGACTCTCTAATTGCATGGCTCAACGCAGCTAAAGCAGACGGGCGTATTAAAGCGGAAAATGTTGAATTAGCAGCAGAGGCATTCTGGGCAATGATGAGCGGGGCATTTTTCTGGCCATCAATATTTTTTGAACCAATAAGCGATAAAAAAGCTGGAGAAATGAAAAAAGAGCTTATTCAAATCTTTCTGGCTCGTTATTCATAGAACAAAGATATAGAAATATTGTGATCATATCTTTATATGTCATCAGCATAATAATATGTTAAAGAGTGTCAAAGCACGATGTTCATAAACCTACCAGTTTTATAGGCTATTTTTATGGTAAAAAAAAAAGATAGAGTGATTTTCAGATGCCAGTCATGCGACCATCAAACCCATCAGTGGATGGGCAAGTGTCCAAGTTGTGGAGATTGGGACACTTTAACTGCTGAAAAGCCCGTTGACACATCAGCAGGTGCAAGATTTTCAAGAGCAAGAACAACTCCAGTTCCCATAAGTGAGATTGAGTTTGATGATGAGATTAGGCTTCTAACAGGTGTTTGTGAGTTTGACCGTGTTCTTGGTGGTGGAATTGTTACAGGCTCTCTTGTTCTTATTGGCGGAGACCCTGGTATTGGCAAGTCAACTCTTATGCTTCAAGTGCTTTCAAAAGTTGCTGATTCTGGTAAAAAATCTCTCTATGTTTCTGGTGAAGAATCAATTAGACAACTTAAGATGAGGGGAAATAGGCTATCATCAAGCTCGTCAACTTCGTTAAGCCCATCAACTGCTTTAAGTTCATCAAATCCCGAAACTTCATATTTTTCTTCAATTCAATTAAATTCCGTATCTTCCCAAAGAGAGACATCTTCTCTGGCTAAATCAAACGCTTCAACCTTAACTAAATCAAACGCTTCAAACTCACCATCTCTTCTTGTTGCAGCAGAAACTGATCTTGATGCAATCCTTAACATGGCTCAAGATGAAAAGCCTGATGTTATGGTTATTGATTCAATTCAAACTGTCTATAATCCAGAAATTGCTTCAACCCCAGGAAGTGTAACCCAGATAAGAGAGGCATCAATTAGATTGTTGAACATGGCAAAACAGTCTGGTATTCCACTCTTTTTAGTTGGGCATGTTACAAAGGTTGGAGCAATCGCAGGTCCTCGAATTATGGAACACATGGTTGACACTGTTCTCTATTTTGAGGGTGATAGAAGCCATGTTTTTAGGATATTAAGAGCTGTTAAAAATAGGTTTGGATCAACAAATGAGATAGGCGTTTTTGAGATGAAAGATAAAGGGCTTGAGGAGGTTCCAAATCCTTCGGCTGTATTTCTTGCAGAGAGATCAATAAATGCCCCGGGTTCTGTAGTTACTGCAAGCATGGAGGGGACAAGACCTATTTTAATAGAGATTCAAGGACTTGCAAGCAGTTCTGGATTTGGAAATCCAAGAAGAACGGTGCTTGGACTTGATCCTAACCGTGTCGCATTAATTGCAGCAGTTATGGAAAAGAGGCTTGGTATAAATTTATCTGGACTTGATATATTTATGAATGTAGCAGGAGGCGTAAAAGTTGTTGAGCCAGCAGCAGACCTTGGGGTTGCAGTTGCCTTAGCTTCAAGTTTTCTTGACATGCCAGTTCCAGAAGGGACAACTGTAATTGGTGAGATTGGTCTGACAGGTGAGATAAGGGCTGTAAGTCATGGAGAGGCAAGGGTTAAAGAGGCGTTGAAAATGGGATTTACCCGTTGTATTGTGCCTGAAAATACAAAAAAACAGCTTCCTGATATTCAATCAATTGAGATTCAGGGGCAAAAAATTGCGATTACAATTATTGGAGCAAACTCTTTAAAACAGGTTATGGAGATACTTTTTCAGTGAGCATAGCATCAAGCAATAAATCAAAAACAACAATGCCCAAACAAGATAAAATTAACAATAAATCTAAAAAAGAGAAGGTAAATACAAAAGAGTTTAATAAAGGAAAGCAGCAGTGGGCAGATCACTTAACAGAAAAGGCAAAACATGATAATTACCCCGCCCGTTCTGTATATAAGTTAATGGAGATACAGAAGAAATTTAATATCTTGAAAAAAGGAGATAATATTCTTGATTTAGGATGTGCCCCGGGTTCATGGCTGCTCTACGCTTCACAGCTTATCAGGGTTGACAAGAAAATTGCTATTGAGCTTGATAATATAGCTGTAATTGGGCTTGGGCTTGACAAGGGGATTGCTATTGGAGTTGATCTTCAGAAAGTCGAGATTAAACTTCCATCAAACGCTCAAGCTGTTCAAGGGAATATTTTAAATCTAAATGACCTGACCGTCCCAAATATTGTAAAAAAATATGATGTGGTATTAAGCGATATGGCACCATCAACAACAGGCAGAAAAGATGTTGATGCAGCACGATCTTTTGAATTATGTGAAGCTGCTTTAAAAGTTACTTGTGAATGGCTTACAACCGGAGGAAATTTTGTCTGTAAAATTTTCCAAGGGGCAGAGTTTAAACAGTTTGAGCAGAATGTAAAAACTAAATTTAAACAGACTTCAGTTTTCAAGCCAGAAAGTTGTAGAAGTTCGAGTAAAGAGATATATATTATTGGAAAAGGAAAAATTTGATGCTCTTTTGATTATATTTTGATAAAATAGACACTAAATAATAGATACATTTAAAAATAAAATAACTAATTTTTAGGAGGCGTAAATTTATGTCAGGACATAGTAAGTGGTCAACAATCAAACATAAAAAAGGGGCAGCAGATGCCAAAAGAGGTAAGATTTTTACCAAACTTATCAAGGAGATTACAGTTGCTGCAAGAATGGGGGGTGGAGACCCAGAAGCCAACCCAAGGCTTAGAAGGGCAATTATTGAGGCTAAAAGCCAAAACATGCCAAAAGATAACCTTGAAAGAGCCATTAAAAAAGGAACAGGAGAACTTGAGGGCGTTGATTATGAAGAGATAACTTATGAAGGTTATGGTCCAGGTGGAGTTGCTGTTCTTGTGGAGTGTCTAACAGACAACAGAAACCGAACAATTGCTGACGTTAGGTATATTTTTAGTAAATCTGGTGGAAATATTGGTACAGATGGCTGTGTATCTTGGATGTTCGACAAAAAAGGGCTTATCTCTATTGATAAGGCAAATGCAAATGAAGAGACTCTTATGGAGATTGCTCTTGAAGCTGGTGCAGAAGATGTAAAAGATGAAGATGATTGCTTTGAGGTTATAACTGATCCTGCTGACTTTGATGCTGTTAAATCAGCAATTGATGCTGCAAAGATTAAATATCAGGTAGCTGAAATAACTATGATTCCGCAGAGCCAGACAAGAGTTGAAGGAAAAGACGCTGAACAGATGATAAAGTTTATGGAAGCATTAGATGATTGTGATGATATTCAAAAATTCTACTCTAATGCCGAAATTCCTGATGAAGTTATGAATGCAATGTAAAATTTATCAATCATAAAATGGTAAGGCTTTTGCCACAATGCAAAAAACATCAGTTATTTTTATACTTGTAGGTTTACTTTTTGCATACTCATCATTGTCAGGGTGTGCAACTATGAATCAATCTGAATGTCAAAATGCAGATTGGGAACTAATAGGGTTTAAAGATGGCAGTAAAGGCAGATTAAACTCATACCTTGAAAATCACCGCAATGCTTGTGCAAAATATAACATCACCCCAAATTTGCAAGCATACCTTAGGGGACACAAAAATGGAGTAAAAGAGTTTTGCACAGAGTATAACGGATTTGAGGAGGGTAAAAGAGGATGGAGCTACAATGGTGTCTGTCCGTCTGAGTTATCTGGAGATTTTTTGAAAGGCTATTATGTTGGGCAAAAGTTTCACGCAGTATTGAGTGCAATTGAAAGGAGCGAATCATCTATTAGATTTCACCAAATGAGGATTAATAGTTTGGTTGATGAGGTAAGAGAACTTGAACATCAGCTTGCCCATAAAGATACCTCAAAAGATGAAAGAAGATCGTTTTTAAGAAGAATCAGGCACAATCAAAGAGAAATTAGAAAAATTGAACATGAGATATTTGAGTATGAAATGGATATAGATAGAAGAGAGTTTGAGTATAATCAACTTAAGATGGAGTATAAATATTAGGTTTTGTTTATGTTTCAAAAATCATATTAATTAGATTAAACAAAAAAAGGAGATTTTACCATGAAAGCAAGAAAAATTATTTATTCGATTTGTCTGATAGCTCTTTTCACATTAACTATAAATATCTTTAGTGCCCATGCAGCACCTGTAGCACCAAACACCACTACCACAAATGATACTCTCCTTGAATTATCAACTGATAAAGAGGCATATAAAACAGGAGATATTATCCAACTAACAATTAAAATAGGCGGAAGTTCTACAGTTGATATTTATATGACAGCAACCTTTCCAGACGGAGCATTTGCTTCATACACTGCAGAAACAATGACACCTAATGCTACAGGCTCTATAATTCCATTAGCAAAAAGCGTCCCTTTATCAACTATTAATGGAACTTATACTCTTCCTATACCAGTTGTTCCCCTATTTCCAGAAGGCACATCTGAAATTTGGTTGGTGTTTGTGAAAGCTGGAAGAAACCCAATGGTTCTTGAAAATTGGTTAGCAGATTCAATGGTCTATTTAACTGTTGACCAAAATGAGGATATTGACCCTCTTTTTGACCTTGAGAGCAAAACATTTACAGCATCTTTAGGAGAGATAGGAACAATTGAGATAACTTTTGGACAAGCAACCGTTGATAACGGAACTATAACAGGGTCAGCAAATGGCTCAATCACTGTAACACTTCCTAATGGTGAAACTCGTAAACGTGAGCTAACTGGAACATATTCATATAGTGAAAACAACCTTACCGTCCAACTTGAGGGTGATGAGGATTCCATTAACATCACATTGACTATTAACGATGATGGCACTTTGACTGGCAGCTATGAAACAGGAGATGGAAAAAGTGGGGATATAAATTTTACTATTCCTAAATAGTTCAATGGCTAATTTAAAAGTGGTCTAAATTAGAATTGAAAAAATAAGTATGTAATGGGCGATCCTAAAAGATTGCCCTATATTTTTATTAGGATAATGAATCCTTAGGAGAAGTTATGAACTCAAACGATGAGAATACAATCCGTTTTGCAAGTAGGATGGATAAACTGCCGCCCTATTTGTTCGGCATGATAAACAGCATGAAGATGGAAAAGAGACGAAATGGAGATGATGTAATTGATCTGGGAATGGGAAATCCTGTTGATCCAACGCCTGATAATGTAATTGAAAAATTAATTGAAGTAGCAAAAGACCCCAAAACACATCGTTATCCAGTCTCATCTGGTATGAAAAATCTTAAAAAAGAGATAGCTCTATACTACAAACGCCACTATAATATTGATTTAGATGCTGATAGCGAAACTCTTTTAACTATTGGCTCAAAAGAGGGAATCTCTCATCTCTGCCTTGCTCTTTTAGGTCCTGGAGATTCTGTTTTAGTGCCAGCACCAGCTTTTCCAATCCACATTTATGCGGCAGTTATTGCTGGAGCAACTGTAGTTAGAGTCCCTATTTCACCACCAGAATCATTTTTAAACAGGATTGTAAATATTTGTGAATCTTTTCACCCAGGTCCTAAGGTTCTTATGATTAACTATCCTCATAATCCTACTGGAACTTTATGTGATGCTGGTCTTTTTAAAGAGATAGTTACTTTAGCAAAGCGTTTTAAATTTATGGTAATTCACGATTTTGCATATTCAATGATAACTTTTGATGGTTATAAAGCCCCAAGTTTTCTTGAAACTCCAGGAGCTAAAGATATTGGAGTTGAGTTTGGATCATTCTCAAAATCATACAACATGGCTGGCTGGAGAATTGGATATTGCGTTGGAAATCCTAAAATAATAGCTGGCTTAAGCAAAATAAAAGGCTATTTTGATTATGGAATTTTCTCTGCAATCCAAATTGCAGGCATCATTGCTCTAAGAGATTGCGATCATACAATACCTGAGCAGGTTGCACTCTATCAGGCAAGACGAGATACTTTATGCTCTGGGCTTGAGCGAATTGGCTGGAAAGTTACTCCTCCTGGTGCTGGTATGTTTGCATGGGTCAAAATTCCTGAACCATATAGCAAAATGGGTTCTATGCAGTTTGCTATTGAGATGATGAATCGAGCCAATGTTGCAGTTGCCCCAGGAGTTGGTTTTAGTGAAGAGGGCGAAGGATATTTAAGACTTGCACTTGTAGAAAATGAAGAGAGGTTAAGGCAGGCAGTGCGTCAGATGAAAAAAGCGATGCAAGAGCTTGATAAAGAGGGCTTTTAATATTTTTTTATATGCCCTACCCATAATCTTTTTGCCAAAAAAACGAGATAAAACTATTTTAGAACATAAGTAGAGACGTGCAGCCGTGCGTCTCTACAATTTAAGATTGGATTAAAATTCCTGAGCAAAAATATAAGTTCAATAGAGCTTTGTCGCCTCTCTATGGTAAGGTTTGAATAGGGTAAATTTTTAACAGATAAAAGGTGGGTTACGTGACAAGAGAAACCATATTAATAATATCAGCTTTAATTTTGATTTTGATAGTGAGTATAGAAGTTAATGCAGAACCTTATTATGTTGGGCATAGAATAGAGATAACTATGCGAACAGGACCTGGAACATCTTATAAAGTGATGTCAATGCTCTCCTCTGGAGAACCTGTTACCATGATGGAGTATGGAAAGGAGTGGTCAAGGATTCAAACCTCAGATGGTAAAGATGGATGGGTCTTGAGTCGTTACTTGACAAAAGAGGTGCCAGTTACGTTTATGGTAACTGAACTTCAAGAGAAGAATAATCAGCTATCTTCCATGTTGGAAAAAATAAAATCAGAAAAGAACACTCTATCTGGAACAAAGGAAAAACTTATCGCAAAAGAGAAGGAGTATAATGACCTTAAACAGAGAGCATCAAATTTTATTGAGATTGAGCAAAAATACAATGAAGCTATAAAACTGCTTGAAGAGCAAAAGGTGTTCATTGAAAAATGTAATAGTCAATCCCATAAAGAAATCTTATACTCCTTTTCGATTGGTGCGGGCGTTCTTATTATTGGTATCATACTTGGTATAAGTGCAAGGAGAAAGCAGAGAAACTCTTTTTTATAGCCTAAATCCATGTGAAAAGTTAGCATCATATAGTTTTGATTTTATGACCGACTTTTTTAAAGCCGCTGTCTCAACAACTTTTCCAACAACTATTATAGCCTGTCTGTTTAAATGTTCATCATTAACTGTTTTAGCAAGTTCTTTTATCTTTGTGAAAATAATCTGCTCTTCAGGGTGGCTCACCTTATAAGCAACGGCACATATACTATCTTCACCATAATGGATTGAGAGAATCTCCTGAACTTGTTTCACATGGGCAATACTTAGATAGATTGCCATAGAACTTTGATGAGACGCAAGAAGTTCAAGAGACTCTTTTTCTGGGACAGGTGTTCTACCTGCAACTCTTGTTAAGATAAGAGTCTGGGTAACTTCTGGCAAAGTGTATTCCATACACATTGACGCCGCAGCAGCAAATGCAGCAGTAACACCCGGCACAACTTCATAGTTGATATTATGCTTATCAAGCTCTCTCATCTGTTCAAAAATTGCTCCATAAAGAGATGGGTCGCCTGTGTGAAGACGGACAATTTTTTTGTTCTCTTTATAACCATCTATTATCATATCTACAATCTCACCAAGGTTCATAGATGCACTGTTTATAGCTTCAGCACCATTCTTTTTCCACTTTAAAAGAGCTTCTGGAACAAGAGACCCCGCATAAATTATAAGGTCTGCTTCGTTAAGTGCTTTTTGCCCCTTCACTGTAATTAAATCAGGATCACCCGGTCCTGCCCCGATAAATTTTACTGGATTATCCAATCCTGTCATTTTAGCTTTATCTCCATACTGTTATATTGCTCTTTAGTCATAAGTTTAATTTTGGATATATAGAAGCGAAATTGATTCTCGTTTTGAAGTATAAATTATCCTGCTGTCAAACCAATACCCCCTACCCCTCTGTATTCTTTTTACTGCATATAATCCAAACTGGATTAAGAGCTTCAAGACGATCTCCAAAAGGCATCTCTTTAGATACAGAGACCTGAACTTGGTTTAGTTTCACGTGAAACCCCATTTTTTTAAGTGTCTCAACAGATATATTCATGGTTTGAATAAGTGCCGTGTTAATAACCATTATTCCACTATTTTTAAGCCTCTCCCCTGCCCTGCGTATTATCTCAGAGATATTTTTGCCACCGCCTCCTATAAATATTCTGTCAGGTTGAGGTAGTTCATCTATCGCATCTGGTAGTTCTCCATGAATAACACTCATCACTGCTCCGCCTTGCCCTACCCTATTGCTATCACAAATACCAAAACGAGCCATATTATTTTTAATATCTGAAACTCTGCTGATATTTTTTTCAACCGCAAAAATTTTGCCTTTTGGGATAAAGCGTGAAACTTCAACTGAAACGGAACCAGAGCCAGCACCTAAATCCCAAAAAGTATGATCATCTGAAATTAATTGCAATTTTGACAACACAATTGCCCTAATTTCAGATTTTGTGATTAATCCTTTTTCATGGATAAAAAGCTCATCTTCCATTCCAGAATAAATTTTTAATGGAGATTGTTTGAGAGCTATCAATTGACTTCCCAACTCTTTGCATTCCAACTCTTTGTATTGTAATTCCTTGCGTTTTAAAACAACAACATTTGGAGATAAAAAAGTTTTTTCCGCAACTTCTCTTATATCACCATAAAAAGAGATATTTTGATTATCAGCACCTAAATTTTCAAACACATACATTTGAAAACTAAATATATCATTTTCAATAAGAGATTTGGCAATCCATGCGGGAGTCTTTTTATGATCTGTTAAAATTGCAATCAACCTGTGTTTTTTAAAAGTATCCTTTTGAAACAGTTTGCTTTGACATGACCTATCTTGAAATAATCTATTGTGAGATAGATTACCTTGAGCATCATCTAAACTATTTCCATGAAGACTTATAAATTTTGCATCGTGCCAAGGCTCTTTAATTGCAGCAAATGCTGCTGCCACAGAAGAGATATTAGGATAAATATTAACATTATCTTTTCCAAGAGCATTTACAAGAGTTCCACCAATCCCATGAAACAGAGGATCTCCAGAGGCAACCACAACGACTCGCTTACCCTGCCCTACCCTATCATTTATAATTGCAATTAAACCTTCAATATCTTTTGTGATAGTTAATGTTTCACGTGAAATATTTTGATTCTGCTCTCTGCTTTGAATTAAATTTTGCCTGTTATTCTCAATTAGCCCCTGCTCTACGTTTTGGTTCTCAATTTTCTTCAACAATTCAAGATGGCGTCTTCCCGCTACAATAAGGTCTGCATCTTTTATTATGCTTTTATGTTTTTCTGTAAGATCATCTGGCGAAAGTCCAAATCCTATTACATCAATAGAGTTCATTAAATATTTACCTTTTATCTGCCAGCCAAAACCAATGTCCAATAATCTGGAGTTCTTGTTTCAAGCTCATCAAGATTTTCAATTATCTCTTCTCCTTCACGCCCACATCTTGATATTGCAACGCTATTTTTAAAAAATCCCGCTTTTTTCAGTGCCTCATTGTTCTGTTTTATATTCTTATACGCTTTAAGCATCACGATATTTTCAACATTTTGTCCCACATTTAACAACTGCTCTCCGCCATAAGCTCCAGATGTTATCAAAAGCGACTCCTCAGCCTCAACTAAAGTCCTGTTAAGTCGGGCAGCAGCAGCATGAAAAGAGGTGATACCCGGGACAGTCTCAACCTGAGCATCAGGCATCACTTTCCTAATATTCTTTAAAATATAGCCAAAAGTTGAGTAGGTCATTGGATCTCCAAGTGTGAGAAAAGCTGCATTTTTTCCATCTCTTAATACAGAGGCTATCTCTTCTGCGTTCTTCTCCCATGCGGTTTCTGTTGCCTCTTTGTCTTGAGTCATTGTAAATGATAAAAATTTTATTAAAACATTTTCAGAAAGGTGAGGTCGAGCAATCTCTAAAGCTAAACTGTAATCTCTTTTTGCTGATGCTGCGGTAAAGACCACATCTGCTTCATTAATTATACGGACAGCTTTAAGGGTAAGAAGTTCAGGGTCTCCAGGACCTACACCAACTCCATATAGTTTACCAAATTGATTCATTATATTTCATTTCCTTGCATTCAGGGTAAAAAACAATATGTAGGTATCGCTATAAATAAACGTAATACGTAAGAATATAAGCAAAGGAGACACTCGCGTCTCTACAATTCAAAATTGGATTGAAATTCTTGCGTAATAAAATAGTAATTTATCCTACAGGTATTCATTATAAAGTATCTTCCTTATCTCATCAATTCCATCTAAAAGCCTGAAACAAGGTCTTGATACAATCATCTCATCAATTATATATATCTTATTATTTTGAACAGCTTTGATAATGCCAAAGCCAGATTCATTTTTAATAATATCCACAGAAACTTGATTCATAACACCATTTTGAGCAATAAAGACATCTATCTCAGAAGCATGAGATAGAATCTTCTCCTTGCCATAATTTCCAATGTTTGTTCCACGTGAAGCAATCGCGTCAGTTGCCACATTAACACCTCCAGCGGTCTCAAGGGCAAAAAGTGGCATTGAACCAGGTGTAAATGTTTTCATTTTTGAGTGGATTGCCTCAAAATAGACTCTTGAAGGTTCTATATTTTTTTCAACAATTATTTTATTAACTTCAGATTTATCAATTGCAATCTGCTCTTTAAAATCTTGCACCATCTTTTTAGCTTCTATCTTTTTGCCTGTAAGAGAACCAAGTGTAAGCCAATATTCATACATCTCATCAACTGTGTTTGGTTGCAGTGAAATGACTTCAATTCCCGATTTTTTAAGACGTTTGATAAGATTAGGATAACCTCGCTCTATCATTGGTCTGATTAGAACAAGATCGGGATCAGAACCAAGAAACTTTTCAGGATCATCTTGCACTGAGAAAACAGGTTTGTTTTTTGCCTCTTCTGGAAATGATTCATTCTTGGTAACTCCAATAATCTCGCTGTTAAGACCAAGATAAAAGAGATTTTCAGTGTGTGCCCCGTAAAGTGATATAATCTTGGTAAATGGCTTTTGAATCGTTATTAATTTGCCATTAGCATCTTTAATTGTATTGGCATCTGCATCTTTAACGATACTATTATACCCAATATCTGAGGGTTTATAGTTTTCTGTGCCTCCATTTTGTCCAAAGCAGTAAGGCAAGTTACACGTAAAAGATAAATAAAACAAAAAGATAAAGATTACAGAAATTTTAGTCATAATTTGTCTCATTGCTTTTTATATTTGCAAGTAGAGACGAACAGCAGTGCATCTCTAAAGTTTAATGTTTTGTTCGTAAACCTAAATTCTATAGCTATCAGCCTTGCTTTGCATATACAGCTTCAATTAGTTTAATACGCTCTTCATTGAGGTTTTTGGTCATAGTCTCTCCAAAGAGTTTTCCATTATCACCAAATATGATGTGAGCCCCTAAAGGTGCAGGAGGTTTACCAGCATTTTTTAGCACAGCAGCATTAACCTTTTCCCACCACAGTTTTGCCTGATCGCTCTTATCTTCTACAAAACGGCAGACAAATCCATTATCAGTAATCAATTTTTCCATCTCATGCTGTGATATGAGAAAAGAGATATCTTGATGAGATGCCCATGGCACTGGCAGGTAAATATCTTGGGTGTTGCCACACACGATTTCATGCAAAACAATTATTCCGTCTGGCTTGAGCAATCTTTTAAATTCTCTAAACACTCCATCTTTATCCTTGATGTTCATTAACGTATGTTGACACCAAACCACATCAAAAGCATTATCTTCAAGAGTCGTATTCAAGATGTCGCCGCAAATAAATGATACCTCATCAGTTAGTTTTGTAGATTTAGTTAGCTCTTTTGCCACATCAATAAATGATGGCGTTAGATCAATTCCAGTTACTTTGCACTGAAATGTCTTGGCAAGCAGGCGACTTGAACCGCCAATGCCACAACCTGCATCAATAATGCGGTTTACCTCAGATATGCCAGCTCTCTTTGCAAGTTCCAAAGTTGCTATATGTCCACCTGTGTGGAGTTGATCAATAATTGACAAATCCTTGATCTCTAAATTGCTTATATCTTTTCCCGCTCTTGCAAGTGCTGAAAAAATTTTAGATACAAGGTCATCTGAACCGTAATGTGATGTGATATTTATATTCATTTAAGCTCCTGAATCTTTCATTATTGATGGTGTTTTTTTGCTCTTAACCTTTTTGGTGTTGTTCACTTACAAACAGCTTACATTTTTTTGATAAAGCTCAAATAAAAACATAAATGTCCAGATTCTGTTTTATCAAGGTTTTTGAATATCCAAATCTTTGCAAATCTTTTTTACCATTAACTCTTTAATTTCACTATGTCTTGGAACAGCTGTCATGCTTCCAAGCTCAATATTTTTCCATATAGAATGGCGTGAACCTTCACGTAATAACTCACATCTATTTCTTAAAAGGTGCTGTATTAATTCATTTCTTTTCATACTACCAACAATAATTCTTCAAAATTATCTTTTATTTCGCTTCTCATCATTTGCCTACGAAGATCAATAATATCTTTAACCGCTTCTTTTAGGCTAATTATTAACTCCTCTTTTGTTCTTTCCTGAGCATTAGCTCCTGGCACTTCTTCAATCCAGCCGAGCCACCAATCATCATCTTTTGTTATGATAGCTGTATATTCGGTATTCATAATATTTCCTTTAAGTTACTATCCAGTAGAATTTTACCACTCATTGCGTATTTCTCTCTCCCAAGATAATGGGTCAATATCTTTAAATGGTTTTACCTCTTTATATTTTTCAAGCACATCTGCAAGATTTTGTTTAAGTGAGTTTTTTTTGCGGACTTTAGAAATTATCATATCTGTATCTGATATAATGATTTCTACCTCCTTTCCTTTAAATTGTTGAACTGTATTAAGTGGGATAATAATCCCTTCAGGTGTTACAGTCTGTTTTATTCTAATAGCGTGCATGGTTACGCTCCTTATTTATCTTGTTCCTTTAAATAGTGTTCAATTCCCACGCCTACGCCAACATCAACTATGAATTTCAAATTAAATTCGCTCATGCTGACAATCGGACAGGAAACACCCGCTCCTCTTTGACCAATTCTGTTACATACGCAAATACAGCCAGAAAATCCTCTTTCTCAAGTTCGGGATATTCTTCAAGAAGTTCTTGTTCAGATATACCGCTCGCAAGTGATCGCAAAATTTGTTCTACTGAAATTCTCATTCCTCTAATAGTTGGTTTACCTATCAATATCAAAGGGTTTGCTGTGATTCTTGAGAGTAAATTATGATTTTTGAACATAAATCGCTCCTTATTTACTCCGCTTATATCTTTGATTTGAATGCCTCAGATGCAAATTTTTCAATACGTTCTGTATTTTTAATTGCTCTGCTTGATTTATAAGAATGGCGTAAAACCCCTATCCCTTTAGGGTAGGGGATGTAAGCCATTAAAGACTATTGAAACCTCTACACTTTAGGGTAGAGGTAGTTCACCAAAAAAGCAATTATGATACTTGCTATTATATATAAAATAGATTTCCAAATACCAAAAGAAACATTGTGAAAAGCGGATATAGTTTTTGTAGAGAGTTTTGATGCTTTTAATTTTTCTTCACCTTTAATTGTTAATCTTGGCGAATTTATAAAAGTGCTTCCATAAACAGGCTGTAAGTTTGCTGAAATCAATTCTTCATCAATAAGATTTAAAATGATATTAAGCTCTTTACTATCTACGTCAAAACTTTCTGGTAATTGATTTTTACTAATCATGTTTAAAATATAGATGTATTGATCCATGATAAATTCTCCATACGATAAAAAGTACCCAGTTTTTTTGGATTAATTACAAGCAGCTTTATACTTTGGATTATTGATATTGTTATCAGTTTTATATGGTTTAACTTTTTGTTAGCAATTTAATTACAACAATAAATTAAGCTCAAACTATATTAGTATCAAAAAGATATTTACCATTCATTGTTATCAATCCGTCCGCAGTCAATTTTTACAGCATCACTGATAACCCGCAAATCATCAGGAAGAATCAGACCAGCATATTTTAAAAGACTTCTGCCTGTTACTCCTCTTTTCTTTTTAAGTGAGTTACGAAGAATATTTTGAGGAGTATGAATAATGATTTCAGTTTCTTTTTCAGCATTCAACGTATTTTGAGCCGCTTTCATCAATTCTGTTTTGCGGATATTAAATTCTTCAGAAGTTTCATAGCAGGCGATCCACTCATCATTTTCGACAGAATCAAGAATTGCTTTTTCATCTTCATCTAATGTCATAAACTGTTTTTGGATAGATTCAGGCTTCATCGTTTTTGCATCCTTGACCAATTATGCCGCTATTTTTAGACTCACACGCATTCCCGCTTTTGTTGCAAGAGTAATCAGCATTTCAAGGCTGAATTTATCCCATTTGCCTTGTTTAAGATCAGATAATCTGGATTGACTCAAACCCAATATTTTAGCTGTGTCAAAAGATGTAAGTTCTTTTGTTGTGATAAACTTCCTAAGATCAGACATCAGATCAGCACGTATTTGAAGAATAACTGCTTCATCTTGAGAAAATCCAAGATCAGCAAACACATTTCCAGAAGAGTTCACAATTTTTTCTGTCATAAATCAACCTCCTATAAGAGGTTTTATATTCATTGTTAAGTTTTCTTTGCTTTCTTTGATTTAGATTTCTCCAACGGCAGCTCATTCAAATATGTTTGATATAACTCAAACAAAAACGCCACTCTTTCAGCTTCTGTTTTAAAGTTTGTCTTACCGTAAGCAGCATCAACAGCTTTATCAAGTTTGTGATGAGCTTTTAAAAGGGTAGGGGGCATTGTTAAAGGATCGTAAAGGTCAGCAAGCGATGACTCTGGAAATTGCGAACGTGCATCAAGCAACGATTGAGCCTCATCTTCAATTGCTTTTTTCTGCTTATCTGTGGGATTTTCAGGCCAAGGGAAGTTGTTGTAAACTATGCCCGCTGAATAGCGATAATCACTTTTTAATCTACCACAAACTGTTCGCATCCAAGCGTTGTGCATCAAAGATGTTAAAATGCCAAAGTGATATAGAGTTACGCCAGTAGCCACTCTAACAGCATTACTACAAAAGATTTTTGAAGTCTTAAAACCTAAGGGAATATAATTACGTCTCTCTGCTGATGTTTCAGGAATAATCAAAAACTCCTTTTGGGGCATATTCTCAACAAGAAATCTTGTAGGAGTATTGGCAAGTTTAACAGTAGAAGCTCTTTTGCTCTTTAAACGGAATTGTTTAACAGCTTCTACAAGTTTCAAGGCTTCAGGCATTTGTTTTAGTTCTGATGGTGAACAATCTCCAAGCCATAAACAATAACGATGCCAGCCATTCAGAAATTCATCAGCTCCAAGCCAACGGCGAAAATGTGATTCTGCTTGAGGTTCTTTTTTTAAAAACTCATTTTTCTCTTCCTCAGTAAAAAGGTAGTTTCCCCCATCAATCGGTTGATTTCCTATACCAATTAACGGCACTTCACAAAGAGGCTTTTGTCGACTATTAAGAACAATATCAGGTGCATCAACCAAATATGGATTGATATTTTTAACCTGAATTTGATGGGGTTCACTTTTTATATCTTCGTATTCAAACAACCATTTTGGTGAAATATCTTCAGTAGAAAACCCTATAATCACACAATGAACAGCAGCTTTGCCTTTAGCTTCGTTATTCCATTGAAAAGTGCGATGAGCAAAAAATATTTTAATGCCTTGTGAAAGCATCCAACTCCACAAAACCCCAACCTGTTCACCTTGTGTAATTGAGTTGGTTGAAACAAATGCACAACGGATAGAAGTTCCTTGAATCACTCTTGCAGCTTTGACATACCACGCAGCTACAAAATCAAGAAGTCCAGCATTTTTGATATTGCCGAAAACCTGAGCAACATCAGCACGTTGGGAAGCGTTCATAAATTTTGAACCCACAAACGGCGGATTGCCCATTATGTAGCTTAACTTTTCTGCGGGAATAACCTCATTCCAATCAATTTGAAGGGCATTACCACAAATAATTTTGCTGCTAGAACTTAGTGGAATACGTGCAAAATAGAGTCCAAACTCCTCTGAAACAAGCAGATTCATCTGGTGATCCATAAGCCACAAAGCAACTTGAGCAATTTGAGCTGGAAACTCCTCAATCTCAATTCCGTAGAATTGATCAACATTGAGCTTGATCATGGATTTGATATGAATATCAAGATTCTGATCTTTTATATTTTTTGTTTGTTCTTCTAATTCTTTAAGCCTTGGGTGTCTATCTATGATGATTTCTTTCTTTTTTTCTTTGCTAAACAAAGCACGTAAAACATCAAGCTCTAAAAGCCGTAACTCCCGATAAGTTATAACAAGAAAATTGCCACAACCGCAGGCGGGATCAAGAAAAGTCAAAGTTCGTAGTTTGTCGTGAAATTCAATTAACTTGTTTTTGTTGCTTTTTATCTTTTTAAACTCTTCCCAAAGTGAATCAAGAAACAGGGGTTTTATAACTTTTAAGATATTCTTTTCACTTGTGTAATGTGCCCCTAAATTGCGTCTTGCCGTTTTATCCATGATTGATTGAAACAGCGATCCAAAAATCGCTGGTGAAATTTTACTCCAATCCAAAGCACAGCAATCAAGCAGAGTTTGACGCATTGAACTATCAAAACTTGCAGTTGGAATTATCTCTTCAAATAATCTGCCGTTGATGTATGGAAAAGCTGCGAGTTGTTCGTCAAGATTTTTAAATCGTTTTTTCTCTGGAGTGTTTAGAACTTGAAATATTGTGTTGATACGATCTCCAAGATCAGAACCATCTTGATTTGTCCTATCTTCAATATAATCTTGAAACTGCTGCCGCTCAAAGATGCCTGTATCCTCTGCAAACATACAAAACAAAAGACGCACCAAATAGAGTTCAAGAGCATGTCCATCATAACCAACATCTTTCATAAGGTCGTGGAGTCTGCCCATCTGTTCAGCAGCTTTAACATTTACAGGGTCTTGCTCTTCAATTTTGTGGGTTTGATAACCAGCGATAAACCCAAAGAGTTTTACATATTTGTGTAAATCTTTTAACTCAAATTCTTTGTAGTTACAGGATTCATGGTAATTGCAGGGTAGGGCAGGGGATTCATTATTTTCAGAGTTATAGACCTGTTTTATCTCTTGTTGTGGTAATGCGTCTAAGTCATAAAGACGGAATCTCTCAAAATCAGATACAAGAACATATTTGGGCAGATCACGCTCTTTTATGCCGTCAAAATAATCAAGAGCTTGGGTGTAAGCCTTATCAAGACTCTTTCCGCGTGATTTATGTTCAACAATAAGCACACCTTTCCAGAAAAGGTCTATAAATCCTTGTTTATTGCCAAGTTTTTTTACAGGCTCTTCAAACGATGCAACACGCCTTCTGCTGATGCCGAATATATCAAAGAATCCGTCCCAGAAAGATTTAGCTTCGGCGTCTTCTGATTTTTCGTTTTCCCACTCTTTTGAGAATGCAAGTGAGCGGGTTTTTATTTCATTCCAGCTTATGGGCATCTGTGTATATCCTGAATTAGTTGATAGATATGGCAGCTTTAATAGGATTGGGTAGCATATTTTAGTGAAACTGTTTCAATTTTAGATAATTCATCTGCCATCTTATTTTCAACAGACCATAAATCATAAGCCTGCTGCATACGCAACCAAAGACCAGGACCATTACCCGCAAATTTCCCAATCCTGAGAGCCATTTCAGTTGTGATTGGATGGGTGCAATCTAATATACGCTGAAGTTTCTGGCGTGAAACTCCAAGTCGCTTTGATGTCTCATCAATCGACAAGTTAAGATTTTTTATTACATCTTCACGTAAAATTTCACCTGGGTGTATTGGCGGTCTTTTCAGTGGTCGTCTAACTAAATACTCTTCCATAGAACCTCCTTAATGGTATTGTTCAAGATTAATCTTTATTGCATCACCTTCTTCCCATTCAAAGGTGATACACCATGGACCATTTACATGAATACTATAACGCTTTGGTATTCCTTCAAGATGGTGAAAATTAAAACCTGGCAGGTTCAAATCTGTCAAAGATTCCGCTTGATCCAAAGCATCTAAACGGCGTAGCGACCGAGATTGTAAATCCTGCTTCACTTTAGCAGAATGTCCACGTTCAAACAATTCTGCAAGTCCTTTATGTTTAAAGCTCTTTATCATAAATCATCTCCAACCAGATATTTCCCGCCTAAAATAAAACTATGCCCAAAATTAAGCCGTTAAGCCTCTTTCAATGCAGTGCTACGTCCTAAAATAAGCCTGTTTTGCTCGTGAATAGGGGTTATATTCAACTTTGGGTTTCACGTGAAACACGGTTTCGATAATCTCTTCAGTCATAACTTCGTCAGTTTCACCTGATGCTGCTATTTCACCGTTTTTCATAAATATAAGCTCGTCAGACCAAATTGCAGCAAGGTTTATATCATGGAACACGGATATTATAGTTTTATTATGCTTTTTGACCTCTTTTTTTACTAAGTTAAGAAGGCGTATGGTGTGGCTTATATCCATATTTGAGAATGCTTCGTCTAAAAAAAGCAAAGGAGTATCTTGTGATAATGCTCTTGCAAATACACATCTTTGACGCTCACCACCACTTAAATCAGTTATTTTTCTATGTGCAAATTTATCCGTACCAGTTAGTTCCATGACTTTGTTGACTATCTCTATATCTTTCTTAGATGGATTTGCAAACCTTCCAATGTATGGATGTCTGCCCATCATAACCACCTCTTTAACTGTAAATGGAAAGTTAATATTATAGTTTTGGGAAACAAGGGCAATATTTTTTGCAACTTCTCGTTTGGGCATAGATAAAATATTTCTTTCATGTGAAACACTGTCTTTGACTATAACTTTGCCAGATATTGGCTTTAGATGTCCAATCATTAAATCAAGTAGGGTTGTTTTTCCGCAGCCATTTGGACCTAAAATTGAATAAAATTTGCCAGCTTTAAAATTTAAAGAGACATTGTTAATCACAGCAGGGTAGGGCAGGGTTGAGAAGTTGTCGTAGGTAAAATTGAGATTTTCTAATTTTATCATAATAGATTATCTGACACTCCCACGCTTAAATATCCAGCAAAAAATAGGTCCTCCAATCAATGCTGTTAAAACTCCAATTGGGATTTCGTAAGGAAGAACCGTACGGGTAATTGTATCTGCTGCTAAAAGTAAAATTGAACCAGTGAGCATAGAAATTGGAATCAAAGAACGGTTATCAGGACCAACTATAAATCTTACTATATGTGGAACTAAAAGCCCTACAAACCCGATAATGCCGGATACAGATACAGAAACTGCGGCAACCATTGAACCAGTAATAAGTAAAATCAAAGTTACCCGTTTAGTATCAACTCCAAGAGTTGAGGCTGCTCGTTCTCCAAGCGATATAAGGTTTAAATCTCTTGCAAATACAAAAGCCACAATAGACCCGATTGTAAGAAAAAACATGGTAATTACAACATCAAGCCATGTTTTTGAAGCAAAGCTGCCCATTAACCAAAAGATGATTATAGCAACTTGCTCATCTGCTATATATTTAAGAAAACTGATGCCAGCAGATAAAATTGAAGAAACTATAATACCAGAAAGTATAAGATTAGTTGAAGATAGGGTAGGGGAGTATGATTTTTTATTGTATGAGAGAAATATCACAAAGAAGAGTGTTAATGATGCACCTGCAAATGCAAATAGAGGAACAGAGACAAAAGCTGCACTAAGGTTTAACAAAATGGCAACAGAAGCTCCAAACGCAGCACCAGCAGAGACTCCAAGCGTGTAGGGATCAGCAAGAGGATTTAGCAAAATGCCTTGGAAAATAACTCCAGAGAGCGATAAGGCTGCTCCAACTGCTGCACAGGTAAGAATTCTCGGAAAACGAACCTCCATCACAATAGTTATTGATTTATCTGAAATAGCAGGGAAAGAATCATTAATATATGCAATCAAATTATTGTTATTAATAATTTTAGATGCAATAATTCTTAGTATATCAAAAAGTTCTATTTTCACGTAACCCATAGATGCAGATAGAGTTATCAATCCAATAAGCATAAAAAATAATATCACTATAAAAGTAGCTTTATTTATTAGCGATATTGTGTAATTGGGTTTATCAAACTCACTCTTCATGCAACCTTGTTTCCTCATCAAATTTAATTGAAATTTTGCAAAAAAAACTCCCCATATCGTTTTGTATGCGATATGGGGAGTTCCGTATTTATCCTCAAATTTGTAACATTATCCCACCCGAACCTCGCGGAAAGCAGGGACTTACAATATCTATTCAGGCAGGTTTTCTGACTTCCGGATCAACTTACTTCTCTGCATCTTCCCATCGTTACTCTCTTTGTTTCCAAAATGAATTAGAGAGATAATAAACAGTGATATAGGGCAGATTTCATACTCGGTTACAGCGGCGGGTCCGTTCCTGACTTTCACAGGATTCCCTTTTTAAACACCTGAAATTAAAAAATTTTGTATAACTAAGATTATTTTTTTTATAAGTCAATTAATTTTAACTTTTTTACAGTCCTGAAATAAATTTCAGGGCTAAAATATACTCTAGATGGGAATAAAATGAGCTTTTTATATTTAAGTAGAGACGCACAGCCGTGCGTCTCTACAGTTTAGATAGGCTCAGTTTATGACCTTGAACAGTATAACATTGGAATTGCTGACATTAAGTTTATATATACCAGTTCTCTTTTTCTATTCAAAATGATTCAACCCTTGACATATTTGCTCGCCATGAATTATTCTGCCTATCTTTAAATAAAGATCAATATTTATCTTACCATAATTTTTTATAATTCAGCAGAAGGCTTATGGAACTGTTAAAAGAAGCAATTGAAAATCTCTCTTCTCAGGTAGCTGGGCTTTGCATTGGTCAAGCTCCAGCTTTAGATAAAATGATAGAGACTTTAGATGAGATTGAAGCAATATCATCTAATCTAAATGCAGCTACCTTGAAAACTGTTGCTGGTGCATACAAATCCTATGTCCAAAATATGAACTCTCGAGAGATAACTACAACATCTCCTTTAGAGCAGGGTTTGACTCTTTTAAATGCCCTTGTCAAACATCTTGAAAAAGGGATAGATTTTATTTTTGATATATCTGATGTCCTTGAAATTCTGGACTCTTCGTTTTTTGACCAAACCGTATCTTCCACCGCTGCTACATCATCCAATCTATTACAATCTTCACCATCGAAATTATTAGAAGCCTCTTCATCAAATCCAGAATCTTCTGAAATAGAGCCAAAACCGAGAGAAAACTTAGATAGTGCAGCTAATATACAACCTCAAGATATACAACCTCTATCTATAAAACCAGATTTTACAATATCAGAAGAGGATTTACAGATATTGTCTGATTTTGCTTCTGAGGCTGAGGATAATTTAGATACTATTGAAGTTGAACTCATGGAGCTTGAACATGATCCTTTAAACCATGAGATTATCAATAATATTTTTCGACCCTTTCATACAATCAAAGGCGTATCAGGTTTTCTTGACCTTAAAAAGATCAACAAGCTATCACACTCTACAGAGAACCTTCTTGACTGTGCAAGAAACGGTGATTTTATAATTAACGATATTGCAACTGATGCTATCCTTGAATCTGTTGATCTGTTAAAAAAACTTCTTACTAAAGTTAAAGAGTGTGTCCAAAACAAGGTAAAGCCTGATGATAGCGACATTGATATTGAACCTTTAAGGGTAAAATTGCAGCAATTACCCCCTTTGCTTGCAAAAGATAATAAAGAGCCAGTTGGTAAGATTTTAATTCGTAAAGGCATTATAGACGATGATACTTTAGATGATGTGCTTGAAGAGCAGGCAAGAACAGGCAAGAAGATAGGGGAAATTTTGCTTGAAGGTGAATTTGTAGATTCAAGTGATATTGCATCTGCACTTATGGAGCAGAAGAGCCAGAAAAAATACGCTTCTAACCAATTAAGTTCTACACAAGTAAAGGTCAATACAAACAAACTTGATGATCTGGTTGATTATGCAGGTGAGCTTGTAATTGCCCAGTCAATGTTAAAGCAGCAAGCATCAAGAGATCCATCGCTTTATCAAAGCGTCAATCAATTAGAACAGATTGTATCCAACATTCAACGTATTGCAATGTCAATGCGGATGATTCCAATCCACTCCACATTTACCAAGATGATCCGCCTTACTCGCGATCTTGCAAAAAAATCAAAAAAAGATGTTGTGTTAGAAATGTCTGGAGAAGATACTGAAATTGACAGAAACGTAGTTGATGCACTTTATGAACCAATGGTTCACATGATAAGAAATGCCGTTGATCATGGTATTGAGAAAACTCAAGATAGAATCAACTCTGGAAAACCTGCTCAAGGAACAATTTACCTTCGTGCCTATCATAAAGGCGGAAGCATTGTAATTGAAATTGAAGATGATGGAAAAGGTTTAGACAAAGAGCGGATTTTTGAAAAAGCAGTTGCATCTGGTCTTACCAGAAAAGATGCTTTACTTACAGACTCACAAATATTTGATTTCATAATGGAGCCAGGATTTTCAACAGCAAGTGCCATTACAGATATTTCTGGCAGAGGTGTTGGAATGGACGTTGTAAGAGAAGGTATTGAAAAATTTAGAGGCAGCCTTGATATACGTTCAACAAAGGGGCAAGGCACATGTTTTATAATTAGCCTTCCTTTAACTCTTGCTATTATTGATGGAATGTTGATAAGAATTGGCAAAGAGAGATATGTTATTCCAACTATCTCAATTAAGCGATCATTTAGACCAGATAAAAAAGATTGCTTTACGCTAAAAGGAAAAGGAGAGATGATTAAAGAGCGTAATGAACTTATTCCGCTTATTCGCATGAAGCAGATATGCGATATTGATAATGATTCATTATACCCTTGGGAGAGTCTTGTTGTTGTTGTGGAATCTAAAGAGGAGAGGAGAGGTTTACTAGTTGATGAGCTTCTTGGAAAAGATGAGTATGTTATCAAAAGTCTTGGGGCAACTCTTAAAAATGTTACAGGTTTTTCAGGCGGAGCAATCCTTGCAGATGGAAAGGTTGGGCTAATTCTTGATATGCACGGTATTTTTGAACTTGCTGCAAGTGTATAATAACGAGGTTTAACACATTGAGAATTATTGTCGGTGTTTCAGATATGAAAGTCAGCAATGACCCAAGTAGTGATATAATCACCTACTCATTGGGTTCTTGCATTGGGCTTGTCGTTTTTGATCCCGTTGTTAAAGTTGGTGGTATTCTCCACTACATGCTTCCTGAGTCATCTCTTGACAGAGAAAAGGCGGAACGAAATCCATATATGTTTGCAGATAGCGGTATTCCACTCCTATTTAAAGAAAGTTATAAGTATAATGCAGTTAAAAAGAGAATGAAAGTCTATGTCTTTGGCGGTTCTCAAATTCTTGATCAAAAGGGTTTTTTTAACATCGGGAAACGTAACTACATGGCACTTAAAAAACTTCTCTTTAAAAACAATGTGCTTATCAACTACGAAGATGTAGGCGGCAATGTGAACAGAACAGTTCGTCTTGAGATAAAGAGTGGCGATATTTTTGTTAAGACATCTGGTTCAAATGAGGTAAAAATATGAGATATTTAAGCATAAACAGTTTTAAATCTCAAGATATGGTCATTATAAGTTTGTGCGAGGTGAATCAATGACAGCCATTCAACTGCTTATCAAGGATATAAAGAATTTAAGACCTGTCCCAGCAATTGCAAACCAGATAGTTGATATGGTTGATAGCCCTTCTGTCTCAATGAATGATATTGCCAAAATTATTCAGTATGATCCTGCTGTTACCGCGAACCTCCTTAGAACCTGTAATTCTGCTTATTTTGGACTTCCTAACCCTGTTGAATCTGTAAAAGATGCTGTTGCAATACTTGGCATTGATCAGGTTGTTGAGCTTGCTCTTTTAAATGCAAGTGCTAAGACTCTAAATAAATCTTGGAAAGGGTATGGTTTGCATGAAGGTGCTATGTGGAAACATGCTGTCTCCTCTGCTTTGATTGCAAAAGATATTGCTAAAAAAATCGCTCCTGAAAGCAGCAACACAATATTTACCGCAGCACTCTTAAAAGATATTGGCAAAACTGTTCTTGATAAATTTATCCAGATATCTTCTGATAAAATTCAAAACCTTATTGAGCAAGACGGCTATAGCTTCGTAGAGGCTGAAAAAAAGATAATTGGCACAGATCATGCCGAGATTGGTGCAATGATTGCAAAAATATGGAAATTTAGCCCTAAGATGGTAAATATTATAAGACACCACCATATTCCTGATGGGGTAGTAGATAGTGGTATTGATGTTTCCATTGTCTATTTAGCTGATTGTATCTGTATGATGATGGGTGTGGGTATAGGCTCAGACGGGCTTTCATATAGATTTCACGATGATATTATAAGAGAGCTTTCAATAACTCCAGATGATATTGCAAAAATTATTGCTGACTTTACAATTAACATGCAGAAAGTTGAAGCTCTTTTGCGTGTTGTATAAATTTAGGGCAGATTTTATAAATGCCCAATATGGATTGAGCTTTACTGTTTAATCCTACTTTAATTGCCTGAGGTCTATTAATAAATGACATTCTCAATCTTACTTGTAGATGACTCTATGCCCATGCGGGCTGTAATAAAAAAAGCCTTTAAAGCAGCAGGGTATTCTAATTCAAATTACCATGAAGCTGCCAACGGCGTTGAAGCTCTTGAAAAGCTAAAAAATAACTGGATTGACATTGTTATAACAGATTTCACCATGCCACAAATGAATGGGCTTGAGATGTTAGTAAAGATGAAACAAAATGATCTGTTTAAAGAGATTCCAGTTGTGGTAGTTACTACAGAAGGCAGTAGGGAAAAGATAGATCAGTTTATGAAAAGCGGGGCTGCCGGCTACATCAAAAAGCCATTTACCCCAGAACAGATACGAGACATGATAACCAATATTCTTGGAGAGTCCCATGACAATGAGCAATCTGATGAGTCAGATAGTGATTTCGATTTCTGAAGTAATGGAAACTATGTTTTATATCCCAGTTGAGCCAAGAGAAGAAGAGACAACAGTTAGCGAGTTTAGCCTATCTGAGGCAAAAGATGTTCAAGTTGCCACAATTACATTTCATGGAGCTTTTTCAGGTCTTATTTCGTTGATAATTCCAGATAATGTGCTGATTATGATGACAGAAAATTTTATGGGTGAAGATAGAGATAACTTAACTTACGACCATCTTGAAGGGACGATTAAAGAGGCTTTAAATATGGTTGCTGGTAACACATTTAGCAAGATTGATAGTGAAACATCTTTTGGTCTTGGTGTTCCTCAAATTATCAGTAAAACTGCTGTGAGTAAGATTTCAGGGAAAATGGTTGTTGTTGATACAATGGACGGTCCAATTGGTATTGCGGTTTATTTAACTAAGTAAGTATCGGTGCAATTCTTATTTAAAACGGCTTTATAGTAGGAAATTCAATGATTATTGCTAAACCAATAAAAGTTCTTGTTGTTGATGACTCTGCAATTGTCCGAAAGGTCTTTTCTCAGGAGCTTTCTAAAGAAAATGATATTGAGGTTGTTGGCACAGCACCTGATCCATATATTGCAAGAGATAAGATAGTAGCACTTAAGCCAGATGTGATTACCCTTGACATTGAGATGCCGCGAATGGACGGAATCACATTTTTAAAGAAACTTATGCAACACTACCCACTGCCTGTTATTATTGTAAGTTCCCTCACTCCAAAGGGTAGTAAACTTGCACTTGAGGCACTCTCAATCGGTGCTTTAGAGGTTATATCAAAACCAAGTGCTGCTTATTCAGTCGGGGATATGAGCATTCAGCTTGCCGAAAAGATACGAGCTGTTCATGGAATCAGGGTTGTTGCAAGAAAGCCATCCAAAGAAGGTGATTCTCAGGCTCAAACACAATCGGCTATTCAGTTCAATTCAAAAGCACTTGCAGCAACTACAAATAAATTGATTGCCATTGGTGCTTCTACAGGAGGCACAGAGGCAATCAGAAGGGTTATTACACGTTTCCCGAGAACTTCACCCGGAGTATTGATAGTTCAGCACATGCCAGCACAATTTACGACAACTTTTGCCGAACGTATGAATAGTTTATGCGAAATGGAGGTAAAAGAGGCAGAAAATGGCGATACAGTATCAAACGGCAAAATATTGATAGCCCCGGGTAACTACCACATGCTTCTTAAAAGAAGCGGTGCAAGATACTATGTAGAGGTCAAACAAGGACCAATGGTTCACCATCAAAGACCAGCTGTTGATGTGCTTTTTAAATCAGTTGCAAGATATGCTGGTGCTAATGCACTTGGGATTATTCTTACTGGTATGGGAAGCGATGGTGCTGCGGGTATGGCTTCCATGAAAGAGGCTGGCTCAATTAATATTGCCCAAGATGAAAACTCCTGTGTTGTTTATGGAATGCCAAGAGAAGCTGTAAAACTTGGGTGTGTGGATTATATTGAAGATATTGATAGAATTTCCGGATTAGCTTTAAGATGTATAACCTCTTGAAACTATAAAATTTGCCAAATGTAATATTTTATAACTCTTAATTTTAAGCGGACATGAATTGAGCTTTTTATATTTAAGTAGATACGCACGAAGATGCATCTCTACAATTTAGGCACAACTCAACTTATGCCCTTGAGCAGTATTAAAAATGATAATACTTAAGTTAGAATATAAAAATGGTTACGCAAAAAAAACATATATTCTCCAAATGGAGTGCTAAAAACGGTAAAGGCTTAAAAGTTGTAGAGGTAGTTGAGTTTTCAAGAGATATTGTAAGCTCTAAAATGTTTATGCTCTTTACCTTTGCTTGTTTTCCTGTCCTTATGATATCCCTATCACGCACATTTGAAACTGGCTGGCAACCTGTTTTCTACTTTCATATTACTCTATACTGCATAATTTCTATTATCTCCATTTTTAGGAAATATCTATCCATCACATTCAGAGCAATTACAATGCTAATTATTATGTTTTTGCTTGGTATTGCTGATCTCTTACAGTATGGGCTATGCAGTATGGGATTTGTTTTCTTATCAATATTTTGCCTAAATACTCCAATTATGTTTGGAAAAAAATGGGGTATGACCGCTCTTAGCATGAGTCTTGTTTCTATTTTGATTATTGCGATTTTAGCTGTTACAGGCTTGCTGCAATTCTCATTTGACATCTATTTATATGCCACATCACCTACCTCATGGCTAACTGCATTATCTGTCTTTTCTGTATTTCTAACTATGCCGGCTGTTGGAATGGCAAAGGCTAACCAAAATCAGCTTGAAACCATTGATGCTTTAGATAAAAGCGAGACTCTTCAAAGAAATCTTTTTATTGAATATAAGCAAGCAGAAGCAGAGCGTAAAAAAGCAGAAGAGGAGCGTAAGAGAATAGAAGCTCAGTTACGCCAATCTCATAAAATGCAATCTATTGGAACTCTTGCTGGTGGTATTGCACATGACTTTAATAATATCCTTGGAGCAGTAATAGGATACTCTGAGATGACATTGTGTGAGGTGGAAAAAGGTTCTGTTGCTGAACACAATCTAACCCAAATCAATTTGGCAGGCAGACGTGCAAAAGAGCTTGTAAATCAGATATTAAAATTTGCTCGCCAGACAGAAGAGACCATGATGCCCGTTAATGTTGGAGATATTGCTTGTGAAGTCTTAACTCTATTGAGGTCGTCATTTCCTTCATCTATAAAACTGAACTCTGATATTGATAGCAAATTAACTATTATGGGTAACCCAACTCAGCTCCATCAGGTCTTTATGAATCTTTGTACAAATGCTTTTCATGCTATTGAAAATATGAGCGGATTTATTGATGTTAATGTCTCTGATATTAGTATAGATGCACAGTTTGATTGCATATCATATAATTTAAACTCTAATCTTGAATCTAAATCTCCTGAAAATAGCTTAGACGCTGGTGATTATGTAAGGATAAGGGTCTCAGATACAGGAGCTGGCATACCATCTAATATAATTCACTCTATATTTGAACCCTACTTTACAACTAAAAAGCCAGATAAAGGCTCTGGTATTGGGCTTTCTGTTGTTCATGGCATTGTGAAAAAACATTGTGGGGAGATTACAGTTCAAAGCGAACTTGGCAGAGGAACTATTTTTACTGTATATCTACCAGCACTCAGTAATAATAATGATAAAAACGTAATATCACAAAATGAAAGTGTAGTAACAGAACCTGCCGATTTTATCTCAGACGATAAAGTAGAGTAGATAGGAGTAAAAAAGATCATGCACTATGAAGGCAATATTATAAGACCCCCAAGTGAGGCTGACAGTATTTTGCTTCAAGTTACTGTTGGATGTTCACATAACAAATGCACATTTTGTGGAGCATACAAAGGTGAGAGATTTACTATAAAAAATGATGCTATAATTTTTGAGGATATTGAATTTGCAGCAAAGCATTTCAGGCGTCAAACAAGACTATTTCTCTGCGATGGCGATGCTCTTATAATTCCACAAAAAAGACTTGTGCCAATAATTGAAAGGATAAATCAACGGCTGCCTTGGATCGAGCGAATTGGACTTTATGCAAATACAAAAAGCATTAAGATGAAAACTTTAGAAGAGCTTAAAGAGCTAAACAAACTTGGTGTAAAGATTGCCTACATGGGGCTTGAGTCAGGTGATGATGTTACTCTAAAGAAGATAAATAAAGGTTCTGACTCAAATAAGATGATTGAGATGGGCAAAAAGATAAGAAGTGCTGGAATAAAGCTATCTATCACTGTGCTTCTTGGGCTTGCTGGTAAAGAGCGTTCAAACATACATGCTGCGGAAACAGGAAGAGTTTTATCTGCAATAGACCCAGAATATGTTGGGGCATTGAGCTTGATGCTAATACCCGGAACACCTATGCACAAAGATTACCAAAATGGTGATTTTGATCTTATAACACCAGATGAGATGCTCACAGAACTTGGCACTATGATAGCAACTACACATCTTACTGACGGACTTTTTCATGCAAATCACGCATCAAATTATCTGCCAATCAGAGCAAATCTTCCAAAAGATAGAGAAAAGACCCTATCTTTAATTGCACAAGCACTTAAGGGTAAAGTAAAGTTAAGACCAGAATATATGAGGGCTTTGTAACCTTATTAATTATCTATTATTTAATCCACTTTAGTGGATTTTATTATAATTTAGCCGTGCGATTTATAGCTCGGCTAAAACAATGTGCTAAAACAATTTTTAAATTAGAATTGCAGATGGGATATAAGCTATTCAATTATATCATCTTTATTGATAAATTTTTCGTAATCCTCTCTAAATGGACAAAAAACCTCAATTGCAATAGAATCTTCAAGTATTTCTGCTTTATGTTTGATATTGGAAGGAATATTCCAACTATCACCGGGGTTAATTATTTGCGAAACCCCATTTATATATAATTTTATCTTTCCCTTTACTAAATATCCAGTTTGTTCATAAATGTGGGCATGTTCAACCAATAGAGCATCCTTTGTAAGCACAAACTCTGTCATAAGAGTCTGTTTTCCAAAGTTTATTGTTTTTATTCTAATTCCGTTTAATACTTCAGTGTAGCCATTAGTAGAATTCAATCCAAACATATAATCACCTTGTTATCAATTTAATAATTGTGAGAATTAAATTATATTACGATTTGATATAGCGTTCAAAAATAGAACCAAAATCGTAGTTTTGAATCTCATTTTGTCGATTTATATAGTGAAGCTCAACCTGATGAGCAGTTTGGTTAATTATATCAGGAAGATTTAGAACAACTTGCTCTGTAAGTTCTCTTAAAACAAACATTTTATTGATAGCTTCGTGAGTATGTTGCAAAATCCCCATATACTTATGAATCTCTTTATATTTTTCTGAAATCTTAAAAAGTGCCTTGTATATATCTCTGATCCTCTCCATCTGCTTTTTATCAATATCAATTGATATCTCTTCATCACCTATTTTGAATTTAATTTCAGCATCAAGGTCAATAGTTCCTGCTGTTTCAACAGAGACATTACTTATTTGGTAATATCGATAAGGGTACCTTTTTAAATTTCTTTTTTTGCTTGCCGCACTCTTTCCATCTAAATGAATAAAAGCTGTGTTAGTAAAACAGTACTCATCGGTCTTTGATTTGATTACAACAAATATCTTTTCATTGTCTTCATTAAAAACATATTCATCAATCTCTGTCTTATCAAAATCTTTGGGTTCAATGATTTTTCCAATATCACTAAGACCTAATGCATCAGCAGCTAAATTTCTAAACATATTGCCTCTTTTCTTTTATTGTTATAAGTATTTATTAACAAACTTTATTTCACAGAAAATTAATTTTGCAAGATATTAATCTAAAAATGTTTAATTTAAATATTTATCTTTTATTACTTCAATATTGTTAGAATAATAAAAAATACCCTCTAATAAAAAACTAATCAAGAGGAATAATAATGTCATTATTACTAAACATTCTCTGGTTTCTATTTGGTGGTGGTATCCTATCATGGGCATTGTGGATACTGGCAGGTTCTCTGCTTTTTATTACCATTATAGGTATTCCATTTGCTTATGCAGCATTCAGAATAGCAGGTTTTGCAGCGTTTCCTTTTGGCAAAAAATTAGTTGATGCTAAAGATATTGGAAAAACAAGAATTTTTGGAACAGGTCTTGCCAACTTCCTATGGATTATATTTGCTGGAATATGGCTTTCTATCTCTCATATTCTTGCTGGTGCAGCTCTTTGTCTTACTATTATTGGTATCCCTTTTGGTTTTGCTCATTTCAGATTGGCTCAAGTTTGCTTTGCACCTTTAGGTAAATATCCTGTTTCTGAATAACTATGCTTTACAATTGTTTACACTTAAATTAAAGGAATATTAATGGATCGCTGTCAATGGGTAGGCAACGATGAGTTGATGCAATATTATCATGACCATGAATGGGGCGTACCTGTTCATAGCAATCAACTGCTTTTTGAATTTCTTACTTTGGAAGGGGCACAGGCGGGTTTAAGCTGGCAAACTATTCTAAATAAAAGAGAATATTACAAAATAGCATTTGATAATTTTGAACCAGAAAAGGTTGCATCATATTCATTAAATAAAATTGAGAATTTATTGCAAAATAAAAATATTATACGGAACAGACGTAAAATCGAAAGTGTAATCTCCAATGCCCAAGCTGTTATTGAAATAGAAGAACAGTACAGCAGCTTCAGTAACTATATATGGTCATTCACAGATGGCAAAACCATACAAAATAGCTGGAAATCACATCTCGAAATTCCCAAACACACAATAGAGTCACGTAAGATGAGCAAAGAGCTTAAAAAAATGGGCTTTAAATTTGTGGGGCAAACTATATGCTACTCATTCATGCAGGCTATTGGCATGGTTAATGACCATACAACTAACTGTTTTAGGCATAAGGAACTCAACTACCACAACTGAACTCTCGTGGTATTGTGGGTGTCGTTGAGCTAAACCTGATAAAAATAAAACAATGTTTATTGCTCAAGATATGTTTGACGCAAGAATCATATCCCGTGTCCCCCGCGTATGGCATCAGCAGCAAGTCGTCCTTGAATATAAAGAGAGATTGCAGCAATTGCTCTATCACATACAGTGAAAACAGAGATGCCATTATCCATAAGTGAGCTTCTTAAAGGTTCGTAGAGAACTCCACCATCTACAACAGCTATAATAGGTTTTTCAGTTTGAGCAACTAAGTTAATGACGCGATGCAAAATACTATCCTCTGCGTTCATGTCATAAATTGGAAATTGTCTGTTATCAAGGGTTTTTATAGATGGAGATAGCGGGGCAATACTCAACACAATGGCATCAACATTAGCATCTTCGGCAAGAGCGGCTGTAATTTGGGCATGTGCCTCATCGTCAGCAGCAGGATTTATATCAAGCGGATTGGCAATAGTAACGAATGCGTTTAGCTTTTTATTATCAAGTATCTCTTTAATTCTGATCTTCGTCTTATCTTCAAAACGAGCAAGCTCCATAGTAAAATCATCTGATTGAATAGAGTCTGCCATGCCTACAGCTTCAAATCCAGCACTGCTAACCGCAGCAAGACGATTTCCTTTTATTATCTTTTTATTCAAATTTTCAGCAAGAGAGAAAAGCTCCTGAAACTCTGTAAAATTTCTTGCCACAATAGCCCCTGCTTGACGCACACAATTCTCGCAAACCATGTAGTCTCCAGCAAGCGAAGCTGTATGACCGCTTGTGGCGGCTTTGCCCTCTGGAGTTCTACCTGCTTTGTAGAAAATAACCTCTTTGCCAGATAATACAGCATGATGAATAGCTTTACAAAGCTCAAGACCATCAAGATCATTAAATCCTTCAGCATAAATAGCAATCACATCAACATTGTCTGAATTTTTAAAATAGTGAACCATATCGCCAAGTGTAAGGTCAGTCTGGTTTCCCATTGATATCATGTAAGCTGGTCTAAGTTGTGGAAACTGGTGGGTACGATGAAGCATAAATGCTCCGCTTTGGCTTATAAGGGCTGCTCTATGAAAATAAGAAGTTCTATCTTTTAAATTTGATATTCTCTCCTTTGGCAGTTTCTCTTCTGGAATGAACCATGTATCATACCCACCTGGGCGGGAAATAACACCCATGCAGTTAGCACCAAGAAATACAGGTCCTCCACTTGGACTCTCTCTTTTTTCTCTGTTGTTTTCATCTCTCTTTTCTGTGTTAAGTTTAGTATCAAATACCGTCTCTATTTTATGACTAAGATAGATTTTTTCTACCACCTGACGAGCACGCTCTTTACTATCGTCAGTTTCACCCATACCCCCAGAGATAAGCATTACGCTCTGGGCAGCATCAAGATAAATTATATCATCAATAATATCAGGTACTTGTTTGGCAGCAACTGCAACAATAAAAAGATCGAGTTTATCTGTCAAAGATTTAATATCTGGAACCGATTTAATCTTATGAATTACTTTGGTCTGACTTCCTAACTTATCACTATCTACTTTAACTATCTCTGAATTAACTTCAAAAGTAAGCTCACCACTACTACCTACGACTACAACTTTATCAGGGTCAAAACCTTCTGTTAAAATATTGTCAAGAATTATTCGTCCAAAATTTCTACGAGTTGATGAAACACCAATAATACCAATGGATTCAGGGTGTAAAAGATTGTCAATTTTATAGATTGGACGGCTATTGGTGTTATTAGATTGTAATGAAAAACGACACATTCCATCTAAAGGCACCATTAAATAATCTATAAAAGCAAATGGATTTATCTCAAGCTCCTCTAATATAAACGGAGCATGAGGGTTAGTTGGGGAGTAATAGTTGGCAAGTGATATGAACGAGTCAAAACACTCAATAAGCTGCTCATCAGTTACAATACGGCGTTGACCTCGAGTTAAACCCGCAAGTTTTAGATAAGAGATAGTCTTTTTAAACATCTGAAAAAATGAATGTCCATCGTTCATTTCTGTAGAGCCAGCAACAATTGCCTGCCCTTTTCTAAATCTTTGGGCATAAAGCTCTGTATCTGTTCCACCAAGACCTGCACTTAAGATTGTCCCAAACTCACGAGTGCGGCGAACCCCAACAATTAGCTCATTTCCAAATGAAGATGAGTCTGGAGGCATGAATTGAACTTGAAGCACGCCTTTTAAATCGCGGCTAATAGCAGCTATAAGTGCTTCTCCTGTCAAATCTTTGTATTCAGGAGGAGAACTTTCTCTATTTTTTTCGCTGCGTTCAATCCATGCTGCATAATTTTCAGGCACTTCATAAAGCATACGCCTTACAGTAGAGCGTATTTTATTGCTCTCTTTTTCTACAATTTTAACTCCGCCAACCTCGGTCTTATGGATTATCGTTGGAGAGACAATTTTAAGAACAGCCTTATCACCTGGAATTGCGTTGAGAACCTCATCTGAAGGTCTATCTCCACGAGGAATAAATGTGCATTGAGGCGGTGTTTCTGCCCCTGAGTGTTTCAGCAACGAATAGACTTCATATTCATAAAGAAAATTTCTGCCACTATCGTATGCAGAGAAAAGTAGTTCGTTTATTCCTTTAAAATCAATGGAGAAATTCATTTGATCCGCCTTTTTTAAGGTTATCTTAACTCTTTGTTAATGTAAAATTTTCAGGATTTGATCCTACAAATCTCCTCCATGATTTTCTCCGTTATACAATCTGCCGTTTTTAGTTTTAAGGAAATCGTTAAGAGAAATATCCTCCTGTTTTATGAATCCTTTATCTGGAAGAGAGCCGCTGTTTACCATCTCCATTATTGCACAGGCAGATGCAGCAGTTGTCCAAGAGATAGCACGCCACTGTTTACCGTCAATAGTTATGGGATAATAAGCATTTACAAACTCTTCACGAAATAGTTGAGTCCCTTGCAACCCCTCAGCAGAGGCGTGAACATAAACTACATCTTCATTTACAGCAGGTTTTGCATTTGTTAAAATTTCCCCCGCTCTTTTGCGATCTTCACGCATAAGAAGCTCATGGAAAAAAAAGTTCATCTGTTGAACATGACCCGGATAGCGGATACTCTTATAATCTAAATTATCAACTTTTCCTAAGTATGTTTCGCACATAGTGCCAAGACCACCTGAAGTTGTAAAAGCCTCAAGCTGAATACCGTGAATAAATAGTTGTTCAATCCACTCCATAGGAGATACCAGTTTATGCTGACCATTTTCAATAACTTCACAATCGTTTAAATATTCATTTACAACACCCTCTGGAGACCAATTAAAAGCATATCCAAGTAACCCTGTTGGATTTTGAGGTAATGCACCAACTCTAAGTTTTATACTTCTTATTTTTGTAAAATTAGATGCAAGAGAAGCTCCGACAATGGCTATAAATCCGGGTGCAAGTCCACATTGAGGAGCCATAACAGATTTGGCACTTTTGCTCATTTCAATTATAGCTTTAGTAGTTGGAACATCTTCTGTTAGATCGAAATAGTGAATACCCAATTTATGAGCAGCTTTTGCAACATTAATATTATAACTATAAGGCAGACATGATATTACAGCATCAAAGCTCTTTAACTGCTCTGAAAAATTATCTGTGTTTGCCATATCAGTTTTTATGGTAGGAAATGGAAGATTCTCTTTTTCATAAATATCAGCACCTGTTACCTCAAACCCAGTTTTATGAAGTAAAGTTCCAACAAGTGTACCAACTTTCCCTAATCCCAATACTATTACAGATTTGATTTTCATACTTTTTAGCCTCTAATTTTGATATAAACGGTTTGTTAATAAGGAGTGATGACTACTTTTTTACAGTATCATAGTAAATAAAATAATGTCAAACACTGAACCATATACAATAATTGCAAAACATAAAGGAGATTTGATAACATGGGGTTATGTATAAATCATTTGGAGAGAGAGACAAATTATCAGTGCATGAAATATAAAATTTATCTGTGTGATGATTGTCTGAAATGCAAAGACCCTGATATTTATTGTAAATTCAGAACATCATGTGCCATATATTTTATGTCAAAAAAAGGTTTTGAGTCAGAAAAAGAAGATAGCAAATGCTGACACTCATAATCCATATTTTTTTAGTTTTTGACTTAATCCGCTTTTACCTATTCCAAGCATTTCCGCAGCTTTTGTTTGAATGTTGCCAGCCTGTGCCATTGCCTTCTGAAGAAGTCTTTTCTCAACTTCTGCAAGGGTTTCATTCAATCCAGCATTTTCTGGAATGCCTTCTAAATTGAGCGGAGAGCTTATCCCCTTGCGAATTTGAAGGGGGAGGTCAGCAGGTGTAATAAATTTTCCATTTGATAAGATAACCGCCCGTTCAATCAAGTTTTCAAGCTCTCTTACATTGCCTGGCCACGAATAATCAAAAAGCATACGGTTAGCCTCAGGAGTTACACCCTCTAAAGTTTTTTTTGAAGAGTCTGATGTTTCTGAAGATTGTGAATATTTTTGCAAAAAGTGGTTGATCAAAAGTGGAATATCCCCTTTGCGATTCCTTAACGCTGGCATCACAGCCTTAACAACATTGAGTCTGTAATATAAATCTTCCCTAAAACGTCCTTTTTTTACCTCTTCTTCAAGATTACGATTTGTAGCAGCAATTAGACGAAAATTTACCTTTATTGGCACAGTTCCACCAACTCTTTCAATAGTTTTTTCCTGTAGAACTCTTAGAAGTTTTACCTGAATATTAAGCGGTATTTCACCTATCTCATCAAGAAAAATTGAACCTTGATCCGCAAGCTCAAATCTACCTTTTTTCATATATGAAGCACCTGTGAAAGAGCCTTTTTCATGCCCAAAAAGCTCACTTTCAAGAAGAGTTTCAGCAAAGGCTGAACAATTGACTGATATTAGAGGTCCATTTTTTCTGGAGCTGTTATAATGAATTGATTTTGCCGCAAGCTCTTTTCCTGTGCCACTCTCCCCTTCAATCAAAATATTAGCATTTGTAGGTGCAACTCTTTTGATTATGCTGTAAAGCTCTTGCATGGGCTGGCTTTTCCCAATAATATTACAAAAACTATACTGTGTGCTTATAGCTTCTCTTAAAATCGAATTTTCCTTTACAATATCATTTATTGAAACTGCTTTTTGGATATGGGCTATTAGAGTTTCATTATCAAATGGTTTGAGAATATAGGTGTAAGCACCTTTTTGCATCGCTTCAACAGCACGTTCAACACTACCGTGGGCTGTCATTATAATTACACCAGTATCTGGAGAAAACTCCTTAATTTTTGTTAAAAGAGATATACCATCCATGCCGGGCATCATCACATCAGTCAATACAAGGTCAATATGAGAAGTTTTTAGTATTTCAAGTGCTTCAAAAGCACTTGAAGCTGTAACTGGTGTAAAACCCTCTTCTTTAATAACTTCACCAAGTATTTTGGGATAGTTTTTCTCATCATCAACAATAAGAATGGTTTTCATTCAATTTTTTAGATACTCCTTATTTAAAACTCATTGGTCTAATTTTAGAATTAATATAGTTTATACTGATCAAGGTCATAAATTGAGTTCTACTTAAATATAAAAAGCTCAATTAATAACCGCTTAGAGTATAAGCAAAAGCAACTTCAAAATTTTATATTGGAAGGTTTATTTTTACTGTAACTCCAGCTGAATCTCTGTTAAATACAGATATATTACCATTGTGAGACTCAATTATATTCTTTACAATCCCCATACCAAGACCAGTTCCCATATTCTTTGTAGTGAAAAATGGATTCCATATTTTTTTAATGCTATCTTCAGGAATACCGCTTCCTTCGTCATGGAAACATATAACAATATTTTCCTGTTCCTGAAAAAGTTCTATAGTAAATTTTTGTCCATATTTCATTGCTTGAAATGAGTTTAACATAATATTTAGAAACGCCTGATATAATCTTTCGGAATCTGCCATTATCTTCACAATAGGTTGAACAAATTGCTTTTCTATAACAAAAGAGTTCTCTTCAATCTGTTGCGATAAATATTGTATGTTTTTTTCAATAATATCTTCAATATGGCATGGTTTTAATATTGGAGTCATGGGCTTGGCAAAATCAAGAAAATCTTTTATTATATTGTTAAGCCTTATAGATTCTTCGACAATTATATCAATAATAGTAGTAGGTTGATTTGACTTTGCCATCTTTTTTTTAAGAAGTTCAGCAGAGCTTTTTATAATACCAAGAGGATTGCGAATTTCGTGAGAAATACCTGCTGTCATCTCTCCTATAGAAGATAGATGCTCTGCTCTTTGAAGCTGTTCTTCAAGTTTTAATCTCTCTGTGGCTCGTTTCTCAATTATCAATTCTCCTCGTCTTACCACAAATACAAGTATGACAAAAAGAGCTGCCATGACAGCAAAGCAAGTCGCAATAGTTAGAAGTTGCAGCCTAAATATTTTATGATAATCGTCAGAAATATCTTGAATAATTTCAACAACACCAAGAACAGGTCCTTGAACAGAAGATAGTGGTTGTTCAGCTCTTATGGGTGCAAATGTGATCATTTTTGTCTGATGGGAAAAGCCAAATAAAAGCTCAATGAAATTTCCTTTTTCAACAAGACGTGATGTTGATTTGTTTTTAACTGCCATCTCATAATCGCGTCCTCCATCACTTTTTGCTCCTTTTTTTTTAATATCAAAGCTATATGCTATAGTATCCTTCATGTCATAAATATTTAACATCTCTACATTGAAACCATGCAATGTTGTTTTTATAACACGGTCCATTCTTTGGTATTGAGCATCTTCTCTTAATTTAATTTTACCATATTTTAAGACAGCGGGTATTATGAACTGAAGAAAAATTTGATGATTAAGATTCACTACGAGTAAATTAGCATACTCCTCATTTTTTTCTTGTAATATATTTTTTACCCAATGGGCATTTATAGCAGAAATTACAATGGTTGCAGTAAACATTACCATTAAAGCAGAGAATGTAAAAAATTTTACAAGTCTAAATGGTTTTTGTTCTTTTTCATCATTTTCCTTATTTGATATATCATTAATCGTCATCATCATAATTGGTTGCCATTAGATTTTTTATTTTTCATTTGCTTTTGTTGATTATTTTTATTAATAGTTATTTCAAAAATTAAACTCAGAAATTGTATTATAATTTTTCATTTATTATTTCACCCAAATTTATAGAGAATTCACTTAATATTTTAAGTCCTACAGAGAAGACTTAAATTTCTATAGCTAAATATAAAATTTAGTACATTATTTATAGGAGTGTAGTCAAATTTTATTGTTGAAAACAGTTCGATGGTGTTGGATATCTTATTACTTAATTTTATGGAACAGTTCCATTTTATTTTATATACTAAAAGTATATACTTTTTAGTATATAAAAGGCATAATCGTAATAAATGGGCACAATATAATCAATTATGTTATTTAATAAAAAAAAACATCTTGTTGGGCTTGATATAGGCACAGCCCTAATTAAAGTCGCTGAGGTTAAAGATAGCGGAAAAGGAGTAGTTCTTCAAAAATTTGGAGTTGCACCAATTCGACCGGGTTCTATTGAAGATAATCAAATTGTTAAAATAGATGAGCTTGCCCAAGTTATAAAAACTCTTTTCAAATCTCAGAATATAAAATCAAAAAATATTGCTATTGCAACAGGAGGTTCTTCTGTTGTTGTTAAGACTATAAGTATGTCTTCTGCGGCATCATCTTCGGAAAGTGCTCTTCTTGAATCAATAAGATTTGAAGCAGAGCAGTATATTCCATACGATATTGATGACATGAATGTTGATTTTCAGATTCTTGGAGACAGCGATAGCAACTCTGATCAAATGAATGTCCTTCTTGTAGCTGTAAAGAAAGATATTGTAGCCTCGTATATTGACTTAATAGATCTAGCAGAGTTAAATGCACAGGTCATTGATGTTGATAGTTTTGCTTTTCAAAATATTTTTGAAGCGTCTTCTCACGGGAATAGTGGGGATATGATCATGCTAATTGATGTCGGTGCTCATAAAACATCATTAAATATTGTTAAAGAAAACGTATCCCTGATGATGAGAGATTCATCTTCTGGTCTTGGACAAATATGGGAAGAAATTTCATCTGATGCTAATTGCTCGCTTGACGATGCTATAAAAATATTTTCAGGAGAAGAAAAAAAAATAATGCCAATTGATACTCTTGATGAGATGTGTCAGAATTTTGGCAAAATGTGGACTATGGAAATCCAAAATATTGTAAAAACATTCCAATCAAAATCTACACATGGCAAGATAAACAAGGTTCTTGTTACAGGTGGTGGGTCCTTAGTGAATGGATTTATAGACTCTCTTGCGGAAGGATTATCGTTACCTGTATCAATTTTTAATCCATTTGAAGGCGTTAGTGTTAACCCAAAAAACTTTTCCAGCTCTTTTATTAACCAAAATGCTCCATTTGCTTCAATTGCATTGGGGCTTGCATTAAGAAAAGTGGACGATAAATGATACGAATTAATTTACTACCTTTTAGGGCTGCAAGAGCAAAAGAAAATATCAGAAGGCAGGTATCAATTTTTTTACTGCTGCTCGTTTTTGTTTCACTTACCATGACGTACATAAAGATATATTTTGACAAAGAGGTAAAAAGACTCGAAGATGATATTAATCAACTAAATGTTCAGATAAAAGAGTATAAAGCGAGAGCTGACGAAGTTACTGCAATTGAAAAAGAGCTTGCTATACTTGATCAAAAACTTAATGCTGTCAGAAGCCTTGAATCAATGCGTAAAGAACCTGTTATTTTACTTGATGCAATGACTCGTCTTTTGGTTCCTGAACAGATGTGGATTACGTATCTTCAAACATCTGATTCTGTAGTTACATTGAGAGGGATCGCATTTGATAACAGAACAGTGGCAGATTTTATGACCAATCTTGAAAAATCATCGTTATTTAAAAGTGTGGATTTACAAATGTTACAAATGCAAGATATTAAAGATATAAAGGTAAAAACGTTTGAATTAGTATCAAATAAAGCCCCTCGAAGTTAATAGATTAAAGATAATTTAGAATGAGCGGTAAGAGCAGAGCAAATGAAGAAAGATAATAAGGTTGATAAAGAACAGGCTGAAGAAAAGAGAACTATAGGAGAGCAAATAAGAGATAAGACAGCCCCTTTCTTTGAGAAAATTGGAGGATTGTCTAAGCTTCACAGAGTTCTTATTTGTGTTATAACACTATCCATTATGATAGGTGCTTATTACTACTTTGTTTTCATGCCTCTTCAAGAAAAGATAACAGCTCTTGAAAAGCAACATCAAGAGTTAAGTCAGCAACTTGATACTTATAAGATAAAAGCGGCACGTTTAGAAGAGTTCAGAAAAAAGAAAAAAGATAAAGAAGATGAGTTTTATAAAGCTCTTGCAGCTTTACCTGACGCTAAGGAAATTCCAGCTCTTTTGACAGCTGTGTCAAAATCTGGTAGCGATTCAGGGCTTGAATTTTTACTGTTTAAACCAGAACCTGAGGCTGTAAAGGATTTTTATGCTGAAATTCCAGTTTCTATTAATGTAAAAGGCGGCTATCATCAGATAGCCGAATTTTTTGACAGAGTATCTCAGTTATCTCGTATTGTTAATATTAAAGATATTACTATTAATCATACCCAAGGAGAAGGGCTTCTCACAGCATCATGCAAAGCTATCACATACAGGTTCATAGAAAAAGTTGAGACAAAACCTGCTGAAGAGACAGACAAAGGTAATAAAAAAAAGAGGAAGAAATAAATGTTGTATTTCAGAAGAATAAAATTAATATATATTCTTATGCCTCTATTCTTAACGACTATTTTTTCATGTGATAATAAGGCAAAAGATGAAACTTTACAGGTAAGCCAAGAAGTTATTACTATGAAAGTTCCACCTATAGAAAACAAATTGATACAAAATCAATCTTCAGACAAGGCTAAATCTGAAGCTAATATCCAAGAAAAAATAAAATTGGACTCTGTTAGTAGTATTAAAGAAAATACTAACTCGGTATCTCCTATATCCCAAATGCAAAAATCTAATGAAAATGAATCCAAAATAGATATAATTACTAAAGAAAATACTACTAATACTCAAAACAGCATATCTTCTAGTGTATCTAATAGTGTGTCTAAAAATGACTCAGAAGCTACAAAACCAACAATATCAATAAATAGTTCTTCTTCTGATACAGAACCAACTAAAGAACAAACAAAGCTTCCAGCAAATTTAGATTCACAGACATCTATAGCTTCATTATCTACAAATTCTAATGCTGAAAACAAAACTATATCATCTCAGAGCAACTCAGTTGTCTTAAATAACGAGGCTAACGTCTCAGTAAAACCTGAAGAAATTTCAAGTGAGATTAGTGAAGAGAAACTTTTTTATATTGCAAAAGGAAAAACAGATCCATTTGAACCACTCATAAAGGACAAACCGCCTGTCGAAGAGGTTAAAGAGTCATTTGAAGAAGATGTTCCAGAACGAATCCTCACTCCTCTTGAAAAACTTGACTTTGGACAGATGAAGCTTGTTGCTATATTGACAAGAGAATCAGGAAGTGTTGCCATGGTTCAGGAAGCTACAGGAAAAGGTTATATCGTTAATATTGGAACTTATATGGGTCGTAATTCAGGACAAGTAATAAGTATAGAAAAAGACAAATTAGTAATACAAGAAAAGGTTAAAGACTATAAAGGAAACATGGTTGATCGTTTTCAGGAGTTGAAACTGAACAAGTTAGATGATAAGGGTTAATATGTCTCATTTACTATTTACTGGATTTAGAATTGCGTATAGGTTGGCATGTTTTGTGTGGTGTCTTCTTTTCGTCATGGGGTGCATCACCGCTGCTCAATTAGGTCAAAAATCTGCGAATAACGCTAAGATTCCTAATGCTCAAGTTAAAATTGAATCTATTGATATGAATATCAATTCAGCAGATGAAATCAATATTAATATTATAGGAAGTGGCAAGGTAAAATATTCTGCCGTAAAGCAAGATTTTCCTTTAGGTGTTATGCTTTATCTGCATGATGCTATCATGTCAGAAAAATTTAAACAGCCATCTGTTTTAAAAGAGACAAATATAACATCATTATCCGCATCTTACGTTGATAATACAAAAAACACAATAGCCGTAAAAATACTATTAAGCGAAAATTTAAGTTACCAGGTTCAAGAAAATAACAATACTCTAATTGTTATTTTTTATAAAAAAGGGAGTGAAACAAAATCTGGCGAAAACTCTCCACCTTCATCTTTTGATGAACAATCAATTGGAGAAGATGATATTTTTCAACAGTCTGGTCAATCTAAAACTATCGAGTCGTCTCAACCAATTACACCTATCTCTAATAATTCACCTATTTTAGCAAAAAATCAAGACCAAGAACCGCTACCAGTTAATTATGGAAAAAGAGCTTTAGTTACAGGTATTGATTTCCATTCTGGAGATGATGGCGAAAGCTCAATTGTAGTTAAGACATCAAATCCAATAAGATATGATATGCAGAGAAACGATAGCAATAATGAGCTTAGGTTAAATCTCTATAACACAAAAATTCCTGAGTATTATCAGCGTCAGTTGATTACTACCTATTTCAATTCTGCTGTTGACAAAATTATACCAATTGATCGGTCTGGTAATGAAGACCCATCCAGAATTCATATAGTTTTGAGAGAAAAGGTACCTTACCATATTCTTCAGGAACAAAACCACCTCACTCTTTTTTTAGAGCCTTCATCTGTAAAACCAATGAAGCTCGAAGATTCTGCTCCAATTATTATATCTAGTTCTACATCATCAGTAATAGCTCCATTATCTAATACAGAAAGAAACACAACTCATATATCCCCAGAAGAACTTAAAAAAGATCAAAAATTATTAAAAACGAATAATACGCAGCAAAAGAAAATGGCTTCTGAAGACTCTGTTGAATCACAAGATGATCCTGAACCAGAAGATTTAGAGGTTGAAGAAAATCTGCAAGCTGATACTAAAGAAGAAGAATCTGATCAGAATGAAGATAACTTTTTTGATGAAACGCCTGTTTATACAGGAGAAGAGATAAGTCTTGATTTTTATGAGACTGACATAAAAAATGTTTTCAGAATTTTACAAACTGTTAGCGGTGAAAATTTCGCTGTAGATAAAGATGTTACAGGTACCGTAACGTTGACTCTTGAAAAACCAGCTCCTTGGGACGAGATACTTAATCTCATTTTGAAAATGAATGGTCTTGGTAAAATAAAAGAAGGTTCTATTGTACGTATTGCTACAATGGAGACTATAAAAAAAGAGCAAGATGAGAAAGCAGCTCTTTTTGCTGCTAAAGCACAAGCTTCAGAACAAAAAAAGCAACAAGAGCCAATGTTTACAGAATATATTCCTATTAACTACGCTAATGCTGAGAGCGACATAAAGCTACATATCGAAAAACTTCTTACCCCTGCAAGAACTTCTACTAATACCACTGGGGGCACTTCTGGTGGTGGTGGCACAATTAGTATTGATAAAAGAACTAATATGGTAATTTTAACTGATACTAAGAAGGTGATAAGCCAAGCTAAAGAATTAATTTACACTCTTGATAAAGTTACTCCACAAATTATGATTTCAGCAAGAATCGTAGAGGTTACTAAAGATTTTTCTCGAGACCTTGGTGTTGATTGGGGTATGTCAAGCCAAGATGTTTATCGAGAGGATATAAGTGGTCTATATGGATTCGACATTGCAATGAATCATCCAGTGAGTGCATCTTCAGGAATTGGATATACATTCAACCGTTTAGCAGGAACACCACTTCTTTTAGATGCAAGACTAACTGCCTCAGAATTAACAGGCGATACTAAAATAATATCTTCTCCTAAAATACTTACTTTAGATAATAAAACTGCAAAGATTGATCAAGGGCTTGAGTACGGCTATCAAAGTGGTGTAGATGAGAATGGAAATCCTGTAATTGCATTTAAACCGGTAAAATTATCTCTTGAGGTAACACCAGGTGTAACACCTGATAAAAGAGTTAAGATGACTCTTAAAATTTCTAAGAATGAGGTATCAGGAACTGTTGCGGGTATCCCATCTGTATCAACAAGTGAAGCTAATACCGAGTTGCTTGTAAATGATGGTAATACAATTGTAATAGGAGGTATTGTAAAATCTGCTGTGTCAGAAAGTAGAAGTGGATTCCCCTTACTTTCAAATATACCTTATTTAGGGCAAATTTTTAGGTCTGACACAAATGCTGATAAGAAAAATGAGCTGTTAATATTTATAACACCTACAATTGTTCAACTTGACCAGATAAGACAATAAAATAGAGTCCATATATTCTAAAGAGGAGTTATTTAGATGAATTTCTATCACAAAGAGGACAATAATTTACTTAGTAAAAATATAAATTATCAAAAATTCAACTCATTAATTTTTGATCGTATTACAATGGTGTTTTTTGTGGCTGTCATTCCATTTTTCTTTATTTTTACAATAGGATGTGGCTCTTCTGGCTCAATAAATGACACTGCATCTATATCTCTTACAGTAGGTGAAACAAGTATAAGTGGCGATGGTACAAGTTCGGTTGCTATTACGGCGGTTGTTAGGGATAGTTCTGGACAGCCTGTGAAATCATATACTGATGTATCTTTTAAAACAAATTTAGGTAATTTTAAAAATGGAAGTCAAAGCTACACAGAAAAAATTACTAATGAGTCTGGAACAGTTACAGTATCGTTAATATCTCCAACACAACCAGGTATAGCAGAAGTTGTATGTGAGTCAAGTGGTGTAACACAGCTTGTTCAGGTTAATTTTTCAAAAGCAGCCTCAATTACCCTATCTTCAAACCTTGATAGTATTCCTGCTGATGGTATAAAATCAATTGAACTAACTGCTGTAGTTACTGAAGCCAATGGCGTTCCCGTTGTTCAAAACACAACGATAACATTTACAACAACTGCCGGGGTCTTTAGTAATGGTCAGAAAACATATAAGGTTGCTACAATTGATGATTCTGGCTCTGTAAAAGTCTCTTTGATATCACCAACTACACCTGCAGTTGCAGAAGTGGTATGTTCCTCAAATGGCGTAACTCAATCAAAACGAATATACTTTACCCATTATGACAACTCAGGGCTTCCTGTTGGAGAGGCTTTTGATCTCTCACTCCAATATCATAATATATCAGGTCTATGGCTTACAGGTATTGCTGATAATATCTATGCAGACCTTGCTGATGCAAAAGGCAATGCTGTTCAAGATGGTGTTCCAGTATCTTTTAGAACCTATAATACAGGTGGCAGGTTTGACACAGAGTTTTCAGTAACATCTGGCATGAATGAAGATGGAACTTCAATACAGAGAAGCGGGGTGGCAACAAGCACACTCTATTCAACTCCAAGCCCTGCTCCTGCTGAAGGTATGGTCTCTGTAACAGCAGAGACAGATGGAGGGGCGACAACACACATAACATCAATAGCTGTAACACCAGATGATTCAAATATTTTATATGCTGGCACAAATGGTGGCGGTGTGTATAAATCCACTGACAGTGGTAGGAATTGGGAAAATATCAGCAAATCAACATTGAATTCAAGAGCAGGTCAAAACTGGATTGATTCTTATATTAGGGGGAACAGTGCAATCTGTGTTGATCCGGATGATCATAATACGGTTTATGTTGGTACAGGTTATCTTGGTAGAGGTAATCTATTCCGTTCAGTTGATGGTGGAATGAATTGGAATAGCAACAATTCTGAAGAGTGGTTTGGTTTATACTCTACTCAAGCTGCTATACTAACAGTTTTATGCGATGATGGAGATAGTGATTATGTCTGGATTGGAACTGAAGGTAAAGGTATTTTATTGGCAGATGATGGAGAGACCTTTGAGCCAGCAGGTGGTGGGTTTTCTATAAATACATCTGGAAAAGGCGAGGTTATATCTACAAAGATTGGTTATAGTGCAAAAACAGAAACATGGACACTTACTTGTATTGTTCCTGATGCAACTGTAAATTCACCCTCAATTATTAAACTTGAAGATGGAGATACTGAAGAGGATGAAGCTACTATTGTAGTAGAAAAAAATACTGATACACCACTTCCTGTTCTTAATTCAACATCTAACCCTTTTCCAGATGGTAAGATGGATAATTTCAAGACATCATCTACAACCAAAACAGAAGATTGGACAGTTAGATATGTTATAGGAGCTGCTTCTAATATAACAGTGCCAGAAGGTAAAGGAACAGTTGTAGATATTACACCTAAAATGTCAAAAGAGAAATGGACTCTAACTTGTGTCTATGTAGATATAGATAAAGTGCAATTGCTTGGAGACACATCAACTGTTTTTACTGTTGAGGGTAGTGTTTCAGGAAAACTTAACAACGCAAATGTAAATACGGCATATACATCTAATTTTATTGATTTTAAAATAATTCCGGGCTCTGTTCCTTTTATTGTAGGTGATATTATTGAATTTGAGACATCTCCATATTGGCAGGTAAGTGGTTCTATTTCTGGTATGCAGAATAATAAAGCGATTAATGGATATTTCTATACTTCAGATAGACAAGAGATTGGATTTATAATTACTGAAGGTAAAATTCCTTTTACAGTGGGAGATTTCTTCACATTTAAAACTTATGAGGCAAGACCTGCATATTGGACAGTTGAAGGTAGCGTATCTGGAATGCAGGCGGGAATTGCCCAGACTGATCAAATTTATATGTCAGATAATGGTGAAATAAGTTTTAAAATAAAAGAGAAAGGTTCAGAGTTTAAAAACGGAGATAAAATAACCATTTCTGTTACTGCTAATAAAGTTGGTCATGGTTGGACTGTTTGGGATATTATAAAAGTACCCGGAACACACGGAAAAAATGCTACTTTGTATGCTGCTACAAATGTTGGTGTCTATAAAAGCACTAATGGCGGAAAAACATGGAATAATGATGGTACAAACACTGCTGGAACTAATCCATTAAGATTTACAGGTGATTTTATTACCTGCTTAGATATATATCACACATCTTCAAATGATATATTGTATGCTGGAACTGAAAATGGTGGAGTATGGGTGAGCAACGATAGCGGTAAAACTTGGACTCAATATACAACTGGTATGGATAAAGGTTCAACTATTAAGGATATTTTATTAGACAAATATAATAGGACTCTTTATGCAGTGGTTTGGTACGGTCCAAACGACAAGCCTACAGGAAAGCTTTTTGCCCATTCACTTAACTCAAATTTGACAATGACCTATCCTTCATCGTGGTATGAAACAAATGAAGGATTAAGTGGTTCAGCTCTTTATGCTATATCAGCAGATAGAAGAGATTTAATATCAGAGTTGTATGCTGGCGGTGATGGAATAAGTTTCTATAGAAGTTCAGGAGGAGTTACAAATGCTTTGCCTGTATGGGAAAGTAGCTCAAAAGGATTAACTAATACAATTATGGCAAGAATTCCCGTGCTTTTCTCTGGTCAGGTTGGTATAGATTATAGATATATAAGATATGAAAATGTTATTTTCCTTGATATATATTTAGAAGATATTAATGGTAATCCGCCAATTGAGGGTTCTACTTTTAAGGTAACTTATACCAGTGAATCTGGAGGTGATGATTACACATGGACAGATATAGTTTATCCAGACTCTTATACATACAGAGGTACGTTCCGTGATCCGTCAAATGGATACACAAATAATCCTTATAGATATAGATTCCAAGTTGGTTCAGGAGATGAACTTAATATTACGTATTCACTCAAATGTAATCCAGAAGATGATAGACAAGCAGGTTGTTCTGGTGGTGGCGGAGAAGAGACTATTACAATATCTTTCTAAAAGTTAGACCTGTGATATAGAGAAAAAATCGGGCTTGATCTTTCTTATCAGGTTAAAGAAGAGAGATGCAAGCCCGTATTTTTTATATAGGATTTGTATAAGTCATGTTACTGGTATAATTAATGCATAATAAATATTTATATAATTTAATTTTTATAGATAACCATGTTAAACTGGGGGAAATCATGAAAAAATCGTTAATGGTATTTGTTTATTGGTTGACATTATTCGCGATTACACTGTCTGGGGTAGATGTTTACAGTGCATCAAAATATGAAAGCGAGCCTAACGAAAACAAAACTACTGCAACGGCAATCAATTTTGGCGACAAAATGGTTGGCAACATGTGGCATTCCTTAGATTATGACTGGTATTCAATAAGCGATGTTCCAGAAGGGCTTGTCAGCCTCACAGCATATTACGAATTTTCATCAGGTTCAACAGCAGATACTGATAATTTATATGTTGAGTTACGTGATAGCTCAAATAAAGTAATTTCAGATTTCTTTATTGATTATTTTGATTCAAAGTCAAATACTCCTTATATAAGAGATATAAACATTCCTACATCTGGCACTTATTACATTGTAGCTCATTGTCCATCTCAGGCTAAATTTAAACGTGATAGATACTATATCTCAATGTCAAAAGGTGGTGGAGAAAATGCTACTATAAAAATTTTAAACGAAGAAGATACAGTATCAATTCCAGCAGATGAAAAATCTACAGCAACTTTAACTGCACTTGTACGTGATGAAAATGGTAACCCTGTTGAGGGTGCAATGGTAGTATTTTCACGTGCTTTTGGGGACTCAATAAATCCTAAAAATAATGAGCTTGTTTTTTCAGGTAGCGATATAGATTCAGAAGGTATTACTGATAATTTTTTCCTTTTCTCAGGAGAGAAAGATATTTCAATTACTTATGCAACTTGGTCAGATTTGTTAAGCCTTCGTTTTAAAGGGTACTTTAAAGCTCAGCTGATTAACACGGAAACAGGAGTTAAGACATATATATTTTCTACAACTGATGATGTTACTAACAATATTATTACCAAAGATATTCCTTCTGATGCTAATTATTATTTAGAAATAACAACGCAAAACGGAGCTAATGATGTATGGGAAGTTAAAATCCCTAATAAGAGTTTCAGTACAGTTAGCGATGAGATTGGCACATCAATTACTGACGCAAATGGAGAAGCTAAATATACATACAGAAGCACTGATCAGAAAGGTGATTTTACCATTAAAGCATCTTTTGGTAATTATTATGACAGGTTAGTAATTAAACAGATAGCGGGCAATGCCTCAAAAGTTAATATCGTTGATTTAGTTGAAAACACTGATAGTAACCTTCTCTATATAAATAGAGAATACACATTAAGCGTAGCGGTAACAGATAAAAATGGTAATCTTGTTGAAGATGGGACTGATATAAGTTTGATTACAAATAACACGGGTATAAAAATCAATACATTTACAGCTAAAACCAAAAGCGGTATGGCTAAATTTACTATATCAGCTTCAACTGCTAAAGAATACACACTTACAGCATCTGTTGTGGGAAATAGTGCTATAAAAGATACAATAACGTTAAATTTCAATACTATAACTCTAAGCAATATAATAGCTGAACCCGTATACATGTTAGCAGATGGTAAATCAACTTCAACAATAAGTGCTAGGTTGAGCGATAGTAATGGATTGGCTGTTGGCGGAGAACCTATTATATTCACATCAAATTGTGGTTCTCTCATTAGCAACTCGTCAAAAACATCAGAGAACACTAATTCTGAAACAGGAGACATTCAAGGTGTAGCAAAAGCAACATTAGTTGCACCATTAAAAGCTGGAATCTGCACCGTTACAGCCTCTTATGGTACCGCAAAACTGACTATCCCTATTGAATTTTATGGAGATGGCACTGGTGCTACAACTTCGTCAATAGAACTTGCAACATCAAGTAACACAGTTTCAGCTAACGGAAAAAGCTCCGTTGTATTGACAGCAACACTAAAGGATAATGCAGATCAGCCAGTTGCTGCTGGAACTCCCGTAGTCTTTAAGACAGATAAAGGTATGTTCTTAAACGGTTCTCAAGAATTTAAAGGAACTACTCCTGCTGGTGGTGTAGTAAAAGCTTCACTTATTACAAGACCAGAAGATACTGCTGGGAAAGCAAACATAACATGTTCGTCAGGTGGGATTACACAATCAATTCAAGTTACCTTTACAGCAGTAAATTCTGATGGCTCTAATGCTGGCGACAGTACAGCTTATATAAAATTATCTGCTGCCCCCACAACCATACCCGCTGATGGAAAGAGTTCCTTAATGATAACTGCGGAATTGCTTAACTCTACTAATAAACCTGTACCTGCTGGTACAGAAATAGCTTTTTATGCTTCCAATGGGACATTTGCCAACGGTGTTCGTGAGAACGGTGTAAGTAGATTTACAGCAGCAACAACTGATGATGCAGGAAAAGTATATGTTGCCCTGATTTCATCAACTACTTCTGGTTCTGTTGAACTATGGTGTCTATCTAATGGTGTCTATCAATTAACTACAGTAACATTTAAAGGAAGCAATGTTACTCCAAGTATTGGAACAATTACTCTTTCTGCAAATCCAACAACAATACCAGCAGATGGTGTAAGTTCTACTTCAATTACTGCGGATATAAAAGATATCTCAGGCAATCCTGTTCCTTCAGGTACTTCGGTAACCTTTACTACAAATATTGGAAAATTTTCTAATTCTACAACGACAATAACTGTAAAAACTAATGACGAATCTGGAAAATTGATTATACCATTAATATCTGCTTCAACGGCGGGTTATGCTCAAATTACAGCAAATTCTGGTGGAGTAACACAAAGCACTCTAGTTACTTTTGAGGGTGGTTCAACTCCAAATATCGGTATGATTACACTTACTGCAAATCCAACTAGTATAAGTGCTGATGGTTCAAGTTCTACATCAATAACAGCAGTGATAAAAGATGCTGGAGGAAAAGCGGTTCCTTCCAATACATCGGTTGTATTTACAACTACATCTGGAAAATTCTCTAATGGAACAACAACAATTACTGTAAAAACACCTGATTCTTCTGGCACAGTTATTGTGCCTCTTGTTGCTTCAACTACTGCTGGCACAGCAAGCGTAACTGCAACTGCGGGTGGAGTTTCTCAGAAAGTTACAGTTACTTTTAAAGGGAGTGGTACCACAGATATTGGAACAATATCACTGACTGCTTCTCCATCAAGCCTTCCTGCAGACGGTTCAAGCTCAACTTCTATTAAAGCAGACGTAAAAGATACCGCAGGAAAAGCTGTATCTTCAGGCACTTCAATAGTGTTTACAACTACAGCCGGAAAATTCTCTAATAATACAAAAACTATTACCGTTGTAACCCCAGATGATACAGGTAGTGTAACTATCCCTCTTATAGCGGATACTTCTGCTGGTACTGCTACTATTAAGGCTGCTGTTGGCAATGTCTCACAAATTGTATCAATAACTTTTGTAGGGTCTCAAGATAACTCTTCAAAAGCAAAATATCTCTCTTTATCATTAAGCACTAATTCTGTTAGAACAGATAATTTTGATTCAGCAGCAATTACAGCAACTGTGCTTGATACAAATCGTGTTCCACTTAGTAATGTCAAAATAACCTTTACTATTGAATCAGACCTTACTATATGCACTAACGGAGCAGGAATGCTCTCTAATGCTTTTCCTGTTACAGATGCAAGTGGCAAGGCTATTGTGTATTTTTCATCTGGATACGACTGTAAAAGCAATCAAAACGTTACTATTACCGCAAAAATTACTGATGCTATCCCAGTATTAACGTCACAAGTTCCGATTAAAATTGCTGGTACAACTATTACGGTAGATCCTGGACTATATACAACTCTTGAGCTTGCAGGAAATGATACTTCAACACTAACTATAACGGCTAAAGATGCTGGAGGAAACCCCATTAATGGAGCTTCCATTAATGTAAGCAGAAATAGTACATCAGTAGGAACGGTTACAGCAAATGGATCAACTCTTCCATTTACTACAGGGAAAACAGATATTGATGGTAAATTACAAGTAACAATTAAAGCTACTGTTGCTGGGGCTGTAACACTTACTATTACTGGGCTTGGAGATACTAAAACACAAGTTTATACAGTAGTTGCTGGCGGTGGTGCCATGAAGATTACTACCCCTTCAACAGATAGTATTGATTTAGACATTGGTGTAGAACAAGCTATAACAGTATCTGTACCACCTATAACTGCCATCACTCCTATTACATTCATATCAACTATTGGAATGTTCAGTAGTGCATCTGGAGGTGCTCTATCCCCAACATTAACTATAAATGCTCCTATTAGTGCTGTTACTCAAAATATAAATGCATTCTTCAAGGCTTCTACTGCTGGTGTTGCGTCAATTTATGTATATGGTACTATAAATGGCTCGGCTCAAAATGATAGTTTTCAGGCAATTATAGCCGCACCAGCAAATTCAGCTTCTCAAATTTCTCTTCAGGCTTCACCAACTATTGTTGCACCGAATGTTGATAGTTTTAGTGACCTTACAGCAACGGTTAAAAATGCTGCTGCTCAACCTGTAGAAGGTGCAACGGTTGCTTTTCTAATTGTTAATCCTGTTGGTGGCGGAGAAACAATTAGCCCTGTAATAGCAACAACAAACTCTTCTGGTATTGCTACCGCTAGATTTACTTCAGGCACACTTTCTTCAGGTGGAAGTGGAATAAAGGTAATAGCTCGCGTGGTTGGTAAGGCTTTTACAGGACCTATTTCTGCTATTCGATTTGCTGACACTAACCCTGACACTATAGTCAGAAGTGATGGAGGAGATTTTAGAACTATTGCAGCCGGGGGGCTTGATGGCTTTACAAATGGCGATATTATTAGAGTTATTGGCTCAACTTTGAATGATAACTTATACACTATTAATGCTGCCGTAACTAATACCACTATTACAGTAAGTGGGGCTCTTCAAGCCGAAGGACCTAATGTCAGTAGTGTTGTAGTGGGTACAATGATAGACGATGTTGATATTACAATAGGAGGTACGCCTGGTTCAATTGTGATTGGACGAGGTACAACAATAACTTCTGACGCTACAAATACTTACTACATTCTACCTATGTCTATCTTAGTCTCAGATTCAGGTGGGCATCCTGTTGGCAATCAGGAGGTATCTCTTAATAACTGGCCCTTACAATATGCTAAAGGAGTGTGGACGAAAACAGTAAATCCGCTGACTTTAGTAAGCGAATTTGCACCAGACTACACTACTGCTGGTTATGGTTGGTTTGATAATGAAGATGCTAATAGAAATACAATTTTAGATGCTGGTGAAACTGATGCTACTGGAGATGGTATTACTCCACCAAATTCGAGTGCGGGAAATATACCAAGCAAATTGACAACTGATGCAAATGGAGTTGCTAACTTTAACCTTGTATATTTAAAACATTATGGAGTTTGGATTAGAGCTGAGATTAGTGCAACTACAATTGTATCTGGAAGTGCAACTAAATCAATGTTGATTTTTATCTTACCAGTTCAAAAGGGAGAAGAAGAGTCTCTTCCAGGTGCTTCGCCTTTTAACTAATTACTATATACTGCTCAAGGTCATAAGTTGTAGAGATGCACGGACGTGCGTCTCTATTTAAATATAAAAAAACTCAATCTATGTCCGCTTAGAGTATAGTTAGCTCACTCAATAGGTGTTTAAAATGAAACTACTACAATTTGTAATATATATTATTTGGCTCATAACTATAGGGGTATCTCCAGTATATTCAGAGTTTTATCAATATATTGATGAAAATGGAGTTTTATCTTTTACTGATGATATTTCTAAACTATCAAGTGAACAGCGTAAACAAATAAAAAAAATTAAAGAGATTAAAACAAAACCAGTAATTGATATTAATAATATTCCTCAAGCACAACAACAAACCCAGACTGATTCTTCAACTTCAGAAGAGAAAGAGGCTGGCGAGGAGAAACGTTCCAAAGAGTTAACTAAAGAGGCTGAAGAACTGAAGCAGATAGATTATAAACTGAAAGAAGAATATGCTTCTTTAAAAGATGATAAAGATAGATTGGATGTACTACACGAAAGGCTTAAAAATGATAAAGGTGTGAGTGAAGCAGTACTTGAAGATTTCAGAAAGCAAGTATCTGAAATCAATATTAGAACACAACAATATAATGCTGATTTACAAGCATATAAAAAAAGAGTTAATGACTACAACGATAAAGTCAATAAATAATCAACTATAAAAATCTTAGTAGTTTTGAGTGTTATATTATTTTTAATAATAATTGCTAACAAGAAACAACTTAAAATTGTGGTCATAGATTTAAATTATGATAATCTTTTGCTGTTTGAATCAGGATGATCAAGATTAGCGAATTAAGGATAAGGTTATTATGCTATCTTTGGTTATCCTGATTCATATTGTTGAATCTTTAGAAAAACATCATCTTGTTGTGGAACTATACTGCAAGCGGTCATAAATTGAGTTTTTATATTCTCATTTTTGCTTTAATTTGTTAATGTGTGTTTATGACAATAGAACTTGAATTCACACCAGAAATAATAGAAGAGATAAACTATGAACG
>JADFZQ010000008.1 GCA_015232455.1 Desulfamplus sp. | reverse complement strand
CAAAACTGCTATTTCAGATTGCTTAAAACAAACCCATTCAACCTACAAATTGGAATTGGATTCGCTTTTATCCTGCAATTTTCAGAACTTTGAAAAAGCTCAATTACTGACCGTTTAGAGTATAACAACATATTGAAATAAAGTCTTTTTTCAATTATCTTGACACATATTAAGATAAAGATTAACTTAATCCATTTTATTCAGCCTTTAAGAATAAAGCGATATTATGAGTTAGTTTATAAATAATAATTAGGATATTAACGGTTGTTTTTCACAGCAGCTTAACGATTCAAGGCAGCTTAAAGAGCTTACAGTATAAAACTTAATTTTCTGTTCTCAGAAGCTCTCTTGCTATTTAGGAAGGAAAATAATGCAGGTAAAAATAGAAGATAAAAGCACAGTAAAAAAAATAATTAACATTGAAATTTCAGGCGAAGATGTTACAGCAGAACTTGATAAAGCATATAAAGAGCTTGGTAAATCTGCATCAATAAAAGGATTTAGAAAGGGAAAAATTCCACGCAAAGTCCTTGAAACAAGATTTGGAAAGGATGTTAAAGCTGATATAATTTCAAGGCTTATTCAAAATTCCTATTTAGAAACTATTAAAGAAAAAGAGCTTGAGAATATCTTGGGACAGCCAGTTGTCCAAGAGCCACTTGAAGAACTTGAATCTGGAAAACCGTTTAATTTTTCAATTAATATTGAAGTAAAACCTCTGATTTCAGATATTGATTTTAAAGGGCTTGAGCTTAGTAAAAATATGTATAAACCATCTGACGAAGAACTTGATGCCCAACTTCAGATGATTCGTGAAAATATGGCAACTAAACAAACTGTAAAAGAAGAGCGTCCTGTAAAGTTATCTGATTTTGTTTTGATTGATTACCAAGGATTTGTAGATGGTTCTCCTTTTGAACATGCACCAAAAATTGAGAACTATCTTATGGATATTGGAACTAAAAATATGCCTGAAGAGTTTTCCACAAAACTTACAGGTGCGATACCTCCTCAAGAGATTGAAATTGATATTGTTTATGGTAGTGGTGATGATGTTGATAAAGCGTTTGCGGGTAAGACAGTAACTTATAAGATTACTCTCAAAGAGATACAGGAGAAAGTTCTTCCACCTTTAGATGACACACTTGCTCAAAAATTAGGTAAATTTGACACCCTTGAGGATGTAAAAAATGCAATCCGCTCCAATCTTGAAGCTGGGTATAAGGTAAGAGTCCATCAAGAGTTAAGTGAGCAGGTTTTTACTAAACTACTTGAGAAGGTAGAGTTTGAGCTTCCTGATATTCTTTTGGAATCAGAGTTAAGTGCTATTGTTGCAGAGACAGAGCAGGCTTATCTTCAGCACAATATTACACTTGAATCTGTTGGTATTAATAAAGATTTTATTAGAACTCAATATCGTGATGTAGCTGAAAAACAGGCAAGAAGACGCCTTTTACTTGGAAAAATTATTGAGCAAGAGCAGCTTACACTAACAGAAGGTGAGACAGAAGATATCTATACAAATATGGCACAAGCCATTAACGCAACAGTTGAGCAAGTGAAAAAGATATTTAATAGTGAAAATGAGTCAACTAAGTATCAACTTGAGTATCTCAAGGCAATTCAACTTGAAAAGAAAGCTATGGAGCATATTATTAGTAATGCAAATGTAGTTGAGGTTGAACCAGTTGCTGAATCTAAAGATTCAACAGAAGATAGTAAAATTGTAGCTTCTGAGACTAACTTATAGTTAAAGTTGTTAATTAATAAATGATGTTACGCACCAAATTTTATAAATAAGGGCTTTAAATGATCCACTGCGTAACATCACTTAAGAATTAGGTTTAAAGAAGATAAGATTTGCCAATTTTTTAAAAGCTGTCAAATCTGAAATTTACAAGTACAGAATTACAAGCAATAGAATTTAAGGAGACAACAGTGCCTTTAATACCAATGGTCGTTGAACAGACAAACAGAGGTGAGCGTGCTTACGACATCTATTCAAGACTTTTAAAAGACAGAATCATCTTTCTTGGTTCAGCAATTAATGATGAAGTATCTAATCTTGTTGTTGCACAACTTCTATTTTTAGAGTCTGAAGACCCTGAAAAAGATATTAATTTCTATATAAATTCACCCGGTGGTTCTGTAACTGCTGGTTTGGCAATCTATGATACTATGCAGTATATTAAGCCTGATGTCTCAACAGTATGTGTGGGACAAGCAGCAAGTATGGGTGCACTTCTTCTTGCTGCTGGTGCAAAAGGAAAAAGATTTTCTCTTCCAAACTCAAGAATTATGATCCACCAACCACTTGGAGGAGCCCAAGGTCAAGCGTCAGATATAAAAATTCAGGCAAATGAGATTTTGAGAATGAAAGATGTTCTAAATCAGATTCTCTCTAAACATACGGGACAGAATCTTGATAAAATTTCTAATGATACGGATCGAGATTTTTTTATGTCAGGCGATGAAGCCTCTATCTATGGAATTATTGATCGTGTAGTGGCTGACAGAGGCGAGCTTGAACCTTCAAAGGAGCAATAAAGTATGAGCCGCAAGAAAAAAGATGATGAATTTTTCTGCTCTTTTTGTGGAAAAAATCAAAAAGAGGTTAAAAAGCTGATAGCAGGTCCAAGTGTTTATATATGCAATGAGTGCGTAGGTCTTTGCGAAGAGATAATTGATGATGAAGAAAAGACAGAAAAGAAAACATTGCATAAAGGGAGGAATAACCTCACACCAAGAGAGATAAAAGATGTTCTTGACTCTTATGTAATTGAGCAAGACCATGCAAAAAAAGTTCTATCTGTAGCTGTTTATAACCATTATAAACGGCTTGATAAAGAGCTTAATAAAAAAGATGAAGTTGAAATTCAAAAAAGCAATATTCTCTTGATAGGTCCTACAGGCTGCGGAAAAACCCTTCTTGCCCAAACTCTTGCAAAATTTCTTGATGTGCCGTTTACAATTGCTGATGCAACTTCCCTTACAGAAGCAGGTTATGTTGGTGAAGATGTTGAAAATATTGTATTATCTTTGGTTCAAAATGCAGATTACGACATTGAAAAGGCACAAAGAGGCATAATCTACATTGACGAGATCGACAAAATTTCTCAACGAGGAGACAACCCATCAATAACAAGAGATGTATCTGGTGAAGGTGTGCAGCAGGCTCTATTAAAAATCATAGAGGGGACAACTGCAAGCATTCCTCCAAAAGGCGGACGCAAACACCCTCAGCAAGATTTTGTGAAGGTTGACACATCAAATATTTTGTTTATCTGCGGTGGAACATTTAATGGTCTTGAAAAGGTAATCCAAAGAAGGGTGAGCAGTAAATCAATGGGTTTTGGAGCAAAGGTAACCAGCCGTCAAGAGAGACCAATTGGAGAGCTACTTCTTCAGTTAAAACCCGAAGACCTAATTAAGTTTGGTCTGATTCCTGAGTTTTTAGGAAGGCTTCCTGTCATTGCATCGCTTAGTGAGCTTAACGAATCATCTCTTATAAAAATTCTTACTGAGCCTAAAAATGCTTTGGTTAAGCAGTATCAACGTCTTTTTGAGTTTGAGGGGATAAATCTTCAATTTACTGATGAAGCGTTGGTCTCAATGGCAAAAGAGGCTGTAAAGAGAAAAGCTGGTGCAAGGGGACTTCGTGCAATAATGGAGGAGACCATGCTTGATATAATGTATGAATTACCTTCTATAAGCGATGTTAAAGAGTGCATTGTTGGAGAAGAGGTGGTTTTAAACCATGAACAGCCGATTCTTCTATTTGAGCAGGCAAAAAAGCAGGCATAGCTGTTTAGATGATAAATATACCAAAGTTTTTCAATTCAGATAGTTATAACCAAGACAATTCAGATAGCTCCCAAAATTCAAGTAACTCTCGAGAAGAAGAGATTCGAGAGTTACCCCTCCTTCCGTTAAGGGATATGGTTCTTTTTCCACATACAGCTTCTCATGTATTTGTCGGTAGAACAAAGTCCATAAATGCTCTTGCTCAGGCAATGGGTCGGGATAAACGCATCTTTCTTGTAACCCAAAATAGCCCTGACATTATCAAACCTAAGATCAATGAGCTTTACCAAACAGGAACAGAGGCATCTATCTCTCAGATTGTAAGACTTCCAGATGGAACTGTTAAAATACTTGTTGAAGGTATAAGCAGAGGTAGAGTCTTAAGTATCCATGACCGTGATGTTGCTGGTTATATTGCTGTTAGGTTTCTTCCATTAATTGATATTGAGATGGAACAATCCCAGACAGAGGCAGCAATTAGAACTGTAACAGAGGCATTTAATAACTATGCAAAAGAGTCAGGAGCTATCCAGAAAAATCTTTTGCAAAATTTAAAAATCCTTGCAGCAGAGCCATCTCATTTTGCTGATATAATCGCCTCTCAGATGCCTTTTAAACTATCTGATAAGCAGAGACTATTAGATACAGATTCTCTTGAAGAGAGATTTTTGCTCCTTCTTAAGTTGATTCAACAAGAGATTGAAGTTTTTGCCATGTCTCAAAAGATTAAGGGCAGGGTAAAAGAGCAGATTGAGAAACTCAACAAAAAGCACTATCTAAATGAGCAGATACGGGCAATCCGAAAGGAGATGGGAGAAGAGCCAGAGCCACAGCAAGAGTTTAAACTCCTTGAAAGTCAGGTTAAAAGAAAAAAATTACCCAAAGAGGCTTTTGTTGTTATTCGTCAGGAGCTTGAAAAGTTTAAGAAGATGTCTCCAATGTCTTCAGAGGCAACGGTTGTTAGAACTTACATTGAGTGGATTCTTGCCCTGCCTTGGTATAAGAAAAGCAGAGCCAAAATAGATATTGGTGAGGCTGAGGATATTTTAAATAAAGACCATTATGGACTTGATAAGCCTAAAGAGAGAATTTTAGAATATCTTGCTGTTCAGATGCTTGTAAAAAAGATTAGGGGACCAATATTGTGCCTTGTGGGTCCACCTGGTGTTGGTAAAACATCTCTTGCCCGTTCTGTTGCAAAAGCTATGGGACGCTCTTTTGCAAGAATATCGCTTGGAGGTGTAAGAGATGAAGCAGAAATAAGAGGACACAGACGAACTTACATTGGAGCAATGCCAGGAAAGATTATCCAAACACTTAAAAAAACTGGTTACACCAATCCCGTCTTTTGTCTTGATGAGATCGATAAAATGAGCACAGACTTTAGAGGCGATCCATCATCAGCACTACTTGAAGTGCTTGATCCTGAACAGAATCAAACATTTAATGACCACTATCTTGATATTGCCTATGATCTATCTGATATTTTGTTTATTACAACTGCAAACACTCTTCATGATATTCCAGCCCCTCTTCAAGATAGAATGGAGATTATCAGAATACCAGGTTACACTGAGAACGAAAAAGAGCAGATTGCTCATGGTTTTTTGATTCCAAAACAGATTGAGCTAAATGGCTTAAGTGATAGAGCCATAACTTTTTCTAAAGATGCTGTTCTTGAAATAATCAGAAAATATACTCGTGAGGCAGGAGTTAGAAATTTAGAAAGAGAAATATCTTCTGTGCTAAGAAAAGTTGCCAAAAAAATTGTTCAGACAAGTAGCAATGTTGTGGATAAAGAAGAAGATAGCGTAAATACCATAACTTCAGACTCTTTACTTGAATATCTTGGTAAACCAAGATTTAGACACGGAGTTCTTGAAAAAGAGGATAGAGTTGGAATTGTCAATGGTCTTGCATGGACGCAGGCTGGTGGAGAGCTTCTAATTATTGAGACTGTTACTATGCCCGGTAAAGGGGCTGTCTCTGTAACTGGAAAACTTGGCGAAGTTATGAAAGAGTCTGCAAGTGCGGCTATGAGTTATGTTCGTTCACGCTCTTTAGCACTTGGTATTCGTGAAGATTTTTATAAAGACCTTGATATTCATATTCATGTCCCAGAAGGTGCGATTCCAAAAGATGGACCTTCTGCTGGTATTGCTATTTGCACCGCATTAGTCTCTGTATTAACAGATCGACCTGTAAAAAGAGAGACTGCCATGACAGGAGAGATAACCCTCAGAGGGAGAGTAATTCCAATTGGTGGTCTTAAAGAGAAACTTATTGCAGCACACGCAAGCGGCATTAAAACAGTTATTATCTCAAAAGATAATGAAAAAGACCTCTCAGATATACCAATTTCTATACAAGATGAGCTTAACATTGTTCTTGTTGAAGAGATGGAAGAGGTGTTGAAAATGGCGTTATCTCCAACTGTCAATGGACAATTAAACTGATTTTGGCAGGTCAGAAACATTGCCAGAAGGCAGTGTAAAGCTGTCGCGATGCTTCACTAAATGGCAAGGAGCAGTATAGACAGGTGGAATTATTCTAAATAAGTTCAAGATGATTATGTGATATTGACAACAAAAACCCCCGATCAGGTGAAAACTTGGTCGGGGGTTTTTATATTAAAAACAATTTTTAATACCATTCTTGACAATGGATTCTGTTAGATAATATAGATAACAAATAATAGTGTTTTGTCATTATTCATTGTTTTATAGAATAGGGTAAATTGCCTATCAATCTCAATAATACTTTTTAATAACATGCCCTGATAATAGTGCTAAAATCAACTTATCAGGGAAAATTGACCTGATAAGTTAGGAATTAGGGTGTTATACTCTAAGCGGTTATTAATTGAGCTTTTTATATTTAAGTAGAACTCAATTTATGACCTTGATCAGTATATCAAGGAAATCTTTCCTTGATAATAGGGAATTTAGGGTATTATCAGGGCAAAACTACCTGATAATAAATGGTTATGCAAGGAGTAAGGAGCAATGATCCCATACATTTTGAAGGGTTTGGTACTTCCAGAGAGAGCAGCGATTTCGCTGGGTCCCATGAAGATGGAGTTCTTCCATCCGTCAAGCGGTCTTGAGGCACAAGCAAAGCTGAACATAGTGTTAAATCAGATCACGGTCTGGGTATATTCTGAACATGAGTGGGATATCTTCGATTTGAGGAACGTTGCTGAGCAACTCGTAGTCGATATTTTGGCAATCGTCGGTTTCTTGAAAGGATATGCTTACAATGTTGAGATTAGACAAATCATAAATGATGGTAAGGACATAGACTATGTTTTTGGAATAAACATGCCCTGCATTGAAAAACGCAACGAACATCTTGATTTCGAGAAACATTTAAATAAGTTGCTTCCAAAAGTAGCTGGAGATCACGGGATATTCATCAAACGATGTCTGAACGATCTGGTGATGGCCATGAAACAACCAGGAGATACTGGATTCTACTGTTTCAGGGCCATTGAAGCATTAAAGCAGTACTGCAAAAATCGTTACGGATTGGAAAAGGAAGCCGATCAGTGGAAGAAAGTCAGTGATATAAGTGGTTACGGCAAGGATCACATTGAGGTAGTGAGAAGATTTGCATTTCCAGCAAGACATGGTGATATACTTCCAATTACATCATCTGATCGAGAAGAGATTTTCATTAAAGCCTGGGATATAGTCGAAGCCTTTTTAGAGAATGCATAACGGATGCTTGGAGCCGGACGAGCAACCACGCGGTCAAATTCCCCGGCTTTCCCTGTAGCTCATTGGCCGCGTGGATGCTCGCCGCTCAAGCTGGTGTTATGTTCAGAAACTGTGAGACATTATGATCCCTACTGAATTGAAAATGGAAGACTTATCGGGGCTGAAAAAGCTTCAGCCAACTTTGATTCTCAACTTGGTTTTTGCCCAAGGCGACAGGAATATTAGCCGCCGCACGGCATTGAATCGGAGGTTGTATATAAGATTGCTTGACAAGTCGGTAGATGAATACAACGAAGCAAGAGAATTGATCGTTGCTCAAATTTCTGAAGGGCAGCGAAGTTCAGAGGAAATGACGAAAGATGGAAGGCACATATACATGTTCAAGTTTGTTGACCATATGGAAAACTGCATTTCTTCTGTAAGACGCATTCTTCGCTTTCTGGATATTCTCAAAGGCAATCAAGACGGATTGACGTTTTCTCGTACAGTTAGAAAGCACATTGAGTCGCTTACATCGTCTATTGTAGATGTGAGAAACACTTTAGAGCACATGGATGAAAGAATTCAAAATGACATCATTCAAGAGAATGAACCAGTAATGCTGAAAATTTTGGATACACAAGATGGGATTACGATAGCTTCACAATCCCTAACGTTTTCAGTTCTGAGTGATCTTATAAAAAAACTTCATGAGATAGGCCAGGGTATGGCGGGATGGCGAAAATCTGACAATAAATGCGAAGGAAAGCATGCATAACAAGGCAAATTAACTCGGATGCAAATTCCGCTGCGCTCCATTTGCACCGGTTATTTGCACCGGTTCGCAGAGATAAAATATGGAAAGATATCCAATTCACTTAACAAGAATTGTCCATGAAAACCTTTCAATCGTGATGAGCTTTGCTTACTCGCGTAGTCCATTAATTGAACTTATGCAAAATAACTTTGTAGGAGAATGGAAGTATTTAGGAAAAGCAATATTCGAAATAGGAGAGGAAAAAGCTAATCGAGCAATTACTGAACTAGCAATCCTCTTAAGAATTCTCGATGATGAACAGAAAATTACAGATTATGATAAGCAAATTTGTAATCCTTGGAGTTGTGGTCATATAACATTTGAAAATGGAGAAGTAAAAGATATGTCACCGCGTGAATTCTCGAACAAAATAATTCACGCGAAAACATTCACTTGGGTCTATGCAGTGGATAAACCGCCTCAACTGATATGCTATGCAAGAGATAATGATAATCGTAATTGGAAAAGTGCTGAAGTGAACCTTGTGAATCTTGCAGCTTTTTGTGGGCGAGTTATGAGTTAGTATGCAATTAAAAAAATGCGAACAAGGCGCTCAAGCCGATCGCCGCGCCAGGGTGCGGCTCCGGCTTAGCTTTTCGTTATGTCCAAACCCAACTTAAGGATAAGGAGTTATGAAATGGATATTCATCTGAGATCAATTATCACTGATAAGATAACTCGACCTACAAAGCTGCGGACCCCGTTTAGATCTCCAGTCTCTACCGATGAAGGAAAAGCTCACCTTAAAGAGACGAGAGCCATTCAAGACCATACTCTGCCATTCATTGAGAGAACTAACCAGTATTATTCAAAGGTGCTCTCGTGGATCAAAGCCAATCCTTCTGATAGCTTGATAGTAGATGCGATTAAAGCTGTATACGTCTTCAAAGACAGAGAGCCTGATGATACATATAATTTGGCGAACACAGAGGAAGGGCATCAAAATCTAGTTAGCAAACTGATAGATAAAGACATTAAGACACTATTCCTCATCGGTCCTAGAGGATCAGGGAAGACATTCTATCTAAATTATTTAATGAACACCGAAGCAGATAATCTATACAACAATAATAGGATGACAGTATATCGAGCAGAGATTTCTAAGCTGTACCGTTACAATATCGTAAGAACGGCGAACAATCAAGCTCCACTATCTCTTAGAGACTACTTTTATTTGCATATTACATATGTAACATACAAATATAAGAATAGGACTCCTCTATGGAATGAGGTAATGACCAATCAGCAATATTGCCTTACAAATACAGCACTATCCATTCTCACACGTCCAGAGAATAGCACAAAATATAAAGATTCTATAATAGGCAATCCAAATTTGATCCATAATTATTACGATCAGTTCATGAAAGACATCGAGACCGTTAGACTTAACTCCAAGGCATCCAAAGATATCATATTCAATATTATAGAGTCTAAGCATGGTTTACCTATATGCCACTTGCTAGCAGAATCGATATTAAAGACAACGTACAATAAGAATTTTATGCCACTTCTTGTCTTTGATGGACTTGATAATATAGAATACCATCTATATCCAAAGCTATACAACAAACTTATGGCTGAAATTATAGAGTTTTGCTTTAATAACGACGACCTCTGCAACCCTTTTGACTCAAAAGTGATCATCTCACTGCGCAATGAAACGTTTGAGCATTTACGCAAATTGAGAAGGGACTATTTTCATCGAAATCACGCAAAGTTTTATCTAAAAGAACACAATCTTCAGAATATATTAACAGTCAAAGCAAACGCTGCAGTGACTCCAAATTGTAGATATTTTTCCAATATAAAGGCAGAAAATGATATTAATTTCAGCGAAGGCGTTAATAGCCTAAAAGAAAATGAAAAGGCATGGTTTAAAATCGCATCTACTAGCGACTATGATACTAAGTTCAAAGATTTCGCTGAAAGATATCTAAGTAAAATTGTTACTGCTAATAGAGATATAATTCAAAAATCTGGCTTACCTAATACACTTATCCCTGAAGATGGAAGTAGTTTTCTAGAGATCATGTATAATTGGAATCTACGCCAATTTATATATAATTTTATCAATATATTTCGATATGTAATGCTATTCGAAACAAAATCTAACTTAACAACTGGAAAAGATTATTTACTCATAGAAGGACAGCTATTGAATGGCAATATATACCTAAACTCTAACGAAGGAGCAGAGTTTGGTGCATGTATACCCAATATATTCTGGTTTAATAGCGAGAGCGCTAATGGAGTATGGCATGGTCTCTGCTTATATAGAATATTACAATTATTAAACCAAAAGCCATACAGAAAGCAGCACCTTTATAAATTTCTTACTAACAACTTTAGGTATTCGAATAAAATCATAGATGAGCGTTTCGATATTGGAGTGACTTACGGCCTTATCACCTGTGAATATTACGAAAATTGCAATGCCATTAAGTATTATTTGACTAAGAAAGGAAAGCTTTTTCTTAGATTTCCCTTTCTGGATATAAATCAATTCTATTATATGGCCCTGGATACTCCTTTATCTGATCATGCTATTAACTCAAGCTGCATGGTATCATATCATACTAACAAAGGAAGATTTTGGAGACAATTTATTGAAGCTTGTACTCTTACATCTATCACATTAGTAAGACACATATTACATCAGCATAAGCTTGAAATGAAAAAAAAGAATACACTCGAAAAGATTTTTAAATTCCCAAACATTTTTCCTGATTTACTAATCGATGGAATAGCTGGTCAAATGAAAAATCTTGAGGTAATCAATAAAAATAGATACGATGATTTGATAGCAGACATGAGAGGTGCCGTATAATAATGAAGCACTTAATAGGCTCAGTAGCTCAGGTGACTGTACCGTTCCTTAAGCTAATATCAAATTTTATAATGAGATTTCTAATATATGTAATACTATTGTGTTGTCTAAGGAAGTCCAAAGTACATCCATTAGCTACTCTAGAAGTCTCCATATTTAACTATTTTGGTGTATTGGATACCTCCATACACGACATTAACAAAGACAGAATTATCTACTCTACCGAAAGCATAGGAGTGAAGAAATATTATATACCAGACGACGCGCTATGTCTTTTAAATGTTAAGTATGGTAATTATAAATTTATTTATAGACTAGATTCCGTACCAAGAACGCCTTACAATTACGCTATATTTGCTATGGTTTTGCTATTTATCATACTTGGTTTTTTGTTACTGAAAATGTTTTTGCATCACAAGACATAACGCCGGTCATGCACGCGGACACACAACCACGCCGGGATAATTTGGTAGCGTTCCCTGAAGTCCCTTGGCGGCGTGCTTGTGTGCCGGTGATGATCGTCGTTATGCGTTAGGTAACCATGTAAGGATTTCATACAACAGGATAAATAATCAATGGGTTATTTGAATCTGACAAAAGAAAATATCGGCTCTGAACATATTTGTTGCGGCTTCTCGGATAAGAAGTGTTCAGAGGGCTATGAACTGAAAAAGCAATGGCTGACAAAAGAATTTGATAATGGCTACGTGTTTCACAGACTTGATGAACGTGCAAAAGTATTCATCGAATATGGTCCGGCAGAAAGAGCATGGGTACCTGTTACAGCTCCCGGCTACATGATGATAGGCTGTTTCTGGGTTTCCGGAAAATACAAAGAAAAAGGGCACGGTAAAACGCTTCTGCACAAAGTTACTGAAACTGCCAAACAACAGAGAAAAGCCGGATTGGTAACCGTAGTGGGAACTAAGAAGTTTCACTTTATGAGCGACACTAAATGGCTGCTGGGACAGGGATTCGAGATTTGCGAAAGCATCTCGACCGGTTTCAGCCTTATATCTTTGGACTTCAAAAAGACGAACAAAAGACCTTATTTCAATGAGTCGGTTAAGAACGGCGAATGCCCTCTGAAAAAAGGCATTGTTGTTTTTTACTCAAACCGGTGTCCCTATTCGGAATTTCATGTCAGAGAGTCTTTGGCTGAAACAGCCCGAAAACGAAAACTGCCGCTAACGGTTGTCAAACTGGAAACGGTGGAACAGGCTCAGTCCGCTCCTACGCCTGCCACGATTTTCAGTCTGTATTTGGATGGACGTTTTGTAACAACGGACATCAGTGTTTGCATGGACAGCCGATTTGATAAAATTGTCGGAACAAAATAAGCACATAACATTGAGTTCACAGGACACGGCTATCGCCGCACCGGTGAACTCAATGTTATCAGGGGAAAAATGCCTGATAATAAAAGATCATAAGGGTTTAAGCAATATGACATATTTACAAAAACTCAGAAAAGAATTTGGAGACTTTCAGATTTTTAAGGATGAAATTAAAAATTTGGAAGATATGTTCAAATTAGGAAACTATTTCCAATTGATTATTATTGCTCCTCAATTGCTTGAAAAGATTGTTGCTAAAATTGATGAAAATGGTAGTGAGTATATAATTCGTAAAATGGGAGAGCCGGACAAAGATACTTTAGAAGTGGGAAGGTTGTACAATAAACTTATACAAGAAGAAACAATTAAAGCAAGAGTAGCTTTATATCTGGTTGATTTATTTGAAAACGATTATTCTGAATACTCGTTTTCAAAAAAGGAATTTGTCAAATATTTCACAAAATTAGAAAGTATCATTGCCTGCCGTAATGACCTTGCCCATGAATATTACAAACGGCATATTTCGAGTCAAAAAATAAAAAGAGCGGCAAAGGAATCATTGGAATTAGTTGAGCTAATGAGTCTTCATCCATCGTTAAGCTATTGAACATCATAACCATGCTGTGGAGCGGACAGCGGGATAAGCCCGCCGCCCGCTCACCTTGTTGTTAAACCTGTAGAATAAGTATTCTTTTGCCAATATTGATTTTTTAGCTACTAATAAAATTAAGCTTTTATAGAATAGTTTAACATGCGAAAACATAACAGGAAGCTACTGAAAAAAAGTAAATATCTTACAAAGGAAGAGAGAAAAAAAATATAATCGCAATTTAGCCAAACAACGCATCCTGATTCAACAAGTCAATCTTCGTTGTAAAATTGATGCTCCACTTCCAGTTTTAAATCGCCTTTATCCTCAAATATTTCTGGAACTTAAAATTCAACTGAATTTTTCAACCCACCCCCTCAGAAAATCATATTCACCCTGCAAGTTGACCCCCAAAAGTTTCAAACCAGAATCAATTTAGCTTTTATATATTCAAAACTTAGCTTATGCCCAAAATTAACGCGATTTCATTCATTAGCTGGTTAGGTTAATTTTTAATCTGTTAAGAAAAAATTACATCTTCCCTCTTGACTACATAAAAATATTCATTACTTTTTGTTTAAAATTTTGGTTGGTAATGCAAAATTACATATACAGTTAAGTAATAGAACAACAACATTTAGGCAAATATATTATAAACAATAACAGATAGTAACTATAAGGAGAAATAGCCATGATAGGAAGAACAATGTTTAATTTTCCAGCGACAAGACTTGCATCGGCAAATTGGAGACATCCATTTTATGAGATGGATATTTTTAAAAAAGAGATGGATAGATGGGCAGATTTGATGAGCGGTAGAAGATCGTTTGGAGGTCGAAATTCAGGTGTATTTCCTGCCTTAAACATCACTGAAGATAAGGATAACTACTATATTCGTGCAGAACTTCCCGGAATGAAACCAGAAGATATAGACATCCAGCTCAATGGCAGAACTATCACCATATCAGGTGAGCTAAAAACAGAGCAGAACGACAATAATATAAAATATCATAGAAAAGAGAGAGATACTGGGAAATTTTCAAGAGGAGTGATGCTTACTGGCGATATTGATGGTGAGAATGTAAATGCAAAGATGGTAAATGGTGTTCTTACTGTTAGTGTTGGTAAATCTGAAATCGCCAAATCAAGAAAGATAACTATAAATTAAATTTATAATAATTAAGTAAAAAGGAGGATAATAAAATGGCTGAGACAAAAGAGTTACAAGTAAAAGAAAAACAGGAAGTTGCAACTCCTGCGGAACATACCAAACCTGGTCTTATCTTTACTCCAGCAGTTGATATATACGAAAATGATAATGAAATTATTTTGCTTGCAGATATGCCGGGAGTCTCCACAGATGATATTACTATTGATTTAAAAGATGGTGTTCTAACTATTACAGGTGATGTTAAACCGTGGGAAAATGAAGATGAATCAGATGTTTTAGTAGAATTTGATATTGGAAAGTATTACAGGCAATTCAATTTATCAGAAGCTATTCATCAAGAGAAGATTGAAGCTAAATTCACTGATGGAGTTCTAAAATTGACCCTGCCAAAGGTTGCGAAAGCTGTTCCAAGAAAGATTACAATAAATAATGGATAGATGAATTTAGATGGGCAGAATAAAGAACTGCCCATCTTTGTTTTTTATACAAATTTCTATAATATTCATAAATGCTTGGTACCTTGTATTTAATCATTTTTTCCTATTTTAAAGAGATTTTGCAAATTTTGTATTAAATTCTGAAATTCGCCTGTCTGTTTACGTGCAAGATTTTGAACATGCTGAAAAAGCTCAATATGCCCCATACCCTTTGCATTCAAAATATCTCTTAATTGCGATATAAGCTCCTCTTGAACGTCTGCCTTTTGTTTTAGTCTATTGTAGTTCTGCTTTAACTCTTTATTTTCTTTTTTTAGAGTTTCATAATCACCCTTTAAAGTATCGTAACTCTTTTTTAACTCTTCATGTTCTGTTTTAGGAATCCAACCCCAAATAGCAATATATTTTGCAAAAGATGACTGAAATGCCTCAAACGATTCACGCAATTTTATGGTCTCAATTTCATCTGACTTTTGATCTTTTGGTTTATAAACTCTATTAACTAAGTTTCCTGAATTCATCTGAAACATGTTTGGTGAATTTTTCTGGATTTTATCTGAATCATCTAAAGGCAATCCATAGCTCTGTTTAAACATTTTTGCCATATCTTTAAAGTTCATAAAATCCATATTTGTGATAGAGTCCATATTCATAAGAGATGATAGCTGCTCAATTTGCTCTTGCCCTTTTGCAACATTGAGAAACAGATTACCCCAGAACTCTAAGAATTTTCTATCAAGAATATTTTTATCGCCGATTTGTGCCATGTTAGTTTGCTCCGATAGTTTTAAGTATTTGACATAAAATAACCGTTAAGTTTCCCTTTTATCGTTTAGTGCAATCCTTGACTTTTGCAATTAAAAATCAAGTGGAAGTTTGATCAAAATTTGAATCAAAGAGATACCCAACAGACCTTCGGCTCTTGAAGTAGATAGGTTTTCTGGGGTCTTTTTCAAAGTATTTTCTTAAGCGAACCATAAAATTATCAAGTGTTCTTGTTGTCATATCGCTTGAATAACCCCAGCCAGCTTCAAGAATCTCTTGGCGAGAAACTGGTCTGCCTCTATTTTCAATTAAAATTTTAAGTAACTTTATCTCCTGTTCAGTCAATACAATATCTCCTATCTGACACGATGCCTTACCAGTTAAGAAATCAATGTGGTTACCTCCAAAAGAGAGCTTATTACTCCATAAGTTATCAATGTTATCAGGTCGTGATGACAATTGTAAGTCTTGAGGTTCGCTATTTTGAGATGACACTTTTTCTAATTCGCCATTATGAGCATACCACGATTTTTTAGTAATGAGCCTTTCGACTCGCAATAGAAGTTCATCAAGATCAAATGGTTTTGCTAAATAGTCATCAACTCCGCATCTAAGACCGTAAATCTTATCTTCAACACTACCTTTAGCAGACAAAATTAAGACAGGTAGTTTTTCATCTTCTTTCCTTATTATACGAAGGAGTGAAAAGCCATCAATCATAGGAAGCATCACATCAAGAACTATTAAATCAGGATTCCATGAACGCCAATTCTCAACCCCACTTGCTCCGTCAGGTGCAATTTTAACATCATATCCTTGAATAGTAAGGTTTAGCTTGATTCCTTCGGCAATGTGAGACTCATCTTCTACTACTAAAATACGTTTTTTATACAAAACTTAAACCTCCTTAGGAAGAGAGAGTGTTAGTGTAAAAACCGATCCTTTTCCTCTACCTTCACTTTTTGCAGCAATATTCCAGCCATGTATTTTTGCAATGCTAAAAACTAAGTAGAGTCCAAGCCCGCTTCCCTTAATATCTGATTTAACGTTCTCTGCTTGATAAAACTTTCTAAATATTTTTTTAAGCTCATGTTTTTCAATTCCAATGCCATTGTCTTCAAAATCTATCAAAAGTTTTTGTCGATATGGACGAAATGTAATTTTAACATAAGGGTGGGCAGAAGAGTTATATTTTACAGCATTAGAGAGAATGTTCATAAGAAGCATCTCAAAAAGTAGTATATTTATAGGATATATCCATTTAGTCTCTGGATTGTTGATAATAATATCACAATTATGAAAAAGGGTTTTATTTTTTTCACAAAATTTTTCAATAATATCAACAATATCTTGATTAATCATATCAGTATTGTATGCACGACTCTCAATCCTTGCAAGATTTAATATACTATTAATATTTTCAATTAACCTTCCAACATCACTTAACATATATTGGCTATATTTTTTTATCTCTTCTGGTTCAAGCTGATGTCGAAGGAATGTCTCAAGGTAGATTTTAAGTGATGTTACTGGCGTTTTAAGTTCATGGGTAAAATTGTAGATAAAGTTATGTTGAAGTCTAAAAAGCCTAAGCGTCCTCTGGTAGTAGATAAACGCAAGCAATATTCCAGCTAAAACAACTGTGATAAGAAGTGTGAGAACAAGAATTGTCATACCTGTTCTTGAAGGAAAAATCTGACCCGGATCAATATTGAACTTTTTTATAATAACTTGAAGTGCTGCTGTGATCTCCATATACCAATATATGGTTAAAATAAGAGCAGTAGCTAATGATAAAATTGAGCAGGTAAAGATAAAAACAGGATGCAGATACCACTTTGAAGGGTTGTGAATATTAAAAATCATATTTTATTGTTAAGTAATTTAAATCCAACATTAATTGCAGCGAAGCCGCCTTGTGTTCTTAATCAAACAGAGATGACTTGGGAATTTTTATTATAAATTCTGTTTTAATATCTTGCACACTTTTACACTCAATTGTACCACAAAGTGTCTGGGTTACAAGATTGAAAACAATAGACATTCCAAGACCTGTGCCGCCTTGACCACGCATTGTTGTAAAAAAAGGATCAAACACTTTATTTGCCTGCTCTTGATTCATTCCAGAGCCATTATCGCTATATTGGATTATCAACTCTTGGTTTACTTTATCAACATCTAATAAAGAGATATTAATTGTAATTTGACCATCTAATTTCTCTTTAAACCCATGAATAATAGAGTTCATAACAAGGTTACTGATAATTTGAGAATATGCACCTGGGTAAGAGAATATCTCAATATCATCAGCACACTCTAAATTTATTACACACCCTTTATTAAGGTAAGTTGGCTTAAGACTTAAGAGTATATCTTGGAAATATTGCTTTAAATTGAATTTGCGTCTCTCTTCAACAGTTTGGTCAACAGCAACCTGTTTAAAACTCTTTATAAGTGTTGCTGCTCTATCCATATTTATAATTATAGATTGAGAAACTTCATCCATAGCCTGCAAATATGACTCTAAATCACTTTTTTTTAAAGAGCCAGATTTATATATTTCTTTGATATAGCTTGTTTTATCTTTTAGTAAAGATGCAGCAGTAATTGCTATTCCAACTGGAGTGTTGATCTCGTGAGCAACTCCTGCAACTAACCCTCCAAGAGCTGCCATCTTTTCAGATTGCACAAGTTTATCTTTTGTCTTTTCAATTGTATCAAGAGAGTTTTTAAGTCTTGCATTAACCTCTTCAAGGTCTTTTCTGTAAAGCTCTTTTTCTCTTATTAAAGATGCTCTTTCAAGAGATTTTTCAATTGAATGTAACAGCACTGTCATGTCTTGAACGGGTTTAATGATATAATCCCAAGCCCCGATTCTCAACGCTTGAACAGTGTCTGAGATATTGCCCACACCAGAAACAATTATTATTGGAATATCTGGGGACTTTTTGACGATCTCACTTAAAACTTCAAGTCCATCTATTTTGGGCATACGAAGATCACAAAGTACTATGTTAGGCAATTCAAAATCAAATAATTCAAGACCTTTTATTCCATTTTCAGCTTCAATCACATCATAACTGTAATCTTCAAGAAAGCTCTTTATACTCTCTCTTATATAGGCTTCATCGTCTATAATAAGAACTTTGGTCGTCTTATTTCTATCTATAGTTCTTATTTTATTCATAAAATAGTATCTTTAATCAATTTAGTAGTTTTAAGTTCCAAGAGATTATCATGCAGACAAAAGTAGTATTATGTAGTGTAGAATTAGTTGTCAAGCAATATTGATACATAAAAACAATTAAAAGAGTAAAGAAGATATAACCAAACTGAACTGATTAGATGCAATTTAAGAGAGGGGTTATTAGGAATTACAAGGAGAAAGCTGTGAAAATAAAAAAAGCCTTGGAAAAATCCAAGGCTTAACTTTTAAAGGTGGCTCCCTAGCACGGATTTGAACCGCGGACCCAGTGGTTAACAGCCACTTGCTCTGCCGACTGAGCTACTAGGGAGCAAAACTTATTTAGAAGTATGAGAGTTTCAAAAAAGTAAGTAACTCCTAAAAAGCATCACGCTTATATATTAATGCCCCATAAGCTGTCAAGAAAAAATATAAAGCAATTAGCAATTTAATTTGGGATATTAGGATAATTGAGGTATATATATTATATGACTCTAAATATAACCGCCGAACAATACACCACAAATATTTTAAAACAACTACAACTCTCTCAAGAGTTAGGGATTACCATTAATTATATGGAGATTCCATTCTTTATTAAAAGAGTTATTAGAGAAAAAACAGAACAACATCTATCTGATTTTACTACTAAAAGAAATTCCACGTTTGACTTTGATGATTTTAAAGTTAAGTTTCTATGCCAACATGAGATTGACTGCGTAAATAGATATAAAAGCATGAAAAAGCAGATTGAGTGGATTTCAGGACGCTTTGTAGTAAAAAATATGGTAAAACAACTTATTGCTCCTAACATTGAGCTATCTGATCTACAAATTTTATATAAAGAGGAAGGCTCTCCATTTTTAGACAAATTTCCATCTGTTAATATATCAATTACCCATTCTGGAGATTATGTTGCTGCTGCTTTATGTTCAACTGGAAAAAAGATAGGTATTGATATTGAAAAGAGAGATTATACGCCCGCTAAATCTTCTGAATCCGATTCTTCGAACCCTTTCTCTAACTCTTTTATGAAGATAGCTTTTACACAAAGAGAGATAGATAGTATTGCTCTTAAATATAGAAAAGACGCAGAAGAAGGAGAAGAGGTTATGAGACGCTGGACTATAAAAGAGGCATTTTTAAAATATATTGGCAGAGGTTTTAATGAAAAGCTAAAAGCTGTGGAGGTTTTAGATGACAAAATACTTTATAATGGGCAAGAGGTTAATAATATAGAGATCAGCTCTTTTAATATTGACAGCAACTATTTGCTATCCTTAATTTATGGGTAATATTGCCTGATTTAAAATGATGATTAATATTGAAAAATATTATTTTTTGTGTTTTTTTTCATAAAAATTTGTGTTTTTATCAAAATCTGTAGGTAGCCATATTTGATTACCTATACTATTTCGCAAACTTAAACTATAAAAAATTACTAAAGAGGAAAAACTATTGAACCAATTTTATAAGAATTTATCCTTGTGGTTAGTTATCATCCTTATGATGGTGATGTTGTATAACATATTTAATCAGCAGCAGGTGCCAGAAAGCAATATTGGGTACTCAGAGTTTCTTGCCATGGTTGAATCAGATCGGGTGCAAAGCGTTGTGCTTCAAGGGCAAGACCTCTATTTTACCGACGTTAGCGGAACACGATATAAATCATTTACTCCAGGCGATGTTGATCTTATAAAAATGCTCAGAAGCCACGGTGTATCAATAAAGGCAAAACCACCTACTGAATCTTCAATATTCATGTCTATCCTTATATCATGGCTGCCAATGATTGTTTTAATTGGAGTATGGATATTTTTCATGCGTCAGATGCAAGGAGGCGGCGGTGGTAAGGCTATGTCTTTTGGTAAGAGTCGTGCCCGCTTGATTTCAGATAAAAACGACAAAATCACATTTGACAATGTTGCTGGAATTGACGAGGCAAAAGAGGAACTTACTGAAATTGTGGAGTTTTTAAAAGAGCCAAAGAAATTTACCCGTCTTGGTGGTCGTATCCCTAAGGGCGTGTTGCTTGTTGGTTCTCCTGGAACTGGCAAGACTCTTTTGTCAAGAGCTGTGGCAGGTGAGGCTGGAGTCCCTTTTTTCACAATCAGCGGTTCAGATTTTGTTGAGATGTTTGTAGGTGTTGGAGCGTCAAGGGTTCGTGATCTATTTGCTCAGGGTAAGAAAAACGCACCTTGCATTATTTTTATTGATGAGATTGATGCAGTTGGAAGGCAGCGCGGGGCTGGTATGGGCGGAGGACATGATGAACGTGAACAAACTTTAAACCAGCTTCTTGTTGAGATGGACGGCTTTGAATCTAATGAAGGCGTTATTCTTATGGCTGCAACAAACAGACCAGATGTTCTCGATCCTGCTCTTATGAGACCTGGACGTTTTGATCGTCAGGTAGTTGTTGACATGCCAGATATTAAGGGGCGAATCGGAATCTTAAAAGTTCACATGAAAAAAACTCCTTTAGAGAAAGACGTTGATGTGGTGACCCTTGCAAAAGGGACTCCGGGTTTTTCAGGTGCTGATCTTGAAAACCTTGTAAATGAGGCAGCTTTGCTTGCTGCAAAGAGAAACCACGAAAAACTTAATATGATGGATTTTGAAGATGCAAAAGATAAGGTCTACATGGGGCTTGAGAGAAAATCTAAGGTTATTCGTGATGATGAAAAGAGAACTACAGCATACCATGAGGCTGGTCATGCCTTAGTTGCAAGGCTTATTCCGGGAACTGATGCTGTAAACAAAATAACCATTATTCCAAGAGGCAGGGCTGCTGGCGTTACATGGTTTTTACCAGAAGAGAGCGGCTTTAAATATAAGGATCAATTGGAAGCTGATCTCTCTGTGGCATTTGGAGGTCGGGTTGCTGAAGAGTTGATTTTTAACCGAATAAGCACTGGGGCATCAAACGATATAAAACAGGCAACTGCCGTTGCAAACCGTATGGTAAGAATCTGGGGTATGAGTGATGATCTTGGACCTCTTGCCTATAATCCTGGAGATGAGCATATCTTTATTGGAAGAGAGATTGGGCATCCGCGTGAATATTCTGAAGATACAGCAAGAAAGATAGATGCTGAAGTTTCTGCTATAATTAAAAGAAATTATAAAATTGCAAAAGATATTCTATCAGAACACATTGATATTCTTCACAAACTTGCCGCACTTCTTTTGGAAAAAGAGACTGTAATGGGCAAAGAGCTTGATGAGCTTATAAAATCAATGAAGCCTGACTTTAACCCGCCAGAACCCTCAAATGTGTTTGACGATGAGATGCTTCATGCCATAGCCGATGCAGAAGATGCAGCCACAGATGCAAAAGATCAAAGCTTTGGACAAAATATTAGTAAAAATGGAGAGCCTCAGAAATAATGAGACCTTTTAAACTCGAATGGCAGACAGAACATCGTAAATACTCTCTTGATCTTGGATCAGAAACATTAATCATGGGAATACTTAACACAACGCCAGACTCTTTTTCTGATGGTGGTCAATATTTTCAATTTAATGATGCTGTTGAACAAGGACTCAAACTTGTTGATGAAGGAGCAGATATTCTTGATATTGGTGGAGAATCTTCACGCCCTTTTGCTGAACCTGTGTCAATTCAAGAAGAGCTTGATAGGACCATTCCTGTAATTGAGCACTTGTCAAATCAGATTGATATTCCAATCTCAATTGATACTGTAAAATTTGAAGTCGCGAAAGAGGCTATTAATGCTGGTGCTTCAATTATCAATGATATTACAGCATTAGAAAAAGATGAGCGTATGGCTCAACTTGCCTCTGACAAAGGTGTTCCTGTAATTTTGATGCACATGAAGGGTTCTCCAGCAACAATGCAGATTAATCCTCAGTATGACGATTTTTTAAATGAGATAATTAGTTATCTTAAGGATCGTGCCAACTTTGCTATAAATTCTGGAATATCACCTAAAAATATTATTCTTGATCCCGGAATTGGCTTTGGAAAAACAGTTGAGCATAACCTTATGATAATTAAGTATCTTGATAAAATAGGTGGATTAGGTTTTCCAACTCTTGTTGGTCCTTCAAGAAAATCGTTTATCCAGAAGATACTTGCTTCTAAATTAAATCAAATTAAATCAAGCAGCAATGGCAATAAATTAACTCTTGATGACAAAACATTAAACACCAAAAATACCAACCCTCTATCAAAGGGCAAAATGCTAAACACCCAAATCATAAAGGCTCTATCAAAAGAGACAGAAGCTGGAACTATGGGGGCAGTTGCGGCTTCAATAATGAGTGGTGCAAATATTGTAAGAGTGCATGATGTTGCTTCAGCAAAAGCTGTGGCTACTATCATAAATGCTGTTTATAGCGTTAAAGCAATTGATTAATTGATTTGATATTTTAACTCCTGAAGCCCATTTTATGTCCAATAAACTCAAAAACAGATTTGACAACTTTTTAAAAGTTGTCAAATCTTTATCCACAATTTTTATTTATAATCATTGGAGACGCTTTCATGCTTCTTGTTATTGATGTTGGAAATACAAATATAGTCCTTGGGGTGTTTGGTGGCGATACGCTTATAAATGATTGGAGAATAAGAACAATCAGAGATACAACAGCAGATGAATTTAATATCCTTGCTAAAGCCCTTTTTGCAGATAAAGGGATAAAATTATCAGATATAAAAAATGTTGTAATATCATCAGTAGTTCCACCAACTGTTCCTATTCTTGATAAATTTTGTGAAAAATATCTAAAACAAAAACCTCTTTGGATTCAAGCATCTTCTGTAAGAGACCTTATGCCCATTCTTTACAATAACCCTGCTGAAGTTGGGGCAGATAGAATTGTAAATGCCATTGCAGCATATAATAGATATAAAAAGAGCCTTATTGTGATTGATTTTGGGACAGCAACTACCTTTGATGCTATTTCAGAAAAAGGTGAGTATTTAGGTGGTGCAATTGTTCCGGGGATAATGATCTCATCAGAGGCTTTGTTTCAGAGAGCTTCAAGACTTCCAAGGGTTGAGATGTTTATGCCACCTCTTTATGTAATTGGAAAGGATACCATTGATAGTATAAAGTCTGGTGTAATGCACGGCAACGCAGCACTTGTAGATGGTATGGTTCAACGAATGAAAAAAGAGATGATGGCAAATCCAATGGTAAGTATCTCAGAGCCTATGGTTATTGCAACTGGTGGACTTGCTCCACTTATTGCTGATCTTTCAGAGTCAATTGAATTGGTTGACAGTGCTTTGACGCTTGAGGGGTTAAGAATTATCAGTCATTCAATATTTTCTAAATAACTTAACTTACCACCCCATTTGATTAGTGTATCCTGCCTGTTATTGAAAGTAGAGACGCACTGCCGTGCGTCTCTACTGTTAAATCTTTTCTTAGCAAACCTCAATTTATGACCTTGAGCAGTATATATTTCCACGAATCATTTAGGAGAGTCATAGCTCTTTATAAGTATCTCCCTTGGTTTTGAACCATCTTGAGGTCCAACAACTCCCTCTTTCTCCATAGTCTCAATGATTCTTGCAGCTCTGTTATATCCTATTCTTAAATGACGCTGGACGCTTGATATTGATGCTTGTCTTGTCTTTAGAACAAGGGCTAACGCCTCATCATATTTTTCATCATATAAATCTTCTGCACTATTTTCTGTATCATCATCGCCATCTAACTTCTCAGTTATCTCTTCAACATATCTTGGTTTTTGTTGTTTTTTCAGAAATGAAGTTACTCGTGATATCTCCTCTTCCGATATATATGCACCTTGAATACGTTGAAGCCTGCCTGTTCCCGGAGGCAAAAAGAGCATATCTCCATTACCCAACAACCTCTCCGCACCATTAGTATCAAGGATTGTTCTTGAATCTATTTTAGAGGAGACTTGAAATGATACTCTTGTTGGAAAATTTGCTTTAATAATTCCTGTAAGCACATCAACAGAAGGTCTTTGGGTTGCTAAAATAAGATGAATACCAGCAGCTCGTGCCATTTGAGCAAGACGTATTAAAGCAGACTCTACATCACGGGAAGCAACCATCATAAGATCAGCAAACTCATCTACAATAACAACAATATATGGTAGCTTATCAATATTAGTACTATTGTTGACGTTATCACAATTGCTATCTACTACTGACGAGTTTGCTTTCTGCTCAACCATTTTATTATATTGCAAGAGGTTACGAACACCATTTTGAGCTAAAAGTTCATACCGTCTATCCATCTCTTTAACTGCCCAGAAAAGTGCATTTGTGGCTTTTTTCATATCTGTAACTACTGGTGAAATCAAATGGGGAATATCGTCATATACAGATAGCTCAATACGCTTTGGATCAACCATTATAAATTTGACCTCATCTGGCTTTGCCTTATATAAAAGGCTTATAATCATGGAGTTTAATCCAACGCTCTTGCCTGTTCCCGTAGCTCCAGCAATTAAAAGATGAGGCATAGAATCCATTATTGTTGAGACAGGATTACCAACAATATCCCTGCCAAGAGCAAGGGTTAGGCGTGATTCTGAGTTTAAAAACTCATTTGACGACAAAAGCTCTTTTAAGACGACCATCTCACGCTTATCATTGGGAATCTCAATGCCAACAACATCTTTTCCAGGGATCGGAGCAACAATGCGGATACTCAATGCACTTAATGCTAAGGCTAAATCATCGGTTAAATTGACAATTTTGCTTATTTTAACCCCTGCGGCAGGTCGATATTCAAATGTTGTAATTACAGGTCCGGGTAAAATATCTACAATTTCACCTTTTACACCAAAATCCTTAAGTTTGTTTTCAACTATTTCCCCTTTTTGTTTTAACAGAGCCATATCTGTTATGTCATTGTGTTTTGTTCTCTGATTTAGAAGAGATAATGGAGGAAGGATAAAATCACCATTTTTTGTAGAAAAATAGGTGTTATCCTCTGAAGAATTGTTGAATTTAAACTGTTGTGTTGATTTTTGATAATCTTTTAAATTAGGTTGTTGTGCTGATTCTTGATAATCTTCTAAATCAGGTTGTTGTGCTGATTCTTGATAATCTTTTAAATCAGGTTGTTGTGCTGATTCTTGATAATCTTTTAAATCAGGTTGTTGTGTTGATTCTTGATAACATTTTAAATCAGGTTGTTGTGTTGAGAATGTAGATTTTTTTGTTTTTGGCTGTTTTGGTGGGGTATTATTTGGTGCTGTTGTAGTCTGGGTTAATGTTTTAGTTACAAAATCTACATCTGATAAGTTCTTTTTAAAAGAGATTGCTTTTAAATCAAGTCTAAAATTGATGAGCTTACTAATATCAACTCTATTTAAAAACATTTTAGTTAAGGTACTCAAATTTTCACTTTTTAAAGCATCATTGGCTTTTACTTTTTGAAAAATGTGCATAGCAAGCGTGTGAGTCTGCAACGTTTTTAAGCCTATGGATTTTAATACTATTAATATAAAATCTCGGGTAATCAAAAAAAGAGAATATGCAGAGATGCCAGTGGCAATTACCACACCTGCAAATATAAAAAAAATAAGGATAATAACAGCACCATAGATATTGGTATATTCAAGTAAAAATCTTGATATAGCTAAACCTGTGAATCCTCCTGATGTAACCATCCCACCACGAATAAAGACACTCTCTTTTATAATAGGCAATATCCCAGATGTGGATAGCATAATTATAATAGAGCCTGTAGTTGGAATAACAATCTCTCTGAAGTTTTTACCTCTTAGATAAGATAGAGAAGCTAAAAACATAGAGAGTGGAAACCATAAAGCTGCAACACCAAACAGATCAACAAGTATTCCAGATAGATGTGAGCCTACTATTCCAAAAATGTTATGAATATTTTCTGATGAAAATGATTGATGGTTAATTGATGGGTCAAGTGGAGAGTAGGAGAGAAGACTTAACGATGTTAGTACCACAAAAAATAAGATAAGTATGGCTATAAGCTCTTTTTTCATACTTCAATGATAATTGGAACAATCACAGGACGTCTTCTAATTGTAAAGAAAAAATATTGCTTAAGAGCTTTTTGAAGACGCGATCTAATCTGATCAACTCTTGACTCAACACCAACTTCAATCTCTTCAACAATTTCAAGAATCACACATTGGGCATCATCAACAAGGTAGCCTGTCTCTGCTCCAAATACAAAGCCTTTAGAGATAAGTTCTGGTCCATAAAGGACAATTCCTGTCTCTTCATCAATTATCATTGAGACCACAACAAGCCCATCTTCAGATAGATTTCTTCGCTCTTTAAGAACGCTTCTGCCAACATCACCTATACCCTTTCCATCAATTAGAATCCTGCCGCTATTAACGCTTCCTGAAATCTTGCCAATAATTATCTCGTCAACGCTCTGTTCAATTTGTTGAACTTTAGAAACTATTTTATTATCGTTTTTGCCAATTTTACTATTTAGAGTTCTATCTTTATTCAGTAATTTATATTTATTGCTATATTTATCAAAGATAGTATCTACATGCTCAATCTCTGGGCGACCTTTCTCAAAAGAGACGATATTACCATCTTCGGCTAAAATAACATTTTTTCTTGGAATACCCAATTTTTCAGCAAGGCGTGCGTGTGTAACTAAGTGGCGATACTCTCCGTGTATTGGGATAAAATATTGAGGACGTGTTAGGCTTATCATCAATTTTAACTCTTCTTGGCAAGCGTGACCTGAAACATGAACAGGGGCAATCTTGTCATAAACAACTCTTGCACCCCTTCTGTATAGGTTATTGATAATATTAGATATTGCCTTTTCGTTTCCCGGGATTGATTTAGAGGATAAAATAACACTATCCCCTTTTCTAATGTTCACCTGTTTGTGGAAACCTGTTGCCATACGAGCCAAGGCAGACATTGGTTCTCCTTGACTGCCTGTCGTAATTATAAGAACCTCTGAATCTTGATAAGAGTTGACCTTTTTCACATCAATTATCAAACTGTCTGGATAGTTGATATAGCCAAGTTCACGGGCTGCTACAACTGTCTGCTCAATGCTTCTTCCATTAAATACAACTTTTCGTCTTGTATTTATAGCAATATTGATAATCTGCTGTATTCTAAAGATATTTGATGCAAAAAGTGCAATAATAACTCTGCCATCACTTTCTGATATAACAGTAGCCAGAGCTTCTCCAACCTTTTGATCTGAATCTGTATATCCTTCACGTTCAACATTAGTTGAATCAGATAAAAGAGCCAAAACCCCCTCTTCACCAAGACGAGCAAAGCGAGATATATCTGTAATATTAGACTCTTCAAAACAGTGATTTATTTTAAAATCACCTGTGTGGATAATAAGACCAACTGGTGTCTGTATTGCAAGAGCTACCCCATCAACAGTGCTGTGGCTAACCCTTATAAACTCAATTGAGAAATGCCCAATTATGATACTTTCTCCAGGTGAGATTTGTTTAAGGATGGCGTTATTGTGGAGATCAAACTCTTGGAGTTTATTTTTGACTAAACGCAGGGTAAATGCAGTTGCATATATAGGGACTGATATTTCGCGGAGTAAATATGTTATTGCTCCAATATGGTCTTCATGTGCATGGGTAAGAATAATAGCTTTAACTTTTTCCCTGTTTTCTCGCAAATATTCCATATCAGGTATAACAATATCTACGCCAAGCATATAATCTTCAGGAAACATAAGCCCTGCATCAATAATAAATATGGTCTCTTCATACTCTATAACCATCATATTAAGACCAATTTCACCCAAACCACCAAGGGGTATTATTTTTAGCATGACTTTAAATTATTCTCCGATTATCCTCCTAATGATAGATTTAACAGCATTGCTGTTAAGGAGGAAATATATTAGTCTTATATTGTTATATCAAGAGTTGCTAATATTCCATCAATCTTATCCATAAGCCACTCTCTCTGTTTTTTATCAGCATATCCCATACAATCGCATTTAATATGCTTTTTAATTCTAACTAGAAATTCGCTTGAGAGACGCTGTTCATAAAGCTCAAGAGCAAAATAATAGGGTTTACAGTCAATGTGTTCTTTTTGCATAGAGTTAAGAATAGACTCATCAATTTCAACCCAATAAACTGCTCCTAAAGATGGTTCTCCAAAGTTCTCATCGCAATACTTTTTTAATCTTTCATAATCATAGGGACTTAACCCATCTATTACATACTGTTTCATAATAAAATTTTAATACCATAATTAATTGTTTTGTTGCAACCTTTTAAAAAAACGCTGTTTACTTGTTCTATCAATATTTTTTGTAAACAGTATCTTTGCCAATTTGACTAATTTATTGGTGGATTAAAGTATCCGTGTCTTAGGTTAGGGAAATCTCTTTCAAGCTCTTTTATAATAACCTCCATACCAAGTGGATAACTTTTTCCACCAGCTTGCTCCATTATTCTAAAATAACTTAAAGGATCGTAATTCATATTTCTCCATTGGATCATATCAATATGGTAACGATTTAAAAACTCCTTAAGTGCTTTGAATTCCAACTCTGCATCAGTAACACCCGGGCAGTTAAGATAGTTGATAGAGACAAATTTCCCTTTTTGCTTTGCAATTTCAATACTTTTTATAACATCGTTGTATGTGTAAGTTTTAGGTCGAAAATAAGTGCTATAACACCTCTCTCTTATAGAGTTCATACTTATTCTGACAGAGTCAAGACCAGCATCAAATAATTTTGATAGCTTATCAGCCATACCACCATTTGTGTTCATATTAACTGTTCCAATATCTATTTTTTCTCGTATCAATCTAATAGCTGGCTCAATAGCATGAAAAGCTGTCAATGGATCACCTTCGCACCCCTGTCCAAAACTTGCAACGCTGTTTTTAACCTTTGAAAAATGCTCTAAAGCTATTTGTGCAATTTCTAAAGGTTTTGGGATAAAAGATATTCTATCTTGGCACGCCATAAGGTTATTTTCTATCTGAAGAGAAATACAACCAAGACAGTTGGCATTACACGTTTTTGATGTTGGTATTGGTGCTTCATATCTACCCAAAAAAAAATTCTTTGCTGCTGGACAACCATAAGTTAAAGCACATTTTTCAAGATGACGCATTAAACGATTATCTGGATATTTAATCTTCATCTCTTGAACACCTGCAACAATACCATCATGAGGCATAAACCTTAAATCTTGACGAGGTTCTGTATCAACACATATTGCAGCAGACATAAAATTACCACTATCTGAGTTATAGCTATCCCAACCACATGCCCCGTAAGAAAAGAGTGGAAGAAGGTAATCTTTTTTACAATGTTCATAAGCACAAAAGTAGCGATTCACGTAACCTGGTGAGTTAAATATAGCAACTGGGAATATCTCTTCATCTGACTGATATGGATTCTCATGCAATACTTCAAATATACCTTTATCAAAACTAAATACAACAGGTTTAGCGTAAGGCAGCATCATAAGTTCGCTTCCATAAGGCATCTCAACTGACTGACCTCGTGTTAGAAGGATTGGCTCAGAGCCTCCCCCCATACCGACAGCTCCATAATCTTCAAGCTCAAATATATCGCCATTTTTATTTGCAACAACTGCATTAAGAGGTAGGTAATTTATTGCAGCATCAGCTATCTTAACTTTTTTAGCTGTTTTTATTGAGGCAGATTTTTTTCCAAAACTCTTTTTCTGATTAATACTTTGTTTTTCTGTCATCTCTTATGTCAAAGTTCTATTAAATATTGGGTTTAACTCAATGTGAGAGTACTATATCTTTTCTGTAAATTGTTTTAAATCTCTATCTTTTCTTATATTTGCAGGATCAAATACTCTTCCGTTTATTGCGATATATACTCCAGGTGAAAGCGTTTGAACTGCGGCTACAGCACTGCCAAGATTAAATGAGGCATCGCTTGATTTAAAACAGGCAGGTTCCATAGCACCAGTAAGGACAATAACCTTGTCTTTAATTGACTTTAGCACCATGGCTGTTTCAATCATAGTATCTGTTCCGTGTGTAATGACAATATGTTTGCTCTCTTCTTTTAATAGAGCTTCATATATCATGTTTCGATCTTCTTGTGTCATATCAAGAGAATCTTTTTTAAGAAGAGAGACAACTTCATAATCAAAATTTACTCTTGCCTCTTTTATAATATTTTCAATCCCAGGAGGACCGACTTGATAGTTACTTAGTGCATCAAAATAGACCTTGTCAATAGTGCCACCAATTGCAAAGAATTTTATTTTCATGTAAGCCACCTAATTTTAGGTTTATATAATTTAGAGTTATTAGAGTTCCTGCAAAACTTGAATTGTTCCCTTAATTTTACTGGATAAGAAATGGGTTTTGCAAGAGGTCAATTGACGAATAAATAGAAGAATGTAATTTAAATACAAGTTGCGTATTTTGGTAAACAACTTATAGACTTGCAGTATTTTCTGGGCAACTCCTCAACTTCAACATCTTTTCCCCAAAGTTTTGATGTTACCTCTTTTGAGTGTAATACAGAGCCGCTCGTAAAGAAATTTTCACAGCCTAAATAATCTGAGAGAGAAGTAAGTTGGCGATTAGCAAGTTGGCGAGAGAGTTCTCTTGCCACTGGAGCTGCTGGATCAATTATTATAACATCTGGTCCCACAACCTCTTTTATCATCTGCCCAAGAAATGGATAGTGTGTGCAACCCAAAACAATTGTGTCTGCTCCTTTACTAAGTAATGGGGAGACATAGTCAGAGATCATTGAACGTGTTGACAATGTTGTAAGTTCTGCCTGTTCCACCTGCTCAACAAGACCGGGACACGGTTGTAATAGAACTTCAACATTGTTGCCATACATAGCACAAAGTCTTGATACGCTTGGACTTGCAATAGTTTGAGTTGTTGCAAGCACGCCAATAACTCCTGATTTTGTGGTATTTGCTGCTGGTTTGATTGCTGGCTCCATTGCTATGATTGGAACGGGACACCATGAGCGAAGTCTATTTACTGCAACTACAGTAACTGTATTACAAGCAACAACAATAGCCTTGACATTAGAGTCAAGTAGAAAATGGGTAATTGCAGTTGCACGATTTTCTATAAAGGCGGCTGAACGATTGCCATAAGGGGCGTATCCTGAGTCCGCAACATAGATTAAATCTTCAGAAGGGAGGTGTTTACGAATCTCCCTAAGTACAGATAATCCTCCGACACCAGAATCAAAAACACCTACAGGGGCAGCAAATTCAGATGAAAATTTTTTCTCCATACTGCAATATCTCATTTACAATTGGATTTGTAATATTAAAATCTTTTTCTCTAAAAGGGTGAGGCTCAATCCTGCTATCTATTTTACGCCTTAATCGCATCAGCTCTAATTGTATATCTATTGGATTGTCAAATTCCTTGAAAATAATCGCAATATCAATATCACTCTCTTCACGATTAGTCCCTTTTGCGTATGAACCAAACATAAAAAATTGCTGGCAGTCATAATTGGTTTTGATAATAGATGCATATTGTCGGGCTATTCTTAAAGCATCGTTCTTATCCATTCCCGCAACTCCTTTATTTTATCAATCCATGATTCTGTATTAGCAATTAACACTTTAATCAATCAGAGCTTGAACACTTCTACCTTTTATAAAAATTTTATCAAGCAAAAATTTTCTTTAGATAACGCCTTGACAAATCAAATATGAAAATACTATGAATAGATAGTTGTAAATACAAGTTCAGACAAATTACCAATTCATTAACAAAAGTATGCTCCAAATAACACATTGAATAACAACATCGCCCAAAATAGTGAATCAAAGAACAATATTGCCACAACAATAAAAAATTAAAAGGAATCCCACTATGCCAATGCCAAACACAAATTATGAAATAGGCTTTGAACCAAAACTCTCATTTTTAAGCGACAATGATAAAAAAAGACTCTATGACTCTGCTTTGCAGGTAATTGAAGAGAATGGAATGCAGGTAATGCACGAAGGTGCTTTAAAACTTCTTAAAGATGCAGGTTGCAAAGTTGAAAAAGGTATTAATGAAGATAGCAATCTAATTAAAATTCCAGCATCACTTGTTGAAAAAGCACGCAAGACCGTTCCAAATAATATTGCAATTTATGATCGTGAAGGTAACCATGCAATGGACCTTGGCGGCAGAAGAGCATATTTTGGCACAGGCTCTGATTTGATGTGGTCTGTTGAATCAGAAAAGATGGAGAGACACCGCACAACTCTTGAAGATATTAAAATTGCTGCAAAAGTTTGCGATGCTCTTCCAAATATTGATTTTATAATGTCTTTTGCCCACCCGCACGATATAAATCCCGCTTTCTCCTATTTAGAGAGCTTTAAGGCAATGATGGAAAATTCAACAAAGCCAATTGTAAATACAGCAGATGGCAAAAAAGACCTTCAAGCAATGTGGGAAATTTCTAAAGTTTTAAGAGGTTCAGAAAAAGAGCTAAGAGAAAAACCATATTGGATTCAATATGATGAGCCGATAAGCCCGTTAAAACACCCATTTAGCAGCCTTGATAAACTTATATTTTGTGCTGAAACTGCATCACCTGTTATCTATTCGCCAGCTCCAATTGCAGGCTCAACTGCACCAATGACAATTGCTGGTCATATTGTTCAAGGGCTTGCTGAATCGTTCTTTGGAATGGTAATTCATCAGCTTGCTGCTGAAGGTTCGCCATTTTTAATGGGTATTGGTGCTGCTGTTCTTGATATGGCAACAAGTCAATGTTCATACAATGCTCCTGAATATATGATGACTTATATGGCAATGGTTGAGATGAGCAACTACCTTGATATTCCAAACTGGGGTTATGGCGGCACAAGCGATGCTCAAATTCCTGATATGCAGGCATCTTATGAAGCTGGACTTGAGGCTTTTATGTCTATTTTTGCTGGTTCAAATCTAAACCATGATGTTGGCTACCTTGACTTTGGGCTTACAGGAAGTCTTGAGATGATAATAATTGTAAACGAAATGGTTGACCAAATAAGAAGAATGCACAAAGGAATCCCAATTAATGATGACACTCTCGCACTTGATGTTATTCCAAAAGGTGCAGAACAAGGACAGTTTTTAACACAACCCCATACATTCAAACATTTAAGAAAAGTTCAGTGGAAGCCCGAGCTTTTCTGTCGTCAAAGCCATGAAAAATGGGCAGAGCAAGGAAGAACCTCACTTCTTGATCGAGCAAGAACTAAACTTCATAAGATTCTTAACAACCATAAACCATTGCAAGTTGAAACAGAAAAACAGCAGGCAATTGAGAATATTGTGAAGAATTTCATGGTTAGCTAAATAAATTTAACAACAACATATATTTTGAAGATTTGACAACGTTTTAAAAGTTGTCAAATCTATCTATGCTTTGCTGCAAAAATTATAATAAAACCATTTTGAAAAAGGTTAAAATTTATTTCGGGGCGTAAATAAAAAGGACAAAATAAAATGCAAACCATCTTGCTTGATAAACAACCCATAACAAATAGTGATTTAGTAGCAGTAGCCAGAAACAATGCTTTTGCCGATTTTTCTCAAGAAGGAGAAGCACGAGTAGAAAAGACAAGTGCATTAATTAGAAAATGGGTAAAAGAAAAAAAGGTAATTTATGGCATTACAACAGGCTTTGGTGCAATGTGCAACGTCATAATTCCAGAAAAAGATACAAGCCAGCTTCAAGAAAATATTTTGATGAGTCATGCTGCCGGCGTTGGAAGACCTCTGCCGTCAGAAGTTGTTAGGGCAATCATGGCGTTACGGGTGCATGATTTATCTCTTGGTTATTCTGGCTGCAGAATGGAGACAATTCGCTACATGCTGACCTTTTTAAATAAAGGAGTTTCTCCAATTATACCAGAAAAAGGTTCAGTCGGCTCAAGTGGAGATTTAGCCCCAACATCTCACTTAGGATTAGTTCTTATCGGCAGAGGTGAGGCTGAATATAATGGAAAACGAATGGCTGGAGGTGAAGTTTTAAGACAGCTTGGACTTGAACCTTTAAAACTGCAAGGAGGAGAAGGGCTTGCACTAATTAATGGCACTCAAGTTATGACTGCAATTGGTGTGCTTGTGGTCAATGATGCTGTGCGTCTATCCAAAACCGCTGACATTGCCTGTGCTATGAGTCTTGAAGTTTTAATGGGCAGCAACTCCGAGTTTGACCCAAGAATCCACCAAATCCGCCCTCACCCAGGACAAATTGCAACAGCAGACAATATTTTAAGAATGATTCAAGGAAGTGAAATAATTGATTCCCATCAAGGATGTGCAAGAATTCAAGATGCTTACACTTTAAGATGTGCCCCGCAGATTCATGGAGCAAGCAAAGATGCAGTTGCTCACGCAATGCGGGTAATTGATATTGAGATAAACTCAACAACCACAAACCCTTTAATATTTGCAGATACTGAAGAGGTGCGTCTCGGTGGAAACTTTCACGGACAGCCCATTGCAATGGCAGCAGACTATTTATCTATGGGAATTGCAGAGCTTGGAAGTGTCTCAGAGAGAAGAATTGAGAGGCTTGTTAATCCACAACTTAGCGATCTTCCTCCATTTCTAGTCAATAATGGAGGTTTGAATTCTGGATACATGATAGGGCAGTATGCAGCAGCAGCCCTTGTATCTGAAAATAAAGTGCTTGCCCACCCTGCTTGTGTTGATTCAATCCCAACATCAGCCAATAAAGAGGATCATGTCAGCATGGGAACAATTGCAATTCGTCAGACTCGTGAGATTCTTGATAATGTTGAGCATGTTGTGGCAATTGAGCTTTTATGTGCAGCTCAAGCTTATGATCTTCTCAATGAGACAAGACCTATGAAAGGCGGAGTTGGAACTCGCGTTGCTTATGAAGTTGTCCGTAGTCATGTTCCATATCTTGATAAAGATAGAGACCTCTACCTTGACATTGAGACTATGGTAAAGGTATTAAAAAGCGGAGAGATTGTTGATGCAGTGGAAGCTGCGGTTGGTACTCTTAAAGGGAACTAATTTGAAAGATTTGACAACTTTTTAAAAATTGTCAAATCTTATGCAACAATTATCGAAAAATACGGGTGAAAAAATATGGGCAAGACTATCTATAACTAATTATAAACTTGGAGAAAAAAAATGCTTCAATCTTCACAAACAGAAAAGCGTTCCGTAAGTATGCGTATTTTATCTGAAGATCAGATATGGGAAATAAGACAAGCTGCTTATGATGTTATTGAAAGAGTAGGATTTAGGTGCAAACACAAAGAGGCTCAAAAGATGTTTGCTCAAGCTGGGGCAATTGTAAAAGATGATATTATCCGCATTCCTCAATATATTGTGGAATCTTGTCTTGCAACCACTCCAAAAGGTTGGACTATTTATAACCGTAAAGGCGAACGCTCAATGGAGCTTGAAGGACGCAAAAGCCACTACGGAACTTCTACAGCAAGCCCAAACACCAAAGACCCTTTTACTGGTGAATTTAGAGAGACTCAACTTAGCGACATTGCAAGAGGGGCAAAAATTGCTGATGCTCTTAAGAATATAGATTTTGTAATGCCAATGGGTTCATCGCTTGATGTGCCTGTAAACACAGCAGATGTGCATGAGTTTCCAGTCGTTGCTGCAAACACAACAAAACCAATGGTTTTTATTGGTTACTCCCCGCTTGGCTGCGAATATGTCTATGAGATGGCAGCAGTTGTAGCAGGCGGAATGGACGAACTTAGGAGAAAACCCTTTATAATTGCCTATCCTGAAGCTATTGCTCCTTTAACATTTCCAGATGAGATAGTTGATAGAATATTTGTATCTGCTGACCGTTATATGCCTCAACTGCCAGGATCAACTGTTCAGGCAGGGGCAACCGGACCTGTAACAATGGCTGGCATGATTGTTCAGATGACAGCAGAATCTTTAATTCACATTACAATTGCACAACTTCGCAAAACTGGCTGCCCAGTTGCGATGAGTGCAAATGTTGGAATTTTAAATATGTCCTCAGGATTGATGGCAATGGGACTTCCTGAAAACAGCTTAGGGCTGTCTGCTCAAGCTGAAGTTGCTCAATCTTTTGGGCTTCCAACTTGGGGGCTTGCAGGTGCAACAGATTCAAAATGCCTTGATGCTCAAGCAGGTCTTGAATCTGCGTTTTCAATATTGAGTCAAGGGCTTGCAGGATTAAATCTTATCCATGATGTTGGATATATGGCTGCTGGTATGGCGTGTTCTGTTGAGCAACTTGTCATGGGAAATGAGATTGTTGGAATGGCAAAGCGGTTTATTGAAGGAATTACTGTAAATCGAGAAACCCTTGCCCGTGAGGTTATTGAGGCAGTTGGTCCAGGAGGACACTTCTTGCAGCAAAAACATACAATTCAGCATTTTAGAAATGAGCTTTGGCAGGCTAAACTATTAAATCACAAATCTATATCTCAGTGGGAAGCATCAGGCAGACCAACAATGGAAGATAGAGTAAAAGAAGAGGTGCGAAAAATAGTTGAGACCCACAAGCCAGAACCGCTTGATGACAAAGTAACAGCAGAGCTTGAGAGATTGAGAATTGAAGGAATAAAAGAGATTCAAAGTAAAATGGAGAAAGGTTAAAGATATAATTTAAAGATTTGACAACTTTTTAAAAGTTGTCAAATCTATGCTTATGATATTTTTTAAATTTTTTTTAGCACTTAAATTTATTTCAGGGCTGGAAAAGAGAGGTTAATAGCACAATGCAAGGTCCAAAAGCTCTGTATGAACAGGTAAAAGATTATATTATGCAGCATATCCACTCAGGAGAGTGGAAGCCTGATAGTAAAATACCTTCTGAAAATCAGCTTGTGCGTGAACTTGGTGTCTCTCGAATGACTGTAAATCGTGCATTACGGGAGATGACCGAGCGCGGGCTTCTAATACGGATTCAAGGAGTAGGAACATATATTGCTCACCCCAAACCTTTAACAGCTCTGTTTGAGATAAGCAGTATTGATGAGGAGATTAAAAGCCGCGGTGGAGTGCATTCATCTGAAGTGCATTTTTTAAGAGAAGAGCAAGCCTATCCTGAAGTTGCTGCTGCTATGGAGATACCAATTGGTACACTGCTTTACCATTCTGTTATTGTGCATAAAAACAGCGGAAAGCCTGTAATGCTTGCTGATCAATATGTCAATCCTCTATCTGCTCCTGATTATATTAATCAAGACTTTACAGCCATCACAACTTCAAAATATTTGCTCAGTGTTGCTGCTTTAACTGATGTAGAACATATTGTTGAGGCAGTTCTTCCAGATGCTATGGCTCGAAAACTTCTTAGCATGGAACCACATGAACCGTGCCTTGTTCTGCACCGTCAAACATGGGATAACCAAAGAGTTGTTACCCATACTCGTATGACATATCCTGGTTCTATTTATCGTATTGGAGGAAGGTTTAAGACGCTTTCCGGTGTATATAAATTAGATACTGTATAAAAATTTATATAACCAAACAATATCGGAGGAGAAGATATGAAGCTGCCTTATGGAATATGCGATTTTAGAGAAATCGTGCTTAAAGACTACTTTTATTGTGATAGAACAGATTTGATAAGCAGTATAGAAAAAGATAAGTTCCAACTTTTCCTCCGGCCCCGCAGATTTGGCAAATCCCTTCTTTTATCCATGCTTGAGAACTACTACGATGTCGCTAAAAAAGATCAGTTTGACGATATGTTTGGTAAGCTCAAAATTGGAAAAAATCCAACGCCTCTTCGCAATTCATATTTTATTCTAAAATGGGATTTTTCGTGTATTGATGCTTCAGGCTCATTGGACGATATTCGTCAATCGCTTTTTAATCATATAAATTTGTGTATCAGGCAATTTATACTGAATTACAAAAATTATGACATTCCAGAAATAAGAATAGATGAGGCAGATGCGTTAAGTTCAATTAAATCTTTATCTAATGCCATGCAGTCTGTAAATCTGCCAGTTTTTCTTCTTATTGACGAATATGATAATTTTGCCAATGAGGTTATGATGTCATCAATCATGAAAAGCGAGAAATATGAATCACTGGTGCAAAAAGAGGGGATACTTAAAGCAGTGTTTAAAAATGTTAAAGCTGCTGCATCAAATTCAGTGTTTGACAGAATTTTCATTACTGGTGTGTCGCCTGTGGTTATGAGCGATATTACAAGCGGATTTAACATTGCCAAAAACATATATTTTAAGCCTAAATATAATCACCTATGCGGATTCACTGCAAAAGAGGTTGAAGATGCTGTAAACACAATTGCCCAAGAGTGCGGTATTGAGCAAGCTAAAGCACAAGAGCTGATTAAACTGATGCGTATTTATTATAATGGTTATCGTTTTTCAGTTGATATTACTGACAATAATATAACAGATGACCCAATTGATAGTGGAAACGACTATTCAAATTTAGTCTATAATCCAACTTTAGCACTCTATTTTTTTGATAACCTGCAAGAGAGCTGCAAACCCCCAAAAAATATGCTTGACCATAATCTTTCAATGGAACAGGCAAAATTAGATTATATCTCTAAAATTAATGGAGGGCGGCAGCTTATTTTGGATTTGATGCAAGACGACCATGAAGTTGCGATTGAAGAGATCAGCCAAAAATTTGGAATTGAGCGTATGTTATCAGACAAAAGCCACGATAAGGCTTTTCTTGTCTCGTTTCTCTACTATTTCGGAGTTCTTACAATTGCAGGGCAAGATATACATGCTAAAACTCGATTTAAAGTTCCAAATACAGTGATGAAAAGGCTCTACATTGATCAAATCCATGAAATGCTGCTTCCTCAGCCAATGGATAGAGACTATGGCAAAAGTGCCGCTGAAAAGCTCTATCAAAAAGGCGACATAAAAGAGCTTTGTAGTTTTGTTGAAAATCGCTATTTCAAAATCTTTAGCAACCGCGATTATCGTTGGGCAAATGAACTGACCGTTAAAACAGCATTCTTAACGCTTCTTTACAACGATATTTTATTTATCATGGATTCGGAAAAAGAGATTGACAGGCGGTTTGCCGATTTAACCATGATAATCCGCCCTGATATGCGGAAATTCCAGCTTTTTGATGTGCTGATTGAGTTTAAATTTGTGAGCCTTGCAACTGCTGGAGTAAGCGGAGAAGAGGCAAAAGCATTGTCAGTTGAGGAGCTTGAAAATCTTCCCCAAATGCGTGAGGCAATGACAGATGCTCTTGAGCAAGTAAAAGGCTACAGCCAAATATTGAAAGAGAGATATTCAGGAAAAGATTTCAGATTAAAGAGTTTTGCTGTGGTGTCGTTGGGGTTTGATAGGTTGTGTTGGGAGGAGATTTAAGTAAACACAAGATTTTATAATTTTCGATATAAAACAAGGAGTAAGTAAAATGATTACAAATAAAGATATATCCCAAGCCATGAAAATAAGGCTTGATGATGAACTTCCAGAGATGCCACCATTTAGAGAGGGAATCCGCCGTGCACCAGCAAGAGGTTTTAGGTTAAGCAAAAGCCAAACTAAAACAGCGTTGGCAAATGCTTTGCGTTACATTCCAGAGAAACATCACGCCGCTTTGATTCCAGAGTTTTTAGATGAACTTAAAACACGCGGACGAATTTATGGTTATAGGTTTAGACCATATAAAATTGAAGAAAACAGCAGTAACTCAGAACCACAAAATCCAATATCACAAAATGATAAATTACAAACTCGTGATGATTGGGGCTGTATCAAGGCTAAACCAATTGATAACTATAAAGGCAACTGTCTTGCTGGCAAAGCTTTTCAGTTGATGATTGACAACAACCTTGACTTTGATGTTGCACTCTACCCTTATGAGCTTGTAACTTATGGGGAAACAGGAAGTGTCTGCCAAAACTGGATGCAATACAGGTTGATTAAAAAATATTTAGAGGTTATGACGGAAAATCAGACACTTGTTATGCAATCTGGACACCCTTTGGGGCTGTTTAAATCATCGCCTGAAGACCCTCGTGTGATTATTACAAATGGATTGATGGTGGGATTATACGATAACCCTGATGATTGGGAAATTGCAGCTCAGATGGGTGTATCATCTTATGGTCAGATGACTGCTGGCGGTTGGATGTATATAGGACCTCAAGGCATTGTTCATGGCACATACAACACTCTTTTAAATGCTGGAAGAAAGGTTTGTGGAGTTGAGGCTGATGGTGATCTTGCAGGTCTTTTATTTATATCATCAGGGCTTGGCGGAATGAGTGGGGCACAGCCAAAAGCTGCTAAGATAGCTGGTGCCGTATCAATTACTGCTGAAGTTGATCTATCAAGAATCAAGACACGACATGAGCAGGGTTGGGTTGATGTTGTTTCATCTGATCTTGATGAAGTTTTATCAATAGCATCTAAAGCTGTAAAAGAGAAATCAGCAACTTCAATTGCATTTCATGGAAATATTGTTGATCTGTTAGAGGATATTGTAAGAAGAAATAACATTGCCGAGCAAATGCAAAGAGAAGATAATAATAAAGTAGAAGAAAAAGATAGTAATAAAAGCCATGATAATTTTAATGATGGCTATTTCAAAGTTGATTTGCTCTCTGATCAGACTTCCTGCCACGTTGTGTATGATGGCGGATATTGCCCACAAGGAGTAACTTTTGAAGAGAGGACACGCCTTCTTGCTGAAGATAGAGCAATGTTTAAAAAATTGGTAGATAAAAGCCTTAAAAAACACTATGAGCTTATTAAAGAGATTTCAAAACAAGGGACTTTCTTTTTTGATTATGGAAACGCATTTTTAAAGGCTGTTTTTGATGCTGGAGTTGTTGAGGTTACAAGAAATGGAGTTGATGCTAAAGATGGTTTTGTATTTCCATCATATTTTGAAGATATTATGGGACCAATTTTTGACTATGGATATGGACCATTTCGCTGGGTCTGTTTAAGCTGTAAACCAGAAGATTTGGAAAAAACAGATAAAGCAGCAATGGCTTGCATTGATCCAGACAGAAGAGCAGAAGATAGAGACAATTATATCTGGATAAGAGATGCTTTAAAAAACAGGCTTGTTGTAGGAAGTCAGGCAAGAATTTTGTATCAAGATGCTGCTGGTAGAGTTAATATTGCCTTGAAATTTAACGATATGGTTAGAAACGGAGAAGTTGGACCAATTATGCTTGGGCGGGATCACCATGATCCGGGCGGCACAGACTCACCATTTAGAGAGACAGCAAATATAAAAGATGGCAGTAATGTCTGTGCTGACATGGCAACCCACTGTTTTGCTGGAAATGCTGCACGGGGAATGTCGCTTGTTGCTCTTCATAATGGAGGCGGTACTGGAATTGGAAAGGCGATTAACGGCGGATTTGGTTTAGTTCTTGATGGAAGCGATAGAGTTGACAATATTATCAGGTCTGCTATGTCATGGGACGTAATGGGTGGAGTTGCAAGAAGAAATTGGGCAAGAAACAAAAATGCTATGGAGGTAGCGATCAACTATAACATGGAAAATAGCAACGGAGATCAGGTTACTGTTCCGTTTCTGCCAGATGATAAGTTGATTGATAAGGCTATTGAAGATATTTTTTAGGAGATGGGATAATGACCACAATCTTATTTAAAAATGCAAATATTTATACTCCAATTGATAAAGGCAAACCGTGTGCAGGAGCTTCTCAAGGAGTTCTAAACCATTTTGAGAATGGGGCAATTCTTGTGAAAAACGGAATCATCGTTGATATTGGAAATATTGACGACATAAAAGGGATTAATGATATTTGTAATATTGATAATCTTGAAAATGATGCTGACTATAATGAAGATGAAGATAATGAAGAGACAACCAATACTGAAGATGTTTCTGAAATCAACAATAGGGATAATCTAAATAAAATAGATAAAACTATTGATTGCCAAGGGAAATGTTTGATTCCGGGATTTGTTGACCCACATACTCATATCTGTTTTGCAAAGCTTAGAGAGTCAGAATTTGAGATGAGGCTTAATGGCTCTCCATATCTTGAAATATTAAAACAAGGAGGTGGCATTCTCTCATCAGTAAGAGAAGTGTTAAAAGCGTCAGAAGATGATCTGTATATCAACACTTTAAAACATGCTCTTTCTGCTATGAAGTTTGGCACTACAACGCTTGAAATTAAAAGCGGATATGGACTTGATACACAAAATGAGCTTAAAATGCTTCGGACAATTGATCTTGTTCATAAAACCACACCTCTTGATATTGTTGCAACTTTTCTTGGTGCACATGCTATTCCAACTGCTTATAGAGAAAATCCAGACGCATATATTTCTCTTGTAATTGAAGAGATGTTACCCGCGGTAAAGGCTCAAGGAATTGCATCTTATTGCGATATTTTCTGCGAAAATGGAGTCTTTTCAATAGAACAAGGTAGAAAGGTGCTTGAAGCTGCTATCAATCATGGGCTGAAGATAAAAATACATGCTGATGAAGTCCATGATCTTGGTGGTGCTGGTCTTGCAGCAGAGCTTTGTGCTTCATCTGCTGACCATCTTCTCGCTGCAAGTGATGTAAATATAGAAAAAATGGCAAAATCTGGAGTTGTAGCAACACTTTTGCCAGCAACTGCATATAGTTTGCGTAAACCTTATGCAAGAGCAAGGGTTATGATTGAGAAAAATCTTCCTGTTGCCCTTGCAACTGACTGTAATCCAGGGTCAAGTTATTGTGAATCAATGCCTTTTGTAATTGGTCTTGCAGTTCTAAATATGGGAATGACACCAGCAGAGGCATTAGTTGCCGCAACTTTAAATAGTGCATACGCAATTGGAATGGCAGATAGGGTTGGTAGTTTAGATATTGGTAAACAAGCTGATTTTCTTTTGATGGATGGCAATTCTCCTGCAATTTTAGCGTATCATGCTGGAGTCTCACCAGTAACTGAGGTATTTAAACGTGGGGAACGGGTGAGCTAATATTAATATAGATTTATAATCATACTGCTTAAATTGACACCTGATTAGCTCAATGTGACAGGGAAAATAGAGAGGGTTCATAATGACAGATACAGAAGAGAATAATGACAACTCAGATACAAACACAATATTTAAAGGAACATCAATTGAGGTTGATTTAAGAGGTAAGCAATCAGTAAGAGCAACATTTAAGCTCTCTTCAAAAGCCATTGATTCATTAAGCCTTGTTGCTATTCACCTTGGTATTAAACAAAAATCACTTTTTGATCACCTTATAGATGATGTTAAGTCGTTGAATGATATAGCAGAACATATAAGAGTCAGGCAGTTTAACCAGATCAATAGAGTCCAAAAAACTTTTGTATTAAGCAGAAAAACTTTAGATATTTTAGAGTTGATAGCAAAAGCTCATGATACTCCACGCGATGCCCTTGTAGAGTATTCAATTAAGAAACTTGATGCAATTATTCTTGCAGAAAAAAAGAGGCATGAACAGAGAAAAGAGCTTTTTAAAGAGCTTTGCCTGCATTGGGAAGCTGGTAAAGCTCTTCTTGAAAAATCAAGGCAGACTCTTGGAAATAGCGATCCTTTTTGCCAAAGCGTTGAAAAATCAATGAGTGCTATATCAAGAAATATGCAAGAGTTAGCATCATTTATTGAAAAGAGTGAAATCATTGAAGAAAAGAGTCAGATCGTTGAAAAGTGAGCTACGAAGAGATAAGTTTTTTAAATTTTATAAAATAATCTACACCTGACCAAAGTGTAAAAAGAAGGGCACCATACACAAGAACATATCCAATTGAGTCAAAATGAATACCAAAATATGGATAGTGAATTAGAAGAGGAATAATAGAGGCAATTTGAAAACCTGTTTTGTATTTACCAAGCCATGATGCTGAAACATCTTGTCCATACTCAATAATAACACATCTTAACCCTGTAACTGCAAGCTCCCGCCCAATAATTGCACAAGCAATCCACGCTGGAACAAAATTAAGAGAAACCAGCATTATAAATGCAGATGAGACAAGCAGCTTATCTGCAAGTGGATCAAGTATTTTACCAAGATTAGAGACAAGCCCATATTTTCTTGCAAAATAACCATCAAAGTAGTCTGTAATGGATGCTATCGAAAAGACTACTGCTGACAATAAAAGCGTAAGTTTTCCAGGATAGATCATAAGAACTACAAGCAAAGGCACTGACGCAATTCTTGACAGGGTCATAAAGTTTGGATTGAGCAAAACTTTTTTGATTGTTCCAGCACTTTTTTGAAGCATCATAACAGTTACGTTAAGTTTATTTTGCAAAATTGTCATAATATCCTCAATATAGCATCTATATTGTAATTGTATAAGACTCTTTCAACTCTATATTGCCTACTCTGGCTTGTCTCTCAAGCAAATAAACCTAAAAAAATCTAACTAATAGATAAAATACCGCTCTCGGTCATAAGTTGAGTTTTATATATATAAAAACTAAATTTATGACCGTTTGAAGTATAACAATCTTTAATCAATTAGTTATGTTTTTTGTTCCAATCAGCCATAAATGCCGCAATCCCTTTGTCTGTCATGTGATGAGAAGCAAGAGAGTTCAGAACTTTGTAGGGAATTGTAGCAATGTCTGCACCAAGAAGAGCGGAATTTAGAACATGCAGTGGATTTCTAACGCTTGCCACAATAATCTCAGTTGTATATCCATAGTTTGAGTATATATCAACAATTTCACCAATAAGACGCATACCATCTTCAGAGAGATCATCAAGCCTGCCAACAAAAGGGCTTGCGTAAGTGGCTCCTGCTTTTGCAGCCATAAGAGCTTGAAGTGCTGAAAAGATTAAGGTTACGTTAGTCTTTATACCCTCATTAGATAAAGTTCTAACAGCTTTTAACCCTTCAATTGTCATAGGAATCTTTACAACAATATTATCAGCAATTTTTGCAAGATCACGGGCTTCTGTAATCATGCCGTTGTAATCAAGGCTTATCACTTCAGCACTTACTGGTCCATCAACAATTGAGCATATCTCTTTAATTATCTCTTTGAACTCGCCTTTTTCTTTAGCAATAAGCGATGGATTGGTTGTTACACCATCAACCATACCCATACTGTTAGCATCTTTAATCTCATCAATGTTTGCTGTATCTATAAAAAATTTCAAAATTTCCTCCACTAATTGCAGTCAAACCTGCTTATTTTTTGTTCTTGATCGTCTTCAACCTCTTTTAAAAGCTCTTTTGCACTATAACCCAAAATAGGGTGGATTATTTCAGGTGCTATATCACAAAGAGGTTTCAATACAAAGCATCTTTTATCCATTCTTGGATGTGGGATTGTAAGATTATCTCTATTTATGACCATATCCCCATAAAAAATAATATCAAGATCAATAATTCTTGGACCAAATCTAACTTTCTTTTCATATTGACCAAGTCGTTGTTCAATATTTTTAAGGTTTGCCATTAATATTTCAGGCTCAAGAGTTGTCTTAATTTTTAACACACTGTTTATAAACCAATCTTGATCTTTGTAGTCAACAGGCTCGGTCTTATAAAAATTGGCAATATCAACAATCTCTGTCTCATTAAGTTTTTTGATATGCTCTATTCCCATGATGCAGTTGGCGTATTTATCACCCATGTTTGAGCCAATAGATATAAATACAGTGTTTTTTTGCATTTTAGTTAAACTCATTGCTCTTTTGCACTTTGATTAAATTCATTGTTTTTTTTGGAATTTCATTTTTGGATGCAACTGTTTAGATTAGAAGCTATCTCTAAATTAGAACGGTTTGACAAAGAAGAGACTGTATAGGCTGATGCTGTTGGTATAGGATTTCCTTTTTTGCCGCAACCTAACCCAATTAATGACAACATAAATAGAGATAAAATCAATATGATCAAAAAAGTATATTTCATTTTATTTTATACCTTTATAGATTTGACAACTTTTAAAAAGTTGTCAAATCTTTGTTGTCAAATATTTAAAAGATGGGAGGCTTTTTCAAGAGCTTTTCTCACATTCTCATAACTTGTGCTTCCGTGTGTAATGCGGCGTGAGAGCATCTTTTCAATAGATAGAAAGTCAAAAATATCCTCATCAATAAGATCAGAAAATATTTTTAGTTCTTCAAGTTTTAGTTCATGCAGCTCTTTAGATTTAGTGATAGCAAACCCAACAAGTTTACCAGATACTGAATGAGCTTCGCGAAACGGCACACCTTTTACAACAAGATAATCAGCAAGATCAGTTGCATTGAGATACCCTTTTTGGGCGGCATTGAGCATTGTCTCTTTGTGAATTGAAATATTTGGAATCATAGCTGTATAGATGTCAATGCACGCTTTGAGAGTATTTACAGTATCAAAAAGAGGCTCTTTATCCTCTTGCATATCTCTGTTGTAGGCAAGGGGTAATGATTTCATAATTGTTAAAATTGCCATAAGATTTCCCACAACTCTACCAGTTTTGCCCCTAACAAGCTCTGCAACATCAGGATTTTTCTTTTGAGGCATAATGCTTGAGCCAGTGGTAAAGCCATCAGATATGGTTATAAATGCAAACTCTGAAGACGACCAGAGAATTAACTCTTCTGAAAAACGAGAAAAATGGATCATGCAGATTGTGGCATGAGAGATAAACTCCATAACAAAATCTCTGTCAGAGACAGAATCCATGCTATTATCAGATACTTTTGCAAATTTAAGTATCTCTCTTGTTAGATCGCGATTGATAGGATAGGTTGTGCCAGCAAGGGCAGCAGAACCAAGCGGCATAACATCAATGCGTTTTAAGCAATCTTCAAAACGTTCGTAATCACGCTTAAACATCTCATAATATGCCATAAGGTGATGAGAAAAAAGAACAGGCTGTGCCCGTTGAAGGTGAGTATATCCCGGCATCACAACATCAATATTTTGCTTGGCAGTCGTAACAATAACCTTTTGCAAATCAAGAAGAGAGTCCATAATAGCTTTTGTCTCTTTTTTTAGATAGATTCTTACATCTAAAGCCACTTGATCGTTTCTGCTTCTTCCTGTGTGAAGTTTTTTTCCAACAGTTCCAACTACTTCGCCCAATGCACTTTCAATGTGCATGTGTATATCTTCAAGTGTATCTGAATATTGAAACTCTCCATTCTCAATTTTGTCCCGAACTTTTTCAAGACCATTTAATAAAGCAGCAGCCTCATCTTGTGTGATGATTGATTGTTGAGCCATCATCTTTAAATGGGCAATACTGCCCTCAATATCGCAGGCATAAAGGGCTTTATCAACATCAATTGAAGATGTAAATTTTTCAACCATTTTATCTGTAGTTTGGGAAAATCTGCCGTCCCAAGGTTTTTGTGCCATTATGAGATTTCCAAATTTATATTTTTCTATTTTTTGCAATGTTTCTGATTCTTAACCTAAGAGCATTAAGCCTTATAAAACCTTCAGCATCTTTTTGTCTGTAAACATTATCATCTTCAAACGTTGCAAAGGATTCATCATAAAGGCTATTATCAGACTCTCTGCCAAGCACATAACAACCACCTTTATAGAGTTTAAGACGCACACGACCTGATACATTAACTTGAGTCTCATCAACCATTTTTTGGAGAAGCTCCATTTCAGGTGAGAACCAAAAGCCATTGTAAATAAGTTCAGCATATTTTGGAATCAGCGAATCCCGCAAATGGGCAACCTCTCTGTCAAGGGTTATTGACTCCATGCTCATGTGGGCAAGTCTTAAAATAGTGCCACCCGGAGTTTCATAGACTCCTCTTGATTTCATGCCAACAAATCTGTTTTCTACAAGGTCAATTCTGCCAATACCGTTTCTGCCACCAATTGTATTTAGGTGCTTTAACAATGTCGCAGGTGACATCTCCTCTCCATTTACTGCAACAGGATTACCTTGTCTAAATGTTATATCAACAATCTCTGGTTTATCTGGGGCATCTTCTGGTTTAATTGACATGGTGTACATATCGTCAGTTGCTGGAGACCATGGATCTTCAAGCACGCCGCCCTCATAGCTTATGTGGAGCATATTACGATCAGTGCTGTAAGGCTTTGCCTTTGTCTGTGGAACTGGAATGCCGTGATTTGCAGCAAACTCCATAAGTTTTGTTCTTGATGTTAAGTCCCACTCTCTCCACGGTGCAACAATTCTGATGTTTGGCTTTAAAGCAAAGTAAGTTAGCTCAAATCTTACCTGATCGTTTCCCTTACCAGTTGCTCCATGACTTACAGCATCTGCTCCCTCTATTTGTGCAATCTCAATTTGGCGTTTAGCAATAAGAGGTCTTGCAATTGATGTTCCAAGAAGATATTGCCCTTCATATATTGCATTTGCTCTAAATGCAGGAAAGACAAAATCTCTTACAAACTCTTCTCTTAAATCTTCAACATAAGCCTTAACTGCCCCTGTTTTAAGTGCTTTTGCCTCAAGTCCATCAAGCTCCTCTTCTTGCCCAAGATCAGCAGTTAAGGTTACAACTTCACATTTATAGGTCTCAATTAGCCATTTTAATATTACAGAAGTATCTAATCCGCCTGAATAGGCAAGCACAACTTTTTTAATGTCAGACAATTTTCACTCTCCATATATTGTTTTGTTTTTGTCTATTCTTTAGTTCAAGAATTTCAATAAATCAATAAATTTAGGGGGTAAATTCGGATATGAGACATTACCCGCTACTTAAGTTCTGAATCAAGTCCAAATGCTTTATGCAAAACTCTTACAGCAAGCTCTGCATATTTTTCTTCAACAACGCATGATATTCTTATTTCAGAGGTGCTAATAAGTATTATATTTATATTTTCAGATGCCAACGCCTTAAACATAGTAGCTGCAACTCCTGAGTTACTCTTCATGCCAAGTCCAATAACTGACACTTTGGCAATATCTTCAGCAGTTAAAACTGCTGCTGCTCCAATTGCTTTTGCAACCTCTTGAGATATTTCACATGCTTTTCTAAAATCTGTTTTTGTTACGGTAAACGTTACATCAGTCTCACCACCTGAGCGAGTATTTTGTATAATCATATCAACCATAATATTGGCATCAGCAAGGGCGCCAAAGATTTTTGCTGAGACACCCGGTTGATCAGGTACTCTTTTCAATGTGATTCTTGTCTCATTTTTGTCACAGGTAACCCCAGAAACTACAACGCTTTCCATATCAGCACTTTCATTTACAACCATTGTACCTTCCTCCTCATTAAATGATGACCTGACATGCACGGGTACATTATATTTTTTAGCAAATTCAACAGATCGAATCTGCAACACTTTTGCACCAAGTATTGCCATCTCAAGCATCTCTTCGTATGAAATTTTGTTAATCTTTCGAGCCTTTGAGCATATTCTTGGATCAGTTGTATAGACACCATCAACATCTGTAAATATTTCACAGACATCTGCCTTAACTGCCGATGCAATAGCAACTGCCGATGTATCTGAGCCACCTCTTCCAAGTGTCGTGATATTTCCATTAATGTCTCTACCTTGAAACCCTGCTACAACTACAATATGCCCCTGATCAAGTAAGTTTAAAATTCTATCTGCCTCAATATCAAGTATCCTTGCCTTACCAGCACTTTGATCAGTTATTATCCCAGCTTGAAAACCAAGAAGTGAGGTAGAAAGATAGCCTCTATCCTTTAGAATCATTGCAAGGAGTGCTGCTGTAGTCTGTTCACCAGTTGCAAGAAGAACATCAAGCTCTCTTGTGTCTGGAACTCTGGCTGCTGACTCTGCCAACGCAATTAATCTGTCTGTAACACCTGCCATAGCAGAGAGCACAACAACAACTTTATCCCCTTGATCATGGCTTTTTATAACCCGATCCGCAACTTTTTTAATCCGTTCAATATCGGCAACCGAAGTACCTCCGAATTTTTGCACTTTCAATGCCATTTATGTTACTCCTTTTTTTAAAATAAAACCCGCAAAACTCTGATTCTCAACTAATATGTTGCTAATGAGAATAAGAATTTTTTACTCTAAATTAAACAGCGAATTGGTTTAACAGATTTAATGAATCAAGTCCATAAGGAATGAAAGATATAACTCTGTTAAAATCTTTGTCTATCTCTATGCGTATCTCAATGTCAAATTTTATAATATTTTTATGGTATGAATCAATAATATCTGCCCATTCCACTATTATAACACTCTTATCAGAGGCTACAACATCATCAAAACCAATGTATTCAAGTTCATCTGGCGAACCAATTCTATATAGATCAAGATGATATAAAGTTAGAGTATCTAAATATTGAACCTGTTTTTTTAAGGTATCTATTTGATTACCTATATTTTTATTAATTATACTATCGGTAGTTATATTAGAAGGTATTATTGCAGGATACTCATTTATGATGTTGTAGGTTGGACTTGTAATGTAATAGTTTTCAGGCACACCTAAACCCCTTGCAAATCCTTGAACAAATGTAGTTTTTCCAGCCCCCAACCCACCGTAAAGAGCAATTGCTATTTTGTCTAAAGCCGTGTTGTTTGAGTTTATGTTGCTTGAAATCAGAGAGCCAAGTTTTCTACCAACTTCGCTTGTTGTGTCTCCGCTATCAGTTTTGATTGTAATCTCCATTTTATTCTTATCTCAATTCTCTGTTTTTTAATGTTGTTTTCATAACCAGCAATTTTTTACTGTAAATAATATATTGAATTTACAAAATCTTCATTGGTTTTGAAAATAAATGTTAGATTAAACTCTTTTTGCCACCAAAACAGGCACTAAAGATTTCATAATAACACCGCTTGCCGTGCTGCCGAGCATAATCTCTTCAAGGTTACTATGCCCATGAGTTCCCATTATGATCAGGTCAAACTTACCACTTTCGGCTGTTTTAACTATCTCATCAATTGGATTACCAGCAGTTACAATAATGCGACCTTCTGAAAGGGGACAATGGGGAATCTCTTTAAGTACCTGTTGGGAGGTAATTCTCATTCTCTCCTGAATCGTCTTCTTAGCAGTCTCAATACTCTTTTTATTAAACTCTTCTCTATTTTTTTGATCTATATGGCTTGAAATGTCAATTCCTGTTCCTGTTGAATAATATTCCAGCATATCAGGAACAACGTGGGTAGCACCTCACTCAACCGTGGTTTAAAAAGTTGCCCATTTTTTGATGCGTTCAAGTGTTTTTTTACTTCTTCGTCCTCTTCCCTTGAAAACCCATGGTTGAGGACGCACTTTGTATTCCAGAAGCTCTTTGACACTCCATAGATGATCGGTTATGCCAGCTGCCATAGCAGGCGTTGTGGGCAGTTGAGAAGACAGTGAACGATGAACTGTACAAAAGTTATAGCATGTTCCGACCCAATATACCGCTGACTCAACCATCTCCTGTTTATGAAAAAGATATCGGCTCTTGCGGGCAAAGCCAGCTATGGATTGTCTCAACGTGGCATTGAATCGTTCAATGCAGGCAGTGTTGAGTAATCCTCCTGTGCTGTTCTTTAGTGCCATGCCTATTTGAACAAAAGACCCGAAGCAGCACAGACACTTGTGAACTCCGTGACATACATATCGTTTCCCTTTGGAACTGTATGATTTGACAACTTGAGCTAAAAAGATGGTCTGCGGGAAAATCAGGCGGGGACGTCCTGTTTTTCCTTTGCCTCCTTCAGAAATGCTGAAGGCCTTTTTGACCGCCTTTATATAAGTAACCAGTCCATCTGTTACTAACAGCACTGTTCCTTTGCAACAACGTGAAGTGCGCTTTATCATTGAGGTTATCAAATTACGTCCCCGGGTATGACTTACTTCAGCCCCCAGCCACAATCTGGAAACCGGGGTTATTGACATTGCTATCCACAGGACCGCCGAAAATATCTTGAGTCTGAGTTCGTCAGACTGAACTTGTTTATGCTCACGAGGTTGTTCTACCAGAGTTTCATGGACTGCTTTGGCATGCTGTCCACTTTTCTGCTGCCAGTCTGCTATAGTCCGTTCGTCAAGCTCATAAGCGGCAACAATGGCTGGAATGGGGCATCCATGTGATAAAAGTTTCAGTACGGTCACCATCATCTCCGCCGGTCTGTGCAAACGATATAACGCACTACCTTTTCGCTCACTGAATGTCCTGCCACACTCCTTGCAGCGATAGCGTTTCTCTTTTTTAGAGTGAATTGTGATATTGCCTTTGCCTATATGACCACGGGCAACACAATCCTCATGGGGACAAAAAACAGTTTTCGGATTCATAAGAACTCATGCATGAAAGGTTGCAGAAAGTTCTTAAAATCTTCATTTTTATAACAAATTCAAGTTCAACCACGGTTAAGTGGGGTGCTACCGCAAATTGATCAGGCGGAAATTATTCTGGTTATCTATTTGTAATTGTTAACTGTGAAATATTTTGTAGGGAGCAGCAAGTTTTAAAGAGTGTAGCTGCACCCCTACAGCACTTATCTTATTATCTATGTACTACTTATTACCTGTTTTTAAAGACAGGCTTTCTCTTCTCAACAAACGCTGTAACACCTTCTAAAATATCTTCTGACATTCCGCAGAATGCAGCAGCATCACTTTCAATCTCTTGGGCAGACTCCATATCTATATCCATTCCTCTTGTAATGGCTTTTTTACATTGCTGAACAGCTATTGGTGCATTGCGAGATATTTTTCTTGCCATCTTCATAACAACTTCCATCAACTGATCTTGTGGAACAACCTGATTAACAAGCCCTATACGCTCTGCATCTGCGGCTGTTATCACGTTACCTGTAAAGATAAGCTCTTTTGCTTTAGCTGGACCTACAAGTCTTGTAAGCCTTTGGGTGCCGCCAAACCCTGGAGGAAATCCAAGTCCAACTTCAGGTTGACCAAGAGCTGCATTATCTGCTGCAATTCTTATATCACAAGCCATTGCAAGTTCACATCCACCACCAAGTGCAAATCCACAAACTGCCGCAATTACTGGAACTTTAAGAAGCTCAAGTTTTCTGTATGCAGTTTGACCATTTACTGCAAAATTCTTTGCAAATGCCCCAGAAAGCCCCTTCATCTCAGAAATGTCCGCACCAGCAGCAAAATTTCCACCCTCTCCAGTAACTACAAGTACTCTGAGATCACTGTCTTGTGCAATTTCGTCCACAATTGCTGAAAGCTCTTTAACAGTGCTTATTGAAAGTGCGTTTAACATTTTTGGACGATTAACTTTAAGAACTCCGATATATTCCTCTTTTATGTAAATCCAATTTTCGTAAACCATTATTGATTAAATTCCTTTTTAGATTTTATTTTTTATATTAACCCTCTTTCTTTGACAATAGTCATATATGTGTCGACAACCGTTGGTGGAGGAACCCATCTGTCCGCACTATCTTTACCTTGAAGTTTTATACTATCAAATTCGCAGGCTACTGCACAAAGACCACATCCAATACAGCGTTCGTTATTAATCTTTGCAACTTGTTCTAAAGTTATTGCATCCATTGGACATTTATCTTCACATGCTCCGCAAGCAGTGCAGTTATCTTGATCAACAACAGCAAAATAGTTTGAATTTACAACTGTTGAAGGTTTATCAGATTGTTTGATATATCCTAAGATATGGCAACAACATTTACAACACATGCAGATATTCATAGTTTTAAGAGAGTTGCCGGGCTGAAGCACAAGCCCTTGTTCAACTCCTTTTTGCAAAACTTCAAGAGCCTCTTTATGGTCAACTGATCTACCAATACCACGCCCTTCGTAATAGTATGCTCCACCACCAAAAACAAAACAGCCATCTTGCATGTGGTTGCAGCCTTTACCGATTATTCTATGCTCTGTTCTGCATATACATGGGGCAATAACAATTTTTGACTGGGCAAGTATTATCTTTTCTGCCTCTTCATAATCCATAACTTTCATATCAGCATTTATTGCCTTAGATACTGGAATAACTCTGAGTTGGCGAGTCGTGTGTTTTGACTCCTCTTGCATCAGATATGGTATATATTCGTTGGCATCCCGAATAAGCTCCTCGGTCAAACGATTGACCTGATACTCCCATATTCCAACTACAAACTGGATTGTCATGTAAGAATCAGAGCCGTTTTTGCTTATGTGCATAATAAGACCTTTTTGTGCCATATCTTTTAATAAAGGTTCTATAGCCTCAACATCTTTGTTTATCCTATTAGCAATAGCTTGTGGTGTTTCTGGTATCATCATAAGATTAGATGCAAGCTCTGCTTCTTGTTCTGTAAAGAGCTGTTTTAATATTCTAAGTTCAACGCCTGATTCTGTTGCTGGGAACCCACAAGGCGTGTGGTCAAGATGTATTGCAAGTTTTTTATAAACATCGGTCATTTTGTACTCTCCTCAATACTATTTATTTTATAAGTTGTTGTATAATATACTCTGGATAGTAAACTGAAATTAATTCAGGAATTTCTCTTTTATCTTTCCTAATAGCCCATTTTTTTACTTTGATTCTTTTCTTATACCTCTTCTTGCTCCAAAAATAAAATATATGCTCCAGCCCACAAATGGGATAAGTGCAATAAAACCCCAAAATGCTTTGTATTGTATAGAGCCAAAATCCTTTGAAATAACATTCACTATTGCCAACATGGTAAGCCCCCAAAATAAAAGACCTAAGCCAACCACTATGATATATGTATCCATTTATAGATTACCCCTTTGAGCCAATCCGCTGCTTTAATAGAGTTTCTGCAAAACTTGGATTTACACATTGATTTTATTTGGATAAAAAAATGAGTTCTACAGAAAATCAATTAATAAGCTATCATCTAAAGATAACTGAATTTTCCACAGGTTCACGTTCTGTCTGTGTTCTATTTACGGCTGCTGTTTCGTCAGCATAGCCAAAAGACATACCAAATAAGATGCCGCGTTCTTCTGGAATATTGAAAAATTCCCTCACAGGGTCAGGAAATTGTCCTAAAGCACCTTGAAGGCAGCTTGAAATACCATGCTCAGTCATCAATAAGGTTAGTGTCTGGGCATAGATACCAATATCTACCGCTCCCATTATGTTCAGATATTTTTCCATTGTAAAAAAAAGAGCATGAGGAGCATCAAAAAAAGACCAATTCCTGAGCATAGCAACCATTCTTGCATTTTTATCACTTCTTTCAATACCCATTGAACTGTAAAGTGCATTTGCAGAACCAAATTGACGATCTCGGTGAATTCCCTTATAGCTTATTTTCCAGTCAAAATCAGGATTTGGTTCTTTACCTTTCATAACAGCTCTAATTAACTTATCTTTTAAAACATCTTTTTCTGTTCCAGATACAACATATATCTGCCAAGGCTGCACATTACAATTTGACGGCGAGAGTTGGGCATTTGTAAATATTTGTCTCATGGTTTCTGCTGGAACTGGTTTGTCAAGAAACGCTCGGACAGAAGTGCGTTTTTTTAATAAATCAACAAGTGGCATGGCTAATTGTTTTCTCCTGTATTCAATTTTATTGAGAATTTTATATTTATACGCTCTCGGTCATAAGTTCATTATTTCATATATAAAAGCTAAATTTATTCCCGTTTAAAGTATATATAAAAGTATAGTTTTTCTTTTAATATTATATGAGTTAATTCATTATTTGTCATTGTAATTTTTACATCAATCGTTTAGCCATCTTTTTGATGGAAATAGATGTGCAGGAGATGGGTTTTGATAGAGAGATTCGTTAAATCAATGAAGTACGCCAACTATTTTATAGATCATCTAAATGGCTTGTTGGAACTCCATATCTACTGGAAGACTTCTTGATTAATTCAAGAGTATCAAAAGGGCTTTTTACACCATAACCACTCTATTCAAGAACATGAGTGTAAATCATTGTTGTTGCAACGTCTTTATGACCTAATGCAAGATAAGTGAGAAATTGCTCTATTTTAGCTTCTCCTCCATTAAGATCGTCCCGCGACTTCATTTTATTAAACAAAACGTATCTTTTAATACAGTTGCAGTATGAACGTTCCGTATGAATTGAGTAATAGTTAATAAGCATTACATCATGAATTTCATCTATTATTTTTTATTTTGGGTGCTTGACATATTTATATTTTATATGTAGTAAAAAGTTACCTATCAGAATTAATAATATTTTTGACACATTAACCTTATAAGTTGTGATTTAGGGTGTTATCAAGGAGATGTTTCCTTGATAATAGGGAATTTAAGGTATTATCAGGTAAGAATGACCTGATAATAAATGGTTAAAGCATACTCATGATGTGCCTGATTGTGCGTTCTATACCGCAATAATTGAAGAGAAACTTATGGAAGAATTTGATACTAGGTTGGAAAACTTAAAGCAACTTTTAAGCTCCCAAAGCAGACAAAGCTGGCTTTTTGGTGCTGGGATAAGTTTCGGTTCAAAAATACCTTTAATGTATCCATTGACGAGTCGCGTTGAACGAATTATCGAAGAAGATTCTGGGGACAAAGAAAAAGAAATTTTGGCAGCTCTAAAAGCAGATCTAGCTGATGACTGCCACGTTGAACACTACTTAAGTCATTTGGGTGACCTTTTAGCTATTGCTGATCGATCAAGAACCCAGTCTGCATATATTGGCGCTAATAGTTATACCAGTGAAGAGCTAAGGCAGCTATATATAGAGATTATAAAGGCTATCGGGGGGATTGTTAGATACGGATACGTCGCTGCTAATGCTGATCGCACGATAGAAGAGGAGATTGGTTGCGCGGAAAACCCAATAGTTGAAATAGAGCCTCATTATAAATTTATAGAGGCATTATTGATTAGCAAATCAAATCTAGAACAACGCTCAAAAACTACATTTTTTACTACTAATTACGACACTTTGCTTGAGGACGCGTTAGCTCTACACAAGAAAATAGTCTGTGATGGCTTTTCAGGTGGGGCTGTAGGTTTTTGGAATGCAGAAAATGAATTCTCGAATGCAGCGATGGATTCAAATACATACCATCTATATAAATTACATGGTTCGATAGATTGGCACAGAGATGACGACTTAGGTCTAGTGCGTGCACGATATGGAACTAAATACTTGTCCAATCCTGCAAATATTATGATTTACCCCCAAGCAACAAAGTATGTTGAAACACAGAAAGACCCATTCGCCAACCTATTTCTGGGTTTGAGAAAAACCTTAATGATTGGCCAGCAAAATACATTAATCACTTGTGGTTATAGTTTTGGCGACGACCATATTAATGCTGAAATTGAAAGTGCATTGCGAAGTGAGTCCAACCAAACGACGGTTATTGCATTTATTCAAGAGGCGCCAAAAGATGGAGTTGTTATTAATAAGACTTTAGACGCCTGGCTGAGATGTCCGAAAATTAGTTCTAGAGTGTATGTCGCTGGCGAACTGGGCATCTACCATAATTCAACAACTCCTTTAGCTGAATCCGATACCAGCAAGTATACATGGTGGCGTTTTGATGGACTAACGCAGTTTATCAGAACAGGAGATGTTCCATGAGCAATATTTTTCAAGCACGGAAAGAGCTAAAGGTAGGAAAAATTATTGAGGTGTCGGGCAATAATTTGCGCGTAGAGATTGACGATAGTGTTAATGAACTCATTCGTGCCGTTGACGGACAAGTTTATCCCGTAGGGCAAATGGGCAGTATCATTAAGGTACATTTTGGTAGAAAGCTGCTATTTGCGTTCGTTCGATCTCTCAAAATGAGATCTGAGTTGATTGCTGAAGATAGCAACCAACTCATTAGTGCAGAGGATGATGCTCGTATCTTAGAGGCAGACCTCTTTGGTCAGGGTGCTTGGTCTAACAAGAATTCTCGACTTGAATTTTCTCGTGGTGTTGAAACTTACCCCTTGCCATTGCAAAGTGCCTATATTTGCCTAAACGATGAACTAGAGGCAGTTTATAAAGCGGCAGAATCAAATGCTCAAGATGAAGCCATTACACCTATGGTTCCAATTGGGAATTACATCGGTGGCAACAATGCGGTATGCCGAGCGAATATTGATAAACTGTTTGGACATCACTTTGCGATATTAGGGTCTACTGGTTCAGGGAAATCGGGAACAGTCGCATCAATTTTGCACTCTGTTCTAGATCATCGACCTGGAGGCGCCACCTTAAAGCCAAGAATTGTCATGATTGATCCCCACGGTGAGTATGCCAGTGCTTTTGGCGATAGAGCAAAAGTATTCCGAGCATATAATGATGCGTCTGCAGTGGAGGATGAGGCAGAGCTATTGAAGTTACCTTATTGGCTTATGTCTAGTGATGAGTTGAGGTCGTTAATCATTGGCAAGACCGAACACGAAGCCACCTCTCAAAATAACATTGTTTATGAGGCAATTACCTATTCTAGATTGCTAGAGGCGGGCTACGTGCAGGACGTAGGTGCTGAGCCAACCGGTGGAGTAGAAGCCGCATTTTCTGATGGTGTAAATGAAGATCAGGTCTTGAATTTTGATAGAGACAAGCCCGTTCCGTTCAAATTGATGCAGTTTGTTAAGCACATAGACAAGGTGCAAGGGCGCAAAGATGGTAAGCAGGAAAAATTAGCTGCTTCATCAGGCCGCGATAAAATCGATAACATACTTAAAAAGCTCAAAGTCCTTCGCTCAAATCCCCAGCTTAGTTTTTTGCTAACGGAGTATAGTGAAGCTGACTCTCCCAAGCTACAAGACATATTGGCGCAGTTTGTCGGTGAGGCAAATGGAAAAGATATTCGTATCATAGATATATCAGGCTTGCCAAATGAGGTGGCGGGACCACTAACCGCATTAATATCCCGTCTTCTTTTCCAATACAAACTTTGGCAGACAAGGGATGAAAGAGAGAAAGATCCCGTATTATTTATTTGCGAAGAAGCGCACCGCTACGTACCAAACCATGGAGAAGCACAATACAAAGAAGCTCAAGATGCTATTCGACGCATTGCAAAAGAAGGGCGTAAATATGGATTAGGGCTGGGGCTCGTTTCACAAAGACCTTCTGATGTCGAAAGCACTGTTCTCTCCCAGTGTAACTCTTGGATAGTTCTTAGATTGTCGAATTCTAGTGATCAAGAGCATGTCTCTAGGTTTTTGCCTGACAGCTTGAGCGGTTTAACTAAAATGTTATCTGCCCTTACGAGAAGAGAGGCTATTTTTGTCGGGGAGGCCGCAGCACTCCCAAGCAGGATTAGAATTCGAGAGTTATCACCTGATAAATTGCCCAATTCTAACGATATTAAATTCGCAAGCGGGTGGTCGAATGACGCGACTCAAGATGCTGATTTGATGGGGGTCGTTAATCGATGGTGTGGCATTTCGGATGAGTAATCCAATGTTGTCGGCAAGCAAAGCTTTAACAAGGCAATGTTGTCGGACTCGCTGCGCTCGCCGCAAATTGCGGCGTTATAGTGGACTGAAAAATTTAGACTGAAAGTTTCATAATAGCTCACTTTTTAGACGGCAAAATTGTATAACAAATATGCTTAGAAAAATTGAGCAATCTCCAAAAAACTGGTATGTTAAATCAGTCCACCGTAATAATCTAAGATGATAAAAGTATTTAATGAAAATTAAGAAGTTGGTTGATTTAGAGCAACAAAAAATTAGAGTAATTATTCGTCCATTTTTCATAAAAATTGCCTACATGACAGCCATTGTCTTTTTGTGGTCTATTGCCGTATGGCACGGCTCAGGATTTATAGCCGATGAGCGGATGAAGCAACTCATTGAAAATGAGCGACTTGAAGCAAATGGCAGCGTTGATATAATAAATACAAATATAGGGAACAGACTTGATCACATCCGCAGCATCCCGATAGTTATGGCAACCGAGCCTTCGTTGATATCACTGCTTATGCGGTTTGGCTCAGATGTGAAACCTTCTGAATTGATGATGGAGGAACGAAGTGCGTTGTGGGCTACTGATCCGGAACTTAGCAGGTTATCTTGTCGTCTTGGTAAAATAGTTGCTGAAATTGGAATAAATAGCCTATTTGTTATGAATGCTGCGGGAGATTGTGTGGCAGAAGGGCATCCACTTGAAGACAAAGCCTTTATCGGTACCAACTATGCAGATCGTAAATATTTTCTATCTGCAAAGAGTGGAGAGAACGGACTTCAGTTTGCTGTTGGACGTGTAACAAACGCTATGGGGCTTTTTTATTCGTCTCCCGTGTTTAGTAACGGCAAATTCATTGGAGCTGTTGGTGCCAGATTAAATATTGACAGTCTTTTACCTATGATCATGGAGCGGAACGCTTTTGTTACAGACGAGAACGATATAATTATTCTAACGCGAGATACGACACTGCTGATGCGTATGTTGCCGCATGGAAAAATTAAGGGAGTAAGTGCAGAAGATCGGGAGAAACGGTATAAGCGGAGAGAGTTTGAGACATTAGACCTGACAAAGAAGCCGGATTACCTTTCCAATGATTTAGTGTTATTTAAAAATCAGCCATATCCTTATGTGATGGCAACTCGAAGTAGTTCGGATCGTAAAATCAATGTTTATGTTCTTCGAGATATAAATGAGGCTGCTAAACGCATTGAGCAAGATCGTCTGTGGTGGTTTGGTTTGTTATCGCTGATAGGATTTCTCATAGTTTTACTTATATTTGGAAGTATGAATTTTGTAATTACAAATCGGCTGCATCGTCAAACCCTGCTTGATCTTAACGAGAGTCTGGTAGATCAAGCAGTTGCTCTGAAAGAATCCAACAGTCAACTTCAAACTGCCAACCTTAAACTTGCATCAATTAGCACTACTGATGGACTTACAGGTATCGCCAATCGCCGTTACTTTGATGAAGTTTTGTTGAACGAATGGCTGAGAGCTTCCCGTTCATGTCAGCCAATTTCTCTGGTTATGCTTGACGTTGATTTCTTCAAAAAATACAATGATCATTACGGGCATCAGGCAGGTGATGAGTGTCTTAAGATCGTAGCTCACGCTTTTGATTCCTGCGTCAGACGTTCTGGTGAACTTGCAGCCCGTTACGGTGGTGAGGAATTTGTGGCAATCCTTCCCGGAATTGATGGAGAACGTGCATTTGAGGTAGCAGAAAAAATCAGGGCAACTGTTCAGGCTCAGGATATTCCTCATAAAATGGGAACCGAGGCGGGAGTGGTTACAGTTAGTATTGGAGTTGCTACGCTGTGCCCAGTTACTGATTATGATGGCAGATTCAATAAAAGCGACAAAGATGGTCAAGATAGAGGACCTGATAACTTGCTGAAGAAGGCTGATAATGCACTCTATAAGGCTAAACACGATGGAAGAAATCGAGTCGTTTTGGCAAACAATGATTAGATAGATATTTTGAGCTTTATTATGGATTTAGTGGATTTATGGTTGTATTAAAAGCAATGCGGACAACGGCTTAATATAACCCAACGTTTAAGCAGTAATCCCGCAAAGCGGTCTTCATGCTGCTTAACTTAATGTTGGGCATTTCCAGAAACCTAAGAGGGCAATATGAAAGGATATGTGCTTCTATTGGATTTACTCGGTTTCAGCAATATTGTCCGAAACCTTCAATCTAAAGATTTGGACTTACGAATTAAAGAATGGATTACATTAATAGAACAAGCTGCTCACGAATCATCCGTAATAAAATTATCCATGTTATCCGATACTATTTTTGCTGCGGCAGACCCTTCTGAAGAAGGTTTAAAGTCACTAATTGCAATGGCAAAGACGATATTAAATGAAGGTATCAAACAATCATTTCCAGTAAAAGGTGCTATAACTTTTGGTGAATACACTTGGGGGAATTTGATTTACGGCAAAGCAGTGATTGACGCACACGAATTAGAATCACAACAAACATGGGTAGGAATATCCTGTGCAAATAACTTGCCTCACCTCAAAACTGCGTGGGGATTTGATAGCTTGTTGTGTTATCCAACTCCTAAAAAAAGTGGCTCAATTTGCCTCCATCCCGTGATTTCATGGAACCCGCCCGAATATGAGCAATTTCAATCTTATTTATCCATGAAAGGACTTTCTCGGAGTGGTGAAATTATATCTTGGTCATGGGCTGATAGAATCCAACACACAATAGCATTTGCACTATATAAGCGTATTCTTGTGGCCGCAAACGGCGTTCCAAATAAATTTCACGGTATGCTACCCATTCAGATAATTGATCTAAATATGAAACATATCTAACCGTATGTTCAACCGGTTCACGATTATAATGCAGTTTTGTTTATTCAGCTTTCCATGCCACACCCGATTAGCTTTGCTTTAGACTGTTCTGGACAGACGGGCTGAATCGGATTTGATTCCTTATATTTTAGCTCAGGTAGCAGGTGAAATTTTAGGAACTGGTATATTATATTTGATAGTCTCGTAAAAAGTCGAAAATGCCAAAATAGTTATTAATAATTTCAGATGGTTATGACTGAAAAATTCTTAAAATCGGACTTTTTACAGGTTTACCATATTTGATAGCCAGCGGAAAAGTGTATTTCAGTTTAGCAGGAGGTCTTGCTTCAAATGGATAGGGAGAGCATTCACCCAGCGGATTTGTTTACAGATGGTTGAGAGCTGAAGAGAAAAGGTAGTGATTATATATAAGTTAGCCAGAAGAATGAGAAAGATGAGAAACAAATGCAACCAAAAATTACTATTCGGAGTGAAACCGACTCTGACCTAAATGCCATAGGTAACGTAACTGCTACCGTGTTCAAGACGTTGCGTATCAGTAGCCAAAGGGAGCAATTCATCATTGAGTCACTACGCACCCAAAATGCTCTCGCTGTATCTCTCATCTTCTTCGCACTATCTTTCAATGGGTGCTACCCACAGGGCAGGGCATATCGTTACTTTCCACGAAGTCTTTAAAACTGGTAGATATGCCACTGAATAACCCATCATTCCACCAGAACCATGTATGGAGTTGCACATACTGGTTATTTAAGATGTTAGTGAGCTGGTAATATGTCTTGTCTATACATTACGGAAAAAAATGACTTGAATAGATACGGAAAACAAGCAAAACTGGATTATCTGGATTGGCTCAATGTCTTAGCGATGCTGACTATCTTTTTTTTCCATTGTGCAAGGTTTTTCAATCACGAGGATTGGCATGTTAAAAACAGCCAGTTAAGTGAAGGGCTTTCTCTTTTTGTAGTTGTAGTATCGCAATGGATCATGCCTCTTTTTTTTATGCTTTCCGGTATAAGCTCATACTATTCATTATCAACCCGAAAATGGCCGCAATATATTTGGAACCGCCTACTGCGGCTTGTTGTTCCATTTATCTTTGGAATCTTCGCGTTTCTCATCCCGCTACAAGTCTGGATTGAACGTATCAGCCATGCTCAATTTGACGGCAGTTTTATAGAATTCTATCCCCATTATTTTGAAGGATTATACGCTTTTGGAGGCAATTTTGCTTGGATGGGTCTTCATCTGTGGTACCTTGAGATGCTTTTTGTATTTACTCTGTTAACACTACCGCTCTTTGTTTTTTTTAAAATGGAAAGGTTTCGCAAACAGATTTCAGAAATATCCATGTTTTTCGCAAAAAATGGGGCAGTGTTCCTTTTGTCCATTCCTCTTTTTTTGATGGAATTGGTTGTCAATTTACAGCCAGACGGTGTGGGTATGAGAGCTTTCGGAGGCTGGAGTCCTTTTTCATATCTTGTAATATTTGTGATCGGGTTCTTCATAGCTTTTAATCCTATATGCAGTGAAGCTTTTGAAAATTCTCGATATATTGCATTGATTCTCTGCCTGATGATAAGCAGTCTGATGATTTTTAATGTTATTGACCTTGCCATTTTAGGAAAATTTAGTTACCCAGTAACGATTTTTGCGAGAGCCTTCAACTCGTGGTGCTGGCTTGTATCAATCTTTGGTTTTGGTGCTAAACACCTTAACTTCAACAGTGAAATAAAAATATACGCCAGAGAAGCTACCCTGCCGTTTTACATAATTCACCAAACAGTAATTGTCATAATTGGTTTTTATATAGTTAATTGGGGAATCTCTATCGTGCTAAAATATCTGCTATTAAGCACATTTTCATTTATTATTATCACCTTTATATATGAACTGTTTGTAAAAAGAATTGGTGCTTTGCGTTTTTTATTTGGCATGAAATCAAGTCGATGATTTTTATTCAAAAGTTCATAGCTGAAACTCGCTAACTACTATAAAAATATTTCCTTACAGCGTTAATACTCTCTGTTTTTTTTGTTGAAAAATAGTTGACACTCTCCAATTTTTTGTCTATTTGAATTTAAAGACGCATCACCAAGAAGGTGATTACATGCAAATTAAACAGAGCTAATAAAGATAGTTACAGTAAATCAAGCCACGAAGGCATAAAAAACAGATAAAAAATCTGTTATGCTTTTGTGGCTTTTTGTTTTTTTAAGGAAAGGAGTGGACGTTTTAATGGAAATATTCCAGATTCAAGATATGGCAGGGCTTATAGAAAAAGGCGGAGTTCTTATGATCCCAATTCTTGCCTGCTCTGTAGTTGCTTTTGCCATTTTTCTTGAGAGGCTCATATATTTTGCAAGAGTCAAGAGAAGAGGTAATGGACTTGCTTCAAAGATTGCAGATATGCTCAAGGCTGGCAAATCAAAGGAGGCTTTGTATTTTGCAAAAAATAGTAAATCTCCAATGGGGCATGTTCTTGCACAGGCAATTGACGCAATAGGGTGCGATAGAGAGACTATTGAGACTGTTATTCTAAATGCCACAGACGAGGAGGTCAGAGACCTTTCTGCTAATCTTCAAACTTTGGCAACTATTGCCAATATTGCCCCAATTCTTGGACTTCTTGGCACAGTTTTAGGAATGATTAAAGCCTTTATGGTGATTCAGGAGATGGGCGGAAAAGTCAACGCCTCTGTTCTTGCTGGGGGTATCTGGGAGGCTATGCTTACAACAGCTTTAGGTCTTGCAGTTGCATTGCCAACTATTGTTGCTCACAGTTATCTTGTTTCAAGGGTTGACAGGTATGAAGCACAGCTTCAAGGTGGTTCAGTAACTTTCATAAAAAGTATTTCTGCTCCAGCATCTGATTTGTCGAAACAAATGAAGGATTCAAAGTAAGGGATTAGTAATGCTGGTTCATCGTAAGGCAAAAACACGCTATCAGATTCAGATGCCGCTGACTTCGCTGATTGATATTGTATTCATGCTTTTGATCTATTTTATGTTGACAGCAAATTTCATCGTTGATGAGGGTATTGATGTAAAGCTGCCTCAAGCGAAGCAGACTTCAACTCAAGAAGAGATTTCTGAGGAGATTACTGTCTATGTTGATAAAGATGGCGGGACATATATTAACGATAAACTCATTCAGGAGAGTGAACTTCTTCCGACACTTCAGAAGATGATAGCCAATCAGACTGACAGGCTTGTGATTATAAAGGCTGACAGGGCAGTTGTGCTAAACAGTGCGGTAAGGGTTATGGATATTGCAAAAGCTGCTGGTGCTTCCAAACTCTACATTGCTACTGAAAAGGGTGATGAAAATTAATGAGCATAGATTTAATAGTTCAAAGATTTGACAACTTTTAAAAAGTTATCAAATCTCTAAGGTAAAAGAGGATTTTCAACTGTGGCAATTACATTGATAAAGCAGACAGCCAGCCCCAACATGGGAATAATGATTACAGTTTCTCTTGTAGTTCATCTTTTTTTATTTCTCCATATTAAAGAGATTTACAGATTAAAACAAGATTTCAAAAAGCCAGAACCTCCAATAAAAATTGAGGTTATGCTTCAAGAGATTTCAAAACCAGCTCTAATTGCAACTGCCCCTTTAGCAGTAATTCCATCTCCTTTAGTAGAGACACCGCCTCCACCTTTAGAAAAGCCGCCTGTAGAAGTCCCACCGCCTGTTGTGGAATCTACACCAGTAATACCACCGCCTCCAATAACAGAGGATGCAAGGATAAGCCAGCCTGTTATCCCTATTCCAGAGCCTGTAAAAGAGAAAAAAGAGAAGATAAAAGTAGTTAAGAAAAAGGTTATTGTTGAACAGAAGAAAAAGCCTTTAAAAAAGATTCAAGAGATAAAAAAGAGAGTTGAACCAATTGCAAAAGTTCCACCAATGCCAACTCCTGTGCCTTTGCCACATTCATCTTCACCAACAACAACGACTACTCAAAATAGAGTATCGCAAAAAAGTGCTGCTCAACCTGTAGTTAAAGCCACTGCCTTAGTTAAAGCTCCTATAGCTTCCCAATCTGACAAACTCTTGGCAAAAGCATACTTTAACTCTATGCGTCTTATGATTGAGAAAAACAAGCGATACCCCCAAATGGCACGAAGACGCAATCAAGAAGGCAGTGTTCGTGTCCGTTTTATTATAGATAGTAATGGAAATGTGAACTCACTTGAGATTGTAAAAGCGTGTGATTATGAATCTCTTAACAAGGCAGCTTTAGAAGCTGTAAGAAGATCAGCTCCATTTGCAAAGCCTCCTGCGTCAATTTCCAGAGATGCTTTGAAGTTAGAGCTGACAATAAATTTTAAATTAATATAGGTAGCATGGAACAACGATCGTTGTCCCATGCTATGATCTTGCTGGGTATAAGTTTTAGGCATTATTAAATTTTTATTCCTAATTTGAATAATTGATAATAAACCCAACTCATAAATTAAGGAGAAAATCATCATGTGTAATTGTTGTAATGCAAAAAAAACAGATATTATGGAGTCAGAAAATTTTAAAAAGTGTGTTGAATTTCATGGACACATCTGCCCTGGTCTCTCAATCGGTTATAAGGCTGCTTTGGAAGGTATGCAAAAATTAAACGAAGAGCGATCCCCTGATGAGGAGATTGTTGCAATTGTTGAGACAGATGCCTGTTCTGCTGATGCTGTTCAGGTGCTTACAGGCTGCACTTTTGGCAAAGGCAATTTTATTTATAAAGACCACGGTAAGATGGCTTTAACTCTATTCAGCCGCAACTCTGGCAAAGGCGTCCGCGTTTCCATGCGTCCAAACATGATGAGTCCGAATGAAGAACACTCCTCACTTATTCAGAAAATAAGAGCTGAAGAGGCTACAGATCAGGAAAAAGCAAGGTTTCAAGAGCTTCACCTTCAAAGAAGCAGAGATATTTTAGAAACACCTGCACAAGAGCTTTTTAATGTTAAAAGTGTGCAGATGGAGATACCGCCAAAAGCAAAAATAGAGCCTTCTGAGCCTTGCTTTGTCTGTGGTGAGCCAACAATGAGAACAAAACTTGAGCTTGTTGATGATAAAAAGATTTGTCGGGGGTGTTTGTGATGTAAGTAAAAAACTCGTTTCCTTAATTTATAATCCTGAATTGTTTTCTGAAAAAATTTATATAAAATAGCCGTCTAAAAGGTTATAAAGAGAAAATTTAAATCAAGACGGCTATAAATTTTATAAATTCTATGGATTAAAATAAATATGGGACGTTCAACAGTTCATTACGCAGATAACAAGACAAACAATGCACTAAAAAAACTGCACAACAAGTTAAGACCAGCAGGAACGCCTGTTCAAAGGGTTGAATATATTATTGAGCTTTTGCTCCTAAGAATTTTTGAGACCAAAGTAAAACAAGAAGATGAGTTTAAACCCCTCAGAGAGCTATTTTCTCCAGATCATAAATGGGCAAATCCAAAAACAGGCAAAGAGGAATCAAATGAAAACCGCCTGTTTTCCTATTTATCAGCAGTATCAAACGAGCAGATTTTATCAGAACTCAACAACAACTTTTTCCCCTTTTATTCAACTATTTTGCAGAGTGCAAGGGAGGTATATAAAGAAAATCTCCCCCAAAAAGTGCAAGATCAATTGGTTTTAATTCAAGCACTCAAGTTAAATATACAGACGAAGAAAAACGAGATATTTCTAATTTTTATGTGAAAAAAGGTGATTTCTTTTATAGCCGTGGAAATACAAAAGAATTAGTTGCTCTGTCTGCTATTGCAAAAATGGAAGTTGAAAATGTTGTTTTTTCTGATTTACTTACTAAAGTAATATTTAATGAAAAAATGATTTTGCCAGAATTTGCCGTTTTATGTTTCAATTCAAAAATTGGCAGAGATTATTTTGGTAAAGTTCCTGAAGGTGCAGCTCCTTCAATGGTAAAAGTTTCTCAAAGTTATATGATGAGCTTTAATGTTCCTTATTTGAATGACATTGACACCCAACTCAAAATAGTAGCTGAATTAGATGCCCAAATGCAGATATTAGAAGGCTTACGCAAAATGAAAGCTCAAGCAGAAAGGAGAATTGAGAAAATATTGGCTGATGTGTGGGGTGTTGAGGTTGTGGAGTCTGATATTTGCACACCTGAAGAACTTTTAGGAGGACAAGACGATGAGTGATGAAATTATAAAAGAACTAAGAGACATAAAAGATTCTATTGGTGCAAAATTCAACTATGATATTCGTTTGCTTTTTGAGGAAATAAAACGTGGTGAAACTGAACTTAAATCAAGAGGGATTAATTTGGTTTATCCTAAATCTACTTCCCATATATCCCCACTAACTCCACCAACTGCATTACAACGAAAACGCTTTCCCAGCCGTTAGAACAATTTTAAGGAGATATGAAAATGCTAACTACACTTGATTTACCTGAAAAACTTATTGAAGAAGCAATGACTGTTACACGCATAAAAACACAGACAGATTTAATAAAAATAGCGTTGCAGAATCTGATACAAAAAGAAAAAATCCAAGAGTTAAAAAAATATTATGGAAAAATTGACCTTGAAATAGATTTAGATACAATCAGGAATAGATAATTATGGTCTTAATTGATTCTTCTGTTTGGATAGAGTATTTCAAGGGAGCAGAAAGTGCATTGCCACTAAATGGTTTAATTGATACCAACAATATCTGCGTAAATGACTTGATACTCGCAGAGCTTATTCCATCTATTAATCATAAAAAAGAGAAAACTCTAAAACAGTTGCTTATGACAATTACAAAGATACGCATTAACATAAATTGGAATAATATCATATACATGCAGACTCAAAACTTGAGACATGGTATCAATAAGGTAGGTATTGCAGATTTAATTATCGCTCAAAATGCTATTGAAAACGACTTGGAGCTTTTTGCCATAGACAAGCATTTTGCACTCATGGCTGAATTGCACGGACTAAAACTCTATGATTTATAGCTATAAATCTATTCTAATTTTTTGAGGAAGATTTATGACCCGAAAAATTAACGAAGCAACCTCTACAGATTTGCCTGTCATTCACAAGTTAGTCAATGACTATGGCTGGAATGGAAAGTTGGCGATACTCTGCTGTATCAACAGATATACGATATTCCCCCAAACTTGAAGAAAGATTATTCAACCCTTAAAAATATCCGTCCAGATATAGTGCTGCAAGATTTGAATGGTGAAGTATTGGCAGTAATCGAAAATAATTTAGACAAGGAAAACAAGGATTTACTCAAACTCCGCACCATTGTTACTCAGCTTTTAAAACCCCGCTTTTTATATGCTTGCAGTGCAGAAAGAATTCTGTTTTACGACAATACGTGGCGTGGTTTAGATGCTGGTGAGTTCAAGCAAGTAACCTCTTTTATGACTTTAGAAGAGATGAAACTCAAAATTGAGCAGCAGAAACGGATTGCTTCTAACAAAGAGATTGCCATTGACACAACTATTGCAGGCGGTTTTGACTCAACCATAGGAAAAGACAGGTATTACCAGCTTCAATGTATCCGAACCATAATTGAGAATTACAAGTCAGGCAAGCAAAAAATGTTGATTCACATGGCAACTGGACTTGGAAAAACCAGAACAGCAGTTGCACTTGTAAAAGCACTTTTACAAAGCGGTCTAACCAAAAGGATTCTGTTTGTAGTTGATAGAAGAATGCTTGCAAAACAGGCTGTTGATGATGGATTTTCCTTAATCAGCAGGGAATACACTTCAAGCTGGATAACAACATCAAATTTCAGGGCAAGAAAAAATGCAAGTATTCATGTGGTTGTTATTGATACTTTAGAGATTATTTACAGTGATTTGCACTCCAATTTTTATGACTTAATCATTGTTGATGAGTGTCATCGCAGCATTAATGTAAATAGAAAGCTGATTTTTGACCATTTCCTGTGCCCAAGAGTTGGATTAACCGCTACCCCTAAAATTGCAGTAGCAAAAGATGGGACAGAAGTTGATGAGGAAGATTTGGCAATTATTGACACATACAAACTTTTTGGCTGCGAAACAGGAGAGCCTGATTTTCAGTTTGATATGGAAAGAGGAATCAGCGAGGGTTTTCTTGCTCCATACAAACCTGTTGAGCTAATTTCATCATTAATCAAGGAAGCTAAAGAAAAAGGGGTATCTTTTGACCATGTTTTAGAACCACAAAAGAAATATAAGATTGAATTAGGTGCAGAAAAAACTCTGACATTAGAACAGTTAAACCGCAAATTTGTTTCAGAAGAGAACTGTTTACGCATTGCCGAAGAGTTAAAAAAGATTACCCAGTATGGAGAAAAGGTAATACTTTTTGGTGTAAGCCAGCCGCATTGTATTGAGTTAGCAAAAGCTGTGAACAAGGTTTTTGAGAGAGATTTATCTGAAAAGCCCTATTATGCGGAGGCGGTTATATCTGAGAATAATGAGCTTAACGAAACATTAAAAGCGTGGTTTAAAAGTCCGTATCGTAAGCCTTATGTGGTTACGTCAGTTGATATTTTGACTACTGGTGTTGATATTCCCTGCGTTCGTTATATTGGATTTGCATCTCTTACCAAATCAGTTGGAAAATATATTCAGATGGTTGGTCGCGGCACACGTCTTGACCTGAAAACAGGCAAATTCAGCTTTACGGTTCTTGATTTTGTTGGTTTGTGCAAACAGATGGAAGACAATGGAAAAGGGACTCTAAAAGAGAACATAAAAGTTGTAAAAGCAGAGGAAACCAAAACAGGTGGAACAGCAAAACCAAAAGGCGAATATTTTTTAATTGACAACCCTGACCCTGCAAATTTGATTCAGAGGGTAGAGATTCACGGTGATTCTATTGTTGTAAAAGATAATATCCCTATTGAAGAGGCAAAAAGAATATTTGAGGAAGAGTTGAAAAAGAGTCAAGAACCTGTGATTGTTGCATTAAAAGAAAAAGCACAGCAGCCAGAGTATCAGCCTGATGAAGAGGAGATTGCACAGTTTATCCATTGGTTATCTTCACCAAATACATTTATGGACGAGGGGCATCTTCAAAAGATGTATGACTATCCAGAAGGCTCTGCATGGGATTTTTTACTCCATGCAACGGGGATAAAGAAAATACCGACACCAAAAGAGAGGATTGAGAAACTTTATCTTTCTTATATTCATACATACAGCTTTACAGATGAGCAGATTGTAGTTCTAAAAAGGATAAAAGATGTATTTGTGTCAAACATCAGCTCACAACGTAGTATTGACGAGAGAGAAATTTTTGGAAATCCGATTTATCAGAGATTTGTAGGCTCATATAATGATGTAAACAAAAAGTTTGACGGTAACTTTAATGCTGTAATGAATGATATTCAAAATACATTTACAAGCAAAAGATTAAGTGCATAAACAAGAGTATAGTGTTGACAACGCCATGTTTTTTGTTTATTTCACAATACACAAAATTACTGCCATGAAGGCGGTAAGAAGTTAGCTGTAAATAAAAAGCTGCTAAAATAACCAAAGCCATGAAGGCTGTTTCTGGAAAGTTTCAGAAATATCTTCATGGCTTTTTTATTTTGCAGTTTCTAAAAAACCTTAAATCGCTGGTTTAACATCTCTGCGGTTGCAGCGGAGAGCTACGTTAAAAGGAGAAAAATCATGAACAAACTTGCATCAACTTTTCTTGCAGGGATAATGCTGGTGTCAGCTTGCACAGCAGATGTTTTTGCTGCTGAATGAATCTGCCCGTTATGAGATGAACGTTAAAAGCCGTAAAGATAAATACCGTGCATTAGAGCAGATGATAAATGACAATTTACCCATTCTTCCTATTTATCATGATATAAGCCTCTATGCCTGTTCTAAAAAATTTGGAAATTTTGAGATGGATCATCTGTTTAAGCCGGTTCTTGTAGAAAAATAGATTTAATGGAGAGATAACCATGAATTATGAAGATATAATAAATGTTAAATTTTGGGAAGAGCAGTGGGCAGAGGCAAAACGCTCTGCTTTTCTATCTAAAAGCCAATCTGTAAAACCAGAATCGTGGCTCGATTTTTTTGATTCAATCAGTGATATCTATCTTAAGATATGGGGAAATGGAGACTATTTTGGAAAAACCGCTGTAAATACTCTTATTGCAGAAAATTTAATCAATAAAGAGTCAACGGTTTTAGATGCGGGCTGCGGACCTGGGACTCTTGCAATTCCAATGGCAGCTCATACAGCTAAAGTAACAGGCATTGATTACTCTTCTGCAATGCTCAATGTTCTTAAACGAGAAGCGTTAAAACAGAACATTTTTAACATTGAAACAATCTGCACGCCTTTTGACAGCTATTCTCCTGATACTCAATATGATCTTGTAACAGCGTCTTTTGTTCCCCCTTCATTAAATCCAGACGGAATAAGAAAGATGGAGTCATGGACAAAAGGTTATTGTGCGGTAATGGTTGGTGCTGGCATAAATTCACAAAAAATCCCCAATATTTTGTGGAATGAGGTTATGGATAGAGCTGCACCTGTTTCTGGTATCCATCTTATTTATCTTATGGGTTATCTTATCGCAAGCGGCAGAATGCCAAATATTAAGCATATTTCAAACAGCTATCTTTTCAGATGTCCTGTTGAGGATATGGTAAGATTTTACACTGCATATTTTGGCATGTTTATTGATGGAGAAGAAACAGATTCAGATAATGCTGATAATTCAGACAGAGCTGATAATATTGATAATAGCAAAAGTAGAAGTATTATTGATATTGAAAATAAAATCCACAATGCTCTAAAACATTTTATTAAAGATGGAAATATTGAATATCAAGAAGAGATGAACACCTGCATTGTTTGGTGGAAAAAACTAAATTTTCAGGTAAAACCTGCGGGAAATTGGTAAAAGCTTGTTGTGCCCGCGATGACATGGACGTTATAGATTACTACTAAAACACAATAACAATATTTTTTAAAATGAATAAAAAGCCCAAACTCTTAGAAGTTGAAAATTTCCTGCTTCTAAACTTAATATTCTTGAGCTGATAAAATCACTTAACAGGGAACACGGAGTTTCTATCTTATTTATCTCTCATAATCTTAAAGCTGTTTCATATATTGCAGAAAATATCTGTGTTACGCACAATGGGCATCTTATTGAAAAAGGTGCTTTTAATGAAATATTTGATTCTCCTGCAACACCATATATGAAGCAAACAGCAGAGGCTGTAAGGTTGATGGAACTTAATAAAATGACAAAATAATTTATTGTAAGGAGCGGACATGTTTTTATTTCCAACAAAAAATGAACAACTTTGGGAAGAGCTTTGGCTATCTGCCACCAAGTCAAAGCAGATTGATAACTCTAAGAAGCCTGACCAAAATAGTGAGCTGGGTAATGAAAAACAAAATGGTGATAATGGTGATGAGCCTGTCAAAAGATGGGACAGAATGGCTGGCGGATTTGCTAAAAGAAGTGGTTCACCAGAGGCATTGAAACGAAAAGAGAAAATTTTATCAATGCTCAAGGAGGCGGGAGCATTAAAAGATGGGGCAAAAGTTCTTGATATCGGTGCGGGTCCTGGAAACTGGACAATTCCAATGGCAGAGCTAGGGGCAGTTGTAACAGCTCTTGAGCCATCTGGTGAGATGATTAATGAACTTAAACGGCGGATAGAAAAAAGCAGATTAGATCAAAAAAAAATGAGTAGCCAGATTGATTTGAGTAATCAGATTGATATTGTTCAAAAAACTTGGCAGGAAGTTAATATTGAAACTGCTTTTAAAGATGGTTTATTTAAAGATAAATTTGATCTTGTATTTGCCTCCATGACTCCTGGAATCTCAAATCCTGAAACCTTACTAAAAGCTATGAAATCAGCTAAATCAGGTGGATTTTGTTATCTTAGCACATTTTCAGGCGGCGGCTGGAGAAATGCCTATAAAGAAATCTGGAGAGAGATTTTTGATGAAGATATTGAGTCTCATGGCGGAGATTTTATCTATCCGTTTAATTATATCTATGCACTTGGCTATCGTCCGTATGTTGAGTTTAACATCTGGGAACATGAACGGGCAGAGAGCATTGAAGAGACTCTTGAGACGATTCTCTTTTTTGTGCATGGCAGCTCTGACGTTGAACCGGAAAAAAAGGCAAAACTTATCAAATATATTGAATCTAAGGCTGAAGATGGAATTTTTAAGTATAAACACCAAATATGCCAAGGCGTTATGCTTTGGCAGGTATAAAAGATATAATTTTTTTGAAGTAAAAAGTAAAAAAATGGCATGAAGCCTATAAAATCAGATTTTTCTTAATTTACCTTTTAATCTGATTCCCTGAAGAATTATTTAAGAATATAATAAATTTCAGGTTTCAATTCCTGAATAACAAATTTTAGTAAAATCTAAACAACTGAAGCCAAGAAGACTTCTTAAAAATACTTAATGTATTTTTTAGTTTTCTTGGCTTTTTGTTTTTCAAGCAAAGCTAATATTATCAACTAATTAAAATTAATAAAAAAGGAGAACTATTTTATGACAATTCCAAAGGGGTGGTTTGTTCTTTATAAACCAAAATATAAAAGCCCAAGCATCTTTGATCTGCATGAGAGAGGGTTGTTTACATCTATGCCTTATGTAAGCCAGAGAAGCGGGGCATATATCCTTATTAATGAAGACCTGCATGTAGCTATATACTATAAATGTATTACAGAAGGTCATCAGGTTAAGAATAACATTGCCTACTCTTATTTATCTCAAAAAGGGTTAATACGGCTTTCAGAAGATATGCAGCTTAACCAAAAGGAGTTACCAAATATAAGCCTAAATACGCAGGAAGAAATAAAGCAGGTTTATGAAGATTGGCGTAAATCATATATACCGCTGCAAGAAGACGGTAAAATTAATATGTCTGAAACAAAAACTAAACTGAGATCATCTCTTGATGATGGGAAAAAAGCCTTTAGAGAAGAGTTGAAACAGAAAAACAGCAATTGGATAGAGCCAGCCTTGAGTGTGATGACATGGCGGTTTAAACATATAATTTATGGATTGGTTTTTGATGATCTTTATCCAGATTACATGGCAAGAGGTGGAGAAGATACAGAAGATGGGCTTATCAAAAAGATACAGACCTTTTGCAGAATTTATGAAAGCAATGATTTTGATAATCTTGCCAAACCAGACAGCAGCAGATGGCAGAGCTACGATGATATATGGAATTGCTGGATAGCCTATTCTGGATCAGAGTCAGAAGCAGAAAGAGTCTGCCAGTGTATGGAAGCTGTATTTCGTCCTGCTTATGCAAGGTTTATATAGTGGTTGACATAATGAATAGCTACAAGCAATCTCTTTTTATAAGAGATGGACCTTTATTTTATGGGTCTTACAAGAATTTTTATCAACAAACATAAACTTTTAAATATTGAAAGGAATCTTTAGAATGAACAGGTATAAAAAACATTTTTTCAGCACGGTAGCAGCAATTATAGGCATAGCAATTCTTATAGCCCCGTCTATATCTTTGTCTGCTGAATTTGACAGCAATTATACAGTTTGGAATGTAGTGGGTCTTAGAGCCGCTTACGAGGCATCACAGATTACAGGAACTGGAATGAACTCTGGAATTAAAGCAATTACCCTTACAAACGCAGGATATGCAGAAATCAACGGCTCTTCAACAGAAGGGTGTCTTGACGGATTGCAAGAGCTTACGAATGCCTCAAGAGGCAATAATAGATTAATAGAGGTTCATTCACACTACGATGACCCTCTTTGGTTTGCCATCCATTATCCTTCAACTGGTATGTGCGTTTATTTTCAGTTAAATCCAGCGGCTGTTCCAAAACTTTTCGTTAATATAGATTCTAAGAGCTACTATCAGGTTATAATGGATAATCTTGCTGTTGAGACATCAGAACTATTCTCTATTGTCTCTTCTGAAAATATAAATCCTGATAATCTCTATGCAAATGCTGCTGTATATAGTGATAAATTTGATAAACAGCTTGTGTTTGGCAATAACGCATTCCGTGTGGTTACTATTGCCAATGCAGCCGCAAAAGGTGTACCCAAATCTCTTCTTAGATCAATTGAGTTCCATGATCATTACTGTCCTGGCGTTACATCAGGTATTTTAGCTGTAAATTACATTAAAACCTATTTTCCTTTAACATCAGGCGGAGCCTATTTTGTTCATAGTGTCCAGCCGTGGTGCAAAGAAGATGCTTTTATGACACTGCTGAACGCAACTCCCGGCAAAAGCGGATATTCAGTGCTTTATTCCACAGCAGATGATCGTGCTGCATGGAAAGAAGAGGTAAAAAATGCCGCAACAATAATATACCGTCAGGACGGTACTACAAAGAAATGGGATGGTATTGTTATCAGCATTACACTTCCCAATACAGGATGTCCTGACTATATCAGTGCCACTATCACAAAGCTCTGTTCTGATTTATGGTATTTAGAGCGACTTGACCAGCCCGAATCTTTTGTTAAAGTTCTTCACACATTTGAACTTCCAGAAGGTTTTGCTCCAAAAGATTGGGCAAGACCGGGTGTTGATCCAATGCAGAAACTTGGGCTGACTAAATAATTCAACTAATAATGGCATTGTAGAGACGCACGGCTGTGTGTCTCTACTCTAAATACCTATTCTTTTTATTATTATAGGTATTACACTAAAAATAGGTATCATATCAAAATCAGATTTTCAAAAGGTAAAATTATGATTTTCAAATCGTTTATGAGAGAAGGGTTCATGCCTTTGCCAGTTGCTTTTATTTCAAGTGTCAGCAAAGAGGGAATACGAAATATTGCCCCATATTCCTGCATTATGCCTGTATTGCGTCCGTTAGATTTGATTTGTCTTGCTTCGGCAAAAAGGCGGGATACGTTAGTAAATATCAAAGAGACGAGGGAATTTGTCGTAAATCTTGCAGGAACTGATCTTGCGGACAAGGTTGTTCCTACAGCAAAATTTACCCCTCCAGAGGTTGATGAATTTAAAGATGCAGCTCTTGAGGAGAAGCCTTCTGAATTAATCAAAGCTCCGGGTATTGCAGGATGCTATGCTTGGATGGAATGTGAACTTTTTAAGATATATGAAGAATCTGATTATGTTCTTGTAATGGGAAAAGTTTTACGGCTTGAGGTTGATGATATGTATCTGACATCTGATAAAACACTTGACATACAAAAAGCAAAACCTCTTATGATGATTGGCAGTAAAAAAGGAATGCACTTTTGCACAACTTCTGATATTGATATATTCGAGCCTTTTGGTGCCATGTTTTCTAATGGCAAAGACCCTATGGCAGCAAAATATCTGGAATAAATGCAGTATGATATTATTAGATTTTTAATTTTAACAAAATTACATCTAAAGGAGATTTTATTATGGAAATTAAGAAAAAACATGAACACGACCACAGCCACGATCACAGTCATACTCATGAACATCCTCACAAACACGATGAAAATGAGCATGTTCATCCGCATGAGCATTCACACAGCCATGCCCATAAACATGAACACAGCCATGACAACTGCACAGAGGAGCATCAGCATGGACATGATGATCATGGCAGCCATGACCATAACCATGAGGGGCATGATAAAGATTCCCACAGCCACTCTCATTAAACCATTTAGAATCTATTAAACCTATTGATACGCCTGTTTTCATAAAGTTGTCGGCAGAAGCCGGACGCGGTTGTATTTTAAGGTTTAAGAAAATTATTTGAACTATATTTTTTGATTATCCATTTTTGAATTTGTCTTTACATTAATACTTAGATAAAAATAGGGTAATAAACCAAGTAAGTAAAAAGGCCGCGAAGGTCTCTCCTGCAAAGGAGGAGAACTCGTGGCTTTTTGTTTTATAACAGCTAAAATACAAAATGTTAGAAAATCTGATGTAATTATCGGTTCTATTGCCATTACATGGGCAAATGCAATGATGGGAGAAGTTACGCCAAAGATGGCAGAAGCTGTGATGTCATCATTAGCTTTGAAAGTTTTACTTTCGTTAAGTCAAGAAAAGGTAGTTATTGCGGGTTTTAAAAAAGAATCATTGCCTCACCTGATAAAATTTCTTGTAGAGGAAGAATTAAAGGAGATATTAAAAAATGAAGCTAACGCTTATGTGGTAAAAGATGGTCAAGAGGTGCTGTTAATGGAATCAGTTGATATAGTTGAGCCAGAGGACGATAACAGCAGATACAGGATAATAAGTATTTTTGGAGAACAAAAGATAGTTAAAGGCAGAATAAAAGCGATGAATCTTGTTTCTCACAAAATTCTGTTTGAAAGAGTGGCGTAAAAATGCTAATTTATCAGAATTATCGGTATGAAGCCGCTTTTCAGATTTATTGTGGTCTTGGAGCCTTTTTAAAAATCAAAAGACTCTAAGGGATAAAAGACTAAGTTAATTACAAACGAAGCCAAGAAGACTTCTTAAAAATACGTAATGTATTTTTTAAAGTTTTCTTGGCTTTTTTATTTTTAAGGGTTTTGCCAATTTATTTCTAACAATTTTTATGAGGAAAAATAACAATCAAAAGGAGCGAAAAAAATGAAAAGATGTTTTTCTAAAATCAAAGTAAATATGACAAATTCAAAGACAAAACAGATAACCGTAAAAACACTAATAATATTTGTGATAGCTCTCTTATCGTTTGCGATTACATCTGGATCAAATGCACAAGAAAAAGTTAGAAAAGGTTTAATAACAAGCCTTGAAGATATTGAGGTTACAAGCGAGAAACTCATCACTCCGACCAAAGAGACCTCTGAAACTGTTTACACAGGAAGCGAGATAACCAAAAAAGGTATGGATATTCAAGGAGATCAGGCAAAGACAAGCGTTTATGAAAGCCTTGATATTTTGTCTGGAATAAGTGTTGAAACTCCTGATCCTTATGGATTGGCAGCAGAGCAGAGAAGTGTGAGAGTCAGGGGAGTGAGGGGCTTTCTTGGCTCAATGACAGTTGAGGGCGTGCCAAATTGGGGAGGAAACCCAATGGGACCTCGTGAATACATTTATGATACTGAAAATTTTGAGAGCATTTCAGTTTATAAAGGTGCTGTGCCAAGCGACTTTGGAACTGGAGTTGGTGCAAGAGGCGGGGCTATTGAACTTAAACCAAAATGGTCAGACCTAAATGATAAAGTTGGATTTACTTTAAGTGAAAGCACAGGCACGGACTCATACAGCAGAACATTTTTAGGTTTTGATTCAGGAAAAATACCAAATATCAATACTGGCGTATCAATGTCATACTCCTACACTGATGCAGATAAATGGAAGGGACCAGGAGATTTGGGACCAAGAAACAACTTTAACATGATGCTTACGCAGCCGATTAGCGGAAACAGTAAAAGTAGTAATAAAGATGCCGTTAAAGTGTGGTTCAATTACAACGATCTTTCACAAAATCTTTATAAAGCTCTCTCATATCAAGAGACTCAAGATTTGAGTGCAAATTACAAGAATGACTTTAACAGCACACTTACAGGTGTTAAGAATCAAGACATCTACTATTACGATTATAATAAAGGCGATTACAACAATTTAGATATAATGTCAGTCATTCCAATAACCCTGAATGATTCCTTAAGTTTATCTTTCAAACCTTACTACTCAACCGAAGATACAGAAATTTTAGGCGGAGTTACAACTCAAGGCGGTTTGATCCAAAAGAGAACAAGAGATATTGAAAGATATGGTTTGATAACCCAGCTTGAAGGCGAGCTTATGAGTTCAGACCTGTCATCTGTTATCGGCTCTCTTGGATATGCGTTTGAATCTAATGATATGACAATAATAACCCAAAACCTTGATCCTCTCACCCTTGCCAATAAAGGTTATGGAATGTACACGGAAAATGATGGAGATGGCATTGTCCACAGTCCGTTTATGAAACTTGCTGGAAATATTGATAAGTTTGATTGGCAGGCAGGATTAAAATATTTTTCATACACAGACCCTGCAAGTCAAGGCTATACATCTGCCGCTCCTAACTATGAGCTTGTAAAGGCTGCTGATCTCTATCGAGAAGAGAAAGAGTATGAAAAGGTGCTGCCAACAGTCGGCATGGGGTATAACTTTTCAGAATCTTTAAATATCTACACAAGTTATGGAAAGAATTTCATAAGACCTTACTCTTACGTGCCTATAATCACTCTGTATAATACCAACAGAAGCACATTTCAGACAGCAGGCGTTACCCTAAATGATATGTTCAATGGTTATAATATGGAGCTGTCTGACAACTTTGAGCTTGGGGCAAGATTTAGAAGTGGTCTGTTTGAGGTTATGCCAGCTTTTTTCTACTCCACACACGACAACCTTTTGACAACAATTTACGATCCAAGGGTGAATTTAAGCTATCAGCAAAATGTTGGGGAAGCTACAGGATATGGACTTGATCTTGAGACAAACCTTTTTGTTTTATCTAATTTATCTCTATTTTTTAATCCAACATGGACCAGCATGACATACGATGACAATCTTACATATCAGGGAAAAACTCTTAATTCAAAAGATAATCAAGTTGTTGATACACCTGAATTTATGGCTAAAACAGGCATGATTTACAGGCACGATTTTAACACAAACGGCTCGTTAGAAGTTGTGCCGATGTTAAAATATATTGGCAGGCGTTACGGTGATGTTGAACATCAAGAGGAGGTCGGTGATTTTATCACTGCTGACCTGAACCTTAAATACAGCCGTAAAGTCAAATGGTTTGGCAGCTCATACAGCAAAAAAGAGAATAGTAATGACGGCACAACAATGAATGTGGCTTTGCAGTTACAGAATCTGTTTGATGAAGAGTATATAGCATCTATCAATGCAAGCGATGACTCACGAGCAGGCAGCACAGGTTATTATGTAGGATCGCCTTTTACTACAATTTTATCAGTCTCTTTTGAATATTAACCACAAGTCCATAGCCATAGGATAAATCAAAAAAAATATAACCTCCTTTGAAATAAAAAAGGAGTTAGCCAAAACAAACCAATAGATTATCCTATGGTGTAGATAAGGAAATTATAAATGAGCTGTTATTCTGACAACACCACAGCAACAGAGAAATATCATCAAGATGTTAAACGCAAACAGCTTATATTTGCGGGATTGGTTATAATTACGCTTCTGCTTGGAATTTATGCAATTTCAAAGGGATCGTATCAGTTGAGCATAAGCCACGTTATTCAAGGTATTTTGGGTAATGCTGAAGGCAACTCCCATCTTGTTGTTTGGAATATAAGAATGCCGCGAATTATTGCTGCTGTAATTTCAGGCTGGGGACTTGCACTTTCAGGGCTTATAATTCAATCGCTTTTAAGAAACCCACTTGGCTCGTCATCAACTCTTGGAATAAGTCAAGGTGCGGCATTTGGGGCAGTTGTCGGCATTATTATTTTTGAGTTAGGTGGAGCTGGGGCATCTGTTTTAGCTGAATCTTCATTATCTAATAAGTTAATAAATTTTGGAAGATTTGCATCTATTCCTATGTTTGCATTTATCGGAGCAATGGGTGCAACATGGATAATTTTAATTCTTGCCAAACTAAAAAGGCTATCTCCAGAGGCTATTATTTTAGCTGGTGTTGCCTTATCTTCTCTTTTTAATTCTGCTACAGTGCTTATTCAATACTTTGCGTCAGAGACACAAATCGCATCAGCACTTTTCTGGACATTTGGAGATGTTGCACGTTCAAGCTGGAGTGAAATCGGAATAATGGCTTTGATTATTGCTCTTTCCACAGTATGGGTAACTTTTCATCGTTGGAATCTAAACGCTTTGTTATCTGGTGAAGAGGCTGCAAAAGGGCTTGGTGTGTCTGTTGACTCTCTGCGTATTCAAGGAATGATGATTGCTGCTGTTGTATCTGCTGTTATTACGGCATTTCATGGCGTTATTGCATTTGTTGGGCTGCTTGCTCCTCATATTGCAAAGCGTATTGTCGGCTCTGACCATAGGCTTGTGATTCCTTTTTCATCTGCTGTGGGTGCTGCGTTGCTGCTTTTAGCAGATACAACTGGAAGATTAATTATCGGCTCTGGAAATCTGCCTGTTGGTATTCTTACCTCTTTTATGGGTGCACCCATGTTTTTGTATCTGCTTATGAAAGGGATTAGAAGATGATGAAAGAAAAATTATTATAGATTTCCAGATAATTATTTTGCCCCTCCCCAAGGGGAGTGAGTAATTATCTCCCTCTCCATTGGGGAGGGGTCGGGGGTGGGGCAATAGGAATTGCCAATTTATTTTTCTGGAATACTATAGAAGATGATGAGAGGGATTAAAAAATAATGCTGTCAGTTAATAATATACAATTTTCCTATAACAGCCACCATGTCGTAAACGATATAGGATTTAAGTTGGATAAAGGTTTAGTTCTTGGTGTTCTTGGTGTAAACGGTGCTGGAAAATCAACACTTCTAAAATGCCTTAACAAAGTGCTTGTTCCTCACAAAGGCTCGGTAATGCTCAATAACGAAGAAGTTTTGACCATGAAAGGGTCGGAAATTGCCAAACATATAGCATATATGCCTCAAAAATATTTTGAAGAGTCTCTTACAGTATTTGATGCTGTTCTTCTTGGAAGAAAACCTCATATAAAATGGGCAGCATCTGATAAGGATTTTCAGATAGTGGAGAGAATTCTCAAGAAGATGAACCTTGACTCTTTTGCTTTAAGAGCTGTCAATTCATTAAGCGGCGGAGAGATGCAAAAGGTTGTTATTGCCCGTGCATTGGCTCAAGAGCCGCAAGTGCTTCTGCTTGACGAACCTACAAGCAACCTTGATCTTAAAAACCAATTTGAAGTTATGTCAATGGTTCGCAAGATTGTAAAAGAGCAGAATCTCTCTGCAATAGTATCAATTCACGATTTAAACCTTGCGTTCAGGTTTGCCGATTTCTTTCTAATGATGAAACACCATAAAGTTTATAAGTTTATCCATAAAGATGAGGTTACCTCTGAAATGATAAAAGAGGTTTATGGGATTGATGCTCTAATTGCTGATGTTAGTGGACATAAAGTTGTTGTTCCTATTGGATAGATTTAAACATAAAAGGAATTAAAACATAAAGTCGCCGCGGGGCTAAAGCCCTCGGCTAACTAAAGGAAGCCCTCTTAAGAGGGCTTTGGTGAAATTAGCCCAGAGCTTCAGCTCAGGGCTGCATAAAAAGACTTTTCTGGAAATCGATATTTTAAACATAAAAGGAATAAAAAAAAGATGAAAAAAATATTAATTATCTGCTTTATAACTCTTATTGCTTCTCTAAATTCTATTAGCTTTCTGCCTTTTATTGGTTTTGCAGGTTTTGCACTATCTGAAACTCTTAATATAACTGATATGATAGGCAGAAACCTTACCGTGCCTCACAACCCTGAAAAAATTATCTGCCTTGGTCCTGGAACTCTTCGCCTTATTGTCTATCTTGATGCTCAAGATAAACTTGCTGGTGTGGAAAATATGGAAAAGCTTAACCCCAGAGGACGACCATACTGGTTGGCAAATCTTGAGCTTTCCAAACTGCCGAGCATAGGTCCAGGAGGACCTGCAAGCATCAACAAAAAGCCTGATTTGGAAGCAGTGTTAAGCGTAAAGCCTGATCTGATTTTTATGACGCAGACAGAGGTATCTTTGGCTGATCAGATTCAGAAACAGTTAAATATTCCGATTGTGGTATTAAGTTATGGTGCATTTGCCACATTTGATGAACTTATTTATGACTCATTAAGGCTTGCTGGCAGAATTCTTGACAGAGAAGAGCGGGCAGAAGCTGTTATTAATTTTATTGAATCTGCAAGAAAAGAGCTTGGGCAAAAAACAGTTACCGATTTGCAAAATAAGGGGATTAAAGATATTGATGATAAGAATACTCAAGATAAAAAGAGTATGCAAGAGAAAGAGAAACCAACCGTTTATGTGGGCGGAATTGGCATGAGAGGCTCTCACGGCATTGAAAGTTCTGAAAAAAGTTATCTCCCTCTCAAATGGGCAAACGCAAAAAATATTGTGGCAAATATTGCAGATTCACAATTAAAAGATATGGCTTCAGAAGGTAGTCATATCTTTATTGACAAGGAGAAACTTTTATCTTTAAATCCTGATTTTATATTTATTGATGGCGGAGGACTTAAACTTATTAAAGAGGATATTGCTAAGAAACCAGAATTTTATAATGCGTTAAAGGCATTTCAAAACAAAAAAGTTTATACACTTTTGCCGTTCAACTTTTACACCACCAATGTTGAAACAGCTCTTGCAAATGCTTTTTCGGTTGCAAAAATTTTGTATCCAGAACAGTTTAAAGATATTGATCCTGAAAAAAAATGTGATGAGATTTACACATTCATGGTTGGAAAGCCTGTTTATGAGGCTATGAAAAAAGATTTTGGAAAAATTGGGGGGTTGTATGAAAATCACTGATCCTATAATTATCATAGGTAAACCTCCGGCTCTGCCGGAGGACTCCCAAAGTTTGACATATACGGGAATATAAAAGAGAACTCCTTAGATGAACCGCTCAAAGTTCAATAAGAAAGGAGTTCTCATGGAACATATAGTTACTTTAAACCATACTAAATGGGATTGCAAATATCATGTTGTATTTATCCCGAAATATCGCAGAAAAGCTCTTTATGCTGAATTGAGAAAAGAGTTAGGTCAGATATTTAGGTCATTAGCGGGACAGAAAGAGTGTATAATAGAAGAAGGTCATTTGCTTCCCGATCACGTTCATATGATAATGTCAATACCGCCGAAGTATGCGGTATCTCAAGTTATAGGATTCATAAAAGGTAAGAGTGCTATCCATATAGCCCGCACTTTCCTTGGAAGAAAGCAGAATTTTACAGGTCAGCATTTCTGGGCGAGAGGATATTACGTTAACACAGTTGGAAGAGACGAGAACGTGATAAGAGAATATATTCGGCATCAGGAAGAGGAAGACAAACGTCTTGAGCAACTAAAATTATGGGAATAAACATGCCTTTAGGCATTCACAAAGCCGCTCGTGAGCGGCTAACAAAATAACCGCTTTGAGCGGTTCCATCTTTCAAGCCTCCAGCTCTGCTGGAGGTCTTTGACTAAGACAAATTATAGCGTGTATCCATATTATTAAATGATAAAATTTATTTAGGAGATTTGAATTATTTGCATAAACGAGTTTGTATTATAGATGGTCAAGGGGGCGGTATTGGCGTCTCTCTTATCAAGTATTTACGAGAATTTTACGGAGAATCTCTTGAAATAACGGCAATAGGGACAAATGCTATTGCTGCATCTCAAATGATGAAAGCAGGAGCAAATAGGGCAGCGTCTGGAGAAAATGCCATTGTTCAGACCGTAAAAAAAGCCGATGTGGTTATTGGCTCAATTGCCATTACGTGGGCAAATTCCATGATGGGGGAAGTAACACCTAAGATGGCAGAGGCAGTAACTTCTGCGTCAGCTTTAAAAATATTGCTCCCGCTTAATCAAGAAAATGTGGTTATCGTAGGTTTTCATAGAGAACCTCTACCGCACCTTATAAAATATCTTATCGAAACCGAACTTAAGGAGGTCTTTAAAGATGTGTGAAGCTAATGCTTATATGGTAAAAGATGGAAAAGAAGAGCTGTTAATGGAGTCTGTTGATTTAATAGAGCCAGAAGATAATAACAGCAGTTATAGAATAATGAGTATTTTTGGAGAGCAAAAGATAGTTAAAGGCAGGATAAAATCTATGAATCTTGTTGCTCATAAGATTTTATTTGAACGATTTGTGTAAATAAAACTCCTAAACTCTCTCCAAATTAAAAGAAAAAAGAAGCCAAGAAGAGTTCTGAAATAGATAAACTATTTTTTTAAATCTTTCTTGGCTTTTTTATTTAAACTTTTTCTCCTGCACACGACATTTCACACAGCATTGTTCCGTTTCCGCAGGCAAATGTTTCAAATTGCAGAATCGGATGGTCAATTCTAAAATATTTCATAAGATGTTCACGGATAGTCTGAGCCAAGGTCTCTGTCTGACTTATAAGTTGGTCATTAACAACAATATGGGCAGAAAACGCTATACTTGAAGAGCTTTGCTGCCATGCGTGAATGTAATGAACACCACAAACGTCTGGCATTTTTTCAAGAGACTCCTTGATTTTATTGATATCAATATCTTTAGGGGTTGCATTCATTAATATAAGACTCGCCTCTTTTAGTATTGACCAGCAATTTTTTAAAATAAAGATTACAATCAAAAAAGAGAGAAGCGGGTCAATCCAATACCATTCTTTAAAAATAAGAATTAAACCGTTTACCATTACTGCAACAGATGTTAGCATATCTCCAAGCATGTGAAAAAAAGCTCCTTTTGCATTTAAACTATGTTTGGAATCTTTATGAAGTAACCATGCAGAGATTCCGTTTCCAATAACTCCAACAGCGGCAATTAATATAACCATTCCCCCTGCAACAGGTTCAGGATGGCTGAACCGTTTGACTGCCTCATATAAAATGATTCCTGATGCACCTACAAGCAGTGCAACATTGATAATTGCTGCCATGATTTCAGCACGACTGTAGCCAAATGTATTATGAACAGAAGCTCCTTTTCGTCCTATATGATAGGCAATATAGGCGATCAAGATTGCTGTAAAATCACTGAAATTATGTATGGCGTCAGATATAAGGGCTATACTGTGGGCAAACATCCCGCCTCCTATCTGAACCACTGGAATAATGAAATTCAGGATAAGAACAAACAGAAGATTTTTGCCTCTATTTTCATCAATATTTATATGGTGGTGATGGTGTGAGCCACAATTGGCATTATGATCCAAAATAAACGGATTGTGGGAATGCTCTTCACATTCGTGATGGTTATGTTGCATATTGTTTTATTCCTCTTAATTTTAAGCCTTAATAATCTTTACTGAATTATGGGTAAATAAGTTATCACTTCTTCTCGGCAATGCTAGAAGAACAGACCTTGCAAGTTCTCTTAAAATCGGGTCATCAGACTTTTCAGTCTGCAATAAAGATGTAACCTGCAAGGTAATCCTGCCCTTGTTTATAACTGCAACTGTATCGCAAAATCCTTTTACAATCCTTATATCATGCGAAATAAAAAGATATGAAACTCCTGTCTGGTTTTGTAATTTTTTTAGAAATTTAAGTATCTGTGCCTGAATCAGCATATCAAGGCTGCTGACCGCCCGATAACTCCTACGCTCTTTCCCTCTGCAACGGCTATGTTTATGTCAACAAGTGCATTTATGCTTGAACCTCTGCCAAACCACCCGCCTCGATGATAAATTTTTGAAATGTTATCTAATTCTAAAATATTCATAGCAAAACCTCATTGATATTACTGCCGTAAAGGCTGAAATGAGCATCAAGAAGTGCTTTTGTATAAGCGGCTTTTGGGCGGTAGAAAATATCTTCAACCTTTATTTACAGAAACAAAAATAATGCAATATATACAGGTATCTTCCACTCTTCAATGACAACACAATATCCAATGATCATCTGAAACATATTTTTTAGAAGGGGATTCGTCCTTACATACAGATTTTCTACAAGGACAGTATTGATAAAAGCTGCATCCAGAGACAGGCTGTGTAAGATTAGAAAAATTTTTTTTATTTAAGCGGTTGTTCTGTTTGATCGAAAAAGAGGTAACTTTTAATCTTGCAGAGAGCAGACTCCGTGTATATGGATGTGCAGGATTGTTAAAAATATCTTTAGTTTTACCCATTTCAACAAATCTGCCAGAGTACATTACTGCTGCAATATCTGTTGTCCTCTGAATAAAGTTCAGATTATGGGATATATTAAGAAAACTGGTTTTATATTCTAATTTAAGTTTTTTAAATACCTCCATTATCTGGGACTGCCCCAGCATATCAAGAGAAGCAGTTGCTTCATCAGCAACAATAAATGTAGGTTTTAGGCTGATAGCTCTGGCAATAGCTATTCTCTGCCTTTGACCCCCTGATAGTTCATTTGGATAACGATTCAGCAGGTCTTCTGGAAGATTCACTATTTTAATAAGCTCTGAGGCTGGTTCTCTTTCCCTGCTGTTAATAAATTTATTTACCCTTAAAGGTTCAAGCAAGATGTCTATTGCCTTCATTCTGGGATTAAGACACCCATCACTATCTTGAAAAATTATCTGCATCTGTTTTCTTAATTGCTTAGGCTCACCGTTTTTAAACAATATATCTTCTCCTGAAAAATAGACCTCGCCGGACGAAGGCTTAATCAATCGAAGGATACATCTGCCGAGTGTAGATTTCCCGCTCCCGCTTTCACCAACTAAACCCATGGTTCGACCTTTGGGAATGCAGAAAGAGACTCCATCAACAGCTTTAATGCACTCTTTTTGAAATAAACCGCTGTAAAAGTATTTTTTGAGATTCTTGACCTCAATTATATTTTCATCGTTAAATGACACCTAACCCCCTTTTCCATTTGAGGATCAATTTTACTGCAAACCGGCATAGCATTGCTGCAGCGTGGATGAAAAACACATCCCGCTGGCAATTTTGTCAATTCTGGAGGCATTCCTCTGACAGGTGATGAATATTCTGATGAAATTGTGCTTAACAGAGCCTTTGTATAGGGATGTTTTGGCGATTTTATAATATTCTCGACTGTTCCCTTTTCCATTATAAATCCTGCATACATTATTGAAACATGACCGCACATACTAAAAGCTGCCTCTAAGTCATGAGTTATCAGAAATAAAGATGTGTTGAACTGTACAACCAAATCTTTGATAAGCTCCATTATTTGTGCTTGAATAGTAACATCAAGAGAAGTTGTAGGCTCATCAGCTATAAGAAGAGCGGGTCTCAACGCCATTGCCATTGCTATCATTGCTCTTTGAGCCATTCCACCGCTGTATTCATGAGGATAGTGATGGTATCTTTTATGGGAGTCTGGAATTTGCACATTTCTCATCAGCTCAAGAGCTTTTTCTTTTGATGCTTTTGCTGAACATTTATCACGGATTTTAACAGCCTCAGCAATTTGAGAACCCACGCTGAAAACAGGATTTAGACAGCTTTGAGGCTGTTCAAAAATCATTGCAATCTGCTCTCTTCTGATTTGCCTCATCTCTTTATTAGACAAAGAAAACAGATTCACTCCATTTAAGAATATTTTACCGCTTATTTTTGCATTTACTGGTAATAATCTCATTATGGCAAGTGCTACAATAGTCTTACCGCAGCCTGATTCTCCTATAAGGCAGTGCGTCTCTCCCTGTCCTATTTCAAGAGATATTCCATTAGATGCTGTAACGATTCCTGATGTTGTTGGCAGGCTTATATTCAAATCAACAATATTAAGCAGTGTCATATATAATTTTATATAAAGTAGTTTTTAACTTACAGTTATGATTGATAGAATGAAAAACACTGGAATTGAGATAAATTCCAATATAAACGATATTAAAGTAACTTGACACCCTAAGGCTGTTCCAAATAGAGTGATATTAACAGGCAGAGACATTCTAATAATGTTATACAAAGAGTGGAGCATATAGGTTAAAATAAGTATTTTTACTGTTTCAATAGAAGTTATTACACCACTCGTAATCAACGGCTTTGCAGAGGTAATTCCAGCTATCATGCTTGGCAGACCTGATATAATGACAAAACAGGAAGCCGGCGGCAAACCAACTATTTTTGTAAAAGGGGCTGAAAACCTTGACAGCCATTCAACAAGACCTGCATTTAAAAGTAAAACAGCAATTAGCAGAGTAGGGATAATTTTTATTAGAAGGCGTTTGAATGATATTACAGTATCTTTAACTGATACTATAAGAAGATTAATCCAGCCTGAATGTTGACCTTTTTTTTCTATCTCATTAATTAGAATACTCTTTTCACTTTTATTCAGCATCAGACGTCCTGCTGATATTCCTATAAGCGTTTTTAATAGTTCAAGACAAAAATAGATAGATGTGAACATCAACCCAATATGCACTCCAAGTGTTGAGAAAGAGATCGGTACAACAAAAAATATAATAGATCGGATAGATAAAGGAAAATGTGCCAACATTGATACTGCTATCACCTCTTTATCTAAAATATCATCTTTACGTTTTAATTCTGAAAGCATTGAAAAAGCAGCTTCTTTGTTGAGCAAACACAATGTAAGAACAGAAGAACACCTTTTGGGCAGGTTAGCAAAGCCCGCAAGAGGTGCCATAAGTATGCCTGCATTATTTAGATAACCGCTTTTTGAAAGTATATCTGCAAGATAAAGCCCTATAAACATTGAAGGTAATATATTAGATAAAATTTGAAGCAGAGTCTCTGTAATTTGATGTAGATTCATGTTAATTAATATTCAACTCTCTTTTTCATTCGTATATCAAGTATATCGCGAAGCCCATCACCAAGAAAATTGAATGACATAACAGTTATCATGATCATTAAACCAGGAAACAGCATAAGATGAGGATTGCTTTCCATAAAAGGCTTGCCCTCATTGAGCATAACACCCCATTCAGGAGCAGGAGGTTGAACGCCTAATCCTAAAAAACTTAATCCAGCAATTGAGATAATAATTGTTCCCATATTCATTGTTGCCAACACAACTATAGGAGAAAGAATATTAGGCAGAATATGTCTTATTACAATATATATCTTACTGCATCCTATAGCTTTAGCAGACTCAATAAAACCTTCCTCTTTTATTGACAAAATCGCACCTCGTAAAATTCTTGCATATCTGACCCAGCCCACAGAAATAAGAGCTATCATCAAATTGAGCAGAGATGAACCCATAAGCCCGACAATAGCCAAAGATAATACTATTCCTGGAAATGCCATCAAAATATCGACAATCCTCATTAAAATTTCGTCAACAACTTTTCCAAGATAGCCAGCGGCACTGCCTACAATTATTCCCAAAAGTGTCTCTAAAATGACAACAGCAGCTCCAATTAACAGCGAGAATCTTGTCCCATATATGATTCTGCTCAATACGTCTCTGCCTACTGAATCAGTCCCCATAGGATGCTTGATACTTGGGGATAATAACCTATCTTCAAGTTTCAAATCTATCGGGTCATAAGGAGCGATATATGGTGCCAAAACAGCAGTTAAAATCAGCAAAAATAGAGCAGCAGCACCTATGGATGCCAACCTGTCTTTTTTTAGTTCATCAGCTATTTCAATCATAAGGTTTTAATTTCTGCCTCCATATCTGATTCTTGGATCAAAAAGAGCGTAGAATATATCAACAGCTAAATTTATGCAGACATAAAAAAAAGCTATAATTAGTACAAAACCCTGTATAACAGGAAAATCTTTAGTATTGATTGAATCAACCAAAAAATGACCTATGCCGGGCCACGCAAATATCTGCTCTACAATCACAACCCCTGACAATAAATGGGCAAGCTGTGTGCCGATGGTTGTAGCCACAGGTATTAAAGTATTTTTGAAAGCATGTTTCCCAATAACAGACCATTCGTTTAAACCTTTAGCTCTTGCTGTCCTTATATAATTTTTATTCAATACCTCTAATATGCTTGCCCGCTGTAATCTCATTAAAATTGCACTCATACCTGTTCCTAAGGTAACAGCAGGTAAAACGAGATGTTTTATCTCTCCATACCCGTATGTTGGAAGTAAGCCGAGAACAACACCAAAAATCCAGATGAGCAATAGTGCTAACCAGAAATTCGGCATTGATACTCCCCACAAGGAGACGATACGGCTGATGTGATCTATCAGTGAGTTATGTTTTACAGCTGAAAGAATTCCAAGCGGCAGAGCAGCTATTACTGCAAGAAGAGTTGATGAAACAGCCAATTCTAAAGTTGCAGGAAAACGGGAGCAAAACTCAATTAAAACGGATTCCCCTGTTCTTAAAGATGTTCCAAGATTACATTTCAATAACATTTTAAGCCATTGTGATAATTGGATTAAAAAAGTATTGTGCAGACCGTGCTTTTCCATAAAAAAACGCACCTCTTCAAGTTTAGGATCATTAGCAAGCTCTGCTGAAAGTATAGATTCTGCACTATTGCCAGGAACAATTGAAATTAAAGCAAATGATATTATAGATGCTCCAACGATTACGAAGAGGGAAATAAACAATCTGTATAAGATAAATTTAATCATTGGCTATTACAGTATCAGTTAAGTTTATATGAAACATTGTAACTCCATGTTTAAATCCCCGCACTTTTTTATTCATAACCACTGCTTTCTTGATATCATAAAGAGGAATACAAGGATTAGCCTGATGCAGCAATTCCCATATTGAGTCGCACTTTTGCCTCATAATTGATTCATCAATAGTTGTAAAAGCTGATTCAATCAATTGATCCAACTCTTTTGAGTGATAAGCATGAGGCCACCCTTTTGAATGATATTTATCTCCTATGCCTATTCCCCCGGGAATAGACGGCAGACAGCCGCTGTGGTGCAGGAAAAGATCATACTCTCCCGTTAAACGTTTGTCCCAGCCGTTTGTAAGTGTCTTTATTTTTAGGTTTATTCCTATTTTTTTAAGCTGAGATTGAACAACAAGAGCTATCATATCTCCATTTGCTTCCCCTGTAGTAACTAAAAGTTCAATCTCAAAAGGCTTGCCGTTTTTATGGAGAATGCCGTTTTCATCTTTTTCAAGCCAGCCGGCTTCTAATAAAAGCTGATTGGCTTTTTCAACGTCATGCTGGTATCCTTTTTTGATGTTTGAAGGTCCCCAGATAAATTTTGGATCTGTAATAAGACAGCTTGGATCAGTAATGTTCCCAAAAAGCGAACGCACCATAGTTTCCCTATCAATTGCATAATTGAATGCTTTGCGGATTCTTATGTCTTCAAAAGGAGGCTTATGGCAGTTGAATTCAAGAACCTGATATCGTCCATAGGATTGGATAGAAACGAGCATATCAGGATTTGCAGCAAATTCACCAAGTTTCATAAACGGAACGCTGGAGTGGTGTTCAGGCAGCCCTATAATATCTAATTCTCCTGCTTTTAAAGCCATTATTTGAGCATAAGGGTCTGGTGTATATTTCCATACTACTTTAGATAGTTTGGGTTTTATGCCCCAATAGTTCTCATTTCTTATCAATAAAGCTTCTCTCTCTTTTTTATAATCAGCTAATTTAAAAGCTCCTGTACCGATATATTTGATTATCTTACCTTCAGGGTTCCATGCAGGATTTACTGCTGATGGACTGATAAAACTGTCAGCCTGCCAAGCCCCTGTCATATTCAAAAGAAAAGTATTATAGTAAGTATTAAAAAGAACTTGAACTGTTCGATCGCTAACAATATTTATATCATCTATATATTTAGACCAGTATGCACCAATTTTTGCCCTTTCTAATCCAAATTTGGCAGATTTGGCATCAAATGGAGTGCCGTCATGATATATAACCCCGCTTCTTAAAACTAATGTAAGTATTTTACCGTCAGTTGAAAAATTCCATGATTCTGCAAGTCCCGGTTTTATATTTCCTGAATCGTCAAGAGTAACGAGCGAATCAAACACAAGCAGCTTTCCTTCTGCTACTGCAAGAAAATCTTTTTGTGCACCCATGATAAGAGTCTGTGGGCTGTTTTCAACGCAATATCCATCTGTAATACAGACAATACATAATAAGATACAAACTACACTTGCAAGATATAACTGTTTAAAATTGGTCATTATCTCCATTTCCTTTGAGTGCAGCCTTTTTGCGTCTTCACAGTTGAAGCTGACTCTAAAAAGATTACACTCATTTCCGTTTATATGAAACTGTAGGGGCGTGCAGCGTGCTACGCCCTTATTAAGTTAATTATTTTACATAGACTGCCATCTCTGGCAGCGGATAGACCGAAGCAAGCAATTTTTTACTATTTTCCTTCTTTTACACCAGTTACCACAAATTGATATTTGCTGTGTTTAGAGTATCCGTATTTCATATAGCTTATGAGGGAATATTTACGAGGTATATCCACCTCAGTTACCTTTACCTTAAATCCTGCAGATTCAAGCATATTTACATCTGCTGCAGGGCGTTCTCTGCTTCGCATTGGTAAATGTGCGTCTAAATCTTTTTGAGGCATTCTTGGATTTCGGAATTCAGTAAAAAAAATTAACGGCATAGCAGCATATCTCCAAATTTCTTGAAGCATTGTTCTTTTATTATTCCGCCCAAAATTACCATCTATAATAATCAGCCTGCCTCCGGGCTTTAGAATGTTTTTCCATGAATTTACAGCTTTATCTGGATTTGGAATTGTCCAGAGAAGATGACGGCAGGCGATTGCATCAAAAGACTCTTCTTCAAAAGGGGGAGTCTCTGCATCACCAACTTTGAATTCTGCTTTGAGTTTTCCTTTTGATGCTTTTTCACGTGCTTTATTCAACATATTTTCCGATAAATCAATGCCGGTAACCTTATGATTCATCTCTGCAAACAGAAGTGCTAACGCACCCGTACCAGTTCCAACATCAAGAATTTTTAAATCTTTCTTATAATCCAAAGCACCAGACAAAATTTCAAGCCATGCCTGTTTTTCCTGATCAGAGTGAATACCGTGTCCTGGCGACATATCATAAGTTTTTGCTCTGGCACTCCAGCGATCCGTAATTATCCCCTTTAACTCACTTTCACATATCATGTTAAAATCTCCGTTATTTCTATTAACTTTTTATATCTAAGGTAGAGACGCACGTCCGTGCGTCTCTACAGTTTAGGTAAAACTGAATTTATGACCTTGAACAGATTATTAGTGAACGCCCATAAGTGTAAAAACAGTAGTGATTACCTTTTCATCATATTCATCTTCAGCAGATTTGCTTTTATCTGAATGTCTGACCTTAAACATCCAGTTACCCGGTATGTCTAAAGAAACAGAAATCATTCCATCTTTATCAATAGGTAATTCAACTGCCTTCCCATGCTTACCGCCAACTGCGGCAGTTAAGATTCCATCAGCTAATGGTGTTCCTTCATAAAACACTTTAAGTTTGATGACATCTTCAACATGGTAATGCCCAACATTTAAAGGTATGATTTCAAGTTCCTGACCAATAACGGGGCTTGCTTTTTCTACCTCATATCCTGAAATAACAGCTTTGGCATATTGATAATAGTAACCACTTCTTTTAACATTAACGTAATTCTTTTTGGGTCCTCTTTGCCAGCCATCTTCTGTAACTGTGTATATACCTGCATCGTATTCAGCAGTAACAGTGTAATTGCCTTTAAGAACAGGCTTAAAGTTGATAATCAGATCATCATTTTTATTAAAGACTTGAAGGTCAACCTTTTTGCTTTGAGGGGTATAAACAGCAGCTTTAATTTTATCTATTTGAGCTTCACCATCTCTATTCATGTTATGACCAAAAGCTATATTACATTCAAACTCATCTCCCATAATCATAGGGTGGTTTGAGTGTTCAAGCCAGATTTCATGCCCGCGTACGACATCAGGTACAGCATAGTTTGTTTGTTTCATCTTTTCTCCTGTTTGAATTTTATGTGAAAGTCTCTAAAAGTTTCATTATTCGTTGTGCCTGATAAGGCAGTCCGTTATAAGAAAGCCTTTTTAATATGACGAATTGCACCCTAATCTTTTTAGGCTTAGAGTGCTAAACTGCATGAAAGTGTTACATTGAACGGATCAGCAGGCGAATAAGAATCAGCACTTTGTAATTCAGCATATTTTTTGTCGAAAATATTATTTAAAAATAGAGTAAAGGTTACCTTCTGCATTGCGTATTGTAATGAAGCATCAAAAACCCAGAAATCCTCTTCAAGACGTGTATTGGCATTATCGCTCCAACGCTCTCCTGTATATTTAGCAGTTAAACTTCCGCCAATGCCAAGTTCTGGAAAATATTCTACACCTGTACTTGCAATCCATTCAGGAACTCTGTTTATGTATTTGCCTGCAAAATTACCGCTGCTGGTATTGTAATCTACATATTTTGCATCTTGATATGCTCCGTTTATATAAACCTGCAAATCAGGTTTTATATACCACTCTGCAGAAGCCTCAACACCCTGCCGTTTAGTCTCTCCTGCGTTTGTCTCCTCAAGAGTTACTGGAAGCGTAATAATCTCATTTGTTGTATCTGTTCTAAAAAGAGATAACTGGAATAGGGTCTCTGGTATAGGAAGGAACCTTACTCCAACATCGTAGGAAGTTAATTCAGAAGGTTCTAATTTTTCGCTTTCAAATTTTTTAAACCCTGACGGCAGGACAAATCCTGTGCCGATATTTCCGAACAATTCAACTCCATCTAACGGGAGAATAAGAATACCGCCTTTTGGGTTAAATACCTCTTCAGAAAAAGAGCTTTCTTTATTAGTAAGGTTATTTTTCAAGTCTCCGTTAAAAAATTCGTATCTGCCTCCCATGCTGAATTTTATGAAGTCAGCGGGCCAAAAATTTTCCTGTAAATAGAGAGATGTATTTTGGTAATCAAAATTACCTGAAACCGTCTCTTTTACTCTTACTCTATTTGTAGGTTTTTCCATCAGCCACTTGTTTGCCTGTGAGTCTATTGTTTCATAATCCACACCCATCACTAAATTATTTTTGAAACCTGCAAGATCGCCTGCGAAGTCATACATTGCACGAGAACCAAGAGTATCCCGTTCATCGTGCCTCTCTTCATTATTGTTTCCTACCCACCTTGTGAAATCACTGCTATAACCATAAGCTAACAGGTTGATTGTTGAATCTTGGTTTAATCTATTGCTGTAATCCACACTGACAGTGTTTTTCTCTTTATTTCCGCCGCCGTCAGTTATGGCTTTTTTTAGGTTGTCAGCGTCCCAATCTGCCTGTGATAAAGAGCCGGGAGAATTCCAGTCTGAATTGTAGGAATGCAGTGTCAGTCTGATAGTTGAATCGTCATCAATGTTGTAGCCGAATCTGGAAAAAACATTGCCGCTGTCAAAATCACTGTGATCCCTGTATCCATCTCCCTGATCAACACTAACGGCATTATAAGTAAAGAAATTATCCTTTTCCCGAGCTATTTCAGCAACTCCTTTGTAGTAGTTCCAAGAGCCTGTCGAGAGTTTTACCTTGTTGTAATCTCCGCTGTCTTTTGTGATATAATGTAAAATACCTGCTTGGGCATAGCCTCCATATAGCGGTGAAGAAAGACCTTTAATAACCTCAAGCCTCTCAAGAGATTCAGGAAGTATGGTATTGTAGTCAGGATAACCATCTCCATCTATATGGTTGATCTCATTGTATGGGATGCCGTCTAAATAGGAAGCAGCACCTATACCATGCCCACACCTAAAACCTCTAAAAGAGTATGCGGCAGCAACTCCTTGCTGATTATAATTTTCAGCAGTTACACCAGGTATTTTCCGAATAAGATCAAGCGTCCGTTTTGTATCTAAGTTGTTGATTTCTTCAGCAGATATTGAGTGGATTGTGGCTGGTTCTTCGTGCAGTTTTTTTTCAAGTCCTTTAATCAGTTGATCTGTTATCAAAACATCATCTAATTTATATACTTTAGTTTCCTCTTTTTGATTGGATTCTTGAGAACTTCCGTTAGTAACGAAAAACAATATAAAACTAAAAATCATAACCAATAAGCTGCAATGCCTCTTTTTCCATCTTTTCATAAATACATCTCCTTTTTATACCGTAAGTGGTCATAAATAGATTATTTGATTGTGAATTCTTGTATTGACGGAAAGAAGATGCAGAGATATATAATAATCAATGCATCTCATTCCATAATGAGTGCTTCAATGGAAAGCAGATACTGACCCTGGCCGGTTCTCAACGCTGCTTTCCATTATTTTTTTTCAAATAAGCTTTAATTTGGTGTTTTCCTATAAATTCCTCCTCTATTTTAAACGTTCAATTGTTAATAATTGATTTGTTCAAACAACAGTCAACATCTTTTCGGCAATGCTGGAAGAACAGACCTTGCAAGCTCTCTTAAAATCGGGTCATCAGACTTTTCAGCCTGCAATAAAGATGTAACCTGTGAGGTGATCCTGCCTTTATTTATAACTGCCACTGTATCGCAAAACCCTGTTACAATCCTTATATCATGCGAAATAAAAAGATATGAAACTCCTGTCTGATTTTGTAATTTTTTTAGAAATTTAAGTATCTGTGCCTGAATCAGCATATCAAGGCTGCTGACCGCTTCATCAAGAACTATGAGTCTTGGTTCAAGAGACAATGCTCTTGCAATACAGATTCTCTGAAGCTGTCCTCCGCTGAACTGATGAGGATATTTATTGGCATCATCATAAGAAAGCCCTACCATCTCCAAAAGGTTTATAACTTTTTTTCTTAAGTCTTGATGAGACATGGTTTTAAAGTTCAAGATAGGTTCTGCAATAATATCGAGAATCTGCCACTTGGGATTAACAGAGCCAAGTGAGTTCTGAAACACCACCTGAACCTCTTGTCGAAACTTCTTCCAATCCTCTTTTGTAAACCTTTGTATATCTTTGCCTCTATATTTTACCTTGCCTTTATCAGGCTTTTCTAAGCCAAGTATGATTCTGCCAAGCGTGCTTTTACCAGCTCCGCTCCGCCCGATAACTCCTACGCTCTTTCCCTCTGCAACGGCTATGTTTATATCAACAAGTGCATTTATGCTTGAACCTCTGCCAAACCACCCGCCTCGATGATAAATTTTTGAAATGTTATCTAACTCTAAAATATTCATAGTAAAACCTCATTGATATTACTGCCGTAAAGGCTAAAATGAGCATCAAGAAGTGCTTTTGTATAAGCGGCTTTTGGGCGGTGGAAAATATCTTCAACCTTTCCAGACTCTACAACTGCACCATTTTGCATAACAGAAACATTATCAGCCAATCTTGCTATTACGCTTAAATCATGAGTTACCAAAAGCACACCTACATTTTTCTCTTTTCTCATTTTGTCAATTATATCAAGAATACGTGCCTGAACAATCACATCAAGGTCAGTTGTGGGTTCATCAGCAATAAGAAGCTCTGCCTCAAGCAGAAGTGCTAAACTTACCATTATTCTCTGAAGCATTCCGCCTGAAAGCTGAAAAGGATAGGCAGAGAGTATCTCGTTAGGACTCTCAAAGCCGAGTTCACAAAGAGTTGAGTCAACTTTTGATCTATGGCTCTTCCAATCAAGACCATGTGCTGAAATAGTCTCTTTTATATGGTATCCAATTGTGAAGATAGGGTCAAAACAGCTCATTGGATTTTGCAGAATCATTGCAGCACGCCTGCCTCTAAAGCATCTCCATTGAGATGTTAAATTCTGCGTTCTGTTTTTAAGATGATTATTTTTAGTTGAAGAATCTGCAAGAGAGAACTCTTCAAGTGAAGAACCTGCAATGGTTATTCTCCCTTTATCAAGAACCATTGTATCAGGAAGAAGATTCATAACAGAGAGGCATGTAAGAGATTTGCCAGAACCAGATTCGCCTATCAATCCTGTAACCTCTCCTTGAGACACAGCAAGGCTTACATCATTAACAAGAGGAAGTTTGTTGCAGCACTCTTTTGTTTCACACGCTTTTGATTTAAGAGTTACTTTAAGCCCATTAATTTCAAGAACAGTTTTACCGCAGCTCATAATTATTTTTCTCCTTTGCTGAACCAGCAGTTTTACCGTAATTCATAGTTATTTTTCTCCTGTTGTTGGATCAAGTGCATCTCGCAGAGCATCACCTAAAAGGTTGAAAGACATTACAGTTATAAAGATCATCAAACCCGGATATACAATAAGCCATGGAGTTGACCATATAAACTGTCTTGCATCGTTAATCATAACGCCCCATTCTGGTGTCGGCGGAGTTATGCCGAGACCAAGAAACGACAAACCAGATACATGAAGCATCATGTGTCCAATATCAAGGGTGGCAAGTATTATTAACTGGGCAAATACAGGCGGAACAATATGCCTTATTATAATTTTGATTTTAGGTGTTCCAGCAACTCTTGCAGCTAAGATATAATCACGATTTTTCATTGATAGAACAAAACCTCTTATAAGCCGTGCATACCATGCCCAATGAGTCATAACAATTGCAATTACAACATTGGTCAAGCCTGTTCCAAGCACTCCTACAAGAAACATTGCCAAAATAAAGGTGGGAAATGTTAAGAACACATCACACAAACGCATAAGTATTGAATCAACAATTCCGCCTGTATATCCAGCAATAGAGCCTACTATAAACCCAAGAACAAGTATGCAGACAATGATTGAGGCAACAGAGCCGACTGACACCCTTGCTCCAAATATGAGGCGGGAGAGAATATCCCTGCCAAGATGGTCTGTGCCAAGCCAGTGGGAAACTGTAGGAGGAGAAAGTTTTTTTTCTAAATCAACATAATTGGGATCATAAGGAGCAACAATAGGAGCGGCGGCTGCTAAAAAAAGTATTGTGCAGACCATAACAAGAGCAACAGCAGTAAGTTTCTGTTTTAAAAGACGCTTTAAAATATTCATTGATTATCCCCTCCTCCTGCTAAACGGATACGAGGATCAAGCCAGGCATAGCATATATCAACAAGAAGATTGCATAATACAAAAATAACAACCATAAATAGTATAAAACACTGCATAACAGGATAATCTCTATTGTAAATTGCTGAAACAGCAAAACGTCCGACCCCGGGCCACGCAAATATGCTCTCCACAACCACAGCACCGCCCAAAAGTTCTCCAGCGTGCATAGCAACAGCAGTAACCACAGGTATAAGCGAATTTTTAAATACATGAACCCCTATAACGGTTCTCTCTTTAAGTCCCCTTGCCCTTGCGTAAAGAACGCTGCGGCTGTTGAGGTTTTCAAGCATACTTGCACGTATCAGCCTTATATTTATTGACATTGACATTAAACAGAGGCTTACAGCAGGCATTATAATATGGGCAGGCGTTCCTCTTCCCATTGGCGGAAGCCACCCTAACCAGATAGAGAATATGCTGACAAGCATAAATCCAAGCCAGAAGTTGGGCATGGATACTCCAAAAAAGGATAAAGCTCTTGTAATATGGTCAGGCAGACGGTCTTTGTTTAACGCTGCCCACATTCCCAAAGGAATACTCAATATTAAAGTGAGTAATAAAGACAATCCTGCAAGATTTAATGTTGCTGGAAGGTAGTAGAGTATTTCATTTAGAACAGGTCGTCTTGTTACATAGGAAAGCCCGAAGTCAAGCCTAACAGCTTTAACAAGCCAATCAGCATATTGAGCAAAAAGAGGTTTGTTAAGCCCCAAAAATTCTCTTGCTGCTGCCAAAGCCTCGTCTGTAGGGGGTATCTGGGATAAACGCAGATAAGACATAGCTGGATCATTGGGTCCAAGCCTAAGAATTAAGAAGACAACTACAGAGACAGCAAACAGAAGAGGTATTAACACCAAAAATCTTCTGATTATAAATTGAAACATTATAGATATAATTCCTTAAAAGCAGAGACGCACAGCTTTTTGCATCTCTTTGGTTTAATTGTTTGTTATTATTTATTAAAACCGTAGGGGCAGAATCAATTTCTGCCCAATTCATATGGACGGATATGGAATCCGTCCCTACATATTGATTGCCCATATCAAATGGTCGGATATGGAATCCGACCCTACGTATTGATTGCCCATATCACATGGTCGGATATGGAATCCGACCCTACAGCCTCTCAAACAATTCAAACGGGATTTCATATTTTGTAGGACCATAAACAACCCCTTTTAAATCCTTTTTATGCACAATAACGCCTGTCATGTATGTCAAAGGGAGATAAACCGCCTGATCGTGCAAAGTTGTCAAAATATAGCTGTATAGCTCCTGACGTTTTGTTTCATCTGTTGATAAAAGAACCTGACTTATTTTGCTGTCAATTTCAGCCTTCATTGAAAGCCCGATTTGTGCCTGATAATCAGCATGAGATGGTGCTCTCATTGAGCTGCAAAAAGAGTGCGGATCATAAGGTGCACCCCATGTTTCATTGAAGATCATGTTAAACTCTCCAGTTTTCTGCCTGTTGATGTTTGAATCTTCCTCTTCGCCTATTAGATTTACCTTGATTCCAACTTTGCTTAAATCTCCTTGAATAACCTCTGCTATAGCTTTTTGTTGAGAATCGTTGCCTACAAAACATAAATCAATTGAAAGTTCTTGACCTGCCTTGCTTCTTATCTTGTTAGCAGAGTCAATTTTCCAGCCAGCATTATCAAGAATTTTCTTAGCTGATTCAGGGTTATATTCAAAAGGTTTAAGTGGAATATTGCTGTATGGAGTATCAGACGGATAAAGAGTGTCAGCCTGTTTTTCAACTCCGTAAAATATTGCCTTGACCATTGCAGCTTTGTTTACAGCGTGCTGTATCGCTTTTCTAACATTAATGTCTGCGGTAGCCCCGCGTTTTGAGTTTACTGCCATTACTCTTGTTGCAAGTGCTTGAGATATGCCGGTTACATATTGCGGGTCTTTTGCAAAACGCTCAAAAGCATCAAGGCTTATCTGTCCTGCTCCATGACCAGCAGCACCGTGGATAAGGTCTATTTCGCCTGTTTCAAGGGCAATTACACGGGAGTTGGGATCAGGAATTACCTTTATGAGAAGTTTTTTGAATTTAGGTTTTTCTCCCCAATATTTATCATTGCGTTCAAACAGATCAAACTCACCTTTACGGCTCTCAACCAAAACCCAAGGACCTGTTCCTACCGCCTTTTTTATCCCTTTTGATGTATTGCCGTCTTCAGGCATTGCTGCTGGACTCATAAACCTTAAGGGTCTTATAAGGCAAAGCTCCTGCAATGTTGGATAGTAGGCATGTTTCATAAAAAGGTTTACTGTAAGATCGTCAACTGCTTCAACTTTATCTATTTGTGCTACAAGCTCTAACCACTCATGCCTCCCTTTTGCCAATAAGACAGATTCAATATTTTTCTTAACTGCTTGAGCATTAAAGGGCGTTCCATCTGAAAACAAAACTCCCTTGCGAAGAGTGAATGTGTAAATTTTACCGTCAGGCGAAACTGTCCATTTTTCTGCAAGCCAAGGTGTAATTTTGCCTCCTTCGGCATATTTTACCAAAGGCTCATAAACCATAGCCTGAGCAAACATCTGGTTTGGAGAATACAAATGAGGATTTAGCTCTCCTACATTAGATGCCCATGAATAGATAAGGGTATCTTTATCTTTTTCTGCAAAAGCCTGATTTCCAATAACAAAAACTGTGGATAGCACCAGCAATAGACTTAAGACTACTCTAATGTTAATTTTAAATGGTCTTTTTTGTGATTTTGATTTTGAGAACTGCAATGTTGAGATCAGCATTGATAAGTTACCTCCTAAAATTAGATTGTTGTTTTATATTGCTTGTTGTTAAGGAATAAAGATTTAATAATGCCCGAAATTATACAAGGCAAGGTCATAGTGTAGTAGGGAACAACGATCGTTGTTCCCTAACTAATCAAAAAAATCTACGACAAAAAATTAAAACAAAAAAAGCCATGAAGATTAATCTTCTGAAGTTCTCTTCAGATTTAACCTTCATGGCTTTTTGTTATTTTATACTAATTTTTACTTAATCTGCTTAAATTGTTCCAGCACTCTTGAATTAGGTAACACCCTATCGTTTCATACGATTATTTAAGGCATCAAGAGCGAAAAAATTTAAAAAAAGAAAATAGAGAAATGAAATCTATATGTCAAGCTCATTTTTTTTTAAAGAGGTAGATAAATTACTGCTATTGTGTGGTGCAGCGTTCTTCTTTTTTGGCATATACGACTATAAGCTCTCTCTTTCAAAACTAAATTTTTATCCAATAAAATTTGGAAAACTCTATTATAATTTGAGAAACTCTATTATAAATAGATAAGAACTATAATAAAAGCAAGTAGTGAAACGATATGCTGTAGTGCTACTGATTGAACAAACAAAATAGCATATAAAAGAACAGAAGGAGAAAAATATTATGTTTTCAAAAGAGAATACTGTATTGGTTGTGATTGATGTTCAAGGAAAACTTGCTCAATTAATGTATAACAAAGATGAGCTTTTTGACTCTCTTCAAACATTGATTAAAGGTATGGCGATCTTAGATGTTCCTGTTATATGGGTAGAACAGATTCCAGAAAAACTTGGAGCTACAATCCCAGAGGTGGCAGCACTTATGAAAGAGCTTATGCCCGACGTAAAGCCAATTGCTAAGAAATCATTTAGCTGCTGCGGAAACGATAAATTTATAGAGCAGTTTAGAGCGATTAACAGAAAACAGGTTCTTGTAGTTGGAATTGAATCTCATATATGTGTATATCAAACATCTTTAGATTTGCTAAAGAACGGGTGCGAAGTTCATGTTGTTACTGATTGCGTTTCATCAAGAAAAAAAGAGAACAAAAAGATTGGGATAAGACGTATTGTTCAGGCTGGAGGTTGCGAGACAAGTACTGAGATGATAATTTTTGAGCTAATGAAGGCGGCTGAAGGTGATGCCTTCAAAAAAATGGTTAAGGTTGTAAAATAGTACTGACGATATTATATTAAATTAAACTTGTTCCATCATAAGAAATTAGGAGTTACGAACTTGGATTCTAAACCAAGCCGTGTAACTCCTAAATATTAACATTTCTTTAGATTAGCTTTAAGTAAATTAGCTGAAAGGAGGTTGGTTATGGTATCTTCTATTAATAGCAGTTCTCAAGCACTAAGAGCGTTTGACACTGGAATTGCTGTTACTGCAAACAATATTGCAAATGTTGAGTCAGACAACTTTAAAAGCAGCAGAACAGTAATGAATGAGGGAAATAATGGAGGGGTTAAGGTCTCATTGAGCAAAAACTCAGCAGATGGTCCCCTTGTAACACAGAGCAACGGCACGACAAAAGAGCTTTCCAATACTGATCTTGCAACTGAATTTACAAGTATGATCAACTATCAGTCAGCTTATGGTGCTAATGTTAAAACTATTCAGACTGACGATGAGATGAAGGGAACTATTCTAAACATGAAGGCTTAGAAACGCTTATTTAAAAATAGTTATTAAGGTTGTCCCACTACTTCCAATCCCATCGCGTCTTAACTGCGTAACTCTTAAAAAAACGATATAATTAAGGAGAGTTCTATGTCAGCAGCCTCTGCTGCTCTTGGACAGAGATTTATAGCCTCTGCTGCTGTTGGTAGATGTTAAAGAAGATTTCAATATGTTAAATCAGAATTTATAGAAGGGATTTTATGATAAAAATAAGAGTTCTTATTGAAAATAGAAAGTCAGATAACCATAATAACCTTGAGACTGAACATGGTCTTTCACTATACATTGAACATAACAATCAAAAAATTTTGTTTGATACAGGTGCATCTGAGGCATTTGGAAGAAATGCCAAGAAACTTGGTGTTGACTTAACTCAAATTGATATGGCTATCATTTCTCACCACCACTATGATCATGGTGGTGGACTCTCATTTTTTCTTGAAAACAATATAACGTCTAAAATCTATCTTGGTAAACAACCATCTGGAGATGCTTTGTTCAAAGCATTGGGAGGAGTATTAAAAAAACATATTGGATTGGACAAACAAGTTTTTATAAAATATCCAGATAGGTTTCTATTTCTTAATGAAATGGTTGAGATAGCTCCTAATATATTTATTATAACCGACATCTGTAATAAATATCAGCGTCCTAAAGGAAACGATAAGCTGATGATTGAAAACAATGGGGTTTTGAAACCCGATAAATTTGAGCATGAAATTATCGTTGTATTAAAAGATGAGGACGAGTTAGTTGTATTAACAGGATGCTCGCATAACGGAATCTTGAATATGATTGAGACAGTTACCCAAAATTTTCCTAATATACCGATTAAAGCTGTGGTAGGAGGTTTTCACCTTGCTGGTATTCCAATAGAACATCTAATGCCAGAGAGCAGTCAGGAAATTGAGGCAATAGGAAGTCAGATGCTTCAATATCCAATAAAGAAAGTTTATACAGGACACTGCACAGGATTAAAGGGTTATCATATTTTAAAGGGAGTTATGGGGGAGAAGTTAGAATACATAAATACTGGGGCGTGTATCTCTATTTGACGTAAATAAAGCAGCTTTCAAAGTTGAATAAAATCGTTGCTAAAATTGAGGTTTACAAACAAAAAACCAAACTGTAAAACCCGCGAAGTTGTGCCTCTCTACTTTCCATAAAAACTCAACAAAGCTACACTCATTTGAACCTTCCATAAATGGAATGACTTTTGCTCTTAACGTGTAATTAATATCCCTTCTAAGTAAATTAAATGGGTTGACCAATTTCTGTTACTGTTAATTGGAGTTCAGCCACGGCTGAATGGCACTCTTACAAAGTGTGTTATCAAGGTGTTTTTCTGCAAAATAGGATGACTACATATTATTTAAGATGGAAAATATCTTAACAGTCTCAGAACAGATTTAGGTCAAAGTGTCAACTCTCTTTACATCAATTAGGGTAATTACTGGAGCAATGCAATCTATGACTTTTAACATTATTAAAATTTACTCTATACGCTTTAAACTTATTGCCAGCCTTATTGTTGTATCTTTGCTTATTGGCTTGATATCTATTTTGGTCGGAGGGAATCTGCTGTACAAATCAGTACTTGAAGAAGCTAACAATCGAATTAGACAAGACCTTAATGTCGCCCGTGTAATATACGATGAAAGAGCCTACTCAGTCTGTTTAGCACTTGAGGTAGCAGCGGCATCAGGTACAGAGTTTAAAAATGGAGCTTTAACTTATGAACAAGAGCCTCTTCTTGCTGGACTTGTAAATGAATTAGTCAATATGCTTCAACTTGATTTTGCAGGAATAACTGATCTTCATGGCAGAGTGATCGTAAAATATGGATATACAAGTGCAAAAAATAGCTCTCCTCCTGAGACTACAAACCCATTTGTTCTAAGTGTGTTGAAAAATAATAACAAAATTGCAGGGACATCTGTGATGGAGCACAACAAACTTTTAGAAGAAAATCCTTTATTGGTAAATAGGGCAGATATTAAAGATGTTACTATTACACAAAAAAATGCCTCATCTTCAGACGCTCTATCAACTCAGCATAGAACAGCTTTAACAATAGGTTCTGCTGTTCCTATCATTTATGAAGGAGAAACAGCAGGGGTTATATATGGAGGATTTCTTATTAACAAAGAGACTGAAATTGTTGATAAGATTGGAGAGACTGTTTTTAAAAACGAGATTTATAAAAAACGCAATGTTGGAACTGCTACAATATTTTATAATAACCTTAGAATTGCCACCAGCGTAAAAGACTCTTCTGGAAAACGTGCATTAGGAACTTTTGCTTCAGATGAAGTAACTTCAAGGGTTCTCAAACAGGGTGAAATGTGGACAAATAGAGCCAAAGTGCTTGATGATTGGTATATCACTGCATACGAGCCAATTACAGACATAATGGGTAAACGAGTTGGAATGTTATACGTAGGGGTACTGGAAGCTAAATATTTAGATTTACGGACAAAGGCTATTGCCATCTTTTCAGGGATAACATTAACGGGAGTTGTAATTGCAATTATTTTAGGCTGGCTCTTTACAGGTCGCATAATGAGTCCTGTTAGCCATTTAATTCGTGCCAGCGCAGAGATTTCACAAGGGAATTTATCTCCAGATATAGGTGCTATTTCCAAAGATGATATAGGACAGTTGCAGGAAAAGTTTCTTCTTATGACTCAAGCTCTGCAAGAGAGAGAGAAACGGCAAAAAGCTGAGAGCGAAATCCGCCTGATTCAATCTGAAAAACAGGCAAGTATAGGCAAATTGGCTGCTGGAGTTGCTCATGAGATAAACAATCCCCTCACAGCAGTCTTAACATTTACCCACATGATTCTAAGGCGAAAAGATTTGGATTGTGAAGTGCGATCTGATTTAGAAACAGTTGCAACCCAGACTGAGCGGGTAAGGAACATTGTCAAGAGTCTGCTTGATTTTTCAAGACAGACAGAGATATCTACAGAGCCTACAGATGTAAACCAACTTATTGAAAAAAGCGTAAAGTTGATGGAAAATCAAGCCCTTATCAAGGGAGTTAATCTTATCTTTAAGAGCGACAAAAATCTGCCTCTTTTCTTACTTGATAGAAATCAATGTACAAGTGTCTTTATAAACATGATTATCAACGCATTAGACGCAACTTCTTCAGGAGGCAAAATCAAGATTGAGACACAAGGTTGCACAATTAACAATAACAACGGGGTTGAAATAGAAATTTCTGATACTGGAAGCGGTATTTTGCCTGAGAATATAGGTAAAATATTTGACCCCTTTTTCACAACAAAAGAGGTTGGAGCTGGCACAGGGCTTGGGTTGTCTGTATCTGCTGGAATTATTCAGCGTCATGGAGGTACTATAAAAGTCCACTCAAAGCTAAATATTGGAACAACCTTCACTATATGGATTCCACATAAGCTGCTCAATGATTTTATAAAATCTGATAATAGTAAAGAGGTGTTAATATGAAAGTCTTAGTAGTAGATGATGATCTTATTGTTATCAAAAGCTGTTGTAAAGTTCTTGAAGCAGAGGGGATAGAGATAGAGAGTGCAAACACTGTAGAGTTGGGAGAGGCTCTTCTCCTTAATAAGGCTTTTGACCTTATGTTGACCGATATCAAGATGCCAGGACAAGATGGTTTTGAGATGATAAAATGTGCAAAACAGATAAGACCTGATATGCCTATTTTGATGATGACTGGATATCTTACATCTGACACTATCTCAAACATAAGAAGGTTAGGCGTAAAGAACTATATATCGAAACCATTTACACCAGAAGAGTTAATTAAATCTGTTAAGACAGCTTTAAACAGTTTTACTTAAGGGGGATAAAAAGATGAGAGAAACTATGTTAATTATAGACGATGATACAGCAGTATTGGCATCATGTCAGCGTATTTTTACAGAAGAGGGTTTTGAAGTTACAACAACAACTAATCCATTAAATGGACTTCAACTTGCTGCCAGCAAGAGATACTCAGTTATTCTATGCGACTGGCAGATGCCAGAATTAGATGGATTGAATGTAGTTGCACAGCTTGAGTCTGATGCCCCAGATAGTGCTGTAGTAATGATAAGCGGATATCCATCTGTGGAAAGGGCAACAGAAGCTATGAAACGTGGAGCTATGGATTATCTTCCCAAACCTTTTACTCCAGAAGAAATATCTGCAACTGTCCGAAAGGCTATTAATGCCAAATTAAATCAAGAGAAAAAGACTATGGGTATGTTTGAAAAGATGTTAGAAAAGTTCCCAACTCAGAGTATGGACGATAAAGGTCCAAAAATAATTGCTGAAACAGTAGCCCAGACATTTGGAGTGGCAAAAGCTACATCTCCTTGGTTATCTCTATTTGTTCTTGGAATGATGGCTGGAGCGTATATAGGCTTTGGAGGGCTTTTTTCAACGACAGTAACTTTTGACATGAATCCATCTTTAGGGATTGGCTTGAAAAAATTAGTATCTGGTGCAGCCTTTAGTCTTGGTTTGATGCTGGTAGTAATTGCAGGAGCAGAGCTGTTTACTGGAAATAATCTTATGGTTTCAAGCGTAATTACTGGCAGAGTTACATGGGGTAAAGTGGTTGCAAAATGGGGAATTGTCTATACCGCAAATTTTATCGGCTCTATCATAGTGGCTCTTCTATTCTATTTTTCAGGTCTATGGAAAACAGGAGGCAACGGGTTAGCAACAGCATCGGTAAAGATAGCGTATAGTAAGGTCAATCTTGATTTTAGTGAGGCTCTTATTCGTGCTATTGGTTGTAACTGGATGGTCTGTTTGGCTGTGTGGATGGCACTTGCAGCTCGTCAGACAGTTAGTAAAATTTTAGCCATCTTTTTTCCTATTATGGGGTTTGTTGCAATAGGGTTTGAGCATTGTATTGCCAATATGTACTTTATTCCAGTAGGTATTTTCCTTACAAAATGGGCAGGTATTTTACCAGAAGGAGTTGATGTCAACACAATATCATGGGGAGCGTTCTTATTCAAAAATTTGATTCCAGTAACTATTGGCAACACAATTGGAGGAGTTGTATTTGTGGGGCTTGGTTATTGGGGGGCATACCTTAGAACATCTAAATAAATTAAAAGTGATATAGAGGGTAGATATGGAGAAGAATCCAACGATCTTTTAAAATTGACCGTCTAAATTCCACTCCATCAATGCCTTTCCATATTTTGGGGACTGTAAAGTTTTAAGGGATAAAGTAACTTTTCCTTTTCACAAGGTTCTCACAATGCCCTGATTATAGGGATATACAGAATTAAAAAATGGCTCTTAAACTGTTCAATTGATAATCTATAAAATTATTCTATCACCGTGCGTAAATACAAATAGACCCTTGTCTCTGACACTGGCAAGGGTCATTCCAAGACTCTCACCTAACTCACATGCTAATGCAGTAGGTCGTGAAATACTGATCACAATTTCAATACCAGCTCTTGCACATTTTTGAATCATCTCATAACTTGCCCTTGATGATATTATAGCAATGCCAGCGTAATTAAGCCTCTTTTCAAGAAAAAGTTTTCCAATAGCCTTGTCAAGAGCATTATGCCTGCCAGCGTCCTCTGAAATTGAAAGTATGTTGTAATTTCCATCAATTATCATTGCTGCATGAGATGAATAGCATCTTTTTCTCAAATGCTGAATATCATTCATCTTGTTGACAGACTCCATCACCTGCTCAAGCGATATTGTAATAGAATTTTGCACAGGTTTAAGTATAGCTGTAAGATCATCAATTAACTCCCGCCCGCAGATACCGCAACTTGTTTGGCTTATATAGCCTTTTTTCTCAAGAAGATGAGATACTTTACACGCTCGCTCTTTAGATAACATTACAGCAGCCACATTTGAGTCATCACCATCGCACAGTGCAATATCTACAATATCTTCTAAGTTATCAACAATCCCCTCTGCAAGACAGAAACCCGCAGCATGTTCACGCTCTTCTCCCGGGGTTCTCATCACCACGCTATAAGTTGAACCTTGAACATTAATTGAGAGAGGTTCTTCTTTTAATAGCTCCATTTTATTCTCTTGCTTTATAGATTCTGGTAGGTAATACACTATTGTTCTATGTGTGAGCTGCTTATTAATTTCTATCTCTTTATTAGTGTTCAAGAATTCTTATCTCCTTCCATTTTCCGTTATTATATCTTGTTATAACCATTATGAATAATACCATAAGATATAAAGTAATACATGACCATGCAAAATAAAGCCCCATTCCGAGCTTGTTAATACCAAACCAAAGCGGTATAAAAATAAAGAGAATGCTGGTACTTGTTATACTCAACATAATAAATCGTGAATCTCCAGCACCTTTCAATGCACCTGTGTAGATAATAATCAGAGAATCAAATAAGAGGTAGAGAGCAACAAATCTTAATAAAATAATACCCATCAATATTAGAGGCTCTTTTTCAGCTATTGTCAGATTATCTGGTAGAAAAAGGCGGATTAATGGCTCAGGTGTTAAAATAAATATAAGAATCAGACAACAAAGATATACTAATGCAATATGAGCAGTTGATCTTACAGCTAAAACCGCATCATCTGGCATATTTTTTCCCATTGCCTGACCTACAAGCGTGCTGACCCCAATTGAAAATCCCCATATCGGCATATAGGATATCCCATTTATAGACAAAACAAGATTTGTAACTGTAAGCTCTGTTGTCCCAACTCTTCCTATCATTAGAACAAAAAATGTAAATACTAAAATATCTAAAAAAAATTGAGTTCCTCCTGGAATGCCATACTTCATAAGACGGATAAAAAGTTCAGGATCAAAAGCCTTCTTGCTGAAAACGTAAAACCGATCGTTATTTTTTTTGTTAAATATAAGAATTCCAAAAATAGAGGCTATTAATATCCATGAACTGACAGTTGCAATTGCAGCCCCTTTGATGCCAAGTTCTGGAAATCCCCACCGCCCATTTATCAAGGCATATCCTAATGGTATATTAAAAAGCGTACCAGTCATATGGATTACCATCACGGTTTTAGTAAAACCTCTGCCTGAATAAAAACAAGATAAAGTAAAAGCAATAAGAATTATCCCAGAACCAAGACAAATAATGCGAAAGTATATAACCTCAAGCTGTTGAATCTCTGGAGCATGATCTATTATAGAAAAAATAGGAGTAGCAGCAGTAGAGAGCAATAACATAAATATTGCTCCAAAGATGGCAAAATATATTCCCTGCCACAATGATGCTCCAACCCCTTTCCTGTTGTTTACACCAATATATTGAGCAATAAAAACATTAACATATCCTGCAACACCCATAAAAAAAGAGTTAAATAGAAAAGCTGTTATTCCTGCAGGAGTTGCTGCGGCTAATGCATCTAACGAGTAGTTAGCCAGAAAAATACGATCTGTAAACTCCATAAGAGTAATAGACCCCATACTCAAGAACATAGGGAGACTAACATTGATGACTTCTTTATAGTTGTTGAAATTAAGTTTATATCTCATTTATTACTCTTTTGTGGATTTAATTTTCCTTTCTTGTTTTTCGTGATTACATTTTTTTGCTCTTCTTTAGCAGTGCTATCTTTTTCAATAAAAAGTCTTTTTCCTGTAAACGGGCAGATTTGACTGTAATACATCAAAGTTGAATAAGTTGATGGAGTTGGTGTAAAGATTTGAATCTGCTCAGGTGTTATGTGGAGTTTCTCATTGGTAAATTTTTTCAGCAACTCCATATCTTGAAGTGTGCATCCTGGGTGGGCAGCCATAAAATAGTAGGTTAAAAATTGCCGCTTGCCACATTTTTCAGATAGTGTGTCAAATCTTTTTTTAAACTCTAAAATAGATCGTCTCTCTAAAAGATAGCTTTTATCAAATTTAGAGTGGCTACTAATTTTAGACAAGTTATCAATCTGAGAATGTTTAGCAATTTTAGGCAAGTTATCTGATTTACCCATAAGTTGAAGAATATGGTTCTGGCTATGTTCAGGTGCAATCTTCAACTGTCCAGAAACATGATTATTTACAATAATCTCAAGATATTTCTCTCCATATTTTTCATCAGCAAACATAAGATCATACCTTATACCTGAAGCTACAAAGACTTTTTTTACACCTTGAATTTGTTGGATTTTATTCAATAGGCTAATCTGTTTTGAATGATCAGGCTTTAAGTTTTTGCAAATAGTTGGAAAGATGCACCGTTTATCTTGGCAAACACCATGTTCTAGTTTCTTTTGACACTCAAAACCATACATATTTGCAGTAGGACCACCAGCGTCTGAAATTATACCTTTAAAATCAGGGTGGTGAGTCAAATCTCTCACCTCTTTTAATATAGACTCTTCGCTTCTCCATCTCACAGTTCTGCCTTCATGCACTGCAATTGAGCAGAAATTGCACTCTCCATAACAGCCTCGATGAGTATTGATAGAAAATTGAATAGTATCAAGAGCTTTTACCTTGCCAAATTTTTTATAATATGGGTGGACATCTCTTTCAAAATCAAGTTCTGCAATCTGGTCTATATCCTGCGTATTAGTATAAAAAGCTGGAGGATTTTGGACAAGGTATCTTGAATCTTGCTTTTGAATTAATCCGCGAGCTGTCAGAGGGTCGTTGTTTTGGTAAAATATATGAAAACTTTGAGTAAACTTGTTTTTATCTTGTTTTACGATTTCGTAAGATGGAATGGTTATATGGTTGTAATTTGTAGGGTAATTTAATATTGAGGCATCCTTTGTTGCAGCTTTAATATCTGAAGTTTTTGAGATATAACAAAGCCCTCTTATATCATAAATCTCTGGACTCTTATTTTTTAGAGCATTTGCAAGTTCAAGAATTGATGATTCAGCCATACCATAAATTAGATAATCAGCTTTTGCGTCAAACAAGATTGAACGCCTGATAGAATCTGACCAAAAATCGTAATGGCATATTCGTCTTAAACTTGCCTCAATTCCGCCAAGCACAATTGGGCAGGTGTTTTTAAAATAGCGTCTAACAAGATTTGTGTAAGCAATTACCGCCCTGTCTGGTCGTCTGTTATTAACTCCTCCAGGAGTGTAGTCATCGCTTTTTCTCCTCTTTTTTAAAGCTGTATAGTTTGAGACCATTGAGTCAACAGCACCTGAGGTTATTCCCCAGAATAGAGAAGGCTCTCCAAGTCTTGTAATATCTTTATCAGATTCAATATCAGGCTGTGCAATTATGCCAACTTTGAATCCATGTTTTACAAGCATTTTACCAATAACAGCAACACCTGTAGATGGGGAGTCAATATAGGTATCGCCTGTGATAAGTATAACATCAAGATTGGTCCAGCCAAGTGCTGCAAGCTCTTTTGAGGTGGTAGGTAAAAACATCAGAGTTTTTTTTGGTGAGGTATTTTTTCTAAAATAGCGTTTAGAGCGGTTGTATCAACCTCTCTCATAAGGACGCCGATATATTGTATTTGGCGTTTTCTTGCCCCATGTTTTGTAAAGGTTTTGGCGATATTTATGGCGTTTTTAAGTTCTTGTGAAATATCAAGTCTCTCTATCTCAGATTTTGACATTGTTATAAGAAACTCTCCAAGTTTTTGTAGATTTTGTGCATCTTTTTTTTTCTGGGTTCTACTTGGTCTCTCCTCTTCTTCTTCCTCCCACGTAAGATCGTGGTCTATCTCTTTTGTTAATTTACGCATTTTTTTTAATGTTTCACATTGTAGAGTTTAGAGGTTAAGTTTATCATAAAACAAGTTTCCAACATTAGAAAACAAGTTGCAAAATTTAGAATTAAAATCTTTATGAGTTATTCAAATTATGCCAATTTACCACATCTTTGTATGATATAGTGCCGCCAAATATATCAAGCGAGCTGCCAATAGTAAGATCAACACGATTATTCCCAATATTTTTGACAAGGTCAAGATCAGAAAAAGATTTTACACCACCTGCATAAGTTACAGGTATTGGAGAGTATTTACCAAGCAACTCAACAAGTTCTGATTGAACTCCACCCATTTTACCCTCAACATCTACACCATGCACAAGAAACTCATCGCAATAGGCACCAAATTCATCAAGTGTTTTTTGATTTACACAAACTTGAGTAAATTTTTGCCATCTATCTGTAACAATCCAAAACTGCCCATCTCTTTTACGACAGCTTAAATCAAGAACAAGATTATTTTTGCCAACCTTTTTAACTAACAGGTTGAGTTTGTCCATATCAACTTTGCCATCAGAAAATACAAAAGAGGTTACAATTACATGGCTTGCACCTGCATCAAGATAAATAGGAGCGTTTTCTGGGGTGATTCCACCACCAAATTGCAAGCCTTTAGGAAACGCTTTTAGTGCAGAAATTACAGCATCATGGTTGCCAGCCCCAAGTGAAATAACATGACCGCCATAAATTGCATCATTTTTGTAGAGCGTTGCAAAATATGAAGAGTCATGCGAGCTTTCAAAGTTGACTATTGTGGTATCTCTATTTATATCTTCTTTATCTGAACTATCGCTATTTGCATTATTTGAACTATATCTATTTGCAATAGAATTGCTGACACTATTGTCATTTGCAGCGATTTGCTTTGACTCACTATCTCTTAACGAGCCACCAACAATTTGAACAACTTTACCGTTTTTTATGTCAATACAGGGTCTAAATTTCATGGGAATTTTATAAAAATAATTTTTAATTGTTAATTAGATTTTAGTGTTAAATTGAGTTAAATTCGTTTCATTGGAAGGGTAAGATTGGAATAGATTTGACAACTTTTAAAAAGTTGTCAAATCTTAAATGTGTCTAAAATTTGATTGGTAAATTTGCAGTTAATTTATATCTAAATCTTTTAACTCTCTATAACTCCAGCACGAACACCTCTGAGATAGTTTCCGCAGAAGTTATCGTGTCCAAGCAGCATATCAGCAGTTTTAATTGTTGCCATAATTTTTTGATCAAGCGGATCAATAATAGCAGAATCCATGCCAGCAGCCATCATTAAAGAGACAAAGGTTCTGTTAATAATCTTTCTCTGGGGAAGACCATAGGAGATATTAGAAAGCCCACCTGAGATATGAACTTCAGGAAATTTTAACTTTATTGCCCTTACAGCATCAAGCACCATAACTCCTTTTTTGACATCTGTGCTTATTGGCTGAACAAGTGGATCAATATAAATATTTTCAGTTTTAATCTTTATTTTATTTAGCTCTTCAACTAACTTGATAGCCCTTTGAACAATATCATCTGATGATGAAGGCATACCGTTATCGTCCATGCAAAGGGCAATTACTTTGCAATTTTTTTCATTAAGGAATGGAATCATTGCATCAAACCGCTCTTTTTCAAGGCTTATTGAGTTAATCATCGGAGTTTTTTCAACCATCTGAAAAGCCATCTCAAGAACTGTTGGATCAGGGCTATCAAGACACAAAGGGACTGTTGCAATGGGCTGGATAGTATTTATAAGCCATTTCATATCTTCAACTTCATGACCTATACGAGCTCCAGCATTTACATCAATAAAGTTTGCACCTGCTGCTTGTTGTTTTTTGACATCATCAATTATATATTCGGCATTTCTTTCAGATACAGCAGCTTGAACATTTTTTCTTGATGTATTTATTCTTTCGCCAATTACCTCAAACATTTAATGAAGCCTCCTAAAATAGATAAATCAATGTGCAAGAGATTTTGCAAGTTTTGAAGCAGAACCAGCGTCAGGAGCAAAGCCATCAGCACCTATCTCATCTGCAAAAATTTGAGTTACAGGGGCACCACCTACCATTATTTTAACCTTTTCTCTAAGTCCACTCTCTTTAATTGCATCAACAGTTTTTTTCATCATTGGCATAGTTGTAGTTAAAAGTGCGGAGAGACATACGATTTGAGCATTTTTATCTTTTATCTGCTTTACAAACTCTTCAGGGGCAACATCAACACCAATGTTATGAACAGTCATGCCAGCACTCTCCATCATCATGGCAACAAGATTTTTACCAATATCGTGGAGATCTCCTTTTACTGTGCCTATGACTACAGTCCCACTGCTTGCAGATTCCCCCTCTCTTAATAGAGGCTTAAGAATTTTTACACAGCTTCCCATTGCTTGAGCTGCCATAAGAACTTCAGGGATAAACATATCTCCGCTTTCCATCTTTTCACCAACAATGTCCATACCCGCAATAAGACCTTTATTAAGAATGTCAAACGCAGGAACATTCTCTGATAGTGCAGCATTTACAAGTTGGACAACCTTTGCCTCATCACATGCAACTAATGCTTCTGTCATTGCGTTAAAATCTGCCATTGTTTTTTCCTCCCACTGAATCAAATTTAATAAATTATTGTCTATTTTTTCCTGATGGCTTTTTCTTTTTTTTGTCTATATACGCTGTTTCTTGTTTACCTACAAGTCTTTTTGCAATTTTTTTTTACAGATTTTCATATACAAAATGACATTTTATATATTGATTATTTTCACCTTTATTTAGGTTATATCCCCATTTATAAGGGGTTTAGCCTCTTTAGATATATTTTTTATAACTATTTATAATCTGATATATCTCATTGTAATAAAAAATTGCATACCACAACGAACAACATAGATATAATTCGCTACATTGTTAAACATGCGAAGCCCATGCAAGGTCAAAAGCCTGATCATTGTCATTTAAGTTGGTGATAATAAGAGATGGAGTTATCCACGCCTGATCATCAAATTCGCTCTTGTCAGCAATTTTTACAGTTGGGTATGCTGTTTGGCGTGCTATTTTTTTGACAGTTAGAAATCTTGTTCCATTCTCACCAGAAGCCATACGAGTAAAGGCAAGATGAAGAACATTGTTTCTTTGAGCTGCCTTTTGATAGTTCTCAAAATCCTCCATATTATACTGTCTGCCGGGTAGTATCTCCATTCTTTGAACGCCGCGTGTATCAATATCAAGCGAAATATAATATTTATGCTCGTCAAAATCTATCTCATAACCATCATACAGGGTATAGACATTGCCAAGAATTGTGATGAGTTTCTCAAAATTATCAATTTTTTTAGCGTATCTCTCGCCCTCCTCATTCTTTCCAACATGATGGTAATCTGCCATAAACAAGCAATGTTCAGGAAGCAAAAGTAACGTCTCTTTATTGAACTCCTTTAAAATATATCGCGATATTATATCGCGAATCTTTGGTGCTTTTGTTGGTCTGCCTGATATAAGAAAGTAGATGCCATCAAGACATTTCTCCTTTCTCCACTCGTTCAACAATGCATACTGTTTGCCAAATAGAAGCTCAAGAAATTTTGCAAACTCTTTTTCTATAAATCTATCGCTCTCCCACCACTTCTCTTCATCATCTTCTTGGCGGCTCTCTTTAAAAATATCTGCAAAATATTCACCAGCTTTTTTCTCTGAAAATGACTCTTTTCGTTTAAGTGTGGTTGTAATTCCAAGATCAACATCTTTAAATGTCCGCATTAAAAGAATGCTTGCGTCTGTAGTTAAACCACCAATATCAACATGGCACACAACAAAATTTAGCTCTTTTTTATTATCACTGCTCGAAATCTTTTCCAATTTATCAAATTTTTTCTCTTTAATAGAACTCTGTGGCTCATTATTACTGTTACTGATAATATTTGTTGTTCCTCTTCGTTTTTGAGAAAATAAAAAATCAACCTCTTTTAAGTCAGGAATTCTATCTTTTTCAGATGATAAATCCCAAAATGGCATAAGTTTTATAAGGTTTAAAAAATAAAGCTCACATGCACCACTCTCATCTGCTGAAATATTTATAAATGTTTTTTTAAGAGTTCTTAAGTTTGCTGGAAAAAGTTGCTTCCACTTTTTATGGGTTAAAAATTCCATGCAGACTGAATATATATTTTCACGGTATCCAGCTCTTAAATTTTCAATAAAAAGATCAGGCACTGTTACTCGTATCTCTGTGATTACAGGAATTGCGGGACCATTCCAAGGGCGACCCTCTACTGGCTCTGTGATGTATTTAAAACTTTCTTCAAGCACCTTTTTAATATAGAGCCTAAACTGAGGAACAGCACCTTTGTAGGCAGCAAATTTGCTTGCAAAGACCGATTTTGCACTTTTGACGATCTGGCTGTTGGAGACCGTAATATCTTCAAAATTATCAATAAATGCAAAATCTCGCTCATCACCAGAAGGTGGGTTTATAAATGCTGATGGAAAACCACCGCCTTCAACTGCCCCATTTTTGTAGTGAACAACATATTTCCAAGTATCTGTTATTTTCTCTCTGCCATAGCAGCAGGGCCAGCATAAAACTGAAGTTCTGTAAGAACCAAAATCAACAAAGAGAATATACTCTTCACGATTGTTTGAGTCTCTCGGTGTTCTGCCCGCAATGGTTTGATAGTAGAGTTTATTGTCATCTTCAAGCTCAAGGTTAAACGCATCATCACTTGGTTTATTCCGTTTGAAAAAATTAAAAATCATTTTGTTGCTTCTCCAGCTTTATTGCAAAAACATCCAAATCCCCACGCATCAAGGCATTAGGGACATATAATTCTGCTGTATTCATAATAATGTAGGGTAAATCCTCTTCTTTTGTTCCAAGAAAGCCCTTATGTTCGGGATCAAGCCTATTTTCAAGATTATCCCACAAAACAGTTGAGATAGCATTGCAACGTCCGCTATCATTAAAAAATTGTAAGAGATATTGATAAAAAATATTTGCCCAAAACCTCTTGTGATTCTCAATAACACCATCTTGTGCTGTGGCAAGCTCATTTTTAAAAAAGGTTCGGATAGTTTTGTATCTTCCATTAATAATGGATTTTCTTATCTTTTCGTTTATCTCTGCAACCTCATCATAAGTCTCAATCTCTCTTAAAACCTCAACTGCCTTTTCAATGCAAGATTCACTCTCCAATACCCAAGGAAGAAGAAAGATGTTGTCAAGAGCGTCCTGTATATGTGAGTTATGGCATATATCATCAAGCAGAGACCTTGACCAACCAATACCGCCGTCAAGAGTTATCTCTTGATGAATCTCATCAACATCTTTATATCGGCTTAGATTTTTTATCCATGAATCAACATAAATGCCGGGCTGACCAAAAACTACTGGGTATGCGTGGTTATAAGGATTTATCAACTGAATCGTGGTGTCAAAAGATTTATAGCTTTTAAAGTCAGTTGCAATATCTTTCTCAACATTGGTATTCCCGCAATAGCCAGTAATTGCACTTGCACCTTGCAAAGAGACAACAAGCGGCAATTTATGTTCAGTCTTTAAAACTTCCCCATATTTTTTCAAAATTATATCCATTGGGTGTCCAGTTGGTATTGCAACTTTATGCTGAAAACAGGCAACCAATATTCCCGGAAATTTTATAAGGTTTTGTATTAAATTCTGCTGAAATATTTTATGCAGATTTGCCTGCTCTTCTGAAGCGTCTGCCCCCTCTTTAATTCCGGGATATTCGATAACTGGAAGCCTCATTGGTGTCTCATCTATTGGAATAAGCACCTGAATTAAATAATCATCAGGAGTTGCACCTTCTGAGAGATCGTAAAGTTTGACAAACATTTCAGACGACAGATTATCCTTCATAACTATTCCTGAACTTATGGCAATCTGCCTAATTGTTATCTCTTTTACTTTGTCAGATGGTTCAACAAGACATGGAACTGCTGTATTTTCAGATGTATTGTGATGTTTTACAGAAAAAAGCTCTCGCAGTTGAGAGTGATCAAACAGATCAAGAAGATAGCTTGTTTTAAACGATTTATCAGTGCCGATAATGTGGATATATACAGGCGTATCAATTGGCGGGATAGATGCAAGAGACTCCTTACATTTTTCAATAGCATACAAAGTTTTTGATTTTTGATCATCAGGCACAGCCAAAAGGTTGTTAAGAGCCTCTTCTATATTATCTTTTAACCGCATGATGCGGGTTTCTCTTAAATTCATAAATTTGTTATAAACTCCTTAATTTCACTTTTTAAACTCTCAAACTCTTTATCCAAATCTACTACAAACTCCTTTACACCATCAAGCTCTCCTGCTTTAGCTAACTTTTCCATCTCGTTTGCAACCACTCTCATGGCGTCTCCACTAACGTTTGCACATGCACCTCTGATAGAGTGTGCTTGAATCTCAACTTTTTTGAGTTCCCCAGTATCTATATAATTTTTGAGCAGCTTTATCTGTTCAGGAATATCGTCAATAAAGACATTAAGCAACATCTCTGCTAAATCCTTGTCATTCATAAGGCGTTGCATCATATCTTCTTTATCAAAAACTTTGTTTAAATTTTTTTGAACCTCTTTTTTCTCTATTTTATAGGTTTCCAGATAACTATTTTGCCTCTCTTCGTCCAAATTATTACTTTGCCCCTCCCTGTCACTCCCCAAGGTGAGGGGGTAATTATCCCCATCTCCATTGGGGAGGGGTGCGGGGGTGGGGCTAAACTCATTTATAGAACTTAACTCCTTTGGCAGCCATTTATCTAATACATCTGCAAGAGCTTGAGGATTGACAGGTTTGGTTAAATAGTCATTCATACCAACTTTAATACATCTATCTCTATCGCCTTGCATAGCATGGGCGGTCATGGCAATTATAGGGATATTTTGACTTTTACTCCTGCCTTTCTCATCTCCTACTTTTTTATACTCAAGATTTTCTATTCTACTCTTCTCTACAACATTCTCATACTCAAGATTTTGAGTTCTACCTTTTTCTCCAGCACTCTCATACTCAAAACTTCTTATTCTACGAGTTGCCTCAAGCCCATCCATTACTGGCATCTGAACGTCCATAAGCACAATATCGTAAGGTATAGTTTGAACTGCAATTACAGCCTCTTCACCGTTTGCTACTGCATCAGCAGAGAGTCCAAATTTTTTAAGTATTCCAAGTGCAACTTGTTGATTTGTAATGTTATCTTCAGCAAGAAGGATTCTTGCACTTCTGTTGGCAAACATATTGATTGATGGAGTTACTTTATGCGATTTTTCATCTGTTTTGATTTGGTGTGTAATTGCTGATAACTCTTTTCCGTTTATGTTGTTACTTTTATTTTCTGGATAAGTTTCAATATTTTGCATTCTTAATGCCAAACCTATCTCAACTATAAGCTCACTATATCTAACAGGTTTTGTAAGATAACTATCAAATCCTATTTTGGTAAAGTGTTTGGCATCGCTCTTATTCCCAATAGATGTAAGCATAACCATACGTATATCTGAAACTCGTGGGTCAGATTTCATTGCACGTCCAAGAGCTTCTCCGTCCATTCCGGGCATCTGCATATCAATAATTGCAACTTTAAATGGATCGCTATCTTGAACAGCTTTATAGATAGCTTGGAGTGCTTTAAAACCATCTTCAACTTCTGATGGACGCATTCCCCAAGAGGTAAGACGCTTCATAAGAATCTCACGATTTGTAGCATTATCATCTACAATCAAAGCACGAACATTTTCTAAATCAGGAATTAAAGAAGAAGATTGAGATTGTGTTAAACCACCATCACTTTGAACTACACCAGATTGTTTTTTCAAACAGGCAGTAAACCAAAACTCTGAACCATTGCCATCTTGACTATTTGCACCGATCTGACCACCCATAAGCTCTGCCAATTGTTTTGAAATAGCCAAACCAAGACCTGTTCCTCCATATTTTCTGGTTGTTGAGGCATCTATTTGGGTAAACTGTTCAAAGAGCATATCAATTTTATTTTCTGGGATGCCAATACCCGTATCAGTTACAGAAAAACGTAAGAGAGCCGAATCTTGTTTATCTTCTATTAATGAAACACGAACAACGACTTCACCTTTTTCTGTAAATTTTATAGCATTGCCAGTTAGATTTGTAAGAATTTGACGCAATCTACCAGGGTCTCCGCAAAGAAGAGTTGGCAATTCAGGTTCAACTGAGCAGACAAGTTCAAGACCTTTTTCGTGTGCTTTTATTGCAAGAGTAGATGCAAAGTCATCAACCATTGAAGATAGATCAAAATCAAGCATCTCAAGGTCAAGTTTTTTTGCTGCAATTTTAGAAAAATCAAGAATATCGTTGATAAGACAGAGAAGGGACTCTGCACTTGAACGGACAATTTCAGCATATCTTTTTTGTTCGTTATTGAGTTCTGTGTCAAGCAAAAGACCTGTCATGCCAATAACACCATTCATTGGGGTGCGGATCTCATGGCTCATATTTGCAAGAAATTCACTCTTGGCTATATCTGCCATTTGTGCTTGTAAAGCTAATTCATTGGCTTTACAAATCGCCTCTTCAAGCTGGTTATTGGTCTCCATTAACTCTGACTCTGTCCGTTTTAGTTCTGATATATCTACAAAACACTCTAAGAGCTTTTGTTTACCATTAAGCTCCACCAACTTAACTGTTTTTAAGATAGGCACTCGGCTTTTATCTACTCTCAACATCGCACGCTCTGAGCTATCTACAGTCTGCCCAAGATCGCATACAGGACAACGCCCTTCCTCTGCTGAACACAAGAAAGAGTGGCAACGCTTGCCCAAAAGCTCTTCTGCCGAAGCTCCAAAAAGATTTGCCACATATTTATTTACCTGTTCTATAAATCTTGTTGCAGGATCAATTATCACAACTCCAGCAGGAAGGTTATCAAGCAAGATTCGCTGCATTGATTCGCTTGCATTAAGCTCTGATGTTCTTTTAGCAACTAATTTTTCTAACTCTTCTCTTTTTTTAAACATTAAATTAGTAAACATAGGTGCAATTGAACTCCTTTTGGGGTGAGTCTATATTTTTGCAAACGGCTATTTGGCTTATCTGGAATTGTCATCTCTACAAATCCTCCTGCTAAAGCTGGTTTTAGATACGCTTCACGGAAATGTTTTTCATCTTTTAACCCAAGTGCCAACTGAATCTGTTTACGGCTCATACTTATACCATCTTTAGTATTAATATCACCTTCAAGAATAGATATTATCTTTGTGACTTCAGGGGCGACTTGGTGGGTAACTTCAGGGGTAAAGTTATCTTGTTCTCTAAAATTATCTTCAAAGTGAACTCCATATCTCTTTATAGCACCAGAAACCATTTTTAGTATAAACTCAATAAATACAGAAGATTCTGCATTGTTTGTGCTTGTGTTGGCGGAATATAATCTTGCATCAATTAATCTACTGCAATTTCTTGAATTGTTTTAGGCTTCCTTGCCTCCATTCTTGCTTTAAGTCTTGGAAAGTAATTTAGCTCAGTGTGGGGCAAAAACAAAGCACTAACATAGTGATCCATATATGAAGGGGTTTCGGCAAGTTCAAAGTTTGTCATCATCTTTATAACTTCACCAACATTTCTCCTAAAAAGATTTGTGTATGAACTCATCTTTGCACCGAGAAGTGAGCCATTGCCAAGATATATAACCTTTTCTGGATCAATTTCAGGCAAAAGCCCAATAATCATAGCTTTCTCAAGATCAACGTAGCTGCCAAAACCGCCGGCAAGAATAATCTGCTCAATGTCGTTTATGTGCATACCAACCTCTTCAAGCAGAGTCATAGCACCGCTATACATTGCCCCTTTTGCACGAATAAGATTGTCAATATCTGGCTCTGAAATTGTTATGTCTCTGTCAATTTGTGTTGCATTCTGCCATACAAGCACATATTCCCAAATTCCATCTCTTTGCCTTATACGATCTGTTTTAAGCTCTTGGTTAAATTTTCCGCGGCTATTAATAACTCCATGTTCAAAGAGTAGGGCAACAATATTAATCAAACCAGAACCGCAAATCCCCTTTGGTCTGACATTACCCTTTGTCATAATCATTGGTTCAAAGGTTATTGGATCAATTGAAAAATCCTCAATAGCACCTTTTGAAGCTCTCATTCCAAAGGTGATTCCTCCACCTTCAAAAGCAGGACCAGCAGAACAGGCAGTGCAAGCCATCCAATCTTTATTACCAATAACAATCTCTGCATTTGTTCCAATATCCATAAAAAGTGTTAGCTTGTCGCTTTGATAGAGTCCGCTTCCCATAACTCCAGCAACAATATCACCACCTACATAGCTTGATACACCTGGGTATAAAAGAGCGATAGTGTGTCTTCCTAAATCAAGACCAATTTCAGATGCTTTAAAAGGTGGATATAAAATAGATGCTGGAACGTAAGGGGCACGGCGGATATATCGAGGATTTATACCAAGCAGGAGTTGGGTCATAGTAGAGTTGCCAGCAAGGGTTATAGTTGAAATCTCACCTTTTTTTATACCTGAACCATTATTTATACTTGATCTGTTATTAGCTTTGTTATTTTCAGAGATGCTGGCATCTGATTTATCAATTTTATCAATCTCCGATTTATTGATGGTTGCTTTTTTTATGATTCGTTCAATAACATGATTAATGGTTTCAACCACCTTTTTTTGCAAAATTTCAAGACCACCATTTTTTTCAGCAAAGATAATTCTTGATATAACATCTTCGCCATAACTTATCTGTCCGTTAAAATCTCCATAGCTTGAAAGCACCTCGCCAGTGTTTAGATCAAGAAGCTCACCATAAATGGTTGTTGTGCCAATATCCATTGCAATTGCAAAATTTCGGTTTGTGGTGTTCCCGGGCTCAATTAGTGTAATTTGATTTTTTCCATCTTCTCTAACTGGTCTGATAATTGTTGCAGTAACCTTAAAATCACCCTCACGTAAAATATCGGGAATTTGCCTTATAACATCAAGATCAACAACAAGGCGATGTTCGTCATGTTGTATTTTAAGGAAATTTAGAAGCCTTGTTACATCAGCAAGATTGTCTTGAGCAGTTGGAGCTGGAAGCTCTAAATATCTTTTTACAACTGGTGGAATAAGAAGCCCTTGATCTTTGATACTTTCTAACTTAAATTCTTTAATTTTTGCTGTATGTCTTGGTGAAGTGGCAATATTCAATACACTTGCATCAACATTTGACTCAACAGGTATTCTTACTACAATGTTTGATTTTACTTTGGACTTACATGCAAGTATGTATCCTTTTTCTTTATCTTCAGTTGAGAGCTTTTCTGTTCCACCTTCAACTTGACCTTGCTCTAAGATAACTCTGCATTTGCCGCACACACCTTCACCACCGCATGATGCGTTTATATGAACGCCAGCTTCCATAGCTGCACGGATAAGGTTTTCTCCATCTTCAACTAAAATCTCTCTGTTATGCGGCTGAAAAATAATTTTATGTTTTATATTACTCATCTTTTTTCCTTTTTTTGTATCAGAATCAATATGTTATTGGATAAGTTGTTTTAATTTTTTTTTATCATAAATTCCATAACTGTTTTTAGCAAGATTATAATTTATGAGGATATTTTGCTAAACATTGTTTTTCATTGACCTCTAAAAGGTTTTCTGATTATGAATATATACTTATTTGAATAGGTTTTTAAGAGGTAAATAAAGGAGTTTTTAATGAGGACAATAACTGTAGATTATGTAAAAAACAATATTAACTATCTGATAGATGAATTAACTAACATTCATGAACCAATACGAATTGAAGGAGAAAAAAAGAGAGCAATTGTCATGCTTGAAGTAGAATATTTTGAACGCCTTCAATTATTTAAAGAGGTAAAAGATTTAAGATTAGATTGTAAGAAATCTGTGCAATCAATTTTTGGAATGTTAAAGCACAAAGCACAAACAAAAGCTGTATCTATTGAAGAGATGGAAGAGGTTATAAAAAAAAGACGATATGAAAGAGTTATTAAATGATCTCATTGGATACTAATATATTAGTTCGCTTATTGATAGAAGATGACCTTGAACAAACCAAATCTGTTCAAGAAACCATGCTATTAGCTGAAAAACATAAAATGAAAATCATTATTTTGTCAGAAGTCTTGATTGAAACCGTTTGGGTGCTTGAGTCGGCTTATAACTGTAGCCGTGATGAAATAAGTATGTATTTGGAGAATATTCTATCTGTCAATATATTCATTTTTCCTGATTTTTTTGTGATACTAAACGCAGTAGAACAGTATAAGTTGAAAGGAGATTTTGCTGATCTCATCATTATTGGTCAGTCCAAAAGTAACAAGGCGGAAAGACTTATCACTTTTGATAAGAAACTTCAGAAACGCTTTCCTGATTATGCTGTTGAGCAATTTACAAAGTTGGAATTTTTTTGATAACATATAAAATTAAGAATAACGTTAGTTTTTTTAAGAATCAGTCAGACAAGAGATCAGAAAAAGAATGGGTTTGTAATACTAAATAAATACTACAAAGTAACTAAGTAACATTTGAGGAAAGGGCAATGAAAACCATAAATATCCCCAAACTTAAAGAGATAGTTGGGGAAAATAATGTCAAAGATGATCCAGCAGACCTCTTTATTTACGGGTCAGATGCTTCTGTCCATAGAGCAATGCCTTGGGTAATTGTAAGACCTGAAAATGTAGAGCAGGTTCAAGGATTGATGAAATTTGCAGATGAAGAGAAAATTCCAGTTATAACAAGAGGCTCTGGTTCTGGAATGTGCGGACAGACTGTTCCGTCTCAAGGCGGCATAACTCTTGACATGAAAGGTATGAACAGAATACTTGAGATAAATCCGCCAGATGTCTATTGCAGAGTTGAGCCGGGTGTTGTTGATGATGACCTAAACTTAGCCCTAAAACCTTACGGAGTATTCTATCCACCAACGCCGGCTTCAAGCAGAACTGCTACAATTGGTGGTGAAATAGGGAACAATGCAAGCGGGGTAAGGTCGGTAAAGTATGGAGCAACAAGAGACTCTGTTCTTGGAATGAAAGTTGTTTTGCCCGGTGGCAAACTTATATCACTTGGAACAAGAACAAGAGTTGAGGCAACAGGTTATCAAATCCACAAGTTGATTGTTGGTTCAGAAGGAACTCTTGGGGTTGTGGTTGAGGCAACTTTAAAGTTTGTCCCAATTCCAAAGTTTAGATGTCTTGGCATGGCAAATTTTGACAGGCTTGAAGATGCGGGTCATGCAATAGCTGATATTATGGCTGGTGGAATAATTCCTTCAATGCTTGAGCTTGTTGATAACGTAGCAATCAAAGCCGTAAATAAAACCATGAATTTAGGGCTGCCAGATGTTGAAGCTGTGTTACTCTATGAAGCTGATGGAATGGTTAAAGAGGCGGTTGATTATGAGATTAACACAATGAAAAATATGTGTGAAAAACACGGTGGCACAGGTTTGCAAAGCAGTTATGATGCAAAAGAGCGGGCAAAAATCTTTATGGGACGGAAAAAACTCTTTCCAGCTCTATCAAAATTTAGTGAACTTCATGCAAGCACATCTTTGGCTGATGATATGGCAGTTCCATATTCAAAGATGGCTGAAATGGCAAGAACAATACATGATGTAGCCAAACGGAACAATATTATTATGACTGCCTATGGGCACTGTGGTTCTGGGTGTATGCACACAAAAATTTTGATGGAGACAAGCCATCAGGATCAGTGGGAATCAGCAAGAAGAGCTGTAGCTGAAATTTATGAATATGTTCGTTCGGTTAATGGCACAACTTCTGCTGAACATGGTATTGGTCTTTCAAAGGCAGCGGCATTTAAAGCAGAAAAAGCAGATTCGCTTGAACTTATGAGAGCTATCAAAAAAGCGTTTGATCCCAATAACATATTAAATCCGGGCAAACTCATGGATGCTCCTGATGATTGGGTTACTGCAACTGATTTGAGATACATAGTGGAGTCATAAAATGCAAAAAAGAAAATTTGAACTAAATCATCTTTTAAAGTGGAGAAACACTCTTGATAAATGTATCCGTTGTGGATATTGCTATGAACATTGCCCTGTATTTAAGCATACCCGTTGGGAGACTGATGCACCACGGGCAAAACTTATTATGCTTTATGGATTACTCTCGTGTCAGCTTGAACCATCAAAATATATGGCAGATAAAATATTTTCCTGCTTCAACTGTCAACAGTGTGTTGCTGCTTGTTCAAGCGGTGTGCCTTTAACTGAAATCTTTGCTGATGCAAGAGCTGATTTTGTAAATACTGAGTTTGATACTACTGGAACTACCTCAGTAACTGGAAGTGGCTGTGGAAATTGCCTTACATGCGTTAGAGCCTGCCCACACGATGCACGCTATTTCAAAGATGGACATATTGTTACAGACTCAATAATGTGCCAAAGCTGCGGAATATGCACCTCTCTTTGTCCAAACCAGAGTGTCTCTTCAACTCATACTTATGGCACAGATAGAGTATATTTGAATCGGTTAATAACTGATTTTCTCCAGAAGCAAGAGGCAAAGGTTATCGTATTTGGTTGTAATTGGTCGTATTATCCTGATTTGCAATCATCATCTTACGATACTGAATCGTCATCATATATTCCGATCTATGAAAAGCCTGATCCTGAATACAAAATTTTGATAACCATGTGTGGTGGAAGGCTCACAAAGCCTCTCATGCTTGACCCATTTCTTGAAAACGCTTGGGGAGTTTTAGTTGCCTGTTGTCCTGAAGGAGAGTGCGAAAATGATGGAAATTTAACATCTGCAAAGCGTGTAAAGGCACTTAAACCAATACTTAGCTCTCTTGACATTAATCCTGACAGGATCGAACTTGTCAATATTGCCCACGGAGATAAAGCAGGCTTTCAAAAAGCTATTGATAACTTTATGGAGAAGATAAAAACACTTGGTCCACTTGTTGATGAAAGGTCTATGAATCAGCAGATAAGAAATACAAAGTATTCTACAGATTAGATTTGATAGATTTGACAACTTTCTAAAAGCTGTCAAATCTATACCAACAATGATTAAAATTGCTTAATAACATAAGCAGGCTTCTCTGCTATTATTGTTAAATTGAAATTCCTTAACAAAGAACAAAAACATATCAAGGAAATATGTAATGAAAATAAGTTTACCTTATGGAAAAGATGGAGAGCTAACTGCTGAAATAAACGATGCTATAAGCACAAGTTTTCTTGAGGCAAATGATGTGGCAATTGGCAATCCAGTTGAAGTTATCGAGCAGGCAATGAACAACCCATGTAAGAGTGGGACGTTAGCTCAATTTCTATCTGATGCAAGAAATTTGCTTATAATTGTAAATGACGCAACACGACCAACTCCAACTAAAACAGTTATGGATGTTATTTGGGACGATATAAAAAACAGAGGAATCAAAGTAAATTTTATAATTGCAACAGGTGCACATAGAGGTCCTACAGAAGAGGAATATATCCAGATATTTGGTTCACATTATGAAAATATCAAAGATAAAATAATTGTCCATGATGCTAAAAAAGATGAAGAGATGATTTTTCTTGGAAAATCGTCAAACGGCACAGAAATGTATGTGCATAAAGCTGGAGTTAATGCCCACAAAATTATAATTATTGGCTCTGTTGAACCTCACTACTTTGCTGGCTACACAGGCGGTAGAAAATCTTTTCTTCCCGGAATTGCTGGCTACAAGACTATTGAGCAGAATCATAAATTGGCTTTAATGCCGCAAGCCTCTGCCCTTGCTCTTAAAGGTAATCCTGTGCATGAAGATATGATTGATGCTTTAAAAACTGTTGAAAAAGAGATTTTCTCAATAATGACGGTGCTTGATAAGAACCACAAAATCTATGCAGTTACTGCTGGAGATATTCACGCATCTTTTGAAGCAGCAATTGATAGAGCAAATGAGGTCTTTGCAGTCTCTATTAAGAAGAAAGCTGATATTGTTGTATCTGTAGTAAAATTTCCAGCAGATATTGATCTTTATCAGGCTCAAAAGGGTATTGATAATGGAAAACTTGCCCTTAAAGAGGGTGGTATTTTGATTCTTGTTGCAAAGTGCCGCTGCGGAATCGGCGGCAAAGCATTTGCTGATCTTTTAAGTAGCTGTGATTCTCCAAAAGAGGTTCTTGATACTATTGAAAAGGGCTATAAACTTGGGTATCACAAAGCTGCAAAAATGGCTGAAATAGGTCTTTGGGCAGAGATGTGGGGTGTAACAGATATTGAGCCAGATACTTTAGAAAAGCTATTCATAAAGCCATTTAATTCACTGCAAAATGCTTTAGATGCGGCAATTAAACAAAAAGGCGGAAATGCAGATATTTTATTCCTTATGGATGGAAGTCTTACAGTGCCAATGGTTAAGTAGTTATTATTATTTAACATATACTTCTCTGAGTTAGGCTATAAGTTGAGTTTTCATTGTTAAAATTTTAGGGGCAACTTCTGTAGTTGCCCTATTTTTTTTAAATATATTAACAAGGACATTGATGGTTAAATATGTCAGATAAAAAAGATATATTAAATAGTGATGATATTTCTCTGCTTGCTGGGCAACGTCTTATGGTTGGGTTTGAAGGAGTTGAACTCAATTTAGAACTTAAAGCTCTTATTAGAGATATTAAGGTTGCTGGGATTATACTATTTGCAATAAATATTAAATCAGCAGCTCAGGTAAAAGAACTTTGCAAATCTGCTCAAGATTATGCAAAGTCGTGCAATTTACCACCTCTTTTTATCGCGATTGATCAAGAAGGAGGAAAGGTTGCAAGACTAAAAAAGCCAGATTTCACAGAGTTTCAGGGCAATCCCTACATTAAAGATATTGATGATGCTAAAAATTTTGCAACTATTGTGGCAAGAGAGCTTAAATCAGTTAATATTAATATGAATTTTGCTCCAGTTATGGATTTTATCCCAGAGCCAAAAGATATTCCAAATATTGATGATTTAAGAGGGAATTTTGAAAGTATTATGATTAACCGAGCATTTCATGGAACTCCTGAAAATGTAGCAAAACTTGGCTCTTGTGTAATAGATACTTTTCAAAAAAGTGGAATAATGGCTGTAGCAAAACATTTTCCGGGTATAGGTAGAACTACAAGAGATTCCCATTTAGAGCTGCCAATTCTTGGTCAGAGAGAGGCTGATAGAAAACTTATGGAATTATCTGATCTGATTCCATTTAAAGCAGCTATAAAATCAAATGTTGCGGGAATTATGCTTTCACACATTTTATATTCAGCACTTGATAATGAGTTGCCAGCAAGCCTATCTTACAATATTGCTAAAAGGCTTCTTCGTGATGAGATGGGTTATCAGGGTGTTGTGATGACCGATGATTTAGATATGAAAGCTATAAAATTTGATATTCCAACAAGTATAAAACATATTTTAAACGCAGAGGTGGATATTGCGTTGATATGTCATAAAGGAGCTGCCATTGAAACAGCATTTAATGAGATTAAAACTTTAATTGCAACTGATGAGAAATTTTATCAAAAGGCGATTGAATCATCACAAAGGATAGATTCACTAAAAAGAAGATATCTTGATAATATGCTCTAAAATTGAGAAACTTGAGAACAAATGCAGCTTTTTATAAAAACTATCAATTGCATGATAAAATTCTACCTCTCTTATTTTTTCAACCCCTATGTTTCCCGACAAACCCTCAAATATTTCCTCATATAACCAAAAATCTTAACAGTAAAATTCAAGCTATTCAAAATATACTTCAGAAAAAGATATTGAAAAACTATCTTTTTCTGAATATAGTAACCAGCTTTATATGTTTGCTTAAGAGATTATATTTAAACAAATTACATCGCCCAAACAATTGAAAATAACTAAGGAGAAAAGAATAATGTGCCGTCTGTTTGCACTTACAAGCAAAGAACCTGTATCTCCAATGGAAGCCATAAAAGCTCTTGATGTTATGAAAGAGGGGCATGATGGCTCTGGTGTTGGTATCTTGCTTCGCGATCTCGGTGGTCCTTTTGAAGAGATGAAAGATGCCCCAATCCTTTCTGGCATCTTCACTGAAGAGGGAATAAGGAAACTTGACTTTTTTATGATGGAACAAGGTTTTATGACCAAATACAAGATGAGTATTAAAGTTCCAAAGATAAAAATGGAAGGTATCCCCAAAAGAGGTCTTTATCTGTTGCGTGCCTATGAATATCCTGAATCATGGGATAGTCTTGATCAAAAAGAGCTTACAACAAGACTTATGATGACCCGCCTTAAGATTCGTGAAATGGGTGAAGAGAAAGAGGATATGATTGTCTTTTCCTTCTGGCCAGACACAATAATCATTAAAGAGCTTGGAGACCCTCTTGAAATTGGACGTTATCTCGGTTTAGATAGAAAAGATTTAAAGGCAAGAACAATTATGGTGCAAGGAAGACAGAACACAAATTACGCTATTAACCTCTACGCTTGCCATCCTTTTTTTATCAAAGGTTACTCAACCATGACCAATGGTGAAAATACAGCATTTATTCCAATCAGAGATTTTCTTTCAAGCAGAGGTTTTCCGGGATACACAGGCTACCAATCTGATTCTGAGGTCTTTACACATATTCTCCACTATACAATGTCAGGTTTGGGGCTTGGATTAGATTCTTACAAACATGTTATGACTCCTCTTCAAGATAAAGACCTTGAATCTCACCCTGATGCTGTTTTTCTAAAACACCTTAAGAAATCATGCAGACAGTTGATTATTGACGGACCAAATTGCGTTATTGGCACTCTTCCTGACAACACAATGTTTATGGCTCAGGATAGAAAAAAACTAAGACCCGGTGTTGTTGGTGGAAGAGCTGGAATGTTTGCATTCTCTTCTGAAATATGTGGACTTGATGCTGTTATTCCAGACAGAGATAAGAGCAAAGATATTCAACCCATGCACCTTGATACAGTTATTGTAGGACCAGATCGGCAGGAGATAAAAATATGTCGTCAAACAGAACCATTAAACCTTCCTCTTTAAGTCTAAGTGATCTGCCGTGGCAGATTGATTGGAAAAAAGATAGATGCACCCTGTGCGGACAATGCACTGCTGTCTGTCCTGTTCAGGCAATTGAACTTTCAGTTTTTAGAAAGAGAAACATTGCAGCTATAAATCCTTCAAGTCTGCTTAACTCTTCAGAAGAAAGATCGCTTTCTCAATTTGAAACTTATTACGGAATTAAACAGAAAACAACTATTGAAGAGGCGTGTATTGGGTGTGCTATGTGTTCAATGGTATGTCCAAATGATGCCATTGCACCTCATAGAAATCAAGAGACAGACAGGTATCGTTTCCACATAAATCAAGATGGAGAGCCAAGAAAACGCGGTGGCAGAAGAAACTCAACTAATTCTCTTCTTGATAGAATAAAGTTTATAAGAATATCAATGCTTACAGACCCAGCACTTGATGCTGGACGCCACGAGTTTGAGCTAAGAACCTTGCTTGGAAGAATTTTGCCGCCAAAAGAGAATATGGCACGCCTTAGAAATAACGGCTGGATTCCGCCTGTTCGTGAGATCTATCCGCTTATTATTGGCGGAATGTCATTTGGTGCTTTGTCTCCTACAATGTGGGAAGGGCTTCAGATGGGTATTGCCTACCTAAATGAACAACTTGGAATGCCTGTAAGAATGTCAACTGGTGAAGGTGGTTGCCCACCACGACTTTTACGCAGCAGATTTCTAAAATATGTAATCTTGCAGATTGCAAGCGGTTACTTTGGCTGGGACGAGATTATCCATGCAATCCCATACATGAAAGAGGATCCTTGTGCTATTGAGATCAAATATGGTCAAGGTGCAAAACCTGGTGATGGCGGGCTTTTGATGTGGCATAAAGTCAATAAACTTATTGCTGCAATCAGAGGTGTGCCGCAAGGCGTGAGTTTACCAAGTCCTCCAACTCATCAGACACAATACTCAATTGAAGAGTCTGTTGCCAAAATGATCATCTCAATGTCAATGGCTTGGGGCTTTAGAGTGCCTGTTTATCCAAAAATATCAGCATCTTCAACATCTCTTGCTGTTTTAAATAACTTAACAAGAAACGATTACGCCTCTGGTCTTGTAATTGACGGAGAAGATGGCGGAACAGGTGCTGCCTATTCAGTATCTATGGATCACATGGGACACCCAATTGCATCTTGTATAAGAGATAACTATCTCAATTTGGTTAGACTTGGAAAACAAAATGAGCTGCCAATATTTGCAGGTGGTGGTATTGGAAAAAACGGAAATCTTGCAGCAAATGCAGCAGCACTTATCATGCTTGGAGCAAGCGGAGTTCAAATTGGAAAATATGTGATGCAGGCAGCAGCAGGGTGTATTGGCACTGAGACTGACAGGTGCAATATGTGTAATACAGGTGTCTGTCCAAAAGGTATAACTTCACAAGACCCAAGGCTTTACAGAAGGCTTGATCCAGAAGATGTTGCCCAACGAATTGTCGATCTTTTTGTCTCATTTGATATTGAGCTTAAAAAAATTGTAGCCCCGTTAGGACGCTCGACATCTCTTCCTATTGGTATGTCTGATGCTCTTGGCATTGATGATTATCAGGTGGCACAGCGTCTAAATATCAAGTATGTTGTTTAGGAGAAAAATTTTTAGATGAATACAAATACATTTTATATAAATATTCCGGGCAGACAGGGTGATAAAAGAATACCATCTCGCGTTCTTGAAGAGATGGTTCAAAATGCTGTTGAGCAGGGACATAGAGCAATTGAGGTTCATGCCTATGGTCAGCACGGCATTGGAGGAAGGCTCTGGAAAGCTGATAAAGATAAGATAAAGATACGGATTCAGGGACACTCTGGTCAGAGAACTGGTTCGCTTGGGTTTCCTAATACTGAAATTGAAGTTATGGGACCAGCTTCAGATGATATTGGCTGGCTCAATGCTGGTGCTGAAATAACTGTTCATGGCAATGCGTCAAATGGAGCTATGAACGGCGGGGCACAAGGCAAAGTCTATATTGGCGGCAATATAGGTGCCAGAGGCATGACAATGACAAAACGCAATCCCCGATTTGAACCGCCTGAGTTATGGGTTCTTGGCTCTGCTGGCGACTACTTTGGGGAGTTTATGGCTGGTGGAATTGCGGTTATATGTGGATATAATGCAATTAAAGATTCCCAACTATCTAAAAATGGGCAGCTACAAGCAATTTCGCAAGAGAGCGTTTTAGGTTATAGACCATTGATTGGAATGGTTGGTGGTAAGGTCTTTTGTCGTGGAGACGTAACTGGATTTAGCCAAAATGACGCAAAAACTATTCCAATAACTGATATTGACTGGAATTGGCTTTGCACAAACTTGCGGGTTTTTCTACAAAAAATCGATAAAATAGAGCTATTTGATAAGCTGTCCAAAAGATCAGAGTGGACACTTATCAGAGCAAAGACCCCGCAAGAAAAGGTTATAGGGAAAGGTCGCCTCTCAATGCACTCATTCCGTCAAGATGTTTGGGATAGAGAGCTTGGAAAAGGAGGACTCATAGGAGATCTCCAAGAGGTTGAGAGAGGAACTGTTCCGCTTATAACCAAAGGCGATTGGAGAAGATTTGTTCCTGTTTGGGAACATGCAAAATATAAAGCTCCTTGTCAGGCAAATTGTCCAACAGGTATTCCTGTTCAAGAAAGATGGCATCTTATCCGTCAAGGTCTTGCTGATGAGGCAACTTCAATGGGGCTTAAATATACCCCTTTTCCAGCAACTGTATGCGGTTATCTCTGCCCAAATCCATGTATGGCATCTTGCACAAAAAATCTTCAATATATGACTCCAGTTAATGTCAAACTTCTTGGGCGTGCTGGAGAAAATAGCCAGCTCTCTTCTGATGATCTTCCCTCTGTTGCTGAAAAAAGCGGCAAAAGGGTCGCTGTAATTGGTGCAGGACCTGGCGGTATCTCTGCTGCTTGGCATCTTACATTAAAAGGGCATGAAGCAATTCTATTTGATGAAGCAAAAGAGATTGGCGGAAAAATTTCTTCTGTAATTCCAAATTCAAGAATACCTCAACAAACTTTGCAATCAGAGCTTGAGCGGGTAAAAAAACTTATCTCAGATATTCGTCTTGAACAAAAAATTACGCCTAAAAATTTTCAGAAGATTAAAAAAGAGTTTGATTATGTAGTTGTTGCGGCAGGGGCTAAAAAGCCGCGAATGCTTCCTGTTCAGGGTATTGAGTTTGCAATCTCTGCAAATGACGTCTTGGCTAAAGCAAAGGCGACTCAATCAAATCAAATTGATGCTTTTGTTAAATCAATAAGATTAAAAGATAACCAAACAAAAGCGGGTGATAGTCAGACGAAAACAGATGATAATCAGGTAAAAGAAGTTGAAAATCAAGCTGTTGATAATCAGATAAAACCTCTTAAAAAAGTTGTGATAATTGGTGCTGGAAATGTTGGTTGTGATGTTGCAACTGAAGCCCACCGCATGGGTGCTGAAACTATAACTTTGATTGATGTTCAAAAACCTGCTGCCTTTGGCAAGGAAAAAGAAGATGCAGAGGCTATTGGTGCAACATTTCAATATCCATGTTTCACAAAAGAGATAACCCAAAATGGCGTAATCCTTGATGATGGTGAAATTCTTGAGGCTGACACTGTCGTTATCTCAATTGGTGATGTTCCTGATACTGATTTTCTTGGCAAAGATATTGCTACTTGTAATGGATTTGTCTCTGTAAACGAGTTTAACCAGACATCTGATTCTTCTGTCTTTGCAATTGGAGATATTGTTGGACCAGGTCTTTTAACTCATGCAATTGGTGCGGGCAAACGGACAGCAGAAGCAATAGACAGCATAATTGCTGGAAGAGAGCCAAAGCCTGTTGATACACGCAAAGAGATTGATAAATCCCGAATATCTCTTGAGTATTTCAATCCAATGATAAAAAGCTACAACTCACTTCAAGAGTGCGGGTCAGAGTGTGCATCTTGCGGGCGTTGTCGTGATTGCAGTATCTGCGTTCACGTCTGCCCAGAAGGTGCTATTGAGCGTTTTGAGTCAGAAGATGGCTCGTTTGAATACAAAGCAGACCCTGAAAAGTGTATTGGCTGCGGTTTCTGTAGAGGTGCTTGTCCGTGTGGTATTTGGAATCTTGAGACAAATAAGCCGATGTAAAACAAATTTAAAAGTGTATTATTTAAATATTAAAAGGGCAATCGTTTCGGTTGCCCTTTTTTTTAGGGCAAAAAATAATGAATATCTTTGCTGAGATAGAAGGAATTGAGTATAAAATCAAATTGCCAAACAACTTGCAAGAAATTGATTTTAGAAATTTTGATGTAAATAGAATGCCAGTATGTTGTTTGATAAAAGGCAAAAAATATAATTTTGCCATATCAAAATGGGTTTCACCTAAACGCACTCGCTCTTATCCTTTTGAAAGAGTTTATAACACGCTATCAACATCCAAGAAATTTACAGTAATTCCAATAATTAAAGATGAAGGCTCAGAAGGAGATAGAGATTTTTTGCAGTGGGATACTGTTTCTTTGATGAGTTTGTTAGATGTTTATGTAATTTTTGCATACTACAATAAAGCAGAAAATCATAAGACGCGAAAAAATAAAATTACTAATCAAGAGTTTAATAACGAGTATATTATTTCAAAAATAGATGAGATTGGAAATTATCACAGCTCTGCACTGCATTGGAATCTTAAAGAAACCAAAGATTCTCTTCCTAATTTAATAGAAAAAGTTAAAAATCATTACTGTGAAATTGGAAATAAACTTAATGTTAAATTCCATAGCTCAAACGGTATTGATAAATTCCAAAAGCAGTTTGAAAATGGTGTAAACTCATTCATGGAAACCTCGAGAGAAAAGGCAAAAGAGGCTCAACATCGTGAACAATCAACATTACAACCAAAAGAGATTCTTGAAACAGCTACTAAAGCAACAATAACTATAAAAAATTATTTAGGAGGTTTGTATTATCTAACAACTTATGAGATTCAAATTAAAGAAGATTCCTTATATTTAATTGAAGGGAAACATTCAAAACATGCAAAACTCCCAAGCATAAGCGATATTAAAGATGGTTTGATAAAAATGATACTCTATTCTAATCTAATCAAAGTAAGTATTAATAATAAATATTTTAAACCAGTTCCCACATTAAAGCTCACCTCGTCAAAACTGATTGATAAGTTTGATTCTACATTTTCAGAAACTCAAAAAAATAACTTCTTTGAAATTAACAAACTCAATTCAAAACAGATTGAGTTAATGAATAATTTAATACTTGAAAGCAAAGTAAATGGGTTTGAGTTAATACTTCAGGGAATATCTTGAATAAAAAAAGAGTGAAATTAAGATGGTGAAAAGTCCTTTACGATACCCTGGAGGGAAAAGCCGAGCTGTGGAACTTATATCAAAATTAGTTCCGCAATTTGACGAATTTAGAGAGCCATTTGTGGGTGGAGGCTCTCTTTTCATATACCTAAAGCAGAAATTTCCGCAAAGAAAATTTTGGATAAATGACATTTATACAAACCTTTTTCTTTTTTGGAACCAATGTCAAAGTAACAATCAAGAGCTTATAAACCAAGTAACTAAATGGAAAGATGCTTATAGTGATGGTAAAGAGCTGCATAGATATTTGATTAACAATATCAATAAGTTTGGAATATTAGAAAAGGCAGCGGCTTTTTTTGTATTTAATCGTATAACTTTTTCTGGAACAACTGAAAGCGGTGGATTTTCAAATGGTGCATTTGAAAATAGGTTTACAGCTTCAAGTATAGAAAGGGTAAAATTGTTAGAAAAAATATTACCCAACACCATAATAACAAACACAGATTATCAAGAAGTTGTGGAGGCAGATGGAGAAAATGTCTTTATTTTCCTTGATCCTCCTTACTATTCAGCCACAAAATCAGCGTTGTATGGTAAAAATGGCTCATTACATAAAACATTTGACCATAAACGGCTTGCAGGTATTCTAAAAAATACAAGACATAAATGGTTAATGACCTATGATGACAGCGATTATATTAGAAAAATTTTCTCTTTTGCCAATATAATGAGCTGGAATTTGACATACGGTATGAGAAATGTGGGTAAAGATTCAAACCAGATAGGGAAAGAGGTTTTTATTTCAAATTTTGTTTGTGAATTACCTCAAAAGGAGATTCAAGTTGATCTTTTTGAATAGTTAAAAATAAGCATAAACATAAGGTATAACTGTTTTTAAGAAATGATATTAGACAATGAAAATGAGAATCTAAAAGTCCATGAGTGGATTTCAAAATATACTGAAACAGGTAAACTTGATATTGTAACAGGCTATTTCACAATCGGAGCAATTGCTTATTTATCAAAAGAGATCAATGCTAAAATTACCGAGTTCAGGCTTATACTTGGTGATATTGTCAATTTTGATCCAGAAGAGAGCAAACCACTTGATCTGTTAAATGAAAATATCACAATTGAGGCAGCTTTAAAGCTCAACAGCTTATCTCAAGAAGCTGTAAATTTTTTAAAGCAGGAGAAGGTCTTTGCTAAAACTTTAGAGCCTAATTTCTGCCACGCAAAAAATTACCTTTTTTCACCTCAAAAAAAAGATGACAGAAACAACTATTTTATTTCAGGAAGTTCTAACTTAACAGAAGCTGGGATTGGACTTAAAAAAACAAGCAATGTAGAGCTGAATATTGCTGAAACAGGCAATAATAACCAATATAAAGAGCTTTTCCAATGGTTTGACAATCTTTGGAAAAAGCCCCAGACCCATAAAAATAAAACTATCATCTTAAAAGATGGATCAAAGAAGAAGATTGATTTTAAGCAGTATCTTATCAGTGAAATAGAAAAAATCTTTATCCAATATTGCCCAAGTGAAATATACTATAAAATCTTATTTGAGCTTTTTGGCAGCCAGATCATTGATGAGCAGAATGACCCTGAATTTAACAGGCAGATCGGCAGGCTTGAAAATAGTGTAATTTATAATCTGCTTTATGATTTTCAAAAAAAAGGTCTCTTAAGCCTCATAAAGATGCTTCAAAAATATAATGGTGCAATCCTTGCTGATGCTGTGGGACTTGGCAAAACATGGACAGCACTTGCTGTTATTAAGTTTTTTCAGTTGCAGGGCAGAGAGACTCTTCTGCTCTGTCCTAAAAAACTTGAAGAGAACTGGAACAGATACAGAAAACATCAAGATTCCCGATTTGAAAAAGACCAATTTGATTACTTTATCAGGTTTCATACTGATATGATCAGCACAAGGTTAGAAAGATATAATGACCGTGCGGACAAATATTTTACCAATGAAAAGCCAAAGCTCATTGTTATTGATGAAAGCCATAATTTTAGAAATGATAAATCAAGCAGATATGAGTTTCTCATGGAAAATATCCTTAAAAAAAATGAGGATATTAAAGTTCTGCTTTTATCAGCAACTCCTATCAACAACTCATTAAATGATATAAGAAATCAGTTTAAGCTAATGGTTAAGGGAGATGTTCAAGGTTATGAACAGACATTGGGTGTTAGAAATATTGACTACTCTTTTAGAACAGCACAAAGAGAATTTAATCAATGGCAGGAAGAAGAAAATCCTAAAATAAGTGAATTTATAAAGAAACTTCCTTCTGGATTCTTCACTTTAACCGACTCTCTGACTGTTGCACGAACAAGAAAAATGGTTGAAAGTCAGCATCACCTAAACTCAGGCTTTAATTTAACCTTTCCTATCAAAGCAAAACCTGTAAATCTTTTTGTTACTCCAAAGCATATAGGCAACTTTGATTCATTTGAAGAACTTTTTAACCACTTCCCTCCAAAATTATCAGCATATCAGCCATCTTTTTATTTAGAGCCTGACAGAGAAACAAGCAAAAATGTTCTATATGATGAGCGGCAAAGAGATTTTTTCCTTGTAAAAATGATCTATATTCTTATGGTCAAACGTTTAGAATCTTCATGGTGTTCGTTTTATTCTACAGTTGAAAAGATAAGGCAGCATCATCAAAATGCACTTGATAAAATTAAACAATATCAGGTTGAGACATGCGGTGGTGTAAATCATGTTGATACGTGCGGTCGTTCGTCTTTAGCACAATCTCCAATTTATGCAGATTCAAATTTAGAATACAATCAATTGGATATGTTTGAAGATGATGACCTTGAAAAGGAAATTGATAATGAGATAGGTGAGTTTACACTCGGCAAAAAAAGAAAAGTTCGTTTAAGAGATATTGATAAAGCCAAAAAGTTAGAGCAGTTTAAAAAAGATATTAAACAAGACCTTGATGCTTTAGATAACCTTTTTGTAAATATGCAAAAATTTGAGACTAACCTTAAAAAAGAGACCAAAATTCCGTGCAACCATAAAAGCAGTGATGATAAATTAGAGAAATTGATTCAAATAATAAAGGAAAAGCAGCTCAAAGGTGAAAATAACCACAATCAAAAGGTCGTTGTCTTTACAGCTTATCGAGACACAGCAGTATATTTGTTTGACCAGTTAAAACATCGAGGTTTTAATAAAATTGCTATGGTATCAGGTTCAGGTTCTATGACAGATGATAGCCTTATTGAAGATAGAGTAAAAATTGCTGGTCTCAGCTATGAAATAAATAGGAATTTTGAGCCTGTGTTAGAGCGTTTTGCACCATTTACAAAACTTTTTAATGAAAAAGAGTGGGATTTTAAAACAGATAAAAAAGGGATAGATGCCTATTATGACTGGATAGAATGGGTATCTAAGCACCAGCCTATTACTTATGAGAAATTATTAAAGCCCATTGATATTCTGATTGCCACAGATGCTTTAAGTGAAGGGCAGAATCTTCAAGATGCTGATATGGTTATAAATTATGACATTCACTGGAATCCAGTTAGAATAATCCAGCGTATGGGTAGAATTGACCGCTTGGGCAGCCCTAACAAGCAGATATTTGGCATAAATTTTTGGCCCTCAAACAACATCAACACCTACCTAAACCTTCAAGGCAGGATTGAGCAGAGAATGGCAGCCATGAAACTTGCAGGCTCAGAGGTTGATCATCAGTTTACAGAAACCTTTGAAGCAATGATCCATGATGAATCTTTAGATAAAAAAATGAATGATAGAATGATGAAACTCATGGAGACAACTTGGGACGATATTGAAGTAAATGATGAAGGTCTTGGGTTTGATGATCTCTCTTTAGAGCGGTACCGCCAAGAGCTTTTAGCAGAGTTAAACAGGGATAAAAGCAAATACACAAATATGCCCAAAGGTGTTTATACAGGTTTTAAAGCAGATAAAACCATCTGCAAACAATCTGGCATCATAGCACTTTTAGGCTATCCTGCAAAACCATCTAAGACTCCCGCCTTTAAATACCAGCTTTTCGATCTTATTTATATTGATATGAAAGGAAAGGCAGTTTTGCTGAATCAAAAAGAGATACTTGATGCCCTAACGCTTCATAAAGATAAGAACAGATTTGTTCCAGATAGTGTTGATCGAGGTGATGAAATTGCAATCAAAGAGCTTGTAAATGCTCTTAAAGGCTGGCTTGATGATCAGGCTGCCACAGTGGAAGATCAAGAAGATGGCTCTCAAAAAGTTGTCATGGGAAAAGAGGCTCAAGATATTCTCTCAAAGCTCAAAAAAGGCGATAAAGGCTCTCTAACCCGTTTAAAACAGAACACAAAAATCAATGAAAAATATCAATTAAACAATTTTGATCTAATTGCTTGGTTTTTGGTTACTGTGTAGAGTTTATTTATTAAAAATTTGAATTGAGATTATAACTCAATGATAAAAATCTGCAAAATTTAAGTTTATACCAATTAATCAAGATAATAGATGAGAAGGAAGATTCTAAAATGATACATGACCATTTTATAAACCAGATTGAAATGTATAATTTCAGATGTTTTGATTATTTAAAAGTTGAGAATCTTAAAAGGGTAAACCTTTTAGGTGGAGACAATAATATTGGCAAAAGCGGCTTTTTAGAAGCATTAGAAGCTGTTACAAAAACAAAAAATCCTTCTTCTTTATTGATTGCTTTAAGAGATATTATTAACAGAAGACAAGCATATAATGCCCAATTTAGTGAATTTGATGTTATCAGATATGGTGAAGAAAATTTAAAATTTGAGACAAACACAATATCAATAAATTTCCAAATAAAATCAGATGAGAAACTTTCTAATTTTGGTGAACAGCTTTCTATTTTTGACGGCTCAGATCAAAACAAAGAGAATGGAGAAATAGATGAGAATTTATTTGTAGAGATTAAAGTTAATAACGAGTACGAAAAAATATCTTACAGCAAATTCATGAATATTATTAGTAGGAAAGGTGTAACTTCTTTTCTTCTTCGTAATACAAGATTAAATGAAAATGTTGATTTTATAAACAGCACTATCATAGATGAAAGAAAGTTAGCCTCTATTTACGGTTACATAGTTGATATGGGAATGATGGATATAATCAACACTTTCTTAAAAGAGTTTGATCCCAGAATAGAATCGCTGATCATAAGACCTACAGAAACATATAGTGTATTTAAAATCAAATTAAAAGATAGAAAAGAACCTGTGTTGTTGTCATCAATGGGCGGTGGATTAAACCGCTATATTGCAATTGTATGTGCTATTTGGAAAAGTAAAGATGGTCAGCTTCTTATTGATGAGGTTGAAAATGGAATACATTATACTAAATATGAAAAATTGTGGGAAATCATATTTGAAGAAAGTATAAAAGCTAACTGCCAGATTTTTATAACCACCCACTCAAAAGAGTGTATCGAAGCATTCACAAGAGCTGCTGAAAGATATGACAATGAGAATATAAAATATTTAAACTTTTCAAGAACAGTAGATAACTCTGATAAAATAGTAGTTACTGTATTAGATTCTGTAGGTCTTGAAAATAACTTTGAATTGGGACTTGATATAAGATGAAAAATATCATCATTGTAGAGGGAATAACTGATAAAAAGTTTATTGAGAGTTATATCAACTACCTGCAAGATATATTCTCTAAACAATATTTTTTAATAGACTCTATTGTCAAAGATGCAAAAGGACAAGATGCAATATATTCAATATTGAATGCCCAGAAAATATCAATCGCAAAAGGAGAGACAAAGAATATTGGTATTTTGTTAGATGCTGATACAGAAGGAATATCTGCAAAAATTGAAAATAAAATAAATCCAGCAATTGAAAAAGCGTTTAGCTTACCCAACCATATAAAATCCCAAAACACAAAATATCCAATTGAGTTTCAAAGTAATATTTTTAATATTTTTTGTTATATATTTAATATTAACGGAAAAGGTGAATTAGAGGATATTTTAAAAGAGATACGAATAGATAAAAATACAAAAACTCCAATGTGCTTAGACAAATTTTTAAAGTGTTTAGATGGCTTTAATTTAGCATATACAGAAAAAGAATATAAAAAGAATTTCATCTATTTCTATGGATATGACTGCATCAAAAATGAAGGATTAGATATTGAAAAAACAAAGGAAAAGCTAAAAAATTATGACTATTACTCTTCTGACTACCTTAATTTTAACCACGATATTTTAAAAGAATTAAAATTATTCTTATCCTTATTTAACTAAAATCAATCTAAATAATCTGTGAAGCTCAAGCTCAAAGGAGAAAATAAAAAATGAATCTAACCAATTTCACCACAACTAATTTTCTATCAGCTCTAAAATCACTATTCCAAGAGCTTCAAGTGCCTGTGAATTATCTAACTGATGAGCCAGCTTCTGCAAAAACAATATTAAAAGATACCTATAAAGATAATGAAACCTTTAATTTGATTGATGATATCTATTTTCTCGGCATGGTTGATGATGCTGCATTCAGCAGCAGTCAAGATATGGAACTTGCCCAAATCAAGTCCAATATAAAATCTGATTATGATGGTGTGCTTATCTTTGGAATAACATTAAAGCAAAGAGAAAATAACCGTCTTCCCACCCGTTCACAGCTTGCACAAATTGCACGAGCCTTTAACAGAGAATTTTTCTACACTCCAGTTGTTGCAGTGTTTAAATATGACAAATATTTAGCATTTGCCAACACAGAACGTCTAAAATACAAGCAGGAGTGGAGAGAAGGCGAAAAAGCAGGTAAAGTTACTCTTCTTCGCGACATTGATCTTAAAAATCCACATGCAGGTCATCTGCGTATCTTAAATGACTTAAAACTTCCTAAAACAGGAAAAAACAAAGTTGATTCCTTTGCAACGCTCTACAGTTATTGGCAAGATGTGTTTAGTGCCAATATTCTCAACAAAAAGTTTTATCAAGAGCTGTCAAATTGGTATTTCTGGGCAGTCAAAGAGGTTGCATTTCCTTCTGAACCAACAGAAGCTGGTGCCCATTTAAAAAAGATCGACCTTGCATCACTTAAACAAGAGCATAACGCCAAAAACGTCATACGCCTTCTCACACGCTTTCTATTTGTCTGGTTTATCAAAGAGAAAAAACTGATTCCAGAAGAGCTGTTTGACATGCAATATTTAACAAATGATCTGTTAAAAGATATGTCTCCTGTGCGTGATGCTGGTCTGTTTCAAGAGGCAAATAAAGAGAGCATCTATTACAAGGCTGTTTTGCAAAATCTCTTTTTTGCATCTCTTAACTGCCCCATTGAGCCATACGAAAAAGGTGATAACCGAAAACGAGGCTTCCGACTAAAAGATAATTATAGTCAGCATAGAGACGCAAACTATTTAATGCGTTACCAAGACCATTTTAAGAATTCTGATAAATTTTTGGAGCTGATGAACTCAGTTGTTCCATTTCTCAATGGCGGTTTGTTTGAATGTTTAGATAACAAAACAGATAAAGTCTATATTGATGGATTTTCAGATAATCTTGTAAACCCTCATCAACTCATTGTGCCTGATTATCTATTTTTTGGATTTGATCAAGAGGTAGATTTAACAGAAATTGTCGGCATAAACAGCAAAGCATACAAAAACGCCAAAGTTAAAGGGCTTATCTCAATTCTTGAATCCTATAAATTTACAGTTGCAGAAAACACGCCCATTGAAGAAGATGTTGCTCTTGATCCTGAACTATTAGGCAAAGTGTTTGAAAATCTTCTTGCAAGCTACAATCCAGAAACCAAAACCACAGCCAGAAAACAGACAGGCTCTTTTTACACTCCAAGAGAAATTGTAAATTATATGGTAGATGAAAGCCTGATTGCCTACCTTAAAACAAGTGTCAAAGATTGGGGTAGAATTGAAGAGCAAGAGTTGGACAAAAAGCTGCATGAGCTGTTTTCATACAATGAAATCAATCCATTTGCACAAGATGAAGCAGTGCAAAAACAGATAATCCATGCTTTAGATAACTGCAAGATTTTAGACCCTGCCTGCGGTTCTGGTGCGTTTCCAATGGGAACCCTTCAGAAAATGGTGCATATTCTTCAAAAAGTTGACCCTGACAACAGACATTGGTACGAGCTGCAAAAAAGCAAAGCTGTCAAAGAGACAGAAGGAGCTTTTGCAATTTCTGATAAAAAAGAGAGGGCAGATAAACTATCTGAAATCAATGACGCATTTGATGAAAAAATCAATGATCCAGATTATGCAAGAAAGCTCTTTTTAGTTGAAAACTGCATTTACGGCGTGGATATCCAGCCCATTGCAACACAGATTTCAAAGCTGCGTTTTTTTATCTCGCTTGTGGTTGACCAGAAGGTTGACAGAGAAAAACCCAACTTTGGAATCCGTGCCCTTCCCAACCTTGAGACCAAGTTTGTAGCTGCAAATACCCTTATCGGCATTGATAAACCTGATAAGCAGATGGATATTTTTGATAATCAAGAGATAAAGGAACTGGAACAAGAACTCAAAAATGTAAGGCACCGCCTGTTTTCAGCAAAATCACCAGCAACTAAAAGAAAGTTGAGAGATAAAGATAAAGAGATACGCGAGAAAATCGGGAATCTGCTGGTTGAACACGGCTGGGCAAATGAGACTGCAAAACAGCTTGCAGCTTGGGACCCATATAATCAAAATGACTTCTCGCCGTTTTTTGATCCAGAGTGGATGTTTGGAATTGCTGACGGGTTTGATGTGGTTATTGGTAATCCGCCGTATGGAGGAATCTATTCATTAAATGAAAAGGTTATTTTTAGAAAAATATATATAAGTGCTAACACAATACCTAAAAAACAAAAAGGGTCTCTTGATACTTTCACGTTGTTCATTGAACATGGTTTTAATTCTCTTCGTAAATTTGGAATTTTAAATTTTATTGTTCCAATATCAATTACTTCAAGTGATTCAATGACTGGACTTCATTATCTATTAGAAAATAATTGCGATGAAATAAGACTTTCATCTTATTCAGTAAGACCTCAACCGATTTTTATTAATGCCGTTGTAAATACATCAATATTGTTTTTTATCAAAACTGGAACGCCTTGTAGAAAAATTTTTGCTACTAAAATGTATCGTAAAAACAAACATTTTAATTTGCAATATCTTTTAAATAACCTTGAGTTTATTAATGTCTTCAATTACTGATTAATTGGAAGATATACTGCAAGCGGTCATAAATTGAGTTTTTATATTCTCATTTTTGCTTTAATTTGTTAATGTGTGTTTATGACAATAGAACTTGAATTCACACCAGAAATAATAGAAGAGATAAACTATGAACGTT
>JADFZQ010000082.1 GCA_015232455.1 Desulfamplus sp. | reverse complement strand
GGCCTTTGCGGCGCAAGCCTTCTTCGGTGTTCGTTGCCGCCCATCGCGGCTTTCGTAGCGCAGGCTCTTTTCGGTGTTTGTTACTGCTCATCAAGCTTTGCGCTACGCAGGCTCTTTTCGGTGTTTGTTACTGCTCATCTTGCCTTGGTCAAGGCTGATTTCCCGACTTCTTGATTCTGGCTTGGGGAATGCGAAACGCTTGAAGCGTCTTCGCATCGATTGCTTGCGCAATCGCCCCGCGCTGCGAATCAGCCGGGAAGCCTTGCCCTGAATCGGCAAGATGATGCAGCAAACGAACACCTCGCAGGCTGCGAACTTGCGCCGGAGAAGGGTCTGGTGACAGCCAACATCGCTCAGGCTTAGAACTTGCGTCAGTTCTAGGCAGGTGATTCGATGAAAGCCGCAGGCCGCAAGCTGAAAGCTTAAGGCCTCAGGCGCAGCTCCTTCAAGTTTGCAAAGGCAGCATGGCCCTCGCACCGCCATTCAAGAAAGCCTGCCCTTGTGTTGAGTTCCTCGTCCGTTCGGCTGAAAGCCGAAAGCGCAGCCCGCCCGCTTTTTAGCGGGGGCGCTTAGGTCGTGGAATTCAACAACAAGGGAGTTTTCAGGCTTTCTGGCGGAAGAGGGCATGCGCCTTGCAAACACAAGGAGAACATGGGGCCTTGCAAGCTAAAGAAGGGTATGCGCCTTGCATGCTAAAGAAGGGTATGCGGCTTGCAAACGAAGAAAGGTCCCACGCCTGAGCAAACGAAGAGGCATGCGCTAGAGCAAAAAACTAAGGGTATGCCTCGGCGAAGTTTTCGGTTTTGTGTTCCACGTGAAACATGTTCACTTGGGCAAAATCTCACAGGGGCATATCATTGCGCCAAGACAGCAGAATCTGACCAACAGATCTTGCGCGTGAATTTTAAGTCCAATGAATGCCGGCACACCGTGCCAGGAGCTACACATGTTTTATCCCGAAGAGTTCGATGTCATCGTAGTTGGTGGCGGACATGCAGGCACTGAAGCCGCACTGGCTGCCGCCCGTGCGGGCAGCAAAACCTTGCTGTTGACCCACAACATTGAAACGTTGGGTCAGATGTCATGTAACCCTTCGATTGGAGGCATCGGCAAAGGCCACTTGGTTAAGGAAGTGGATGCATTGGGCGGTGCCATGGCCATTGCCACGGATGAAGCGGGTATTCAATTCAGAATTTTGAATGGCTCCAAGGGGCCGGCAGTGCGTGCCACACGTGCACAAGCAGATCGAGTTTTGTACCGGCAAGCTATCCGGACACGTCTGGAAAACCAAGCCAATCTCAGTCTATTCCAGCAATCGGTCGAAGACCTGTTACTGGATGGTGATCGCGTGTGCGGCGCAGTGACTCAAGTCGGTTTGAAGTTCAAGGCCAAAACCGTGGTGTTGACAGCGGGTACCTTTTTGAACGGCAAGATTCACGTCGGACTCCAGAATTACTCTGCTGGCCGGGCAGGAGACCCACCCTCAATCGGTCTTGGCCAGCGTCTTCAGGAAATGAAGCTTCCGCAGGGGCGTTTGAAAACCGGTACTCCGCCACGCATTGACGGTCGGAGCATTGATTTTTCAGTCATGCAGGAGCAACCGGGTGACCTTGATCCAGTGCCTGTGTTTTCCTACTTGGGCAATTCTGCCATGCATCCGCGTCAGTTGCCTTGCTGGATTACGCACACAAACGAACACACCCACGACATCATTCGGGGCGGGCTGGACCGCAGTCCCATGTATACCGGTGTCATCGAAGGGGTAGGTCCGCGGTATTGTCCTTCGATTGAAGACAAGATTCACCGTTTTGCAGACAAGCCTTCCCATCAAATTTTCCTGGAACCGGAAGGCTTGACGACCAACGAGTATTACCCAAACGGCGTGTCTACCTCCTTGCCTTTTGATGTGCAGCTGAATTTGCTTCACTCGATCAAGGGTCTGGAAAACGCCTACATCATGCGGCCAGGGTATGCGATTGAATACGATTACTTCGACCCGCGCGCATTGAAAACCACGCTCGAAACCAAGTCGATTGAAGGCCTGTTTTTTGCGGGGCAGATCAATGGCACGACGGGTTACGAGGAAGCAGCAGCCCAAGGTTTGCTGGCTGGCTTGAATGCCGCATTGATGGCACAAGGCAAAGACCAGTGGACACCGCGTCGCGACGAGGCCTATCTGGGCGTGCTTGTAGACGATTTGACCAGCAAGGGTGTGTTCGTTTGTGTGCGTAATCCAGCAAGGCAACTGACGCGGATGCATGGCAGAATTGCCCAAGTAGGAAAACACAGGCACTGGATCAAGGTCACCCGGTTGCTCCTGCATGACTGAAAAAT
>JADFZQ010000081.1 GCA_015232455.1 Desulfamplus sp. | reverse complement strand
ATTGAGGCAGCCCGTGCTGGTGAACATGGCAAGGGCTTTGCCGTGGTTGCAGATGCAGTAAGAAAACTTGCAGAGAGAAGCCAAGCTGCTGCTGGAGAGATAAGTAAACTATCTATCACAAGTGTTCAGATTGCTGAAAATGCAGGAGCTATGCTTGAAAAGATGGTTCCTGATATAAGAAAAACAGCAGAGCTTGTTCAAGAGATTAATGCCGCATCAAGTGAACAAAATACAGGTGCTGCACAGATAAATCAGGCACTTCAGCAGCTTGATCAAGTTATTCAGCAAAATGCTTCAGCATCAGAGGAGATGTCAGCAACCTCTGAGGAGCTTTCGTCTCAAGCTGAGAGCCTTCTTGATATGATAAATTATTTCAAGATTGAGGAGTCTCATACAGATGGACATAAAAGAGGGGTAAACAGACAATCTGAATCTCATGGAAAAGGGTTAGAAAATCACCAAAAGGGTTTGGAAAATCACCAAAAAAGTTCGGAAAATTTTGGAAAGAGTCAGGATAATCGGACAAAGAGCAGTGGAAATCGTAAAAAAGCAATAACAAATATTGGACAAACATTCAGAAGTTCCAAAGATGGGGTTGCTTTAGATATGGGTGCCATGGGGGGCATAAGTTCAGGTAATGACTCCCTTGATGATGAGTTTGAGAAATATTGAAAGTAATTTAAAAAAGTGGGTGTTTATTTAATATTTCAGCCGACTTAAGCCATAGATTTGACAAATTTTAAAAAGCTGTCAAATCTTTAAATAGTCATAAAACTTCAATTTATGAGCGATTACAGTATGCTATTTTAATTTTTTATCACCCAGCACCAAATCTCAGGGTTAAATTGTTTAAGTCCTTTGGATTTAAACACTATCTATTATATATGGAGGCTTCAATGAATTGGTTTCTTAATATGAAAATCGGCAAAAAACTTATTACGGTTGCCTTGCTCGGAGTAGCAGGGCTGGCAATACTTGGCGTCTATCTGCTTAGCGAAATGGGACGTGTTTACACAGCAGCAAACTATGGGAATATAAATTCAGTTCCTAGTTTGGAAGCAATGTTTCATATCATGGAGAGCACCAAAACTTACTATACCCGCTCTCTGCGACATATCATCAATACCGATCATACGGCAATGGAGTCTATAGAAAAGCAGATCAATGAGTCATTGAACAAGGCAAACAAGTGGATATCCAATTACGAAAAGTTACTCTCTGATGAGACAGACAGAAAAATGCTTGAAGCAGATCGCAGTGCCTTATCAGAATTTGTTAAAGCTATGGATGGAGCTATCCAACTTTCCAGAAGCAACAGAAATGATGAAGCCAGAGAGATAATAACACAAAAATGTATTCCTGCACAGGCAACGCTTGCAAAAGCGATAGAAGAACATATGCTTTACAACATGAAAATAGCAGATGAGGGAAGTAAAGCCGCCTCAAGCCTCTATGGCAATGCAAAGATGATAGGAGCTTTTGTAGTTTTCATCTCAGCCATTTTGCTTTTTGCAATTATCCTGTTTACCAGTCGTACCATCACCAACCCTGTTAATAACTGTGTTGAAGCTGCAAAAAAGATAGCTGCTGGAAATACTGATGTTCTTCTTGACACTTCAAGAAAAGATGAAACAGGAGTTCTTCAAGCATCTATGCAGAAAATGGTAGAGGCAATAAACGCTCTTATCAAAGACATTTCTATTCTCTCCTCAGCAGCAATTGCGGGACAGCTTGCCACACGTGCAGATACATCTGCTCATAAGGGAGATTTTGGTAAAATAGTGGCTGGTGTCAACGAAACTCTTGATGCAGTTATCAAACCTTTAAATGTAGCTGCAAAATATGTGGATAGAATAAGCATTGGAGACCTTCCCCCCAAAATTATTGAGGAGTATCAGGGTGATTTCAACAATATCAAGAATAATTTGAATATCCTTATTGATGCCATGAACAACATTACTGAAGTGGCACAAACAATGGCAAAAGGAGATTTGATGGTTACTGTAAAGGAACGCTCTCAAGGCGATAAACTTATGCAGGCACTCAACATTATGATTTCCAATTTGAAGGATGTAGTTTCAGATGTGAGAACTGCTGCAAATAATGTCTCGGCAGGAGCAAGAGAGATGAGCACCACAGCCGAACAGATGTCTCAAGGAGCAACAGAACAGGCAGCCTCAGCAGAAGAGGCATCATCATCAATGGAAGAGATGTCAGCAAATATTAGCCAAAATGCAGAAAATGCCCAGCAGACAGAGCGTCTTGCAATACAGGCTGCAAATGATGCAGCAAAAGGAGGAGAAGCAGTATCTAAAACTGTAGTTGCTATGAAAT
>JADFZQ010000080.1 GCA_015232455.1 Desulfamplus sp. | reverse complement strand
CCTCTTCTGCTAACCGTTTCTCTTCTTCAATACGCTTTTCTTCAGCAATTCTTGCCTCTTCAGCTAATCGTTTCTCTTCTTCAATACGCTTTTCTTCAGCAATTCTTGCCTCTTCTGCTAACCGTTTCTCTTCTTCAATACGCTTTTCTTCAGCAATTCTTGCCTCTTCAGCTAACCGTTTCTCTTCTTCAATACGCTTTTCTTCAGCAATTCTTGCCTCTTCTGCTAACCGTTTCTCTTCTTCAATACGCTTTTCTTCAGCAATTCTTGCCTCTTCAGCTAACCGTTTCTCTTCTTCAATACGCTTTTCTTCAGCAATTCTTGCCTCTTCTGCTAACCGTTTTTCTTCTTCAATACGTTTTTCCTCAGCAATTTTTACAGCATCGTCTTCATAAATTAAAGAAGGAGTGGGTGTTGCTACAAAAAGCGTTTCTGACGCTTCTTCAATATGTTGTTCAGCCTTAGATTTAGATTGTGGTGTTTTCTTTGTATTAGTTTTTTGGTCATCTTGCCCATTTATATTTTTTTTCTTGATAGTCTTTCTCTTTGCTGTTGCCATATTTCCTCTTTATATGTAGAGTTTGATAGTTTATTTTACATAAATCATTATTAATATACTTAAAATTTGCAAAACATATATACAATAATTGTTTTCTTGTAAAACACTTTGTTAATTCAGCTTTTAAAGGAATTTCTAATTGTGAAAGAATTAAGTGAAATAATCAGAAAACGTAAAACATTTGCCATTGCCTTTTCAGGAGGAGTGGATAGCACATTTCTTGCTGCATTAGCCAGAAATGTATGTAAAGATGGAGTGGTTGCTATAACTGCGGACTCAAATTTCTATTCACGAGAAGATTTAAAGAGTGCTATTAAAATTGCAGAGCTTATTGGCATTAAACATTTTATAGTCAAAGTAGATTTGATGAGCGATTCAAACATTATTATAAACTCTAAAGAGAGATGCTATTTTTGCAAAAAAAGGCTTTTTAGTGCTATAAACAAGAAAGCAATGGAGCTTGGATTTGAAACTCTTGCTCATGGTGCCAATATAGATGATTTTCAAGATTATCGACCAGGTCTTAAGGCTGCAAAAGAGATGGGTATTTTTTCTCCTTTGGTTGAAGCTAAAATGACCAAAAGTCAAATTAGGCTTGCATCAAAAGAGATGGGTCTCTCTACATGGGATATGCCAACACAATCTTGCCTTGCAACTCGGATTCCATATAACCAAACAATAACTATTGAGAAACTTACTAAAATTGAAACCTGTGAAAATTTTCTTAATCAACTGGGCTTTTCTGGTATCCGCGTTCGCTGCCATACTGATATGTCAAATAACGATATTGCAAGAATTGAATCTCCACAGCAATCAATTGATATATTGGCTGAAAAGAATCTAAGAGATAGTATTAATTCATTCTTTAAAGCTAATGGTTTTAGATTTGTATCACTTGATCTTGCGGGATATATTTCAGGAAGCATGAATTGACAATTATCAACATCAATCTAATCTTATCTTTTTATAATTGCATTACCATTTAGCAATATAAATGCTGAAGCTTAAACTTAAGATAATCAAACAGCAGACAAATATTTTAAAATAAGGATTTTATTTACCAAATGAGACCAGAAGAAAAAATACGCAATCAGGAGACAATAGAGACTATTACAAGGCTAATTAATAGTGGTGTTGAGAAGATGTGTGTAATAATGCGTCATTCAGACCGTTTTTTTCACAAAGATAGCTCAATGGAGCCATTTATGGGGCTTACTGAAAAGGGCAAAGATTTTGCCATGAAACTTGGTACTGAGCTTCCTAAAAATCCTAAGCCACGCCTTTTTTCAAGCCCCTTTGGCAGATGTATTGAAACCGCATATTTAATTGATAAAGGGTATATAAAAGAACATAATATTTTTAATACCCATAACTCTATGGCAATTGAGCTTTCACCCTTTTATATAACAGATATTCATAAAGCAATTGCTATGGTTAATGAGCTTGGCAATGTCAATTTTTTAAGGAAATGGTTTAATAATGAGATACCTGAAAATATAATGCAAAACCCTGAAATAGCCGCAAATACAATAGTAGATTTTATGATAAAGCAGATGAATGGGCTTGAGAGAAATGAAATTGCACTGTGCGTTTCGCATGATTGGAATATTTTTCCGCTAAAAGAGTATAAACTTGGATTACCACATGAAGAGTATGGAACTGTTGGTTATCTTGAGAGTGTTGTTGTTTTTGAGAAAGAGAAAAATATCTATATCGTAAATTATCAAAAAGAGGCTTCTCTTTTATGAATATGTACATATTAAAATTTCTTAATTTTCAAACGTCAATTAGGTAAAGTTACAAATCTGTTTTTAATTTTGTGTGATTCCCATATTCATAGTATGGGGATCACACCATGATGCTTTTAATAGAAATTGCAATTAAATTGCTTTCATGTAAACACCTTTTTTTGAGGTTCACTACAGTATAAGGTAGCACCCCACTTAACCGTGGTTGAACTTGAATTTGTTATAAAAATGAAGATTTTAAGAACTTTCTGCAACCTTTCATGCATGAGTTCTTATGAATCCGAAAACTGTTTTTTGTCCCCATGAGG
>JADFZQ010000007.1 GCA_015232455.1 Desulfamplus sp. | reverse complement strand
TCCCCATCACACTTTTTTTAGATAATGCTCGTTATCAAAAATGTGCATTGGTAAGTCAAGTAGCAAATGCTCTTCAAATAGAGCTTTGCTACCTGCCAGCTTATTCGCCTAATTTGAATTTGATTGAGCGACTATGGAAGTTTGTAAAGAAAAAATCTCTGTATTCCAAATATTACTCAGAATTTACTACTTTCAAAACTGCTATTTCAGATTGCTTAAAACAAACCCATTCAACCTACAAATTGGAATTGGATTCGCTTTTATCCTGCAATTTTCAGAACTTTGAAAAAGCTCAATTACTGACCGTTTAGAGTATAATAGGCGAGATGATAACCCAGATGCAATTATTGAAGCGTCAAAGTTTGTTGATGTGGGGAGATATTTTGATAGTTTCCCTTTAGACTACAGCCTCAGTATAGAAGATGCGCTTGAAATAGCGTTGGACAGCACGCAAAGGCAGTTTGGAAAAATTCCGTTTATAGAAGATCGTCTATCTTTTTTACTCAACGAATCTCTATCTACATATTATGATATTGAGCGGTGGTTTTTTGAGTGGGAAATCAATCACTGTGAGGATTCTTTAGCTCTTCCTGAATATGGTCTTGCACATATAAAATGGTTTGAGCCTACAAGCGAAACTCTTCTGTTGATGCCATCGTTGCGTGGTTGGGAAACTCCAGCGTACATAAATTGGTTTGCTGCTGGAGGAGCAGGTAGATGCAATAGCCAATTCATTGTTGCATTGCTGGATGAATGGCACTCAAAGTATGGAGCAGAGCTTGTCGGGCATTATGGGACAATGCTTCATTTTGTTGTTGACCGCCGCCCATCGACTCCTAATGAGGCGTTTCACTTGGCTTGGCAGCATAACATGGTCGCACCATGCACTACGATTTTGCAAGGAGTCTCTATTAGAGATCATGCACGAGCATTGCTCCATACTAATAAGTGGTTTTTACATGAACGCCCATGATCTTACCTGTTTTGAATCACTGTTCTCTGTGTCTGATTTTGCCATTCCATAACTTGTCTGATTTTAAGGATATTATCTAATCTATCCTGAGATTTTAACCTGTTGTAAATATCAACCCATGCACATGGAATGCTGCTGCTAATTTCACAATTACCCTTGTTTGTTCCACCACATGGACCATTAAATAACCCCTTTGCACATCGTGTTACAGGGCAGACTCCACCTGTAAACCCAACAACACAATCTCCACAGGCTCTGCACTTTTCTTCATAAACTCCAACTTCTCGGTCAATGCCAATTGCAATGGTGTTGACTGCTGGAAAAATCGGAGTGGCGGGATAAATTTCAGCCATATACTGTGCACCTGCTCCACAAGCCATTGATAACACAGCATCAAAATCTTTTATAAAGCTGCGTGTCTCCTCAATAAATGTGATATTACACTGACGTTCAACTGTATAACCTCTTGCAACTCTTGAAGATAGTTCTGATTTAAACAAGATATTAAGATTTACACAAAGCCTCTCAACCTCCTTTTGCCCACCTCCAAGACAGACAGAAGCACATCCACCACATCCAAGTACTAAAATTTTTTTAAATCCTTCTATTGAATCAACAATTTCATTGAAATTCTTCTCTTTTATTTTAATCATTTCATCTCCGTAAGAGGCTGGTTTTCTGAATAGGAGTGATATACTCCTTGAGTTCTCAATATTCTTCGTCCAATTGCTAAAAGCTCAGGAATATTGATTCCAAGAGGGCATGAACATCTGGTGCATAAAACGCATCTTTTCCACAAGGTTTCCCTCATTTCGTAAAGCTCTTCCATAGTTACCTTCCCCTTTTTTTTGTAGATTACACCAAGAGAGGTAATAAATTTGTGAGATGGCATGTGTTCTGCTACCTGCTCTTTGCTTCTGTAAAGAAAACAGCTATCTGCACAGAGTGTACAGTGGGCACAAACTTTCAGAGCTGTTTCTATCTTATCCTTTTTCTCTTTCAATATTGCATTGATCTCTTCAACACAAACATTTTTGTTAATCTCAACTAAATCTTGCTGCCCAGAATAAGGCTCATCTTGTTCAAACAATATACTATGGTTAGATGTCATTTTATTTTTTTAATCCTTAAATTTTCAATTCTTTGATTCTCAAATCATTACTCATCAATACAACACGGACAATAATAAAATAGATCATGTGGATAAATTTGGTAAAAGGTATGGAGATAAGCATTATCTCTCCTGCCAATATGTGAAGATGAATCATTAGTGTATAATTAAATATCTGATGGTGAGCCATAAATCCTGTTAAAAAAGGGGCAACAGCAATTGCAAGCATGATGTAATCACCCCTTGTTGTTATGGATTTAACCAATGGGATAGTCAATCTTCTAATGAGAAAATAGAGGCAACAAAAAATGACAATCAAAGTAAGGATTGTTGAAACTTCAGAAGATAAGCTGGGAAAAGATACCCCTAAAGCTGACTCAAAAAGAACATTATGCCCCAAAACCAGAAAAGGTGAAAAGATCAATAATAAGTGGAATAACGTTGTAATAAACATTGTCAGAGGGTATCGCCCAAATAGTGAATATTTTAACATAGCCAATTTGTAGATAAGTGAATTGAAATCAGGAAGGTGTCTAAATAGCTTTTTAATAGATAGCTTTTTAGTATTGACAATTAGCTTCTCCTCTCTTTTTGCACCTGAGTATGAGATGACATTTAGGTGTGTCATACTTCGTTTAATAGAAGGATAAAGCTGAATAATCTGAAATATAGTTCCTACTATGAACAGCACAAAAGATACCCAGACCATAGGGCCGCTGATAATTTGATATAAAGACATAATATTTTCCAAATAACTCTTAAAAGGTTCAATATAAACTAACAAATCTGCCAAATATATAGTGTGGTAGTCTCTAATCTTATTTTGACACACTTATAAAATATAATAACTATTTTATTTTGAGGTATAATTTATTTTTTTTCATAACACACTGTGTCATAAAATTCAACTTCAAACTAATCACAAATAAATCTACTTGACTTTAACAAAATCAGGTGTTATTTATTTTGCTAAACACTGACTGACTAATCAGTTTTATCAATTTGTTGTGCTATTTTATTAATTTTATAATCTTTTTAAATATAATGGGGGCTAATTGCCAAAAATATCAAAAAACAGTGAAGGGGTTTCCAAAAAAGAGGAGATATTAAATGCTGCTATTATTTTGTTTGCAGAGCAGGGATTTAGCAATACCTCCATCACAGAAGTAGCAAAAGCTACTAACGCATCAACCGCAAATATTTTTTATCATTTTAAAACTAAAGAGGAACTGTTTCTTGCAGCTCTTCAAAACGTGAAAGAGGGTATAATAAGCCATTTTGATGAATACTTTAAAGATAGAGAATTTGAAAATGGTCTTCAGATGATGGAAGAGATAATTGCCTACTATTTATACATTGCAGGGGCAATGGAGCAGTGGTTCTTGCTACTTCATAGCCACTATCCTTATAGATTGGCATTAGTAAATGAGGTTTGTAGAGAGCATCTTGAAAAGACTTATAACAGTCTTGTGGAAATTTTTGAAAAAGCTGTGGTTAAGGGAAAAGAAGATGGAAGTATTGCTGATGTTGATTCAAGAAAGACAGCTTTGGTTATTTTCTCAATGATTGAAGGGGTTGTTAGATTCAAAATTTATAATTTGTATGATTCAGGAGTGCTGTTTGCTGAATTGATAAAATCTTGCAACAAGATTTTAAAATATAAGGAGTAAAAATTATGGTTTTTGTTATAGGTCTTGGTTTACTTCAAAAGCCTATAAGCGTGAAAGTTAGATGTGTCTTTAAAAAAACAAAAAAAATTCAAACAAACAGGTGGTTAAATGCAAATTATTACTAAAATTTTACCGTTTCTTACATGGTTTAAAGGTTACAACAGTGTGAGTTTTAAGACAGATTTTATTGCTGGTATTACAGTTGCATTGGTGTTGATTCCTCAATCAATGGCTTATGCCCAGCTTGCTGGAATGCCTTCATATTACGGGCTTTATGCAGCCTTTTTGCCTCCAATGCTTGCATCACTTTTTGGTTCAAGCAGGCAGCTTGCAACTGGTCCAGTTGCTGTTGTCTCTTTGATGACAGCAGCATCGCTTGAGCCTCTTGCAACTGCCGGCAGTGAAGGCTACATTGCCTATGCAATTTTACTTGCTCTTATGGTTGGAGTTTTTCAGTTATCACTTGGAATTTTACGACTTGGAATTGTTGTAAATTTCCTATCTCACCCTGTTGTCAACGGATTTACAAATGCAGCAGCACTCATTATCGCATCTTCCCAACTCTCAAGCATGTTTGGCGTCTCTGTTGATAGCTCTGAACATCACTATCAGACAATAATTAATGTGTGCAAAGCAGCAGCTCATTACACTCATTGGACAACCTTTGTGCTTGGAATATTTGCGTTTGGAATAATGTATATTTTAAAAAAATTTTATCCCAAAATTCCAAACGTCCTTGTTGCTGTAGCTATCAGTATCATAATTTCGTGGGCTATTGGGTTTGAACACAATATATCATCTCCATTATCTTCAATACAATCTGACGAGATTAAGGCAGATATTCAAATCTTTAATAGCCTCACATCTGAACTTACACCGTTAGCTGATCAGAGAAAAAAAACAGGCATAACTATGGACGAGGCAAAACAGGTTCATGATCCAATTGGAGTTCTTGATGCAGAACATAATTTGCAGATTATCAGCGTAAAAATGAATAAAATAAAGCATGAAACAGCCGTCTATCGTAAAAAATTAAGAGACGTGCTTTTTGTTGCTATTCCTGAAGAGTCTAACGCTGTTGATTCTCTTAAAAAAGATGATTCTACAAACAAAACAGGTTTAATGACCTTTTATATTAAAGGCACAGAGCCAGTTGGAGCCAAAAGTGATGGCAGAACATGGCGTATAAAGGTTGGTAACCGTCCAATTGATCTTAACAAGGTTACAATGATTGGAGGCGGGGCGGTTGTAGGAAGCATACCTAAAGGTATTCCATCGCTTGGTGTTCCTAAAATTGATATAAAAGTTGTTATGAAGCTCTTTCCATTTGCTGCAATTATATCTCTGCTTGGATTTATGGAGGCAATTTCAATTGCCAAAGCAATGGCTGCAAAAACTGGTCAAAGGCTTGACCCCAATCAAGAGCTTATCGGTCAGGGTATTGCAAATATCTTAGGTGCAATTGGCAAGAGTTATCCAACTTCTGGCTCTTTTTCTCGCTCTGCTGTGAATCTTCAAGCTGGTGCTGTAACAGGTCTTTCAAGTGTATTCACAAGTCTTGTTGTTGTAATTACCATGCTCTTTTTAACTCCGCTTTTATATCATTTACCCCAATCAGTGCTTGCTTCAGTTATTATGATGGCAGTAATCGGGCTTATAAACGTATCTGGTTTTGTCCACGCTTGGAAAGCACAGTGGTATGACGGGGCAATTTCTGTTATCACCTTTATTGCAACTCTTATATTTGCACCGCATCTTGATAAAGGAATTATGGTTGGAGTTGTTCTATCTCTTGGCGTATTTTTATATAAAAGTATGCGTCCAACAGTGCCTTCTCTTTCAAGGCATGGAGATGAAGATGTCTTTAGATGTGCTGTAACTCATGGGCTTAAAGAGTGTGAATATATGGATTTAATAAGATTTGATGGACCGCTCTTTTTTGCCAATGCAAGTTATCTTGAAGATCAGATAAATGATCGCTTACTTAAAAAGCCAACTTTAAAGCACATTGTTATTGTCTCTAATGGTATAAATGATATTGATGCCTCTGGCGAAGAGGTAATTTCGCTTCTTGTTGATAATATTAGGAGTTCAGGCAGAGATATATCTTTTAGCGGCGTAAATGAATCTGTTTACAAGGTATTTGAAAGAACCCATCTTATTTCCAAAATCGGAAATGACCATATATATCCAACAATGGCAAAGGCAGTTTGTGATATTCACCCAGTTACTCATACAGAAGGGCAAGAGATTGCATGTCCGCTATCAAGAGCTTGTTCGTTGATATAAATGAGATATAACTAAAGATACTGATAGATAAATTTTGAATCAAGATATCCAAGATAGTAAGGATAAAATTAGGATTAAATATCTTACAGATTCTATAATCTTGGCTATCCAGATTCAGACAGTGATAAAAATTATAATTATATAAGGAAGATATATCATGCCAGTGATTACAATATTTAGCGGCAACTTCTGCCATGAAGATGCCATTGTCAAAGAGTTGGTTAAGGCAACAGATTACAACCTGACAAGTCAGCAGGAGATTGTCAAGAAGGCAAGCACTCTCTCAAAAATAGCCGAGGCAAAGATAACAGAAGCATTTATGGAAAAGACCTCTATTTTCAATAAGTTTACACATGAAAAAGAGCGATCAATTGCCTATCTCAGACTTGCAATTGCAGAACTTATTGAAAATTGCGGTGATCAAGAAGTGATCTTTGCAGGATTTCCAGTTCATCTTATTCCACGCGATATAAACCATGTTCTTAGAACATGCCTTATTGCAGATATAAAATATAGGGTGAAAACTGCATTAATAGAACAATCAGGACAATCTGAAAAAAATGCCATGAAATTCATAAAAGAGCATGACAAGAACAGTTCTGCATGGGTCAAGAGTATCTTTTCAATTGAAGACCCTTGGGACATATCAATTTATGATATGGTTATTCCAGTAGATAAAACTACAATTAAAGATACAGCAGCTTTAATTGTTGAAAAATCTAAAAGTGGTGCTGTTGAATATAACGAAAGGTCAAAAGGTGCTGTGCGAGATTTTCACCTTGCAGCAGTTGTTGAGACAGCTTTGGCAGACGAGGGGCATAATATTGGTGTAAGTGCTAAAAATGGTGCTGTTAAATTGACCATCAACAATAATGTTTTAATGCTTAAAAAACTTGAGGAAGATATTAAATCTATTGCTCAAAAAGTTCATGGAGTAACTTCAGTTGAGACTGAAATTGGCAAAAATTTTTACCAAGCAGATATTTATAGAAAATATGATTTTGAGATTCCGTCAAAGCTACTTTTAGTTGATGATGAGCGAGAATTTGTCCAGACGCTTTCAGAAAGATTGCTTTTAAGAGATATGACATCTGCGGTTGCTTATGATGGAGAATCAGCTTTAAGCATTGTTGATGAAGATGAACCAGAAGTTATGATTCTTGATCTAAAGATGCCGGGTATTGACGGCATTGAGGTTCTAAGAAAGGTAAAAGCAACAAAACCAGAGATTGAAGTGATTATCCTTACAGGTCATGGTTCTGAAGCAGACAGGAAAATCTGTATGGAGCTTGGAGCATTTGCCTATCTTCATAAGCCAGTTGATATTGATCTTTTGAGCCAAACATTGAAACAGGCAAATGAAAAGATAAAGAATAATTTAAAAAAATAGTAGATGTAGGCGATTCAAGCAGATGGTTAATTTTAATTGGATTGGTAAAGATTTGACAACTTTTAAAAAGTTGTCAAATCTGTGGCACAAATCAATATTTAGCTAAAATATTCAAAAATTAGAGAAAAATCATGCCCATAGCTCAATATTTTAAACCAGCATTTTTAGAGCGTCCTTCACCAGATAATACTGTGTATAAACACACATTTAATTTTCGTAAAATCTGGAAGATGACTGTTTTGATAACCGCTGCTGTGGCACTTATCCCCCTGATTTCAATTACAACAATAGACTACAATGTTACTCAACGGGCTTTAGAATCTGAAATTTTATTAAGGGCTGGAAGAGTTGCATCAAATACAAAACGGTCAATTGATTTTTTCTTGGCAAAACATAAATCAGTTTTAGATTTTCTTATTAATGACAATACATTTGAAGAAATTAAAAATACTCAGCATCTGACAGAAATTTTGAACCATCTTAAAACTGGTTTTGGAGGATTTGTTGATATTGGTGTTATCAACTCTAAAGGTATTCAGACCGCATATATTGGAGATTATAAACTTGAAGGGAAAGATTACAGTAACCAAGAGTGGTTTAAAAAAGCAGTTGAACATGGAGTTTATATAAGCGATGTGTTTCTTGGCTTTAGGAATCAGCCTCATTTTGTTATTGCAGTTAAGAGAGTTTATTCAATAGGAGAGGATCAAAAATCATTAATAAAAGATTTTTACCTGCTTCGTGCAACCATTGACACAGAGCATTTTAATGAGCTTCTTTCTGGTTTAGAGTTAAGCGGCATGGGAGATGCCTTTATTATTAATCACAATGGAATAATACAGACCCCAAGCAGAATTCACGGTGATGTTTTAAAAAAGATTGATATTCCTATTCCTGAATATTCTGAACACACAGAGGTAAGAGAATATATGGATTCAAAGAAAAATATCAATATTGTTGGATATGCTTACATACCAGATACAAATTTTATACTGATGATTGTTAAGAATAAAGCTCAACTTATGAAAGCGTGGTATAGCACAAGGTCAGTTTTGATTATATTCCTTGCGTTAAGCATTACTATTATTCTTGGTGTTATACTATCTATGACAACCTATCTTGTTAATAACCTTTACACTGCTGACAAAAAAAGAGCAATGGCAATGCACAGAATAGGTTATGACAACAAAATGGCAACTATCGGCAGACTTGCGGCTGGAGTTGCCCATGAGATAAACAATCCGCTTGCTGTAATCAACGAAAAAGCAGGACTTATCAAGGATATGTTTATATATCAACATAAATACGATAAAGACGAAAAACTTATCAATCTTGTTGATTCTGTAATATCGTCAGTTCAAAGGTGCGGAAATATCACCCACAGACTCTTAAATTTTGCACGACACCTTGAAGTATCAATACAGTCGGTAAATATCAGAAATCTAATTGACGATGTTTTGGGCTTTCTTGGCAAAGAGGCTGAATATAGAAGCATCAAGGTTATTGTTGATATTCCTGATAACCTTCCTGATATGGTATGCGATAGAGGCAAGATGCAGCAAATATTCTTAAATCTTATCAACAACGCATTTGCAGCAATAGAATCTGACGGAACTTTGAAAATAGAGGCAAGGGAGAAAAACAGCAACTTTTGCATAATTACAGTAAGCGATACAGGCTGCGGCATAAAAGCTGCTGACTTAGAGCTGATTTTTGAACCTTTTTACACAACAAAAGCCTCAAAAGGTGGAACAGGACTTGGGCTTTCAATAACTTATGGTCTTGTAAGTGAAGCTGGCGGATATATAAAGGTTGAAAGCGAAGTAGGCAAAGGAACACACTTCATGGTAACGCTTCCCTACAAACATAATAGAGGAAAAAAGGAGGAGAAGATTGCGAATACTCTTAGTTGATGATGAGGCAGATTATGTCTCAACTTTAGCAGAACGGCTTTCCTTCAGAGGAATTGATGCTCAATGGGCATTAAGTGGTCGTCAGGCTTTGAAGTATCTTGAAACGGAAAAGTATGATTTAGCTGTTCTTGATATTAAAATGCCAAAAATTGGAGGTATTGAATTAAAAAAAGAGATTCAAAAAAAGTATCCTAACATGAAATTTATATATCTAACTGGTCATGGCTCTGAAGATGACTACCAAAAGGGAGTTGCTGATTCTGTCCACTATCTTATCAAACCAGTTAATATTGACGATCTTATAAAAATGATGAAAAAAGTGATGGAAGGAAAAGATTAATGGGCGGGCAAATTGAAGGTTTAAGCAAGTTAGATTTAGAGGGTAAGGGCTTACAGCGTTATGATTTGCAATATAGTGGTTTGCAATATTTTGGTGCAATGTCTGCCTCTATTGCCCATGAGATTAAAAATGCCCTTGCAATTACAAATGAAAATGCAGGTCTTTTGGAAGATTTAAGCCTTATCTCAATAAAAAATGGTCAACCGTTAGATTCTGAAAGAGTTGCAAAGCTATCAAAAAAGATGATGGATCAGATAAAGCGGGCAGATAATATTGTAAAAAAAATGAGCCGATTTGCCCACTCTGTTGATGACCCTGTCAAAGTGGTAAATCTTTCTGAAGTTGTAGAGCTGACACTTGAGTTGGGCAGACGTAGTGCTTCAACAAAGAGTATAACTCTTGCACCTGTTTGCTGTGATTTTCCAATCTCAATTGAGACAAATCCATTTTTGCTTATGAACCTTTTGTGGCTTGTAATCAAATCAGCATTCAGAAGGGTCAACAGTGATAAAAAGATTGAAGTTGAACTATCAAAGAGCATATCAAAAGATAATAAAAAAGGTGATGTTAATATTATTATAGCTAACCTTCTACCTTACAATTTGTCTTGTCAGTGTGAAGAAGAAAATCAAAAAGAGCTGATTATAATGCTTGGAAATTTGCTTAATCTAAATATTGATATGAACAGTGAAGATAAAATTATCATAACTATCAGCCAATTAACCAAATAACACCAACAATAATCACACATAATCAATCAATAAAGAGAAAATTACAAACTAAAATAAGGAGAGTAAAAATGTCTGAGAAAATACTATTAATTGACGATGAGACAGAGTTTCTTGAAATTATGTCAGAGCGTATGCAAAATAGAGGCATGGATGTTACGACCGTAGCATCAGCAAAAGATGCGTTAAAAAAAGTTCAAGATGAGAATTATGATGCTATTATTGTTGATCTTATGATGCCTGAAATGGACGGTCTTGAAACGCTCAAAGCCTTAAAAGAGATAAATCCAGAGGTTCAGATAATTATGCTTACAGGTCATGCAACTGTGGAAAAAGGGATTGAGGCAATGAAACTTGGAGCAATGGATCTGCTTGAAAAACCAGCAGATTTAAACAGCTTAAGTGAGAAAATCCACAAGGCAAAGGCTCGTAAAATGATCCTTGTTGAGAAAAAGACTGAAGAGAAGATAAAGAATATAATCAGCTCAAAAGGGTGGTAAGACTTTTATTCAATGGTTTGGTAAGTTATATAGCACTCCTATTTCATTAGTGTATTCTTGATCTGTTATTATTAAAAGTTAAGATTATCTGTAACAACTCTTAATAATAGTGTGAAAAGGGGATTGTAATGGAAACGTTTATATCTCCTGTAGTGAAGGCACATTAAGAGTGGAGTGCTTGAGGATGTTGATTTCTAATTTTGTTTCCTAAAATTCCACAAGAGTTTTTCATCTGATTATTTGACCTCCTGCAGAACTCACTTTTTATCCAATAAAATCAATGGGGAAATCTCAGTTTTGCAGGAACTTTACTTAAACCTCAAATTTGATAAAATCCCCCAATAGTTGACATTATTCCTTCTTTAAAATAACCTTATCCCCGATAATACCCTAAATCAAATAATCAAATCTATCAGGTTAATCTTTTAAAAATATTATTAACTCAGTTGAGTTTTGCATATATAAAAAAGCTAAATTTATGACAATTTGAATTATATATAAGTAATCCACTATTATGAAATTTTGGCTCATCAAAAAATAGAGGTAAGAATATAAAAAATGATAGACAAACAAAATTTAGAAGAGATATTAAACTATCAAAATGAGCAGAGACAAAAAATGCAACATGAAAAAAATCAAGCGGATAAATCAAGCTCTAGATATGCAAACTTAGATGTAAAATTAACAAAAAACGTAAAAGGAGCTGGTTGAGCCTCTAAGCTGTCTCCAGGGGATCTGGAGAGTGCATTGTGTGGATTGCCGTTTCCTGTTGATGAAAATGTCCTTATTGGCATTGGAACTGCTGACGACGCGGGTGTCTATAAAATATCAGATGAACTTGCCCTTATCCAAACAGTTGATTTTTTCACGCCAATTGTTGACGATCCTTTTGATTTTGGTTTAATAGCCGCTGCTAATGCTCTTTCTGATGTTTATGCAATGGGCGGTGTTCCTAAAACTGCCATGAACCTTGTTGCATTTCCTTTGGCAAAATTAGGTGGTGCGGTTTTAAGGGAAGTTTTGTTAGGTGGTATTGAGAAACTTAAAGAGTCTGGCACAGTTCTTATAGGCGGACACAGTATTGAAGACGATGAGTTTAAATATGGTCTTTCAGTAACTGGTTTTGTCCACCCTAAAAAGATACTTGCAAATCAGGGTCTTAAAGTTGGCGATTGTTTGATACTTACCAAACCTCTTGGAACTGGTATTATCAATACTGCAATTAAAGGCGGATTGGCTTCTCAATCTACTATTGATATGGCAGTTAAAATAATGGCAACTCTCAATAAATATGCTGCTCAAGTTATGACCCAGTTTCCAATTACAGCTTGCACAGATATTACAGGATTTGGTCTGCTTGGACATTTAGCAGAGATGATTTCAGGAACAGAAATTGGGATTAGAATTGACTCTTCTCTTGTGCAAATATTGCCCGAAACAGTTGAATTTGCATCAATGGGATTAGTTCCATCTGGCTCTCATCGTAACCGAAAATTTAGAGAGAATATGGTTGAGCTAAAATCAAATATCTCTCCTGTAATGAGAGATATTTTGTTTGATCCGCAAACTTCTGGGGGGCTTTTGATGGGCTGCCCTGAGAATCAAGCAGAAAATCTTGTAAAAAGGTTAATTGATAACGGAGTTGAAGAGTCAGCAATTATTGGTCAGGTTGATGAGAATCTAAAAGGTATAATTCGTGTTGAATAAACTTTAAAATTTTAAGGATAGATATAAATGTCAAACATAATTGATGCACGAGGGCTGTCATGCCCAGAACCTGTTTTAATGGCAAAAAATGCGATAGATAATGCATCAATAGATTTATCAAAAGCTAAACCTATTGATGAGATTACAGTTATTGTTGATAATGAAGCATCTATGGAGAATGTTTCAAGGTTTTTAACATCAAAATCCTTTCGTGTTGAGGTCTTTTCAGAGGGCGGAGATTTTAAAATAATTGGTAAGATAGATAATTCTGGGGCAATGTCAAAACCAGAACCATCAAATAGTAACAGTGAACCATCAATAAAAAGTTCAAAAAAAGGTTCAAATTCCCATAAACAAAAAATTTTAGTTTTTGTAGCAACTGATAGAGTAGGATTTGGTGATGATGAGCTTGGTAAAAAACTTATGATAAGTTTTCTCAAGACGATTAAAGAGATGGGAGATGAGCTTTGGAGATTAGTATTTGTTAATAATGGAGTGAAACTCACAATTGAAGATTCTGTTGTTTTGGAAGATTTATTGGAATATGAAAAAGCTGGCTTAAAAATTATGGTTTGCGGAACATGCCTTACACACTTTAATCTATTAGATGCAAAGAAAGTTGGAGAAACTACGAATATGCTTGATATTGTAACCGCAATGCAACTTGCAGATAAGGTAATCACTGTTTAAAACAAGATAGATTTGATAATAAAACAGGATAGATTTGACAACTTTTTAAAAGTTGTCAAATCTTTATAAATTCTAAACACTTTATTTTATAAAAACCTCACCTACAACCATCTAACCTTCTGATAAAGCTCTTTTAACTCAAACTTATATTCAAGAGTCTTAATATATATAGCCTCTTCAAGACCTTTAACTACGGTGTATAGCCAATTTCTTTCACTCTGTTTATAGTATGCCTCAATTTTTGGCTCTGACTGTGAAATCATCACATATTCTTGAATAGATGGAACATTTTGGTAATAGATAAATTTCTTTATCCTATCAACATGCTCAGTTGATGGAGATAAAACTTCAATTACAAGCAGAGGATTTTTTAGTATAGTCTCTTTATCGTCTAAAAACTCTACCTTTGAGCAGGCAACCATTGCATCAGGATAGACAACAATGTTGTGAGTAGGAATATCTAATTTCATATTGCTGTCAAAGCCAACACAATCTTTATTAGAAATAGCCTCTCTAATGCTCCAGTTTACATTAAGACAGATAGCACTATGATTTCGAGTTCCACCAGCCATTGCAAATATCTCACCATCGTAATATTCGCTCTTATACTCTGCTGACTCTTCTAAAAGCAGATACTCTTCTTTGGTGTAATAATTTTGTTGGGCAGCAAGCTGGTTCATAGTGTTATCCTCCATGATAAAAAATTAAAAAGCGGCTGCGGTTTTTTCTCCATCAAATGGGTATGAGATTAATGTTCTATCTTGCAACACTCCAACTCTGCTGTGAAAGGGAATTGACTCTTTTTTATAAAATAATCCTGTTGGTATTTTATCTCCCCACTCTAAAGATAACACAATCGCCTTTGCAAGATCAGAAGAGTCATGCCCAATTGATTGAATGTCATAGACACGATCTTTATACCACTGATGAGTATTGATTTTATTGAATGATACGCAAGGCTGAAGAATATCAACCAGTGCAAAACCTCTGTAGTTCATAGCCTGTTTAATAAGCTCTTTAAGCTGTTCAGGTTCGCCAGAAAATCCTCTTGCTACAAATTCTGCACCAGAACCAAGTGCAGTTGCAAGAGGGTTGAACGGAGAGGAGGTTACTCCATGCTTTTGAAGTTTTGTAACCATTCCAAGTGCAGATGTTGGTGAAGCCTGCCCTTTAGTCAAGCCATAAACCTGATTGTTGTGAACAAGCAAGGTAATATCAATATTTCTTCTGATTGCTGCAAGAAAGTGGTTTCCCCCTTCACCGTAGCAATCTCCATCTCCAGAATTGACCACAATGTTTAGATCGTGATTTGCAATCTTTGCTCCAGTTGCAACAGCTAATGCCCTTCCATGAAGGCAGTGGAACATATTTCCTTTCATAAAGTGCGGAGTCTTGCCAGCCTGTCCAATTCCAGATACAAATAAAATCTTTTCAGGTGGAATATTAAGTTCTGCAAATGTCTGTTTCATAGCTTTTTGAATAAGAAAATTGCCGCAACCCGGACACCATTTATTTTCAAAATCATTATCATAATCTTTAGGTTCAACCATTTTTGCTGTTCCTTATGTAGCTTATTTATTTAGAAATTGAAGTCATAATGATTTGAAAACTTTCTAAAAGTTGTCAAATCAATAAACTGAATTTGAAAACCCTGTTTTTACAGCCCGATATTATAATAAGAAAAATATGGGCGTTTAACCAATTATCTCAAGAGCTTTTTCTACAATATATTGAGGATAAAATGGTCTGCCATCAATTTTAAGAATTGATGAGTAATAAGAGATACCAGTCTCTTGAGTAATCAATTTGCCCATCTGACAGTTTGAATTTTGCTCAACCATGATAAGTTTTTTATTTTCAAGAACTTTTTTTAGAGCATTACCGTCCATAGGATAAATATCTTTAAAAATAATATATCCAATATTTACACCTTTTGACTTTAAAATTTCGCAAGCCTCAATAATTGGACCTTTTGATGATCCCCAGCCGGTTAGAAATAATTGATTATCAGTCCCTTTAGGACAGAAAACTTCAGGCAAATCCATCTCCTGTTTCATAGCAGCAAGTTTTGAGTTTCTCTTATTAGTCATCTTGACTTTGTTTGTTGCATCTTCGCTGATTTCACCTTTTTCATTATGTTCATTACCCGTTGCCCTAACCATTATATTTCCCATACATGGCAAGGCTCTTGGTGAAATTCCACTATCTGTGATCGCATAACGTTTGTATGTTTCAGGTGTTTGTGATGAAGAGTCTGAACTTTTTAAATTATCTCCATTTAAACTACTAACTTTTGAACTATTATCTTGATTGATAATAAATCTCTCAACATCTTTATCCACTTTAAAAAAGTTTTGTTGAGTAACCTGCGATGTTGCAAGAAACTGGTCTAACATAATAATTGAAGGGACTTGATATTTTTCAGAGAGATAAAATGCTTTTTTTACTGACTCAAAAGTTTCAGCAGGATTACCCGGGGCAAGGACAAATCTTGGGAAATCATCTTGCGAAGCATTTATAACAAACAAGAGATCAGGTTGGGCAGTTCTTGTAGGAAGTCCTGTTGCGGGTCCAGGTCTTTGGGAATTTACAATAACTAAAGGTGTTTCAGTCATTGCTGCAATTCCTAAACCTTCAGTCATTAAGCAAAATCCACCACCAGAAGTTGAGGTCATTGAACGAACACCAGCAAATGAAGCACCAATTGCCATATTGACCGCTGCAATCTCATCTTCTGCCTGTTCAACAACAATAGGCAATTTTCCAGAATAAGGAACAACGCTTGCAATCACACCAGTTGCTGGACTCATAGGATAAAATGGAAAAAATCTGCAATCAGAGGCAAGAGCACCAAGTCCTGCTGCCTTTGCACCGCTTATAACAATGGTGTCTGTTTTGGTTGGTTTCCAGTCAAATTTTTTATGGTAACGCACTGTTCCAGCAGCTTCATATCCTTTTTGTGCAGCAGTGAGGTTAAGGTCAATAATTTTGTCGCCTTTAGCTTTAAATTTTTTAACAAGAAGCTCTTTTAACATCTCAAATGGTGTGCCAAGAACCGCAAAAATACAACCAGCCGCAACTGTATTTGCTGTAATTAAACCACCCGCCTCTTTTGCAAGTCTGTTTAGTGAGATTTTAAGAATATTGCTGCTGCCGCACCCCTCTAAATCTGCCTCTGAACAGCTATTGTCATCAATATCTGGAGTGCTATCACTCTTATTTTCTGCGTTTAAGATAACAAGGCTGTCAGAAAGAAGAGATGCCTTATTTAGATTCATTGTTCTCTGATCAATTGCAACTAAAATATCTGGTATATGACCAGGTGCTATTACCTTTTCATTGCTTATTCTAAGAAGATTAAAGCTGTGTCCTCCCCGAATTCTTGACTCAAAATCATCAATAGAGAATGTAAAAAGCCCAGCACTGTGGCAAACTTCAGCAAGCAGAGTGCCAATGGTCTGAATACCTTGACCGGCTTCTCCCCCAATTTTTACTGTAATGTTTGTTTTCATTATTTTATCGCCCCTTTAAGGAGTTGTTTTTTGTAAAATAAAAAATCAAATTTGTTTTGTTGCCCAGAGCTAAAGCTCAGGGCTGAACTGTCCAAGTCCTCTTAAGAGGACTTTTTTAACTTAGCCGATGGTTTTAACCGTCAGCTGAAAGATTGAATAAAAACTATATTTATGACCGTGCCAGTATAAATTAATTAGGTTTTCCATTATTGTTCTCAAAATTTTGGATCATGATCTTTCCAAGTTCCATAGAGCGATTGGTTGCAGATTCAATGGCATTTATAATTGTTGTTCTAAGCCCCCCAGCTTCAAGAGTATGAATACCAGCAATTGCTGTTCCTCCTGGTGATGTAACTCTATCTTTAAGCTGTCCTGGATGCTCTTTAGATTCTAAAAGCATTTTTGCAGCTCCTAAAATAGTCTGGCTTGAAAGCAGAAGTGAATCTTTTCGTGAAAGTCCCATTTTAACGCCAGCATCAGCCATAGCGTCAACAATCATAAAAATATATGCCGGACCGCTGCCGCTAAGTCCAGTAAAAGCATCCATTAAAATATTTTCCTCTATAAAGACACTTATACCAACAGAATCAAAAATTGCCTTTGCAAGTTCAATGTCTCCCTCTTCAACATATTGCCCAGCAGCAATTGCAGTGGCACTTGCCTTGACAAAAGCACATATATTTGGCATCACTCGAATAAGCCTTAGCTCTTTATGAAGACCTGACGCAATTGCGGCTAATGGAACTCCAGCAGCAATGGATATTATAAGTTTTGATCGATCTAAAGCACTTGCAGTCTGTTTTAAAACTTTACCAAGAATCTGAGGTTTTGTTGCATATATAATTATCTCTGATCGTTGAGCAACTTCCATATTGCTTGTTGTGGTCAGCACGCCATATTTTTCACGTATCTCCTTTAAAGGCTCTTTACGAACATCTGAACAGATGATATTTTCAGGTTCAGTTGCCTTTGACATGACAAGACCACTTATTAGTGCCTCTCCCATGTTTCCACTTCCAATAAAACCGATTTTTTTGTCTTGCAGCATGATTAATGCACTCCTTAAATCATAATAAAATTAAAAACATTGTAAAAATCGAATATTATAACCGTAATCTTTTGATTATAAAAAAGAATAAACAAATAGTATAATTATGGAACAACCTATTTAGAATAACCCTACTTTTATATAAAAACTAAATCATATTAAATATTGACACTCTTTTAAGTCAAGATAAATTGTCAGCTATTTAAGATGAACTACAATTTACAAAATCAAGATAAAATCAAATACAAGGACAGTAGAAATTTTATGGATTGTGATAAAAAAAATTATGATAAAGATAAACTCTGTAAACAGTTAGAGTATATTTATTCAACTTACAATAAAAAAGAGTATATACACCCTGATCCACTTGAATTCCTTTATCATTATCCTGATCCAAAAGATCGCGAAATAGCAGCTCTTATTGCTTCATCATTAGCTTATGGTAGAGTAGATCAGATTCTTAAACATGTTGGATTAGTATTTCAAATAATGGGTAAATCTCTTTATGAATATTTAATGCAAAACAGTGAGCAAAGTATTGTTGAGTCTTTTAAAGAGTTTAGATATAGATTCACTAACTTTGAACATATCTCATCTTTTTTAATTGGTATTAAGGCTACTATTGAGGAGAGTGGTTCATTGAAAAAATTCTTTTTAAGTGCGATAAGAGAGCAAGATGAAAACATTATTCCAGCATTGACACGATTTGTTAAAAAAATTACTGAGAAAGGCAATTGTGGAAACCTTGCTCCAAATCCTGAAAAAGGGAGTGCATGTAAAAGAAACAATCTATTTTTGAGGTGGATGATAAGAAAAGATGATGTTGATCCCGGAGGCTGGGACGAAATTCCCTCTTCAATGCTCATTGTCCCTTTAGATACCCACATGCACCACGCAGGAAAGATTCTTGGATTTACAAAAAGAGCGGCAGCAGATATGAAAACAGCACTTGAGATTACAGCAGGTTTTAGGCAAATCTGCCCAGATGATCCTATAAAATATGACTTTTCTCTGACACGATTTGGTATTCACCCTGATATGGATTTTAGCGAGCTTGAAGTTATAGTATCTTCAAAGATTTAATAATAACGCAAATTATGAAAAACATAACAACGTCAAAGCTCATTATCTTCTTGGCTCTATTTTTAGTGGCTTTTACCAAAATCTGTCTTTTTTCAAATGAGTTCCCCTTGTGTCAGAAAAGATTATGAATTTTTAGAGTCTAAGGAATGGGAATTTAATAACACCAGAAATTGAATAAACTGGGTAGGGAACAACGATCGTTGTTCCCTACCTATGACATATCCTTGCTCAGTGTAATTTCGGACATTATTAAATTTTTATTCCTAAGTATTTATAAGATGGGAACTTTACAGATTGCCTTTATCACTTCTATCATTGGCATTGGATATGCTGACACCTTCATCGCTCCACTTGAAAGCCTCACCGTTTAAAATGATCGTCTCTTTATTGAACCAAACAGTCAAATCGTCATTATCTTTATCTGGTTTTTCCATTGCAATACCTGTTTTACCCACCTTGAATAGCTTATTGGTATATTTTATCATTTTAGATAATTGCTCATCAGAGCCAATTATCTGTGATTTAAAGACCATCTCTATATCATAGTCTTCTATTGTTGTTTTATCTGTCTCAAGTTTTTCACGAACCAAAGAAATGGTCACCTCAGCAGAAAGGTTTTTCTTTATAAACTTCTTTATTGGAAATACATCTTTAAATGTCAGCACAGTCATCTCAGGAAGCTCTGGCATCACATCAGCATCTGAAGGATGGAACTCTTTCTCACCATCTTCACTCCTGAATTTCAATATTACTATAGAATTGTCAGCCATCCATCTTGTTGGCAAAAAAAGTGAAATATTATTACCCTTAAAAAGGTTAAGAGGGTTTAGAAGTGATTTATCCGATGTTTGCAACAAAACGCGGTCAAATTCAGGCTGTATCTTCTTTAAAATATCACTGTTGCGAGTTTGTCCGTAGAGCCATAGCAGATCGTAATTTTTCACCTTATCATTTTTTAGCACCATCTCCATGATGCGATTGAAAACATCAGGTTTGGCGTTTAAAAGTAAAGCAGGTCCCACTTTTCGGATCATATCAGGAGAGTCTATAAAGGCAATGTGTCCATTGTCTAAATTACGCAGGATAAGTTTACCTGCATCGTCAGAATCTCCCATACGTGCGTATTGAAGGGCTGTAAACAGAATATTGCCCCAATCAGCATCATCAGAGTTAGATAAAATCAAATCCAAATCTTTTTTAATTGTGGCGTTATCTGCCTGTTCAAGTGTTAGCATGGTTTTGTACATGGCAACAGATGCAGCGTAAGGATCTTTTCTCAATATACCCTGATGGATTTGCTGAAACTTGTTAAAGCAATCAATCGCTTCAACGTTGTTACCAATTTCCTGAGCTGATTGACCGCGATAATACCAGTAAGGAGGGAATTTTTGGAAACTTTTTTCAATCCGCTCCAATTTGCGATACCGCCTTGCAATGTCGGATTCCTTTAAAATAGCCGTATAATCGCTGAGTTGTTTTTCATCTAATCGCCATTCATCGGGTAAATTATATTTCCGCATCAACTCCCATGAATATTTCAACAACTTTTTGTAAAAATTATTAAGCCCCTGCATGGTTTTTACTTCAATTGCCCATTTACCTTCCTCTTTTTCTTTAGTGTATGAATCCATCTGGGATCGGTAATTGAAATAAAATGAACCTGTCGAAAGTACAGCAGCTAAAACAGTCGTATAAGGATTGATAAACAGGTCTGTATCGAAAATCCGTGACCTGACTCTGTTTTTAAGTTCGGTCTGGACATTTTTATCAAAGCGATTCAAGAGATATTCACGGTCATGATCATTAATTTTAGAACTTGTGAGCAAATCCATGAGTTCCTGAAGCAATGTTATGATGTCAGCATCAGGAATATTGCTCAAATTCAGGTTGTTGATGATGGTATTGTATTCCTGATCAAGAACCACCTTATCGTTGTAGGTCATAATATGGGTCAAAGAGACCGCAATAAGGTTTAAAGATTGCAATACCTGAAGCCGTGTCTGCTCGTTATTGGTATCTGCCTTAATTTCTTTAGGAATAAACAACCCGAACAGCAAAATCCAAATAAGCATTATAGCCGACTGTAAACCAATAATAAATTTTCTTTTGATTCTCAACATTAGCATTGTCCTATCTGTTGATTAATAACCTTTTGCTTCCGCCATTAATGAATGATAATTCATATCTCCACCTGTCTTTTTTTTTTGGGCATTTACAGGGGGCAAATAGCGGATGAATAAAAATATGATGACTACCACTTACCCTGTCAAAATAAGATTTTTTTAATAATAGTGTGTAATTAAATAGGTTGTCAAGGTTGATAAAAAAAACAGATTTAGACATATATTCTTTGCTCTTTACGATATATGTATAAAATAGCAGATGGTTTTGTATCTTAATAATAGACATAAAGAATATCTTTTATTTATTCATTATTAAATCTTGAAAACAGTGTGTATTGTATGTAGAATTACCAAATGAATAGCAGAGAAATTATAAAAAGGCTCAAACAAGATGGGTTTGAGCATACTAATACAACAGGCGATCACTGGAAATTCAAAAAAGCAGAAAGGATAGTGGTAGTTCCACACCCTAAAAAAGACCTTCCAATAGGGACTGTTAGGAATATATACCGGCAAGCTGGCTGGGAATGGGGGCAACAATGAAATACCCTGTTTTAATACACAAAGATGCAGACTCTGAGTTTGGATTAACTATACCCGACATTCCAGGGTGCTTTACCTCAGGTAAAAGCATTAGTGAAGCACTGCAAAATCTTCAAGAAGCTGTAATCTGTTACTACGATGGAGAAAATACAAATGTTCCTCCTGATGCGTCAAAGATTGAAGATGTTATAAACAGGCAGGATATTGATGCTGAGGGTGGTTTCTGGTTGCTGGCAGACATTGATTTTTCATTTCTTTCAAAAAAAAGCATTCGTGTCAACATCACCATACCTGAATACAAATTGGCTATGATTGATAGAGGAGCTGCAAAACGAGGACTTACAAGGTCTGCATTTCTTGTTCAAGCTGCAGAATCAATGCTATAGATGTTGTGGTGTGAAGGCTACCGTTAGATGCCTGAGTAGTTAGCATTTATTTTTATATTCCCTCTTATATTCTCAACGGTAAAGTATAAGCGTAGTGCGGGATTTCGGAGTGATTCTCTGTCCTTCAACCTCAAAGTTTCTAAGGAGTTAAAACGCTCAATTTTAGCCATTTAGTCGCATTCCGCTTATACAATGTTGTGCCTTAGTTGTTTTACTTATTTACTAAAAAAGAATTGAACTAATCTCGTCATATTCGATTTCTTCTTTATTTAATCTGCTCTTTAAATTCTTAATATTGATTTCAACGAGCTTATCTCCTTCAATTTTTAAGCAGTCTTTATATCTCTTGAAAATGTAGTCTGCGGAGTGTCTTGATAACCCGTAGTTCTGTAATGCAATCACTATTGGGTTCTGTGTTCCGTATTCTAAGAAAGTTGCCCAGTTTACACCTGCATTTTCCTCACCTAATATTTCAACAAGCATGGCGTAGTAGTTATTGAAGTATTTTTCAAAAAGAAACCGGAGAACACTTTCAATATCATCAATGATGTTTCCAATCAGGACATTGATATGTTGTTTACTATTGTCGAACTTCTCATAAGATGGTTTTCTGTTTTTATAACCGACCATTAGGTTGCTGCCTTTGCGGTTGTAATAAGCAATAGATTCATTGATGATTTGGCTCAACGGAATTCCATTTATCCATTGATTCATCAGAACAGCATAATAGTCAAGTTGCTTTTCAGATTTGAATCGCTTTTCCTCTGTTTCCCAATGAAACATTGAGTAGAGTTTATGAAGCCATTCTTGGCATATTTCATAAGTCACCCTACTTGGCAATTTGATGGCAGATGGGTTAATGGATTGCTTTTTCAATGTAATGAAAATCTCATTCTGTATTTTAAGTTTGATTGAATTGTTAGTGTTCAGAACACTTGAGGGAACTTCAACCTTTCCGTTTTTCTTTTTTGCCAAATCAATAATTGCTTCCTTATTATCTGCAATCAGCTTTTTTATAATCTCACTGCTGTAGTTGGCTCGCTGTATTTCAAGTGTATCAATGCTTATGATATTGGCAATGTATTCCAATATCTCTTTCAGAATTCCTGAGTCAAACTTTACGTTAGGATTTTCATTCAGAACTTGTTCAATCTTCTTTAGCTTTTTATCTATATAGTTTTCAATGGTAGGGCTAAGTTTTATTTCCGCATCGCCTTCTAATAATATTTCATGTTTCTTCCAGTCCTTTTCCGTTTCCTTAAGGCAAATGATATTCCCGGAAAGTTCATGTTTGAGCCTTCCTGCTCGTCCCGCAAGATTCCAAAAATCAATTGGCTTGAAAAATGAATTTCTATGAATTTTGTTATTCAAAATGAAAACATTTTTTGCTGGCAAATTCACGCCTTCTAAAAGTGTTGATGTGCAAAACACATAGTTGATTTCTCTTTCCTTAAAAAGTCCTTCTACTTTGTTTCTGATAATCTGCGGCAGGTTGCCAAAGTGATAGCCAATTCTCCTATTCAGAAATTCGCCCAAGTAGTAATCCTTGTGAATGTAAGCCCTGATTTGGCGAACAACCTTTTTCACATTTTTGGAAACTTCAATCTGTTTATTTTGATTTTGTTCAAATAGTTTGGCGGCTTTATCAACTGCATCAAATCTTGAACTGCAATAGACTATGTTACTTTCCTCACCACCAACTGCAGAAAGCAAATCATAAATCGTCTCTGACTTTATTACGATTTTGGGTTCAAACAAATAGTTGCCATTATCAAGGTAATGAGTAACTTTCTTTTCTACCAAGTCAACAAAAAACAAATTTTGAGAAACAGGCGTTTCTATCGTTCTGAAAAACTGTTTCTCGTCCTTCTTGAACAGTTTCAGAAATACTTCTGGATTTGAAACATTGGGTGATGAAAAGTATAAATTGAGATTAGGATTTCGTCTTAATGCCTTTGAAATTGCTGAATATGCAGTTACTGCCCGACTATCTTTTTCTGCTGCCAGTTTGTGGGCTTCATCTATGAATAAATAAGCAAAAGAAGGATTTTTCTTTTGGGACAGATAGCTCAAAAGCCTTTCAGGCGTAAGCACAAAAATGTAATGCTGTTCTGTTGATGGCAATTCAGAAACATTAGAGTTGGTTATTACGGTGTAATTATAGTGATCCAATACATCTTTGAGTTCTTTGTTCAGGTCAATTGAAAACTGGTTAATCAAAGCCCTGGTCGGCACCATGATGACAATATTCTCAGGAGGTTTATTGCCAACTACTTTTCTGATGAATGATTTAATGATAAACGACTTTCCCATTGATGTGGGTCCAGAAAAGCTAAAATGCTTCGAACCGCTTATTTTCTTGTAAAGCTCAAATTGAGAATCAGTAAAAGTCAAATCTTCGGTATCGGGAACGGCTTGAATAAATTCCTTGACCTTCTTTTCCAGTTCTCTATCAAAGGGTAATTCAGAACTGTTGTTCTCATTTTTTAAAAACTCAATTCCAGGAAAGTTGCCCAATTTTGCCAATACTGAATGAGAGAAAGTCTGATAATAGGGATTGGTATTGTAATCTTCATTGAGCAGGGTTATGAGTTGATAAGCTTTGTTCCTTGCTTTCGGATTTTTGGAATTTGAAAGGATGTCGGCAAAGCGTAAAGTGTCATTCAATTCTTTTTCGGTTAGCTTTATGCTTCTGTCATTTTCCGAAAATAAATTATTAGCCAATAGTTTAGCCGCTTTAATATTCAAGGTAATAAAGTATTTATCCTGCAAAACATCATTGGCTAAATGTTCTATCATTGTTCTGCTCGTGTTATAGTTTTGATGATGTTTTTCCGTGTTTCATCGAGTTTCATGAATGGGAAGAGATAAACGTAAAATGTGTAGCTAAAAAGCTCGTATTCCTCAATCTTCTTTTTGATGTGGTTCATCTTACTTTCAACTTCGGCTCTTATTTTGGACTTAATCAAAGCCAGAAATTTATCGTTGCTCAACCGCTTTTCTTCATTCGTTGGGTCAATCTCAAATCCTGCGAAAATGGCGAAGGCGTTGTTTTTTACAATTGGGTCGGTATCGCTTGCCTTGGGTATGATTACTGATTTTAAGAACTGATATAAATCTTCATCAAATGCCTCTTTGCACAACTGGGAATTGATTAAACCTATTTCATCATAGATGTTGTTCTTTTTCCTTGTCAGAAAATCGTGGATTGATTTAAAGGCATGGGAGATTGATGTTGTCAGACTTTGTTCGAGTTTAGATTCTCCAAAAATCAGTTGGTAGTTTTTTGGAGCCAATTCAAGCAGATGAATCCCATCCGAACCTTTGGCATAATCGTTTGACGAAAGTTTGATTTCTAATTTCGTTAGGATTTTAGGGGCTTTCAAATGCGATTCTAAAAAACAAAACAGAAGTAATTCACCTGCTTCGCCATCATTAACTCTTGCATCTCTGAATTTTGATGCAGCCTTTTCAACGAGTTCATAATAGCGTTGGTCTTTTTGAAATTCTTTGATTTCCTTTTTTGATAATGCAAAAGGAATCATGTTGTTTCCCAATTGCTTTATCAGTTCATCATAGCAAAACTGGTTGTTCTCAATTTTAAGAATATGCAGGTTGAGTTTTGAATTGGTATCAGGCACATCACATTCAATCTCTTTGTAAAAGAGGTATAAGAATTTTTCGCTTATGCTGGGTTTAAAGTCCATGAATGCTTAGTACTGAGTGTTCCTTACAATGATGCACAACGTTTGTGTATATTCTATTGTGTTTACTTCACCAAATTGGTGGGCTATACACAATTGTTTATATCGCTGTATCTTTTTTAATCATTAAATCTTTATATTTTTTTTAAACTTCATTCATAATAACACTCTTTTATGTATAACAATAAGCTCACCAGCCACGCCTGCCTTAATGTCAGAATTGCCGTCCACGTCTTGCGTAGTCTGGTGAAGCGTGTGGTTATATGTTTTTTGTGACTTTTAAATTCTTCCTTCATACAAATCTGCTATTGGAAAACATAAATCATAATCATTCCAAAATAAATCACCGTATTCCACAGTAAATTCCCTGAATTTTTTTGTATTAAGATACTTTTTTATCATAGGATTTAAAGAACTGCTTAAAAAACCACTGAAATCCACTGTTCTTTCTGTTCCGTCACTGAATCTTAGATTCAACTTGTAACTTTCCACATATTCAGCATATTCAATATTTACTACCATACCTTCTGTGAGTTTCAACTCAGCTTCCGTGTAATTTTTTCCACTGCCACCTGTTTGTGCATTACAAAGTAATCTATCCATTTCTGAATTATCTCCTCTGCGAAATGTTCTACAAGGATTTCAAAATCTTTCTGCTTTGCCTTGTCCAAAGGTTTTCTTCCTCTTACCACGGGATAACGGATTTCAGCTATCTGCCCATTGTCCGTGATAATTTCTGCTTTGCTTTCCATACCCTGATATTTACCATGAACATGAACAGGCTCATGTTCATTCGAGTAAAAAAGAATTATAAGTCCGAAATATTCGTATAATTTTGGCATTTACATTCAACTTTATTATTTTTATTCAGCTTCATTTTTTATCTTTTTTGACCGAATTAGGCACTTTTTCCTTGATAAGTTGATTTTAAAGCAAATATAAGATAAAAAATTATAAGTAACTTTTTTCTACTATAAAAGATATAAATATGTCAAGTAACCAACATAAAAATGGAATGCAAAAATTGCACAGACATTGCTTCAGAAATTAGCTCTAAACATATCGTCAGCAACTGAAAACACTGCGCAAAGCGTTATTGCCACAATGTCTATGAGTTTATGTCTTGTTTTCAGCAGCATCCGAGGTCTATGATTGATTCAAAATGTTCTATAATACACGGCTTCTTTATAGTTTCTGTAATATTAATATCTCATACTCATTAATCAACCTGCCATGTTTGTACAGCCTGTAAAGCAAGCCATTCCTGATATTTGTTTACTGATGATAAGTTCCACTCCTGATATTTTGCAACTTCTTGAGCAAGATGGTTTCCACTATCTTGATACACTTTCTGTTTTTCTATAAAGCTTGCTCTCTGTAAATCATCTTTGTCCAATAAAACCATATTACCAAGCCTATCAGATACATCATTAATACCCTCTCCAAAAGCCTTTTGCCAATCCTGATCAGGATTGTATGGGCAGACATGTTCAAGTGTTACTTTCTCATAATCAATCTCTCTGCCATTTTGAATCTCTATTTGCGATAACAGAAATCTGATTTTTTTTGAAGAGCGGCGATTGGGCATTTTATAATGTTGAAATGAGCTTTTAAATCTCTCATCAGTTGGGTATAATTCTTTGAATTCTTTACCATTTTTTACATGACTTGCTCTTTTATATTCACCATTTGTGATGTTCACCGCCATTTTATTATACTTTTTCTCCTGCTCATTTGGTGAATCATTGCATATAATGTTGTATCTAACAGAAAGAACAAAAAGATATTTAGCAAGCTGTATAAATTCCGAAACTGTGAATTTAGAATAAGCTGCGAGCAAAACTACTAAAGGCTGCTGAATAGCAAAAAGTTTTAATCCTTCAAAATAGGGAGTAACTTTTGCTCTTCCCACTGTTCCTGCTCCCATGAGTAATCCCTTTGAAAACGAGGGACTGTATATTTGGCACTGTTACCCATCAATTCTGCAAATGTTTGATTGCTTGGTTCTATAAATATTTGATTGCTCATAATTTACTCCACAACCTTTATTTTTCCAGTAACTTCAAAAAAATTATCCTTTTCCCAATTGATTGAATTATTGATGATATATTCGCAAATATGTTTGTATTGATTATCATTACGGATAATATGATCATGAAATCTTGTTTGCCAGGCGAAATCAGAATTGATCAACCGAGCATTTTTTGTAACGCCAACTTTATAACCACGAATGATTGATGGCAAATTTTTGGATTGTGGTCCAAATTGGTTTTTGGGATTATCAGACGTTGATGGGTGTGATTGTGGGTGGTGTGGGTGTAGAGACGCAAAATTTTGCGTCTCTACGTTGCGTCCATTCATTTCCACATAATTCGATTTATTGATAATAACAATTCCATGCACATGATTAGGCATCACCACGAATTCGCCTAATTCTACAAATGGAAAATGCTCTGGGATTTCATACCAGCAGGAATGTGCAAAATGTCCGATGATAGACAAATTCATTTTTCCATCCATAATTTCACCGAAGAAATGGTCGCGGTTTTTGGTGCAAATGGTAACAAAATACGAACCATTCGAACCGTATTCCCACCATTGTGCACGGGCTGACTGGATACGATATTTATTTTGATATTTTTCCATATCATTCCACAACCTTGATTTTTCCCGTTACCACCTCGCTGATTAATGCCGTGCGGTATTCGGTTAATAATTCAATCATTTTTTTTGTTACCAAGGTAAGGCTGCCCTGATAACGCCATAAATAACCATTTATCAATTAAGTATTACCTGATAAGTTGATTTTAAAGCTAATATAATATAAGGCAAGATAAAAATAGAATGCAAAAATTGCACGAACATTACTTCAGCATTAATTTTAAAGACAAAGGCTAATTATAGACAGATGTATAACAATAAAAAAGTAAGAGCTTTAGGACTCTGTTCAGGAGGACTTGACAGCATTTTATCTGCTCTGCTCTTAAAAAATCAAGGAATAGAGGTTGTATGGGTAACCTTTAAGACTCCTTTTTTCTCACAAGATTCTGCAAAAAGAGCTTCAGAACAAACAGGTATTCCACTAATTGTTGAAGATATAACAGATATATATATGGAGATGCTAAAATCACCGCCTGCTGGATATGGTAAAAATATGAATCCGTGTTTAGATTGCCACGCAATGATGTTTAATCAAGCTGGTATTATAATGCAAGAAAGAGGGTATGATTTTATTTTTAGCGGAGAGGTAGTTGGTCAACGTCCTATGTCTCAAAATAAGAATTCAATGAATTACGTTGAAAACCATTCTGGATTTAAAGGGCAAATTCTGAGACCATTAAGTGCAAAGCTCCTTCCTGAAACCATGATGGAAAATCAAGGTTTAGTTAAAAGGGATAATCTTGGAGAAATATCTGGTAGATCAAGAAAAATTCAGATTGAGATGGCAAAAGAGTTTGGCGTTAAAGAGTATCCTCCTCCTGCTGGTGGATGTCTTTTGACAGATAAGAATTTCTCCAGAAGACTTAGAGATTTACTCTTTGTGCAGAAGGTTTATAGCAAAAGAGACCTATATCTACTCAAGCATGGTCGCCATTTAAGGCTTGATGATAAAATAAAAATAGTTGTTGGTAAATCAGAGTTTGACAACAACACAATAGAGAAGATGTATAAATCTGACACAGATATTATGCTCCGCCATGCCTTCTTAGCAGGACCTCTTGTGCTTATTCCTAATGGTGCAATGTTAATTAATGACATTAACATTACAAACAACAGAACAAACAACTTAAGTATGAACAGAACAGAAAATATAAAAAAGTTAGATTGGAATTATGATAATCAAGTAGCAGGATTTGAGAATATCAGGAAAGCAGGGGCTATATGTGCAGGATATACAAAAGCACCAAAGGGTGAATTAACTGACATACTTGTGATGTCAGGTGGTAGAGAAGATACCATTAAGGTGATAACCCTTAAACCAGAGTTATTTCAAAATCTTATGATATGAGATTGTTTTTAGCAAATACCATTTTTAAGAGTTGTGCTTATATATTATGCAGTATATGTAAATCGTTTATATTCGATTCCAAATTACAGGAGATTTGTTCTTTATCAAGGCTGTCATCAGTTTTAATTTTAAACTCTATTGAGGGAAAAATATCTTTAAGTCGTTTTATATTACTATTTTTATCTCCTCTAAGCCTTGATATTGATGCTGGGTGAACAGCCAAAGTGATAATTTGGCTCTCTTGTTTATTCTCTTGATTTATACCTAAATCTTCATAGGACAATTCTTTATTAATGAAAACTTTCCGCTGCAAGGGGCGGGGTATGAACCCGAGCTTCGCAATCAAGTCAACAGCTTTATCAAAAAAAATCTCAGAATAGACTAAATGCCCAAAGGCTGGATGCCAAGGACCTGCAACCATTGAGAGCTTATCTTGAAGCAAGTCTGATGCCTGAAGTCCCATTCTAATTACGGAAATGCCGTGTCTCTGAAATATAAGAAATATCTCTTTTACAAGTTTAACAGATGACTCCAATGAGATTGGCTCATACTTTCCTTCACGATACCACTTAGCAATTAGACTGCCTTCTAAAACAATCAGAGGGTAGATACGAACAAAATCAGGTTTAAGTTGAGCTATCTTTTCTGCTGTCTCAAGAGCTGTTTTATCGTTATCTTCAGGAAGCCCAACTATCATCTGCATACCAATTTTAAATGGTTTTGTCTTTGTAATAGATTTACATATTTTTGTCTCAGTAGTAGATATTGGAGCAATATCTGTAGCTATCAAAGATGATTCTCTAAAGTCGCCATATTGCTTAATATCTTTTAACAGGGAGGCGGCTTTTATAGTATCCTCTGCTGTATGTCCCCGCTTTGCAAGTTTTAACACTCTATTATCCATAGATTGAACACCAATCTCAATTGTTGAGACAGGGTATTGTGATATGAGTTCAAGCCGCTCTGTTGTGATTGTGTCTGGTCGTGTGGAGAATCGAATAGAGTCAATTTTCCCATCCTTTACAAGCTCTTTAGCAGATGAGAGCAAGAAAATTATCTCGTCTTGTTTAAGACCAAGAAAATTGCCGCCAAAAAATGCAAGCTCAACCTCTTTTCTTACTCCTTTATAGAGAAGAAAACGATCTACTTCATGCCTTATTTCTTCTTGAGATGGAAGTAGATATAGTTTGTTTTTATCTTTGTTGTGCGATGTATCAGTAATAATGGATTGATTGCAAAAAGCACATTGGTGAGGACAACCTGAATGAGGGATAAATATTGGGATAATAAGGGGTTTTAATGTGGTATATGACCTTTGCACTTATATAAATTTCTTATGCTGCTTCTAATTTACGAGCATGAAGAATCTCCCTTTAATAGCTTATTTTTATTAATTATAGCAATCGCATTTGCAGCTGCATTTTGTTCTGCTGATTTTTTGTTTTTACCTTCTCCTCTTGCCTCTATATCACATACATTTAGAACCACCTCAAACATTTTATCATGGTCTGGACCCAACTCTTTTAAAATTTTATAACACGGAGCAAAATTGCCCATCTCTTGAACCATCTCCTGAAGCATACTTTTATAATCACAGGTATCGCTATTCGATGTTATCTGGCTTATCTGATTGTCAAAATATAGAGATATAAGCTCACAAGTTGCCTCAAAGCCAATCTCAAGAAAGATTGCAGCAATAATAGCCTCAAATGTGTCCGCAAGAATTGAGTTTTTTTCTGAACCACGCGAGAGACGTTCTCCTTTTCCAAGCAGTATAAATCTTCCAACGTCCATATATCGTGCCATTGATGCAAGAGACGATTCACTTACAAGATTTGAGCGTAATTTTGATAAGTCCCCCTCTTTCATGTCAGGAAATTTTTGCATCAAAAGTTGAGCAATAGAAAGCCCAAGAACAGCATCTCCTAAAAATTCAAGCCGTTGATTGTCTGATAATCTTTGATTATCCAATAATTTTTGATTATCAACAACATTAGGACTTTGCATCTCATTAACATAAGAGCTATGCCTTAGAGCTGTCTTAAGCAATGATTGCTCTTTAAATGAGTAACAAAAATTATCCTGAAGTTTTTCTATGTTGCTATTAGCCCTTCTTGTTTTCTCAACCGCAATATATAGGTTCTTATAATAATCAAAGCTAATTGAAAGGTTGCCTCTATAGTTCTCCTCAACCTTACCAATATTAATACCAGCCTCAGCCTTACCAATACCAATCTCAACACCTTGTTTAAGCGTTCCATGAAAATCAGAACCACCAGTAACCAGAAGAGCTTTTCTTTTTGCAAACTTCTCAAAATAGTTACTCTCTTCTTTTGAGTGATCTGTATGAAACACTTCAATACCCATAAGTCCCATACCAATAAGCTGAGAGATAAAATATTCCAATGGATAATATTCATTTGGATAGTTAGTTGAATAATTGATATTTGAGCAGTTGCTATCTGAATTATATCTAAACGGAGAAAGAGTTTGAATTTTGATAAGACCAGGGTGTGCAAGCACGGGAATACCCCCAGCATCAAGAATTAGTTTAATTGCATCTTTGCAAGAGAGCCTAAATTTATCTATATATGCAGGTTTGCCCTTTCCAAGATAGTTATCAAAAGCATAGTCAAAAGATGGAACATAACCTTTTTCAACCATAGCTTTTGCAATGTGGGGGCGACCAATCTGACCTTCTCCACATATATCTATAACCTCGCTCATTGTAAGAGGAAACCCTAATTGACTTAGCCTTTCAAGTATCAAAGGATTTCTGTTTGCACGAGCATCTCTAAGTTTTATGAGGGTAGCATTCATATCTTTGTCATAAATGCTAAACCCATAGCCAAGAATATGGATACTCCCGCTATCTTCATAGTTAAGCGGAGGCTGAACACTAAGTTCAACCCCAGTTATCAACTCGATATTATGAGGAATGCCAGCTTCAATAGCCTCTTTGACTCCATCAATAGTATCATGGTCTGTAATTGAAATCGCACTCAATCCTCTATTGATTGCCATATTAACAATCTCAATAGGAGTAAAAGAGCCATCAGATGCTGTTGAGTGTATGTGTAGATCGATCACTATATATTTCTCTGTTGATTTCTCTAAATTCGTTTTTTAGTTAAACTCTAATATTTATTAGATTCCAAGTGCTTTTTCCATAACCTCTTCACGGGTTTTGCACTCAATACATTGAGTTGTTACTGGTCTTGCTTTGAGCCTTGCTATGGAAATATCATCTCCACAGGTTTCACAAATTCCATAAGTATTGTTTTCAATTCTAATTAACGCCTCTTTTACCTTTTTAATCAGCTTATGCTCTCTGTCTCTTATCCTAAGTTCAAAGTTGCGTTCAGCCTCATGTGATGCCCTATCTGTTGGATCTGCAAAGTTATCTTTAGGTATTGTCATCTCATTTACGGTTTCATCAGCATGAGAAATAAGGTCTTTAAGTCTCTCATTCAAAAGGTTTTTGAAAAATTCTAACTCTTTATCTTCCATATTGTTTATCCTTTACTTAAATTATTAAAATGTAGATATATTTAAAATAGGCTTAATATACTCTAAGCGGGCATTAATTGAGCTTTTTCTATTTAAGTAGAACTCAATTTATGACCTTGATCAGTATAACGTTAAAGAATCTTTTATTTTTTAAATTAATCTCCATTCATATTATTAATATTAAAAATCTCTCTTGCCGCATTCAAGTAAAATACATCGTCCCTATGGTTTCCACTATTTTTTAGAAATTGTATTGGATCGTGCATTATTTTATTTGTAATTGCTTGTGCCATTCTTTTTATGGCATCTTGCTCCTCTTCTCTTAGGTTCAGAGAATTTAGAGTCTTTTCTGTCTCTGATTCAATTATCTTTTCAATCTTCTCTTTTATTGCAACAATAGTTGGAACTACATCAAGATTTTCAAGCCATTTTTCAAATTTTATAACAGCTTCATCAACAAGCCGTTCGCCTTTGAGAGCCTCTTTTTTTCTCTCTTCCATGTTATCATCAACAATATTTTGTAGATCGTCAATATCATAAAGATAGGCATTGTCGATTTTATTGATTTTAGGGTCAATATCTCTTGGAACTGCAATATCAATCAAAAAAAGAGGTCTGTTTTTCCTAAAAATCATGCTTTTTTTAACTTGAGCTGCGGTTAAAACATATTCAGTTGCACCAGTTGAACTTATAATAATATCAACCTCTTGAAGTAGCCGCTCCCTCTCTTCAAATCTTACTGCCTCTGCATTTACAATATCTTTTTCTCTATTTTTACTAAAATTGTCTTTATTATTTCTGGAATTATTATCACTATCTTGAACCATATCGCTGCTATGTTCAAATTCTTGGATAGCACAGCTTCTATTACTTCCGTAAACAGCCTTAATTCCATTGAACTTTTTTGCAAGCAGTACGCCATTCTCAAAAGTTCTATTTGCGACAAATATCTTTTTAACTCCATGCGAAATAAGATGTTCAACTGCAAGCTCTGCCATTTCACCAGCTCCAAGAAGCATTACACACCGTTCGCTTAGATCATTGAAGATTTTATTGGCAAGCTCAATTGCTGCATAGCTAATTGAGACAGCATTGTCTCCGATGCCTGTCTCTCTTCTGACCTTTTTAGCAATGCTAAATGCTTTGTGCATAAGCCGATTTATAACAACACCAGAAGATTTATTTAAAGCTGCTAAACGATATGCTGCCTTAACTTGACCTAAGATTTGAGGTTCTCCAATAATCATGGAGTCAAGGCTTGATGCAACTCTAAAAATGTGTCTGACAGCATCATTGCCATTGTAAATGTAAAGAGAGTCTTGAAAACGGATTACGGGCAATTTTTTATATTCAGATAGAAAATTAATCACAACTTGGGTGTTATCACTTGAGCCAGTGTTATCGGTTGATTCAGAGCTATCGCTTGATCCAGTGTTATTGCTTGAGCCAGTGCTGCAGATTGATTGAGATGCCCTACAGCTTTTATCTGATGATATAAAAAGTATTTCCATACGGTTACAGGTTGAGAAGATCATCGCCTCTTTTATCTTATTATTGCTGTTACCTATAAGAGATTTAAGGGCATTAGCCGACTCTTCTGCGGTGAAAGCAAGTGCTTCACGAAGTTCAACTGCTGCTGTTTTGTGATTAAGTCCAATAAGTGTGATTTCTGACATTTAACTTCCAGTAAGTCGTGTTTTTTTGATTCTATCAGTTTTTTAAGATACGTAAATTAGCAAATCATATTACAGACCCGCAAACCCTTCTATTTTGTAAAAGATTGATGATGCCCGCCAATAAATAGATTGACTCCAAAAAGTGTGAAGAGAAGAACGGCAAATCCAATAATAGTCATTATTGCAGATTTTCTTCCTCTCCAGCCTGAGGCAAGACGCCCATGAAGCAGAGCTGCATAAATAAGCCAAGTTACTGCTGACCATATCTCCTTGGGATCCCAGCTTAAGAATGTTCCCCATACATTTTTTGCATATATAAGCCCTGTTATTAAACCTGCTGTCAGCATTGTAAAGCCTGTTATGATACTGGTGTAACTTGTATTATCGAGAAGAGCAAGTGATGGTAGTCGTTTATAGAAAAATCCTCTTTTCTTCTCTTTAATTGCTTTTTCCTGAATAAGATAGAGAATCCCAGCACCGCAAGCTAAAGCTAAAGCTGCCTCCCCTGTAAATATCATTACAATATGTGAGATAAGCCAAAAATGAGATATTGACCGTAACCCTAAATCATTTAAAAAAAGGGGTTGGGAAGGTAGAGTGTTGGGCAATATAATAGATGCACTCATAATTATTACAAGTAAAGGTGATGCAAAGAGTCCAAGAATCTTTAAATTAAATTTTTGATTAAGAAAGATAAATGTTCCAGAAAGAGCAAGAGCTGCAATAGATAGGGTTTGTTGAAGGTTATAGGCAGGCAAAGTTCCCATCATAATAGTTTCTAAACATACACCTAAAAAATGGAGTGCCGCACCAACACAGATTAGAAAAAATCCATAATTTTGAAACTCATCTTTCTGCTTAAAAAGATAGAAAATATATGCTGCCATGCTTGCAGTATAAGTTACGGCTGCAATTATAGACAATATGCGTTCTATGTTATCCAATGTCATGTTACTCTCCAGATATAAAGTCTTGATATGAAGGCAAGCTAATATTATCCATTGGCTGTAAGTGTTTGCCCAAAATTATCTTAATTGTTCTATCTATTTCTGAATAATTTCCTGATGCAATATTTTCAAGTAGTTCTGAATTTACAAGCTCTCTAAAAATGTCAGAGTTGATCTTCTGTGAAATAGGTAGGACTTGTGAATGTTTATCTCTTAAATCATTTTGTAAATTCTTTTCTTGTGAATTCTTTTTAGATAGCAGCCAATCTCTTATTTTGCCCATCAAAGTAAGAAAAACTGCATACTCTTCACCAAATTGAAGTTCAAGCTCTTTTCTCAATTTTTTAGCAAAAGCTGGGCTATTACCAGATGTTGAAACTGTAATTACAAGATCGCCTCTGCTTACAATTGAGGGTAAAACAAAAGAGCTTCCCTCTGGGAAATCTGCAATATTGCATAAAATCTGCCTTTCACGAGCATCATTTGCAATCTGGCGGTTCACACAAATGTTATTAGTTGCACCAATCACTAAAAAAATTGAGTTAAGGTCATTTGGTTCGTAAGGTTTTTGAATACACCTTATGAGTTTATGATGAGTATCTATGATATTTTTATGAAATTCATCAGAAAAAATAGGACTTACCACACTCACAATTGCCCCACATCTTGCAAGGGTTAATGCTTTTCTTGCACCAACACTACCTCCACCCACCACAAGGCAATTTTTACCTTTAACATCAAGTGCTATTGGATAATATTGAAGGGTAGAAATATTATTGTCTATTTTACTATTACCCTTTTGTTTCAAGTTGCCAATCCTCTTTGGATAGAATGAACATAAAAAATAGCAGATAGTGAACTACAATTAGCTTAAATATGTCAACAATAAATTAATAGGTGATATTTATAATCCACAATACTCCACTTTTTTTTAAACATCATAATTTATAACGCTTATTGTCATAACAACACAGCATTAACTAATAGTTAAAGAAGATAAAACATATTATAACTTATTGTTTTTATATCAAATAAGCAATAGCTATATTGCAGTTATATATAAAGATAAAAACCTTTAAGATTGCATAAAAAAAACTCTCCTATTTAAAGATTTCACTTGACTTAATACCCTTTTTCCGCAAAATTGGCAAGAAAAGTGGAGTTTTGTGGAGTTAAGTTAATGGAGTTGAGTAAACAATGTTTAGGTCAAGCTCTTTTCATACCATTGATCCAAAAGGTCGCCTTATAATTCCAGCAAGGTTTAGGGATTACCTTAGAGTCAGCGGAAGTAACGGAGTAATGGTAACCAATATGGATAACTGCCTATATGCCTATACATTTAATGAATGGAAAGAGATAGAAAAAAAGATAATTTCTGCCAAAAACATCCACTTACGCCACTTTAAGAGATTTTTTCTTGGCAATGCGTGTGAGTGTTTATGTGATAAACAAGACAGGATACTTATTCCACCGCCATTAAGAGAGTATGCAGAACTTGATGTTGATGTAGTTCTTGTAGGTGTTCTTGACCATTTTGAGATATGGTCACGCTCAAGATGGGACGAGGAAAACAGACGAATGGAACAAGAGCTTGAAAAACCTGAAGTAAAAGAGGAGATTGCAGCACTTGGCTTATAACGATATGCAACCTTTCACTCACATATCTGTTCTTCAAGAAGAGGTTTGCCACTATTTGAATCTAAAACCCGGCTCAATCTGTGTTGATGGAACTTTAGGTGGATGTGGACATGCAAGATCAATCATTAAGTATATATTTCCGAATGGAAGATTTATTGGCATTGATCAAGATATAGATGCTATTAAAAATGCAGAAGTAGTATTATCCAAATCTTTAGGCAATTTAATAGATAATAGAATAAACATTGTTCATGGCAATTTTTCTGAATTGCCTAAATTTCTTGATTTACTTGGATTAACTGGTGTTGACGCCATATTGCTTGACCTGGGACTATCTTTTCACCAATTAATGGAGAGTCAAAGAGGGTTCTCTTTTCAAAAAGATGAGTTTTTGGATATGAGAATGGATAATAGAAACACAACTACTGCGGCAGATATTATAAATCAATATAGTGAATCAGCTTTAGCAGATATTTTTTTTAAGTATGGTGAAGAGCGTATGTCAAAAAGAATAGCTCATAAGATTGTTGAAAAAAGGACAGTCTCTCCCATAACTACAACTATAGATTTGGTAAATATTGTGAAACAAGTGATGCCGGTAAAACTTTTGAAGACCCAAAAAATTCACCCTGCTACCCGTATATTTCAGGCATTGCGAATAGAGGTGAATGGAGAACTTGAACATCTTAAAAATTTCATAGCCAATGTTCCAAATATGCTTAATAAAGGCGGTCGGCTTTGTGTAATATCGTTTCACTCTTTAGAAGATAGAGTTGTTAAGCACTCCATAAGGTCATGGGAAAATGGCTGCACATGCCATAAAAATTTGCCAGAATGTCTTTGCGGATTTGTTCCTAAATTTAAAGCCGTAGTAAGAAAACCAATTATACCAAGTCAAAAAGAGATAAATCTAAATCCACTATCAAGGAGTGCTAAACTTAGGGTTGCTGAAAAACTTTAACTCACTAAATAAACTTATTTCAATTAATCAAGTAAGTTAGTAAGTTTATTTTTTAAAATAGAGTAACCCATTTTCTAACTTTATAAAAATAAGGATAGTCCATGAGCGAAAGAGGAAAACTAAGTTCTGAGGGTAGTTTGAGTAATAAAACAGAAAGTATTACTAATGGCAGAACCTTGCAAAATAAGGTAAGTCTTATTAAATGGTTAGCAATTATTGCTATTTTATTTGGTGAGCTATTTCTCTATACATGGTGCAGGGTGAGTTATACAGAGACAGGATTTAGAATCTCTCAACATAAAGAGAAACAGAAGGCTCTTAAAGGATATACAGATGCCTTAAGCATGGAAAATGACAGGCTACTCTCTCCAGAAAGAATAGCCTATATTGCCACAACAAGGCTTAATCTGATAATTCCAGCACCAAATCAACTTATCTATATGGATATGTAAGGTTCTCAAAATGGTTCCTGAAAAACTAAGGAGTTTTAATAAAGTTGAACAAAGTAAAAGAAGGATAACTGTTCCAACTGATAGAAACCTAAGAATTCAGAAAACTAATATATCAACTAATAAACCTAAGATTGATACAAAAAAATTTGAAAAACCCAAAAGCGTTAATATAGCAGCAGAAAAACAAAAAATACTTGTTGCAGCGGTTGAGAGGCATAAAAATCTAAATCTTAGAATTGCAGTGATTCAGTGGATTTTTATATCTGTAATCTCTCTTCTTGCTATGAAGGCAGTTGATATACAGATTTTCAAATCAACTGATCTTACTATGAAGGCTGAAAGAGAGTATATTAAAAATATAGCAATTCAGGGGAAACGCGGCGATATTATGGATAGAAACAGAAAACGTCTAACAACTACGATTGATACTGTATCTGTTGCTGCTGATCCATCAATAATTAATAATAAGCAAGATACGGCAAGGTCTCTTGCATCTATACTTAGAATTGATAAAAATCTACTTGAAAAGCAGTTAAACTCAAAAAAGAGTTTTATCTGGATAAAAAGAAAAATATCACCTGCTGAGACAGATAAGATAAAACAGCTAAAGCTCAATGGAATCTTTTTTAAAGATGATGTTATAAGATTTCACCCAAATAGAGAGCTTGCAGCACAAGTTATAGGGATCACTGGGGCAGATGGAAAAGGACTTGAAGGGCTTGAATTTAGCTACAATAAAAACCTTGAAGGTAAAAGCAGAAAAATACAGATCACAAAAGATGCGGCTGGAAGATATTATAATGAAGAGAAAAATATAAGAGAGAGCCTAAAAGGTGATTCTTTAGTTTTAACCATTGACAGCACAATACAGTTTATTTCAGAAAATGCTTTGCAAAAGGCGGTTGAGGATAATAGTGCTGTTTCAGGCATAGCAATTGTTATGAGACCTGATACAGGTGAAATACTTGCAATGGCACACTATCCAACTTTTAATCCAAACTCTTTTTCTGATTTTGATAGAAGCACATGGAGAAATAGATCAGTTTCAGACACTTTTGAGCCAGGCTCAACAATGAAGGTGTTTGTTGCAGCAGCAGTAGTTGAAAATAGATATGCTACACCAAAATCTCTTTTTTTCTGTGAAAATGGAGCTTACAGGGTAGGCGGTGCAACTGTTAAAGATACACATAAGTATGAATGGTTGACACTAAAAGAGATCATTAAATATTCAAGCAACATAGGAGCAATAAAGCTAACTGAGCTTATGGGGAAAAAGATGTTGTATGATACTCTTACCTCATTTGGTTTTGGTAAAAAGACAAATATTGAAGCTCCAGGAGACGCTACAGGTACTCTTAGTAACTATAAAAGATGGTCAAAAATTGATACAGCCGCAATCTCATTTGGACAGGGTATGACATCTTCTGCACTTCAGCTTATTACAGGAATAAGTGCTATTGCCAATGATGGGCTTTTAGTCAAGCCAAGAATCATAAAAGAGGTATTAAGTGCGTCCGGAGAGGTTAAACAAGAATCTAAAATAGAGCCAGTTAGGCAGGTTATCTCAAAAGAGACTGCCCAAACTATTAGAGACATGATGCGTTCTGTAGTTGAAGCAGGGGGAACAGCGACAACTTCTGCTATTGAAGGGTATTCAGTATGCGGTAAGACTGGAACCGCCCAAAAAGCGTCAAAAGATGGTGGAGGATATTCAAAGGATAAATATACAGCTCTTTTTGTTGGATTTGCCCCTGAAAAGAGTCCTAAAATTGCGGTACTTGTAGTTGTTGATGAGCCTCCACGCTCTCACTATGGAGGCATTGTAGCTGCACCTGCTGTTAAAACTATTATGAGTGAATGTTTTAACTATCTTAAAATTCCACCAGATATGAATACAGTAGATATTGTAAATTCCAACACTACTCTAACTACAAAGAGTCCTTCTACTACTCCAACAACAAAGGTTCTAAATACAAAGAGTTCTTCTAATGCTGCAATATCACCTAATGACAATGTCTCAAAAAACAGACCAATTTCAGATATTGGCGAAGAGAAACAAGTAAAACATAAGACACGCTACTCATACAAAAATGCACCTGATGTAGGAAAAAAAGTATTATCAGAGCAGTAAAATGGTGAAACGATAAACACATGGGAAAACCAAAACATTGAAACTCTCCTATTTAATAAAAAATTGCAGTCCTGTCTGGAGACGGATAATTGAACCTGATCTATCTCACTTGAGTATGGGAGATGAAATATTATCTAACCATGACCCAGAGATTACATCTATTCATTCAAATGCTGGTGAAGTAAAAACAGGCGGACTTTTTATTGCCATAAAAGGATTTAAGGCAGATGGTCATAATTACATTGGGCAGGCAATTTCAAATGGTGCGGTTGCCATTATCACAGAACAAAAGATTGGAAAAACTGAGATTGAAAAATCTCTTTCAAACTCAGTTGATACAAATAAATATTTAGCCTCAAAGCCCGTTGTAGTTGAAGTGCAAGACACTCGCAAAGCAATGTCATCAATTGCAGCAAGGTTTTATGGAAATCCTTCTGATAGCATTACACTTATCGGCATAACAGGCACAAACGGCAAGACTACAACCGCATTTTTGATTGAAAGCATTTTAAAAGCTGCTGGCTGCAAAACAGGCGTTATTGGTACAGTAAATTATAGATACAATGACCAAGTATTTGAAAATCCAGTAACCACTCCTGAATCTATTGATCTTCACAAAATTCTTGCACTTATGAGAGATGCTGGCGTAACTCATGTTGTAATGGAGGCATCTTCTCATGCAATTGATCTGCATAGAGTTAGAGATTGTGAGTTTGATGTTGGAGTTTTTACAAATCTTACTCAAGACCATCTTGACTATCATAAAACAATGTCTGCCTATTTTGCTTGTAAAAAAAGTTTTTTCACAAAACAGCTTAAAAAAGGAAAAAAGAGTAAAAATAGCGTTGCAGTTATTAACGTGAATGACTCCTATGGGCGGCAGATTACTGAATCAGGGCTTGAAATCCGCACTATTACTGTAGGGACAGATATTCCAACGAAGAGTTCCCATACTTTCAATAATATCTGGTCAAGCAGCATTAAAGACAATATTTCAGGATTAAAGGGCAGCCTTCATATAAGTTCAGAAGGCGGTACGGATAATTTTATAACATTTCAATCCAAACTCACAGGGCAGTTTAACCTTGAAAATATTTTGTGTGCTGTTGGGGCTTGTCATGCAATTGGTATCTCTCCTGAAATTATCAAAAATGGGATTGAATCTTGTAATGGTGTCCCAGGAAGGTTGGAGAGGATAGAAGTTTTGGGATTTAACCGCCATGTTTTTGTTGATTATGCCCACACCCCTGACGCACTTGAATCTATCCTTAAAACCCTAAAGATGAGGGCTCCAGCACGGCTTATCTCAATTTTTGGCTGCGGAGGAGATAGAGATAAAACAAAACGACCAATAATGGGAGATATTGCCTGCCGTTACAGCGATATAACCATCATTACATCAGATAATCCAAGATCAGAAAATCCAGACACAATTATAAGCGAAATAGTTAAAGGGATACCAGAAATAGACTCTAAGAAGATAATCGTTGAGCCAGATAGAGCAAAAGCTCTTGAAATTGCGGTTAATATTTCAGAGCCAGACGATATTATTGTTGCGGCTGGTAAAGGGCATGAGACCTATCAAATAACAGCACAAGGCAAAATTGATTTTGATGATAGAGTCATTTTAAGAGATGCTCTATTAAAACTTTCTTATCAAAAAGCAAAATCCCCACAAAAGCCAATATCATGGAGTGTATCAGATCTTCTAAACGCATTGGAAATATCTACATGTGGTTCAAGTAAAATATCTGAATGCAGCTCAAGTTTTGAAGAGATAACTTTCACTTCGGTTTCAACTGACTCACGCACAATAACAAAAGATGAGCTTTTTGTGGCTCTTAAGGGTGAGCGTTTTGACGGACACACCTTTATTTTTGATTTGATAAATAAAGGTGTAAGAGGATTTGTGGTTGAAAAAGTGTTTTATGAATCGCTGACAGACGAACAAAAAGAGATGATTAGCAGTTTGGAAAATAATATTGCTAATCATCCCATTTGCTTTTTTCCAGTAGAAGACACTCTAAAAGCACTTGGAATGGCTGCAAGGTTTCAACGAGTCAGATCAGGGGTGAAAGTAGTTGCAATTACTGGCTCAAGTGGAAAAACAACCACAAGAAAAATGACCGCCTCAATCTTTGAGCAACATTTTACTACTCTTTCAACCCAAGGTAATCTAAATAACGAGATTGGAGTGCCTTTAACGCTTTTAAAGTTATCTAAAGAACATGAATGGGCTGTTATTGAAATGGGAATGAACCACCCAGGAGAGATTTCCAGATTATCAAAGATTGCCTGTCCTGATATTGCGATTATAACAAACACTACTGACGCACACTTAGAAGGGCTTGGAACTGTAGAAGATGTGGCAAGGGCAAAAGCTGAAATTGTTGAGGGAATGAATCAAGGAAGCACCATTATAATTAATCGTGATGACCCAAGATGGCAGATTATTGCCGAAAAAGCTGATAAATGCCCCAATATTTCCAACAAGATTTTCTTTGGATTAGAAGAGAGTGAAAATAGTGATATTTCGGCAATTAATATCTCACTAAAGCAAGATAGCACTACTTTTGATCTTTGCAAAAATTTTAAAATTAATTCTCAATTGAAGAATTCTAACATTGATAATCTTATAAATGAGAATATTGGAACTGATAACCGTAGAATCAAGAGTCTTGAAATTGAGGATTCTAAAATTGAAAATATTAAAATAATGACTCCTGCCCCATTCATGGTTAAAAATGCCATTGCCGCAACTGCTGCTGCCATTGCAGCAAAAATACCAAAACAAGCTATACAAGAAGGGCTTTCTAACTTTGAACCTGCCTCTGGCAGAATGCAGATAATAGATTTCCCTTTATCGCTCTCTAATCCATTGCAATGGCTGCATATTATTAATGATACCTACAACGCAAATCCAGGTTCTGTAAAAGCTGCCATTGAAACTTTAAGGAGTTTAAGCAGTCAAAATATCCGCTTGAACAAAGTTGGAGAGTCAATTTCTGCTGGAGAATCAATTGCTGTGCTTGGGGATATGTTGGAGCTTGGCAAAAAAAGCCCGCAGCTCCATTTTGAGATTGGTCAAGAGGCAGCAAAGAGTGGAATTTCAAGGCTTTATGCACATGGAGATATGGCTCTTGAGATTGTAAGAGGGGCAAAAGAGGCTATTAAAATTGGTAAAACAGCTCTTTTAGAGAGCAACATATTTCATGGAACTAAAGAAGAGATAATTAGCTCTCTATTGCAATATATTAAAAGATTAGAAAACACTTTACGAAATAGCAATTTACAAGAGATAGAAACAAAAGAACAGCCAAATAATAAGGAGATAGAAAAAGGTGAAACAAATATCTGGATATTGATAAAAGGTTCTCGTGGCATGAAAATGGAGATAGTTGTTGATGAACTTACAAAATATTTAAACAGCTGCAATGAATAATATTAAAATAAATAACGCAAATTGTCAGACACAGAATCTAATAAGCATATAATCTTATTTAAGTTTTATAATACAAAGGTCGGACGGCAAAGTTTCAAAAAGGAGTCCAAAAGATAAATCATGCTCTACGAGTTATACAATCTACATACAGAAATCTCTTTTTTTAATATTTTTAGATACATCACCTTTAGAACAATTTATGGCGGCTTGACCGCTTTTATTATCTGCTTCTTTCTTGGTCCTATTGTTATAAAAAAACTTGCAAAAATGCAGATAGGTCAGTTTATTCAAAATGACGGACCCAAAAGCCATCTTGAAAAAGAGGGAACTCCTACTATGGGTGGGATTCTCATTATGTTTTCAATTGTTGCTTCAACGCTTCTTTGGGCAAGGATTTCAAACCATTATGTAACTATCATACTACTTACAATTTTATCTTTTGGCTTTATCGGATTTATTGATGACTACCAGAAAGTGTTAAAAAAGAGAAATTTGGGACTTACTGCAAAAGGCAAATTTATCCTTCAGATAATAGCAGGATTTGGAATAAGTTTTCTTATATACAAGTGTCCTGATTTTAGCACGCGAATTACTATTCCGTTTATTAAATCGCTTTCACCTGATCTTGGTATATGGTATATTCCGTTTGCAACTCTTGTGATTGTAGGGACATCAAATGCAGTCAATCTTACCGATGGCTTAGATGGTCTTGCAATAGGTCCTATTATTGTGGCAGCAGTAACATATATGCTCTTTTCTTATGTAACCAGCCATGTTAGGATAGCCAATTATCTGCAAATTCAGCATATTGCCTCATGTGGAGAGATAAGCATTATATGTGGTATTCTTGCTGGTTCTGGTTTGGGTTTTTTGTGGTTTAACGCCCACCCTGCCCAAATATTTATGGGTGATGCTGGCTCAATTCCACTTGGTGCTATTCTTGGAACAATTGCTGTAGTTACCAAACAAGAGATTGTATTGCTTGTGGTTGGCGGACTTTTTGTAATAGAGGCTATGTCTGTTATTATTCAAGTTGGATATTTTAAGATAAGCCATGGTAAACGTATTTTTAGAATGGCACCACTTCACCACCATTTTGAGTTAAAAGGGTGGCCTGAATCTAAGGTCATTGTAAGGTTTTGGATAATTGCAATCACACTTGCGTTAATTTCACTTAGCACGCTTAAGATAAGATAGACTTTTATAAATTGAGTCAATTACGGATAACTAAATAATGATTCCACAACCAACTGATAAATACATTCTTGTCGTAGGACTTGGAAGATCAGGTATATCAGCAGCCACTTTTTTCAAAAAACATGGATTTCAGATAGTTGCTACTGATATTAATCCTGCTCAAAAAGAGAATCCTAAAATAATAGAGCTTGAAGCACTTGGGATAAAAACAGAGATTGGATTTCATAACATTGAAACTTTTGAAAATGCACAGCTTATCGTTGTAAGTCCAGGAATTGCTCTTGATGGAGAACATTTTAAAAGAGCAATAAAAAGGGGAGTTTCAATTAGAGGCGAGTTTGATATTGCTGCTGAATATATAAAAGAGCCAATAGTTGCTATTACTGGAACAAACGGCAAGACAACTGTTACAACTCTAATCAGCGAAATGCTAAAATGTTCTGGTCTGAAAGTGTTTACAGGTGGAAATATTGGAACTCCTCTGATTGAGTATTTAGATCAAGATGACAAATCAGCAACAGAAGAATTTTCTAAATTTATAACTGCTTCACCTGATCCAAATAATCCACCCGATCCAAAAGGTATAACTAATATAAGGTTGAACCCTTTAAATAGTAGAAACTATGACGTGGTTGTAGCTGAAGTGAGCAGCTTTCAATTAGATACAGCTCAAAACTTTTGCCCTAATGTTGCGGTACTTTTGAACATCACAGAAGACCATTTAAACCGTTATCCAAATTTTAATGCTTATGAAGATTCAAAATGGAGTATTTTTGCAAATCAAAATGAGAAGTGTCATGCCATAATAAACAGCAATATTGATAATTCAAAAGATAGAGTGGCTAGTATGAAGCTCAAATCAAAAATTACCTATTTTGGAAGCTCTGACAAGCTGTTTTTGGATGAAAAAAAACTATCTAAGCTAAAAGGCAAACACAATCAGGAAAATATTGAGGCTTCTATTATTGCAGCTTTGTCTGCTGGTGCGTCAATGGAAGGAATAGAGACAGCACTTAAAAATTTTAATGGATTGCCACATAGAATCCAATATGTTGCAACTATTAATGGAGTTGATTTCTACAATGACTCTAAGGGGACAAACACAGATGCAACTGCCCGTGCTGTTGAGGCTTTTGATAGAAAAGATTCTTTTGCAATAGAGCCTTTTGAAAAAACTACTATTCTAATTATGGGCGGGCAAGACAAAAATATGGATTTTTCCGTATTAAGAGAGTGGGTTCAAGATAGAATCAAAAAAGTAGTATTAATGGGCGAAACAAAAGATAAAATTTATAAAGCACTCTATGGCTCCTGCGACATGATATTTGCTGACAACATGGAGAGTGCCGTTCGGTTATCTTTTGACCATGCCAAATCAGGAGATACTGTTTTGCTATCACCTGCTTGTGCAAGTTTTGATATGTATGGAAACTATGCTGAACGGGGTGAAGATTTTATTAAACAGGTAAACAAGTTATACTCCTCTGAAAGGCCATAAATTGAGGTTTACGAACAAAACATATCCATTTTTCAACGAACCAGCAATACTATTTCCTGTGATTATACTCGCTGGTCTTGGCATAATAATGGTTCATAGTGCAAGTGCATCAATAAGCATTACAGAGCATGGAACAGCACTCTATTATGTCAAGAAACAGTTTATATTCTGCTCAATGGGAATCTTGATTATGTTCATTGCATCTTTGACTCCTTATAAACTTCTCAATTCTTTAGCATATTTTATTTTGTTTTCGGCAATTGTATTTCTTTTGGCAGTTCAAATTAAAGGACTTGGTATTAAGGCTGGTGGGGCTTACAGGTGGCTTAATCTTGGAGGCTTTACATTTCAGCCTTCGGAATTTGCAAAACTTGCTTTGATAATTTTTCTTGCATACTCTCTTAACAAAAAACAAGATAGAATATCATCTTTTTTGGTAGGCTTCTTCCCTCATGTTTTTGTTTTAGGGCTTTTGGCAGTGCTTATTTTAATTCAACCTGATCTCGGCACAGTAGTAATCATGGGTTCTATTGCATGGATTATGATGTTTGTTGCTGGCGTCAGGATTATACATTTACTGTCGCCTATGCCAATTATTATGCCAATACTATATTTTTTAGTCTATAAAGTAGAGTATAGATTAGCAAGAATACTTGCATATAGAGACCCTTGGGCTGACCCATTGAACACTGGATACCAGATTACCCACTCGCTCAAGGCTTTTGGCTCTGGGGGGTTATTTGGCAAAGGTATGGGTATGGGAATACAGAAACTTCACTACCTGCCTGAACCACATACTGATTTTATTCTATCCATAATTGGTGAAGAGTTGGGTCTTGTTGGGGTTCTTGGCATACTTATACTTTATGCAATTGTTATTGTTAAAGGGGTACGGATTGCAAGGGAATCAGATACTCTTTTTGGAACATTTTTAGCAACTGGAATTACCGCAAGTTTGGCGTTACAGGTTAGCATAAATACAGGAGTAACAATGGGACTTTTACCAACAAAAGGTCTTACGCTCCCTTTTTTAAGTTATGGCGGAACATCACTTCTTATGAATATGGCTGGAATGGGAATATTAATGAGCATTGCTGCTAATAAAAAGAAATAGTACTAACAGACATTTTGTAAAATAGTGCTAACAGATATTTTGTAAAAAATTAAAAAAATACAACATTTTTCAAATGGATAATTGATAGTGAACAAAGAACTTAAAATGATAATTGCGGGTGGCAAAACAGGTGGGCATCTTTTCCCCGGTATTGCTATTGCTCAAGCTGTTCTAAGATTAAAGAGAGATGCTGAAATTTTGTTCGTTGGTATTGGAGAAGAGTTTGAATTGCGGACATTATCAAGATATGGCTTTGCCCATCAACGGATAAGCTCTGCTGGCATAAAGGGAAAAGGAATTTTTGAGAAAATAAAGGCTATTTTTCAAATTCCACTATCTATTATTCAGGCTGTTTTGATTATAAAAAATTTCCAACCAGATATGGTTGTTGGTGTGGGTGGATTCTCTTCAGGTGCTGTGGTTTTAGGGGCAAAACTTTGCGGGGTTAAAACAGCAATTCAAGAACAAAATAGTATTGCGGGCATTACAAACAGAATACTTGAACATTTTGCTGATGTTATATTCACATCATTTAAAGAGACAAAAAGGCTTACAAAAATTGACAAGATGATTCACACAGGCAACCCAATTAGAAAAGAGTCAACTAACTCTTTAAGCAGTCCGACAGATTCAAGTAATACAAGAGATATTGATGCAAGAGATGTAGAACTCTCTGAAACAAATCAAAATAAATCTAATAAGTTCACTATTCTTGTAACTGGTGGAAGCCAAGGGGCAAAGAGTATAAACTCTGCTTTTATTGATGCACTTAAATTGATGAAATGTCGTGAGAATTATCGGATAATTCACCAAACTGGTGCTACAGATGAAGAGCGAGTTTTAAAAGAATACGGAAAAATGGGAGTCAAAGTAACTCCTAACAGTATATTTGAAACCAACTCTTCTGACCTATCTGCCGACTCTTTTGAGGTATCTGCAAGTGCTTTTTTTAACGATTTACCAACAATTCAATCAATTTCAGATATTATTATTTGTCGTGCTGGTGCTGGCACTATTTCTGAAATTACAGCTATTGGAAAGCCGTCAATTTTAATCCCATATCCTTATGCAGCAGATGATCATCAAACATACAACGCCAAAGAGCTTGAAGAACAAGGTGCAGCTTGGTTTATTCCAGATAAAGAATTGTCTGGAGAAGTTCTAAAGGAAAAAATTGAGTTTGCATACAATCACCCTGAAGAGCTTTCAAAAATGGGGCAAAAAGCAAAAGAGCTTGGTAAACCTTTTGCAGATGAGATGATCGCCTCAATATGTATTAAAATGGCGGCTGACTCAATTTAGCCCCACCCCCTACCCCCTCCCCAATGGAGAGGGGGATAATAATTACTCTCCCTCCCCTTGGGGAGGGTCGGGGAGGGGCAAAATAATTGAGATTATTTAAACGTCAAATGATAGCGTTCAAATATCAGGTAATACCATTCAAACCAAAGAAGATAGCATTAAAATTTCAAAGGAATAATAAAATTATATGTATCAAAAAGATTATCATATCCACTTTGTTGGCATTGGTGGCATTGGCATGAGCGGTATTGCAGAAATTCTTTTAAGTTTAGGATATACTGTCTCTGGCTCTGATCTCTCATCCTCCTCTATTACAGAGAGGCTTAAATCTCTTGGGGCAGTAGTTTATAAAGGACATCAAAGAGAGAATATTTATAGAGTGAATCAACAAAAGGGTCTCTATGACAAAGAAGAAAAAAAGAGTATTGAACCAGCAAATGTTATTGTAACATCAACAGCCATTGCAAAAGAGAACCCCGAAGTTCTTGAAGCTAAATCCAAATCTATTCCAATTATTCCAAGAGCTGAGATGCTTGCGGAGTTAATGAGAATTAAATACTCAATTGCTGTTTCAGGGGCACATGGAAAAACTTCAACTACATCTATGGTTGCCCAAATTTTAAACAGTGCTGGGGTTGAACCTACCGTTATAATTGGCGGGCTTTTAAAATCACTTGGATCAAATGCACTGCACGGAAAAGGTGAATATATTGTTGCTGAAGCAGATGAGAGTGATGGCTCATTTCTAAAATATTCTCCAGCAATTGCTGTTGTTACCAATATAGACCTTGAACATCTTGATTTTTATAAAGATATTGAAGATATAAAAGAAAAATTTATTCAATTTATAAATTCAGTCCCATTTTATGGTCTTGCTGTCCTTTGCCTTGATAATGAACACATACAAAATATTATCCCAAAAATTCAGGTTAGATACACAACCTTTGGACATACAGCTCAGGCAGATATTCAGGCAAAAGATATATCATTTGACAACAACAAAGGAATATTCCAGGTTGTTCACCATGGAAAACCTCTTGGATATGTTACTCTCAGCCTATCTGGCAGACACAATATAACCAATGCTTTGGCTGCTATTGCTGTTGCTCTTGAATTGCAGATTCCTTTTAATACCATTAAATGTGCATTGGAGAAAATTGAAGGCGTAAAGCGGCGTATGGAGCAAAAAGGGGTAAAAAATAATATCCTTGTAATGGACGATTATGGACATCACCCCACTGAAATAAGAACAACTTTGATGGCAATAAGAGAAAATTGGTCTGATAAAAGGATTGTTGTGGTATTTCAGCCTCATAGATATTCAAGAACCAAAGCTCTATTTGAGGACTTTACAAGGGCATTTTACCAATCAGATATGTTGATTGTTCTGCCAATCTATGCAGCAAGTGAAACAGAGATTGAAGGTGTTAATTCTGAAACTCTTGCTAAAGAGATACGAACTCATGGTCATAAAGATGTCTCTTTTGCCCCTGACTTTGATACATGCTTAAAAATGCTTTTAGAGAGAATCAGACCCAATGATTTAGTCTTGACCCTTGGTGCTGGTAATGTCCATACACTTGGGGACAGACTTCTTGAAATGATTATGAAATGATTAAAACGTAAGTATAGACGCGGGATATAAGCCTATACAATGTAAAATTGGATTGAAATTCCTGAGCAACAAATTAGTGGTCATTACAAGATGAAAGCAGATATTAAAATAGAAAAAAATGTTCCAATGAAAAGACACACATCGTTTAAAGTTGGTGGTGTGGCTGACTATTTTGCTAAACCTTCCTCTTTGGAGGAGTTTATGTTGCTTATAAAAAATTTTGGTGAAGCTAAATTCAGTCATGGAACTTTAAGCAATCTTGATGGAAAAAATGGTTTGAATGAAAATAGAATGCCATGCACCATAATAGGTGGGGGAACAAACCTTCTTGTTAGAGACAATGGTATTAGAGGTCTTGTCATATCATTAGGTTATATGAAAAATGAGATTCAAATTGTTAAAGATTTTCATAATGTCAGAGAGAATATGACAATCTCTAAACTAATAGAGTTTGATCAAAAAGCTGACGAGATTAGCTGTGAAGAGATAAAGTATGGTGAACAAGTTAAAGTTTCAGCATCTGCTGGAACAAATTTATCAACACTTTGTAGAAAAACAATCAAACTTGGGCTTGAAGATTTAAGTTTTGCTGCTGGTATTCCCGGAACAGTTGGTGGTGCTGTTATGATGAATGCAGGAACAGGGCTTGGCACTATTTCAAACTATCTTACCTCAATTGATATTTTAGATAGAGATAATAATATTAAGACTCTTGATAAATCTGAGCTTATATTTTCACATCGCAAACTTGAATTTAAAAACTTAGATTTATCAGACTCAATGGATTCAATCGGTTCTAATTATTCTAATTTTTATTCTAACTTATCATGTAAATTTTCTAACTTCTCGCATAAAGATAATTTTCCTATTAAACCTATTATTTTACGAGCATCATTTTTATTAACAAAAGGAAGCAGAGAAAAAGTCGAACACTCTTGGAGAACATTGATTGAAAAGAGAAGAGCATCTCAACCTCATGGCTTTCCATCTGCTGGCTGTTTTTTTAAAAATCCTATTAATAATAACTTATGTTCAGTTGACATTGAACAAACGCCATTAAATCCGCATACAATGTTATCATTATCAAGATTATCAAGTGAAACCAAATTATCAAGTAAAACCCAAATATCGACAAATCAAACTACAATATCAGCAGGTCAACTGATTGATATGGCAGGGCTTAAAAAGAGAAGAGTTGGAGATGCTATGGTCTCAGATAAACACGCAAACTTTATCTTAAATCTTGGAAATGCAACTGCAAGTGAGATAATAACTCTTAAAGATATTGTAAAAGAGAGCGTATTTGAAAAATTCGGAATCATGCTTTCAGAAGAGGTTATTATACAAGGCGAATAGATTTAATAATTCTAAAAAGCTAAACAAAAAGTTAAGTATAGGTTATTAGCAAGTTGAATAAACACTCTCCCAGAAATAGTAGATTTCGGCAGAACACAAACAAAGAGAAAGCTCTACCTGCATTTGAATTCATACACGGTATTGAAGTTGCCCTTAAAATTGTGATGGTTGCTATACTTGTGAGTTTGACCACGCTTTTTTTCATATTTATTGAAAATACAATCGTACAGTCTAACTTTTTGGCAATTAAAGAAATTTCGGTTTCAGGGACAAATATTTTATCTAAGGAAGAGGTTATTGAGCAGGCTGAATTATATCCTGAGGATAACATCTTTTCTGTTAATCTTCGACATACCAGGCTTAGGATAATATCTCACCCTTGGATAGAAGATGCTTCAGTCAAAAGGTCGCTGCCATCTAAGATTATTATCACTATCAAGGAGGAGTCACCGCTTGCAGTTGTTCATATTCCAGATAAGGCTGATATAATTTTAAACCGAAAAGGGGTCCCATTTACTGAAAATGATGCTATTGGAAGTGATATATATGTAAATGATATAAGAAATAGCACAGGCATGGTTAATATTGATGTAAACAATAGTAATAGCTTTGATAATAACAATAAAATTGATAATGATAACAAAATTATAAACACACAAAATAGAGCCAATGAAACAGAAAACCAAAGTAATAAGATAGAGAGCCAAAGTAAAAACGACAATGCAAATATAATACTACCCGTTATTACAGGTCTTACTTTATCAAACAACGGTGAATTATATGGTTTTTTCGGAAAGCTCTATGAATCTGTAATTTATCTTCTCCTTATGAAACAAGATTATGTGATTCAAAAAATCTCAGCAGATGAAGAGAGTGGTCTTGAGATAGATATGGTTATAAACTCAACACCTAAAATTAAGCCCGTTATGACGATGCTACAAGATGGCTTACCTTTGTCTGATGTGATTCAGCAACAGCCAATACCATTGGTAAGTAACCCTGTTAGAGTAAAGATCGGGTTTGATAATTATAACGAAAAATTTAAAATAATTAGACATATTATAAATTATATGCAAAAAAACAGAATTGAAAAACAGGTTTGGTCAATTGATTTAATCAACACAGAGAATGTTGTTATTAAAGTGAAAGATATTACCGGAAATGGTTTGCCGAAAGGCATCAACGCTATGCCGGAACATATAGACGGAGGTGCTTGATTTGCAGGGAGATGATAAAATAATCGTGGGTCTTGACATAGGCACCACAAAAATATGTGCTGTGGTAGGCGAAGTTGTTGATGGTTCGATCAACATTATTGGAATGGGTTCTCACCCCTCTATTGGATTACGTAAAGGTGCTGTGGTCAACATTGATTCTACTGTTGAGTCTATTAAAAAGGCAGTAGAAGAGGCAGAATTTATGGCAGGGTGTCAAATATCTTCTGTCTATGTTGGCATTGCAGGAGGGCATATCAAAGGATTTAACAGCCATGGTATTATTGCTATTAAAGGTAGAGAGATAACAGAACAAGATGTTGATAGAGTGGTTGAAGCTGCAAGTGCTGTTGCAATTCCTATGGATAGAGAGACCATTCACGTTATTCCACAGGAGTTTATTGTAGATGATCAGGAGTCTATTCAAAATCCTGTTGGTATGACTGGTGTTCGCTTAGAGACCAAAATACATATTGTAACTGGAGCAGTCTCTTCTGCAAGAAATATAATAAAATGCTGTAATAAAGCAAATCTTGAAGTGTGTGATATTGTTTTAGAATCATTAGCATCTGGCGAGGCTGTTTTAAATCGTGAAGAGAGAGAGCTTGGTTGTGCTTTGGCTGATATTGGTGGAGGCACAACTGATCTTGCACTTTTTAAAGGTAACCATATTAAGCATACTTTTGAATTAACGCTGGGTGGTCATAATCTGACTAATGATATTTCAATCGGTTTAAGGACACCTGTAGCTGAAGCTGAAAAACTAAAAATTGCCCATGGAACGTGCCTTCTAAGTAATATTAAATCAGGTGAAACAATTAACGTCAAAGGAGTTGGAGGGCGTGAATCAAGAACCGTTCCAAGAGAGATTATGGCTGAGATACTTGAGCCGCGAGTTGAGGAGATGTTCTCAATATTAAAAAACGAAATCTACAGCAATGGTCTTGAGAATGCCTTTCCATCAGGGCTTGTATTGACTGGGGGCAGCTCCATGCTTGACGGTATAGCTGAAGTTGTTGAATCTGTCTTTTCCGTTCCTGTGAGAATTGGACAGCCTCAAAACATTGGTGGATTAAAAGATGTGGTAAAAAATCCATCGTTTGCGACAGGTGTAGGGCTTGTTATTTATGGCAGCAGAAACAGCTCAAAGATTCAGTTGAAAAAAAGTGATCGCGTTAGTTTTTCAGGTCTTTTAGAGAGAATGCGTCAGTGGTTCCGAGATATTCTTTAGGTACTACTTTTAAGTTTTAAAAGTAGCGTAATGTAATGATGATTTTTCAAGTTTAAATTTATAACTATTAGAAAATAATATCAAAATTAACATATATAATGAGGTAACTTATGACTTTTTCTTACGTGGAAAACGAGACTCATGCAAATGCAAAGATCAAAGTAATAGGTGTGGGTGGAGCTGGTGGGAATGCTGTAAACAATATGATTGACTCTAATCTTCAAGGCGTTAAATTCATCGTTGCCAATACAGATGCCCAAGCTCTTGAACGCTCAAAAGCAGAGAAAAAAATTCAATTAGGTACACAACTGACTCAAGGACTTGGTGCTGGTGCAAATCCAAATGTCGGAAGAGACGCTGCTTTAGAAAATATCGAAGAGCTAAGGTCTGCTTTACTTGATAGCCACATGGTGTTTATTACGGCTGGTTTAGGTGGAGGAACTGGAACAGGGGCTGCACCTGTAATTGCTGAAATATGCAAAGAACTTGGTATTTTAACTGTTGCAGTAGTATCAAAACCCTTCTCATTTGAAGGAAAAAAGAGAGCTATGCAGGCAGAAGAAGGAATTTCTAATCTGCGTGATATTACAGATACAGTGATTACCATACCAAATGATCGCTTAAGAGGTCTTGCATCTCCCGGAACAAAGATGAGAGATATGTATATCAAGGCAGATGAGATTTTACACCACTCTGTAAAAGGTATTACAGATTTAATAATGCTTCCGGGTCATATTAACTTAGATTTTGCAGATGTTAGAACTACTATGTCAAAAGCTGGTATGGCTTTGATGGGTATTGGTATTGCAAGTGGCGAAAACAGAGCTGTTGAAGCTGCTGAAAAAGCAATTTCCCACCCACTTCTTGAAGATATTTCAATTTCTGGAGCAAGGGGAGTTCTTATGAATATCACCTGTTCGTCAGATATTACAATGGACGAAGTTATGGAAGCATCTGACAGAATATATCAAGAGGTAGGAGAAGAAGCTGAGATTATTTGGGGTCAAACTTTTGATGAGACCCTTGGAGATGAAATGCGAGTTACAGTGATTGCAACTGGTATTGGTATGGACGAATCTCGTTCAAATAACATTCTTCCGTTGAATAAAAATATCCGCCACAAAAGATTCCATAAAATTGAACAAGATGCACCAGTTCCAATTGCTAATCCAGCAGCACAAGCCAAAATAAGAGTACCAACTCCTGACGAACTTGAAAATTGGGACGAAGAAAAACCTGTAGTTAAAAAAACAACTTATAAGAAAACTGCAAATGAAGATGGAAGAAACGCTGTTCGTAACGCATTTGTAGATTGCGACAATCTTGAGATTCCCACATTCCTGCGGAGAAAAGCGGATTGATTAATGGGGAAGAACAAACAATTGAGTAGTAGCAAAGGAGGAGGCTATCTCATTAAGGAGTTCAAAAAGGGCGACTCCATAGAAAAAAAAAGACCTCCTATAAATAGATGTGAAAAGGGCGGTGTTACAAAAAAACAAAAACATCTTACTAACATTGCCCTTGTATATCCCAACACATACCAGATAGGTATGTCAAATCTTGGTTTCCAATCTGTATATGGTATGCTAAACAAAGATGCCCGTGTATCGTGTAACAGATTTTTTATGTCAAAAAGTAATCAAAATTACCCAAATAGCAACAAAAAATACTCAAATAGTGATAGATATCCAAATATCAATGATAAAAAGTTTGAAATAAAAAGTTGTGAAACAGCTATTCCCCTTTCATCATCTGATTTAATAGCCTTTTCAGTATCTTTTGAAAATGACTACATTAATATTGTCTCTATACTTAAAAATTCAGGTATCCCCCTAAGAGCATCTGATAGAAACGCCTCCCACCCATTTATAATTGCTGGAGGAATAGCCTGTTTTCTTAACCCTGAACCTATTGCCCCGTTTATTGATTGTTTTTTACTTGGGGAAGCTGAATATATGCTGCCAGCTTTTCTTGATATTTTTATTCCAAGTTACTCGACTACTGATGATATCTCCTACGACAATATTAAAAAACAGGTCTCTGTAAAGGTTAATGGGGCATATATTCCAGAGTTCTATCAGCCATTTTATGATACAGATGGCAATTTTTCAGCCATCACCCCTATTTATGATGACATTCCTGCAAAAATTTCTGTTCAGCATATAAAAGATTTAAGTAAAATAGCTACAACTACCCAAATTTTGACTAACGACACAACATTTGAGAACACATTTCTTATTGAAATAGGTCGAGGGTGTCATCATGGGTGTCGATTTTGCAGTGCAGGATTTATCTACAGACCTTCAAGGTTTTACCCAGAGAAAAACATAGTTGATGCAATCAATCAAGCAACGCTTATTACAGATAAGATTGGTCTTGTTAGCCCAACTGTATCAGATCACCCTGATATTAACACAATCTGCAATGCTGGCATTGATAATAAGTTGGAGATTGGTTTTAGTTCGTTAAGATTAGATGCTTTAACTGACGCCACTATAGAGAACCTTATTGCATCTTCAGTAAAGACAGCAACCATTGCACCTGAAGCTGGTTCTCAGAGAATGAGAAACATCATCAATAAGAAAATCAGCGAAGAGCAGATTTTTTCAGCAGTTCAACGCCTTGTTGAACACGGTATTATGAATTTAAAGCTCTATTTTATGGTCGGTTTACCATTTGAGCTTGAAGATGATGTCAGGCAGATTGTAACGCTTACAGAAAAGATAAAAGAGGTATTTCTTGAAGCGAGCAGAAAAAATAGAAAGATTGGTAATATAACTTTGAGTATTAATCCATTTATTCCAAAGCCAACCACGCCATTTCAATGGTGTGCTATGGACTCTATCTCCAATTTCAAGAAAAAAGCTGCTATTATCAAAGATGGATTAAAAAAAATATCAAATATCACAATTCACGTAGAATCGTCAAAAACAGCCATGATAAATGCAATGTTATCAAGGGGCGATAGGCGTATGGCTGATATGGTTGAAAATCCTGAGATGTTTCTTAAAAAGATGAAAGAGACTGAAAAGAAGAATCCTGAAAAAACAAATATGAAAAAAACAAATGCGGAAAAAATAATATTCAGTGCAATTGACCTTTCTGCCTCACTTCCTTGGGATATTCTTGATACAGGTATTAAAAAAGAATTTTTGATAAAAGAGTTAAAACGGGCAGAGTTGGAGAAAACATCGCCTGATTGCCCTATGGTTGAATGTAGTAGTTGTGGGGTATGTAAGAAATTTTGAAATGAAAATAAAGCGGATATGTTTTTAATGTTCATATTGCTTATTTTATCGTTATAAATTGTATATTGATTTTAACAGAACAACATTTTAAAAGGAGAGATTTGTAATGAAACAGAAAAAGAGCAACGTATTTATTTTGGTAATGGCAATTTCAGCTATGCTCGTGATTGCACCAATTATTGGAGCTTCGTCAGTTATGGCTGCATCTACCTATAAAATAGGCGGAATCTTTGATTCAACAGGACCTGCCTCATTTCTCGGTGATCCTGAAAAGAAAACTATGGAGATGATGGTTGAGCAGATCAACGCTGCTGGTGGTATTGATGGACAAAAAGTTGAAGCGGTTATTTATGATTCAGAAGGAGACCCTGCAAAAGCTGTAAGTGCTGTAAATAAACTTCTTCATAAAGATAATGTTCTTGCCATTATTGGACCTAGCACCACACCAACTACCCTTGCAATTGTTAATTTTGTTGAAAAAGCAAAAGTTCCACTTATAAGTTGTGCTGCTGGTATTGAAATTACATCACCAATAAAGCCTTGGGTTTTTAAGACTGCTCAGAGTGATCTTTTAGCGGTTGCTGCAATTTACAAGACCATGCAGGCAAGAAATATAAAAAAAATTGGCATTATAACTGTGGCAAATGCTTTTGGAGAGAGTGGGAAAAAACAGCTTATTGGTCAGGCTAAGGATTTTGGCATTACGGTAGTTCAGCAAGAGAGTTTTGGACCAAACGACACTGATACGACCGCTCAATTGACCAAAATCAAATCAGCCTCTCCAGACGCTATTGTATGTTGGGGAACAAATCCTGGACCCGCTGTTGTTGCTAAAAATGTTAAACAGTTAAAAATTGATATTCCACTCTATCAGAGCCATGGAGTTGCATCTCCAAAATTTATTGAGCTTGCAGGCGATGCGGCAAATGGAATTATTCTCCCTACAGGAAAGATTCTTGTAACGAAACTTCTTGATGCCTCTGATGTGCAAAAAAAGATACTTGAGAAGTATGAAGCTGACTATAAAGCAAAATTTAACATCAATGTCTCTGGTTTTGGTGGATACTCCTATGACGCAATGGTGATGCTTGCCAATGCAATCAAGGGAAGCGGTGGAGATAAAGAGAAGATAAGGACAGCTCTTGAAGCAACAAAGAAATATATGGGAGTTACTGGAGAATTTAACTTTTCTGCAACTGACCACAATGGTTTAACTCCAGATGCCTTTGTTATGGTTGAGATCAAAGATGGAACTTGGAAACTTCTTAGTAAGTAGTCTAAATTTTTAGTTTTTTTATAATATTAACTATTTATAAAATTTAAGATTTGACAACTTTTCAAAAGTTGTCAAATCTTTCTATTTATTTGTAATAATTATTTTGTCAAATTTTTAATATTACAACTCCTAAATTGTAGATTATGTTAAGGTATAATTAATGCAAGAGATAATTCAATATCTTTTTTCTGGCATCACAACAGGCTCTATCTACGCTGTTATTGCTGTAGGGCTTTCAATGCTTTATAGCTCAACCGAACTTATTAACTTCTCTCATGGCGAATTTGTAATGTTAGGAGCTATGGGAATTGTTACTATATGGGTGCATTTAGCATTACCTCTTCCTTTAGCATTTGTCTTGACTGTGGCAGCCGTTGCCTTTATGGGAATGCTCTTTGAACGGCTTGCCATAAGAACTGCAAAAAAACATCAACCAATAACACTTGTCATTATTACTGTTGGAGCATCAATTTTGTTGCGTGGTGTTGCCATGATAATTTGGGGAAAAGACCCATTCAGCGTTCCTCCATTCTCTTCTCACGACTCAATTGAGATTGCAGGAGCAGCTTTAGTTCCTCAAAGCCTTTTTATTGTTGTTGCTGCATTTATTCTTGCTGGTGCTATCCATCTCTTTTTCAAGCAGACTCTAACTGGTAAGGCAATGGTTGCCTGTGCTGTGAATAAAAAAGCTGCATGGCTTTCTGGGATTCCATCAGAAACTATGGGAGTCCTTGCCTTTATTATCAGCACTGGAACTGGTGCTGCTGCTGGAATATTTATTGCCCCAATTACCATGAGCAGTTACGACATGGGAACAATGCTTGGACTTAAAGGTTTTTGTGCTGCAATGATAGGTGGGCTTGGTAGTCTTTGGGGGGCATTTGCTGGTGGAATCTTGCTTGGTGTGCTGGAATCTCTTGGAGCTGGTCTTATCTCTTCAGGGCTTAAAGATGCTATTGCCTTTATTCTACTTCTTTTAATTTTGTATATTTGTCCGGGTGGTCTTTTTTCTGCAAAAATCTCCAAACGGTTCTGATTTTTGTCTCTTTATTATAATAATAGAACTATTTTTAATCTTAAATTGTGATTATCGTGGCTGAACAAAAACGAATATTTATTGAACATACTCTCTTTATTATTACGGTCATTCTCTGTGGTCTTTTGATAGAAAATACCTACTATCTCCAGATTATGACATTTATTGGAATAAACACACTGCTTGCTTTAGGGCTTAATATGCTCATGGGCTATGCTGGACAGGTCTCCCTTGGACACGCTGCATTTTACGGAATTGGTGCATACTCAACTGCAATTCTCTCTACAACGTTTGGGCTATCTCCCTGGATAGCCTTAGTTTGTGCTGTTGGTGGAGCGATCTTTGTTGCATTTATTGTTGGGCTTCCTACCTTAAAACTATCTGGATACTATCTTGGTATGGGAACTCTTGGATTTGGCATGATTGTAAACATTACCTTTCGTGAATGGAGTTCTGTAACTGGAGGATCATCAGGGTTTGTTGGAATACCAATGCTTGAGTTGGGTTCAATTGTGTTTGAAGCTGGCAGAAGCTACTTTTTCTTAGTTTGGGCAGTTGTCTTTGTTGCGATTGTTTTATGCCGAAGAATATTAAATTCACGAATGGGTCGTGCCCTTCGCTCTATCCATGATGGCGAAAATGCCTCAATGGCAGTTGGAGTTAATACCCATTTTTTGAAACTTCAGATTTTTATGTTTAGTGCAGCACTTGGCTCAATTGCTGGATTTTTATATGCCCATTTTGTTATGTTTATAAGCCCTGACTCTTTTGGTTTTATGGTCTCTGTCAAAATGGTTACAATGGTGGTTATCGGCGGTATGGCAAGCGTTTGGGGTGCAATTTTGGGTTCTTCTCTTCTTACATTATTACCTGAAGTGTTACACAGCTTTGAGGAGTATGAGATGATAATTTTTGGGCTTATTCTGATGGTAGTGATGATCTTTATGCCTCAAGGTTTGACAAGAGGATTGATTGATATTTATGAACATTCACGCAAAAACTCAAATAGGATCAAAGTCAATAATAAAAGAGCCAATTAGTTGAAGCCTAAGAAAGGGTTTGATCCATTTGATGAAATTTAGAATTAAGCTAAATAGTATTACAATACGGCTAATTTTATTGAGTCTATCAATTATCCTCCTTAGCTCTTTTACTCAAATTTTTCTACTATCCTCTTACCTGCGTAGAGACATCACCAAATTAACTTCTGCTCAACTATTAACAATAGCAAATTATGTTGCTAATAATATTGATCGCGATATTTTAGAAAGACGTGAATTACTCAAAAATATAGCAAAGCAATTCCCACAATCTTTACTGCATAATGAGAAAGAGTTACGGCAATGGTTAGGTGAACGGCATGAGATAAATCCTTTATTCTCTAAAGGATTGGCTGTAATTGATCTCTCTGGTGTGATATTGGCAGATTATCCTCAATTACCATCTCACATTGGTATCTCTTTTAAAGATCGTGATTATTTCCAAAAAGCTATCAAAGGCGAATATGCTATGGGGCGTCCAGTTTTAGGGCGTGTCTCAAAAATGCCTGTTTTGCCTATGGCAGCACCTTTGTTTGATAGCAATGAAAAAGTGTATGCGATTATAGTTGGAATCTCATCTCTTCGTTCCTCAAATTTTATGAAAGATTTATATATAACTCGTGTTGGCAATAAAGGAGGTCTTGTTCTTGTTTCACCGCACGATAAATTAGTAATTAGTGCTTCAGATTTGGATATGACACTTCAACCAACTCCAGATAAAGGAATCCATCAGCAGCATGATAGAGCAGTGGAGGGTTTTCGTGGCGTAGGTATTGATGTAAATGCAGGTGGAGTTGAAGAGTTAGCAGCTATTGCTTCCATTCCCAGCACTGGTTGGTTTCTTGTAGCACGTATGCCAACTGAAGAAGTATTTGCACCAATACGTTACTTGCGTCTTTTCATTATAAAAAGTATGGCTATACTAATTCCTCTCTTTTGTCTTTTAATGGTTATCGGACTTCGATACCAACTAATCCCACTTAGAAAGGCTGCAAAACATGCCGAAAAAATGAGTCAAGGAAAAATTCCTTTTGAACCACTCCCTTTAATTAGAAATGATGAGGTTGGACACCTAACAGCAGCTTTTAATGGTGTTCTCTCAAAATTACTTGATAGCCGTGCTGAGATAAGCAAGTTGGCAATAACTGATAAACTAACTGGACTCTTTAATCGTGTGAAGATAGATGAGGTTTTGACAAAGGAGATTCTAAAATCTCAAAAATACAAGAATAAATTCTCTATTATTCTTGCTGATATAGATAATTTTAAATGTATTAATGATACTTATGGTCATTTGACAGGTGATAAAATCTTGGTTGATGTTGCTAAAATAATAGCCAGCAGGACTCGTAAAACTGATTTAGTTGGAAGATGGGGTGGAGAAGAATTTATTGTGATCTGTTTAGAAACTGATATTGATGATGCAGCTTACATTGCTAAAGATATACGTATAAAAATTGAATCTTATATTTTTGATACTGTAGGTAGTGTTACTTTAAGCCTTGGAATTACAACTTATAAAATTATGGATAACATTGATACTTTAATCTCACGTGCAGATTCTGCATTGTATGCTGCTAAAAGAAGTGGTAAAAACAAGGTTATGGTCTGTTAGCTTTTTGAATAGTTTTAAAAAATTATTTCACTTTTTAATATTAGTAGATACTTTTGTTATGTTAGGAGTTTTTTTGTTTATTATGAAAAAAGATAAAATCCTTGTTACTGGCGGTGGTGGATTTCTTGGTAAAGCTATAGTTAAGATGCTTGTTGATCGAGGCGATGTTGTTTCAAGTTTTTCTAGAAATTTCTATCCAGAATTAGACAAAATGGGAGTAAAGCAGTTTCAAGGAGATATATCAGATTATAATTCTATTGAAAAAGCCTTCATTGGAATAGATATGGTTTTTCATGTTGCTGCTAAAGCTGGTGTTTCTGGAAAATGGAAGGATTATTTTGAAGCAAATGTAATTGGCACTGAAAATGTTGTTAAAGCAGCTCTTAAAAATGGGATAAACCGCATTGTTCATACAAGTTCTCCAAGTGTTATATTTAACGGCAATGACATGGAGGGAGTTAATGAGTCTGTCCCCTACCCTGCTTTCTATCATGCACCCTATCCTGAAACCAAAGCAATGGCAGAACAAATTATAATCAATGCCACATCAACAACTTCAAGGGGATTAAAGACTGTTATCCTCAGACCTCATCTTATCTGGGGACCAGGTGATAACCACCTTTTGCCGGGAATTATTGCCAGAGCAAAAAGGCTAAAAAGAGTAGGAGCTGGAAAAAACAGAGTTGACACTATTTATATTGATAATGCCGCCCATGCCCATATTCTTGCTGGAGATAAATTAAAAGAAGAGATTAATCAACATAGCCCAATACCAAATGATATTTTTAAAATCAGTAATGATTTCAAAATCTATGACAGATTAAAAAATGAAGAGAAATTAAAAATCTCTGGTAAATTGAAAATAGATACATCTATTTCAGGCAATATCTATTTTATAAGTCAAGATGAGCCTGTATTACTTTGGAAAATGGTAGATGATATGCTTGATGCTGCTGGTTTACCACCAGTTAGAGGTTCAATATCTCTAAAAACAGCGGAAAGATTGGGAAGTATCACGGAGACAATATTCAAATTGTTTAATATAAAAAAAGAACCTCCTATGACGAGATTCATGGCAAAAGAGCTTGCAACTTCTCACTGGTTTGATATTTCAAGGGCAAAAAAAGATTTAGGATATTACCCTATTGTATCAACACAAGAGGGGCTTATAAGGCTTAAAGAGTGGTTATTATCAAAAAGTTAATCCTCAGTATCAGTAACACCTAAATTCTTCTCCAAAATAGAGACAATTTCTTGAACAATTTTATAATGCTTTCCTGTAGTTACAAGAGGGTGTGTAGCTGTTCTCAATATATATATATTTGAAAGGTCTGTAAGAAAAGGGTCTGAAGATGCTCTCTCCGTCCATTCAAAGGTGCTAACAAGCCCTGATATTCTTACAATAGAACAGGCAAGCTGAGTAAGTGAAACAATTTCTAAATATTGTGACTCAACAGATTCAGGTGTTTGCCAATATCCAACAGCAGCACATATATTGGTTGGAAGATTCCATGATTCTAAAATCTTGTAAGCCACAAGAGAGTTTGTTGTTCCAAATATTTCCAATTCAGCCTCACTTAAAGATTGCCCTGTAGTTTTGATAATATTTATGCACTGCTCAAAACTACTTGGGTTATAAACGGCAAGAATTAATTTGCCAATTCCTTGTAGAAGACCAGCAATGTAGAGTTCGCCTGGAAGTGACTTTACAAGAAGATTTGGGTCTCCGAGCCTCCTGTTTGCAACTGCACAAGCCCAAGCCTCTTCCCAATACTCTTTATCGGAAAATCCATTTAACTGAGGAAATGAAGGAAGCGTATTTTTAAATACATACATATAAAGAGAGTGTAAAGTGTCAGTAAGTCCAATTCGCATTATTGCACTGCGTAATGATGTTGTTTTAACACCTCTGCTATAATAAGACGAATTGGCAAGTTTAAGAATTTGGACAAAAAGGACTGGATCGTTTTTAATAAGTTTTTCAAGCAAGTTAACTTCAATTTTATCTACAGGCATCTGTATCATATCCATAAGAGATTTAGCAGAAGCTGGCAAGGAGGGAATTTTGATTCCTGAGTCAAGAATATCCTGAGCTATGATATTTGCCATTATTTTGTTGTAGGGCATCTTTTTTCCTTAAATACTAAATAACTTTTTATATAATATCGGGGTTCTTAATATGGAGGATTAAAAGAGTATAACTGTGGCTAATCTGTTGTAATGTTAAAGAAAGTTTTTATCTGTTCCTGCTTGAGACGTAGTTGATCGAGTATAAGTTTTAAAGCAATCTCGTTAATACCTGCTTTACGTGTAGAGTTTTTTACAGCAACTGACATTGGATTACCGCTATGCCCAATATTTGCCTTGTGGCAAAGATAGTTTGCAAGGTTAATTATTAACGCATATTCCCGATACGCAGATGGGCAGGCAGAAGGGTTGTGATGGTATCGACTTGGATAGAGTATATGATCTGGAAATTGCCACCGCTTCATTAAAAGACCAGACAGAACCGCATGATCAAGATCAAAAACTGTTCTCTCAACACGGAAGAGAGGCTGTTGCTGCTCCATTGCAAGAGAACGAACTTTACGGTATTCATCTTTAAAATAGACTGAGAGAATAACCTTTCCCATATCGTGCAAAAGTCCCGGAATAAATATTTTTCCCGCAATTTCAGGGTGGATTCTTGCAGCAATCTCTTTTGCAGCAGTTGCACAGCCGATACAGTGAATCCAAAGAGCTTTCATATCAAGGCTTAATCCAGACTCTTTATCAGTAAGAGCCGATAGAACATTCATACCAAGGGCAATACCTATAATCTCATCAAATCCTATTACGGCAATAGCTCTTCTTACGCTGTCAACCTCGCTTCTTTGTCCATAATAAACAGAGTTTGAGAGACGCAAGAGTTTATTGGTCATTCCCTGATCATAGCTGATAATCTCTGCAAGCTCGTCAATTGTAGTGCTATCATCTGAAGCAACATCTAAAATTTTATTGACCACAACAGGCAGACTCGGAAGCTCTGTATCGTTTCGCTGAATCAGCGTTATAATTCTTTTCTGAAGTTCCAGTTTAATTTCCCTTATATTTGAATTTTATGAGTATTGAAAATATTTGAAATAACTATTTTTATCAAAATTTAAATTATTTTTCAAAGCCATTCCAAAACACTTTTTCCATTTCAAGCGACTCTTTGGGGTGTGGATTTTTATTTTCGTCAGGATAGCCTATAGCAATCATGGATTCAACTCTAAAGTTCTCTGGGATATTAAGAATTTCTCTTATATATAGCTCTGCTGACTTATTGTGATTATGCTCTCTATTTCTAATCTGTATCCAGCAGCTTCCAAGACCAAGCGAATGAGCCGCAAGTTGAATAAAAATAGTCGCAATTGAGGTATCTTCAACCCAGACATCAGTTTTACTCTCATCACCACAAACCACAATTCCAAGAGGAGCATCTTTTAAAAACGTTGCACCATGCGGTTTTGCCTTAGATAGGCTGTCAAGAAGTTCGGGGCGATCAACTACAATAAAACGCCAAGGATTAAAGCCTCTTGAAGACGGCGATCTTAAGGCAGCCTCAATAATTGTGTCAATCTTTTCCTTTTCTATTGGCAGAGATTTAAACTTTCTTATACTTCTGCGTTTTTCTATTAATGAAAAAAACATGTTTTTTTAGCCTTTATTGTTTAATCTTGTTAAAAGTATGTAATTTATAACCAGAAAGGTCATAATATGTAGTAGGGTTTAACCATGGTTAAACCCTACAATTTCTACATTTTATCCTACATTTTTTAAATAAATTGATTTTAAAATGACCAAACGCAAAACTGCTATTTTTATATTCTATCTAAACTAAAGGTTGATGAATGGCAAGTATCATTCCATAACCACCTTGAACATTTCTTGTGTTTGCTATTCCTTTGCTGTTAAGAAAAACTTGAGCTTCGTAAGAGCGAGGACCTGTTCCACAGATAAGATATAGTGGGGATTCTTTTAGCTCATTTAACACCGCAGTAAGCTCAGCATACCTCTCTCTTAGCTCATCTTGAGGAATATTTATCCACTGTTTAGGATATTTTTCAACAAACGGTGCTGACTGAATATGGCTTCTAACATCAAGCACCTTTACATTACCTTGTTCTAACAGCCCAACAAATTCAAAGGTATCAATGGCTTTAAGATTACCATTCAATGTGTTGTCCAAAGCATTTCCAGCATTATTTACAATATCCATAGCAGAGGCGTAGGGCGGAGAGTAGCTAACCTCTAAATTACAGATTTCGCTCACATCAACTCCAAACTTCAAAAGAGGTGCAACTGCATCAACCCTTGCCTTTACAGCATCGCCTTGAGGACCTGCTGCCTCTACACCAAGCACAGTTCTTGTTTTTCTATCTGCAATGAGCTTCATAAACATAAAATCAGCATCAGGAATAAAATGTGCTCTGTCTGATTGAGCAACAACCGCATAGACAGGATCAAAACCAGCAGCTTGAGCCTGATTAAAAGTCAATCCTGCTTTTGCAACTCCAATATCAAAGACTTTAATGCAAAATGAGCCGACACTTCCCGTAAACTTTTCATTACCACCATTTATGTTAGTTGCAATGATGCGTCCCTGACGATTTGCAAGAGAACCCAAAGGCATAACACAATCTAAACCACTTACAAGATTTGTAAACTCTGCACAATCTCCGCCAGCGTAAATATTTGGGTCTGTGGTCTGCATACATTTATTTACTAAAATTCCTCTGTTTCTGCCAATTGCAAGACCAGCACCTACTGCAAGTTCAGAATTTGGACGGACACCAGCAGCAACAATAACCATATCGCATGGTAAAGTAGTTGGTGTAGAATCTAATTGATTAATAACCTCAACAGACTCTGCACCGTTTTCTATATCTCCATTTATTTTAATAACTTTTTGAGACAAGAGAAGTTTAACATCTTTATCTTCAAGTTTTTTCTCCACAATTCTTGCCATATCTCTGCCAAGTGCCTGCGGAAGAACCTGATCTGCCATCTCAACAATTGTGGTTTCAACCCCCCAAAGGTCTGTTAATGCTTCTGCCATCTCAATTCCAATAGCACCAGCACCAATTACCACAGCCCGTTCAACTTCGCCATTTGAAATAGCAGTTTTGATTGCACTTGCATGGTGAAGATTTGAGACAACATGCACCTTTGGCAAATCAGAGCCTTGAAAAGGAGGACGCATGGGAGTTGCTCCTGTTCCAATAACTAACTTGTCATAATCAAGCTCCCCTACCCTATCCTCATCTAAATAACGAACAACAACTTTTTTTTCTCTTCTCTTTATTTCAACAGCTTCCACTCTTGTAAGAACATTAAAACCTTTAACGTTTTTAAAAAATGAGACATCTCGCTTAACATGGGCAATTGTGGAGTAAAGCCCCTCTAACTCTTGAACATCGCCACCAACATAATAAGGGATTCCGCACCCGCCATAAGAGATTAACGAATCTCTGTCAATCATGGTTATATCAATATCAGGATTAATACGCCTTAACCTACAAGCAACCTTTGGACCAAGTGCTACAGCACCTATAATCAATACTTTTTCTGGCATACCTCACCTCACTTTAAAGGCTTATAACTGCCGAATTACAAGATAGCTCAATAAGCTCGCTTGCAAGTGCAAGTCTAAAACCTTCAGCAAGGTCTTCCTCTTTTATAAACCTTGCTTTAGCACAAGGTGTGCAGACAAGAATTGGAACTTCGTGAGCTTGAAGATGGGCAAGTAAATCATCGGCAACATCACCAGTAGCTGCTTTTATATGCTCCATAGCACCTTGTCTTGCAAGATATACTGCCTCATCAAGCAGAAATATTTTAACATTTTTACCCATTTTCTGAGCAACAGTTGCAAGATGAAAAGCTCTTGTGCTTCTGTTTGGGTTATCTGTGCCGCATGATAGGGCAATAAGAACATTGTTTGTAATTGCGTTTTCTGCCATTATTTTTTCTCCTTTTCAATTCTGTTTTAACCACTAATTATTTTTAATCTTTTTAAATGAAATGTATAGATATATAACCTCTATGAATCTCTACAATTCTATTTTTTGACATACCATATATGAGCTAAAACTCACAATATAAAAAATATTGCCAAAACATAGCAGATTTTGTAAAAACATGAAATTTTTTTAAATAGTTAAATGAGCCGAGCGATAAATCGCACGGCTAACTCACAATAAAGTCCACTAAAGTGGACTGTTATTATAGTCGGCTTTAGCCAACTTCTTTTATCTTAGCCCTGAAATTTATTTGGGGGCTGTAAAAATCAGCATATTATGATACATAATACAAACAAGGAGTAACACTTTTGAGAACTCTGAAATCTGACTTTATTTTGCTATTTGTTGCAACAATCTGGGGGCTTGCATTTGTTGCTCAAAGAATGGGAATGGATCATGTTGGTCCTTATACTTTTAACGGAATCCGCTTTGCACTTGGTGCATTTTCATTGCTTCCACTTATCATAATTACTAAAAAAGGAGGCGGCAAGAAAACAGAAAAAATAGAAGATGATTTGTGTAAAAATGCTCTTAGCAAAAGAGCATTAAAAAAAGATAGAGCTGATAACTATGATAATATTAAGTCAAACTTAAAAGGCGGAATATTTGCAGGTATTGCTCTGTTTGCTGGAGCTTCTCTTCAGCAGGTAGGTCTTGTTTATACCACTGCTGGTAAAGCTGGTTTTATAACTGGGCTTTATGTGGTTATTGTGCCGCTAATGGGGCTTTTATGGAAAGATAAGACAAGTGCTGGAACATGGATTGGTGCTATCTTAGCAACTATTGGGCTTTATCTTCTAAGTGTAACTGAATCTATGACAATTAGTTACGGCGACCTTCTTGAGCTTGCTGGAGCATTTTGTTTTGCTGTACATGTTCATCTTGTTGGAAAACTTGGAACACGTATGGATACTTTGACTCTCTCATTTATTCAATCAATGGTATGCTCTGCTTTAAGCATTCTTGCTGCATTAATAGTTGAGACAATAACATTTGAAGGGATAAAGATGGCGGCTTTGCCTATTCTTTACGGCGGCTTTTTTTCTGTTGGAATAGCCTACTCTCTCCAAATTTATGGTCAAAAGACCAGCCACCCTGCACACGCTTCAATTTTGTTAAGTCTTGAATCTGTAATAGCCGCAATTGGTGGTTGGATAATATTGGGTGAAATCTTATCTGGACGCTCTTTGTTGGGCTGCGTAGTTATGATGACGGGAATGCTTATGTCTCAGCTTTATCCATATATTGTTCCTAAATTATCAAACAGCACTATTAAGTGTGAGAACAACTAAAAATAGATTTGACAACTTTTAAAAAGCTGTCAAATCTAAACAGGTTCAACCTTTTATAGATTTTAGTGCATTTTCAAGATGTTCAGTTATTTTGTCAGATAGTTCTGCTGTCTGCCTTAGGAGTTTAGCAGCCTCTGAAAGATTGGTTGATTCTGACTTGTCAGAATCAACTTTATTAGCCCATGAAATATAGCTCTCCTTATGGCTATTGTTGTGGTCAATCCAGTGTTTAAGTAGCATGGAAAACTTTTGAGCCAAAGATAGCTCTTCTTCTGAGTGATGGTGGTGCGAATGGCTATCTGAGCCATGAGAATTGTTATGAGAGTGTTTACATGAGCCGTGTGAGTGGTCATGAGCGTGGCTTTGGCTATCTAAACCATCTGAATGGTGATGCGAATGGCTATGTGAACTGTGTGAATGGTGATGTTCTTGATGGTGTGTCATTTTAATAATCCTTTATATTCAAATACTCTTTAAGTGTTTCTGGTTGGTATAGATACTCTTTAATAGGATCAGAGTCATATCTGTTAGTTATCTCTATGCCACGATAAATAATAGAAACAGGTCTGTCTGACGATACAACAACTACAATTACATCTTCATGTTCTGCTGTAAATCTTAGAGCTGAATTGTACCTTGCACCTCTGCCTATATTTTCAGATGGTATAGATTTACCATCTAAAAGGCAGCCAAACCCTATAAGATCGCAGTTAGGCATAATATGCAATGCTCCGTCAATTTTAATTAAAGAAGAGGCAAGATTAAAATACTCCTCTCTACGCAAATCAAGCGGTGGTTCAAGTATGTGTCCTGACAATACTACTGGATTATCAGTGATATTTAATACAAGAGTCGCTCCATGTCGTTTGTTTTGTGCAGTGTGGACAAGTTTTGAGACAACTTGAAAAAGCTCTGTGCAGGTCAATGTATCATTGCTGCAATCTAATAACAGCTCCTCAAGCTCAACAAGTTTTGCCCGCCTTGTTGTAGAGTGAAATGCCCCATCAAAAAAGCTGCATATCGGTTGTCCAGCAAGCTCAACAAATCCGTAATCTCCATTGAAAAATGCAGAAACCGCATAATCTGGGACAGGAGAATCAGATATCCCAATGATTCTTTTAGCGTCAGATACCAATATTCTATTAGAATACTCTACAGCAAGCATCAACTTTCTTACATGCTTGATATTGCTTGTAAATGGGCGTTCTAGCCTATGAATCTTTGCAAGAAAATGAAGTTCTGGCAAAAACTCTGGATCAACAAAAACAAGACGTCCTCTGGGCCAATAGCCCTCTTCTTTTGTTTTAGAGAGTCTAAGAATCATATCAAGTATTGGTCTAATCAACATCTTTGAATCAATGCCAAGTATTTTGTTTCTAACATCAACAATATAATCTTCAATAGCATTAATAGAGTAGCTTTGCAGAACGTATCCTGAATTCTCCATAGACATATTCTCCTGTGAAAAATTCTGAGACATCAACCAACCTGCATGTTCAAGCCATCGTTCTGTAGGTGAGATTGAACACATATTAGGGTGGTGGTCTGTAAACCACATTTGGTAAAAAAATGAGCTTGAACTGCCTCCAAAAGATATAGTGCCAGCAAGCTGAAGAGTTCCATGGGTAATGAAGTGTCCTTGAGGTTGATTTTTTATATTATTAACTAAACTCTCTTTCCACGAATCATCATCAAGATATATCTCTTTAAGTCTTAGTTCATGACCTTTAAGGAGCTTATTAGGATCGTAAATACGTAGTTGATCAGAGGGATAAAGAGAATATATCAATGCTACTCTACTTGGCTGAGAAAAGTTTGAAAGCCCTTCAACAAGACCATTGTAGATATTTTTAATAGCTAAGTTGCAATATTTATCCTTGAACATATTTTTTTCCTAACTACAATAATCTTAACTTTGTGAGATTTAATAAAGTGTCATTTTACCAAATCTATCTTCTCTCTTGAACCATAATCCTTGAACTTCTCAATAACTCTATCCATCTCATCATCAGAAAGGATAATAGGTTTCCCTATACACTCTGTTTGATAACAGATTCTTGCTACAAACTCAATCTCTTCGGCAATGTTAAAGGCATGTTGCATATTTTTGCCAACTGCTACTAAACCATGATTGGCAAGAAGGGTGGCATTGTAATCACCAATCGTAGAAGCTATGTTGTCTGCAAGCTCTTTTGTCCCAAATGTGGCATAGGGGGTAAGAGGCACTTTTTTGCCTGCAAAAGCCACAAGATAGTGAACAGGCATAATCTCTCTATTAAGGCAGGCAAACGTTGTAGCATAAGGCGAGTGAGTGTGAACCACAGCATTTATATCTGATCTTTTACGATAAAGAGCAAGGTGAAACCCCACTTCGCTTGAGGGTTTTAGGTTAAAATTTGCAATCTGCAAGTTAGAGTTTAAAAGTGTAGAGTTAGAAGGTGAAATAATATTTCCATCAATATCCAGTAAAATAATATCGTTAGGGGTAAGCTCGTGGTATTCAATTCCACTTGGTGTTATAGCAATTAACCCTTCACTTCTATTAAAGATACTCAAGTTTCCACCAGAGCCTGTTGTAAGAGCTGATTTGACCATTTTAAGTGAGTATTTTATAATTTCTTCGCGTTCGTGTAAAAGTTTCATCATGGCAGGTGTGATACACTTACTTAAAGAGCTTTGCAAGGTCTTTTTTGGTATTGTAAATTTTTTGAAGGGCTGTTATTAAAGCGAAAAATCAAATATTTGATGTTATTTATGTATTAAATATAGAACTCAGAGGCAAATAGCTGGCAAATTGGTTAACCGCCTCTACTATTGTGCTTTGATAAATAGAGATCGGTTCATTGAATCATAACAAGATAGGAAAATAACAATGAAAACAACCCAGAAACACTACGTTATTTATATATTGTCAACTTTAATATGCTTCGCATTAACATCATTGACAGCAATTACTTCCTCATTTGCAGAGACAGGATATGTCTCTGATATGCTTATTTTAAGCCTTAAAGAGGGACCTGGCAGACAATACAACACCATCAAAACATTGAGAAGCAATATGCCAGTTGAGATAGTTGAGACTACAGAGAGATTTTTGAAAGTAAAAACAGAAGAAGGCGACTTAGGTTGGGTTGAGAGTCAATATATTACAAAAGAGCTGCCTAAAGCGTTGATTATCGAACAGTTAAACAAAAGAATTGCACAACTTGAGGGTAAAGAGCCTAATGTTGAAAAAAGTCAGACTGCGGGTCAAGGTGTTGAATCGCTAAGCCAGACTACTCCTTTAATAAACAATTCAGAAAATATTAAAGCATCAGAATGTTTAAGCAAAATAAAATCCCTTGAAGCTACTTTAAACACCCAGCTTGAAAAAAATAGACTTCTTGAAGCTCAGTTGCGTAGTTTAAAATCGGATCAAAGCAAGATAACAGTTGAACAAAGTAGCTTTAAAGAAGATGAAAGCAGCTTTCAAAAAAATGAAGTTAGTTCCAAAAATGAAGATTCTGAAAATGAAGAATCTTCTCTTCTATCAACACAAGATATGAAAGATATTGTGGCTATACCTGATGATGATATCCTAAAGACAGCAATGATCAAATGGTTTTGTGCGGGAGCTGGTGTTTTAATAGCAGGGTGGTTTATAGGAAGGAGCTTTTCAAGAGGAAGAAGAGGCGGAGGTCTTCTTGATTAATTCTTTGGTAGTCCTGCAACAAGATGATGTTTTTTAAAAATTCCACAATCTGAATCAGGATACCCAAGATAAAAGGATAAAGCATGATAACCTATCCTCAATATCCAGTAATCCTGAGCATCCTGATTCAGACAGCAAAAAAATTATCATCATCTAAATTCAGGACTACCAACTTTTTTTTTACAGCCCTGAAATAAAAAAATGTTTTGAAACTTAGAACTATATCTATTTTTTATTCATAGCTTCCATAAGTAATGCACCCATACTTCCAATACTCTGACTCTTATTTTCATTCTCCGCAAACTGTTTCCAATCATTACTCTCTTTAGCATCAGGTGGTGCAAGGCTAACTCTTCTACTCTCTTCATTTATCTCAGAGACCATAACATTAACCATATCTCCGGGTTTTAGCTTGTCGTAGTTTGAAGGTTCTGAAGATTTTGCTATGACAGAATTTGGAAGAAGACCGGTAATACCCGCTTCAAGATTGATAAACAGACCAAATTTTTCTCTTTTTTCAACTTTTCCTTGAACAACTTTCCCAGCAGGATATTTTAACTGGGCACCACTCCAAGGATCACCATGTGTATCTTTTATACTTAACGATATTCTCTTATTTTTAAGATCAACATCTTTAACAACTACCTGAACCATCTCTCCTTGCTTAAGCACATCATCAGCTTTTAAGACACGTTTTGTATGGCTCATTTCACTTAAATGAACAAGCCCATCAACACCCGGTGCAATCTCAATAAAAGCACCAAACGGGGCAAGCCTTACAACTTTTCCTGTAAGCTGCTGCCCTGCTGAGAATGTCTCTTCTGCACGCTCCCACGGATTTTGTGTGGTCTGCCTTATGGATAGTGAAATTTTAGGAGCAGAAGAGTTCTCTTTATTTTGTCTATTATCTTTATTTTGCCCATCTTTTTTCTCAATCTTGAGTATCTTTACACTAACAAGCTCATCTTGCACCAACGCTTCATTGGTTTTTTCAACTCTTGACCAGCTAAGTTCAGATATATGAACCATTCCCTCAACACCCGGAGCAAGTTCAATAAAAGCACCATAAGGCATTATTTTAGTAACCTTGCCTTTAACAATATCACCCTCAGAAATGGTGTTAAGATAATTTTCTCTGCTCTCTTGTATATCGCGATTCATAAGGTCTCTTCTTGAGACTACAATATTTTTACCACCTTCAGCAAAACGTGTGATAAGAAAACTTAGTGTTTTGCCAAGATACTCTTCCTGGTTTTCCACATACTTCACATCAATTTGGCTTACTGGGCAAAATGCTCTTTTGCCCATAATATCAACACTAAATCCACCTTTGATAATACCTGACACCTTTCCTTCAACTGGGGTGTGATTCAAAGAGGCATCTTCAAGCATAGCTGCATATCCAGAACCTGAAAGAGCTTTGGAAAGTATCACTTCGCTCTCATTTAAAGAGACCACATAAAGGCTTAACTTATCGCCAACTTTATAAAGAAACTCTCCATTTTCATTGATAAGCTCTGCTTTTTCAACAACACCATCACTCTTTGAGCCTGTACTAACATAGACATTGCTCTTACCAATAGATATAATAGTGCCTTCGATCTTATCTCCCTGCCTTATATCGTTACTATCTCCTACATCATAAGAATCTAAAAGGTCTGCAAAATTCTCTTCTTTTTCGCTACTCTCTTGATTCTCTTCAAACATCTCTACCATTTTTAATTCTCCTGAACATAATTTATTTTGCAGCTATTTTGCAGCAGCTTGGCAATGAGCTGTTTTGTTGGCTGCATCTAAGTAAAGTTTACGATTCATCTCTTAACTCTTTAACTCTTTAAAGAAGATTCTGCAACGATTTTACAGCAGCAAATGCAGTTGCAATAGCAACTCCTGATCCGCACTTCATTCTTGTCCAATCACTGTGGGCAAGAATTGAACCAGCAGCAAATATATTCTTTGCAAATGGTTCTCCAATGTTAGATAAAGGACGCATCATATTGTCAATTTCAATGCCAGCCCTGTTTATATGGTGTCCTTGTAGATTAAATAAATCTTTATGATGCCAATTTTCTCTCTCTTCTGGCTGAGTAACTGGAAGATTTAACAAAGACTCTTTAATACCAGTTCTCTTTGCTGTAAGACCTTTTCCCATAAAACGACCAGTAGCAAGAATAATAGCACTTGTGTATATTATCTTTTTGCTATTTTGAGCAGCATCTTTTATGGTGTCATCTTTATTTTCATTTGAGTTGAAAGTGTGGTAGGTCTCATCTTCTGCCATGCTGTTTGCTATTTTAATTCTAAATGTCCCATCTTCAAGACGCTGAACGCTTTCAACCATCTCTGGCTCATAAATTAGGTTGCTGTTTTTTAAAAGTCCCTGTGTAAGTGCTTCATGTAACCTTATTCCTGGAACAGAAACTGGAGGTGTTGGAATCTCAAAAATTGAAATTCCAAGAAGTTCCTCTAAATGTTTGATAGCTTTATCTGCTCTGTACATACCAATTAGGGCGGGAAATCCTATATACTCAAATTTAGTCTCTCCATAGTTATTACTACTACCATTATTAAAAGAGTTCTTGCAATTAGAAGATTGAGTAGATTGATCATAAGGTGATTCTACATTTATGAATCCTCTCTCAAGAATAGGTTTTACAACATTTGCAAGTTTTATCCTATTAGCTTCAATATCTAAAGCTCTTGCAATATGCTCTGGATAGACCTCTTCAAGTTGTTCCATACCCGGAAAATCTATTCTAACAGATTGAAGTTTATTCCAACTGCCAGAAAGTGTAGAGACAATCTGTTTTGCACTGTAAATCTTCATTCCAGCAAAATCTATAATTAGTGATGGGGCTTTTTGTTCAAAAGCTGCTACGCCTTTCCACATTGATTCAGGTATTAAATAACTCTTTTTTACAGTGCCAAGAGAGGTTATGACATTGACATTCTCTCCATTAGCTCTATAGAAGAGCCTCTGAGCTTTTAAAAATTGAACCATCTCTAAAAGACTCTCTTTTATATATTCGTCTTTTACAAAAGCGTATGGGTGTTTTGGAATATCGTTTCTTATTGCCTCAATAGCTTTCCAAGGGTTATCCCTCTCAACACCTGAGGGGTGAACTCCCATTAAATCCATAAGACCTGTAGCAAAATTCATTGAGCTTCTTTTGCCTGTAATGACTGTTGAAATCCCTCGATTAGTTGCAAAAAGAGCGGCTGATAATCCAGCCATTCCAGCACCGATAATGGTCAGATCAGCTTTAGTAGCTTGTAGATTAGCGTTTATAGCCCTTATCTCTTTTAAATCTGATTTAATAGTTGTTAAAGTTCCATTATTATCCATAATTGCACCCCAATATTGTTATACAATATAACCCTTGATTTCTACCTATAGTATTCCAGATAAATAAATTGGCAATTCCTATTGCCCCACCCCCTCCCCAATGGAGAGGGGAATAAATACTCCCTCCCCTTGGGGAGGGCTGGGGAGGGGCAAAATAATTATCTGGAAAGCTATATCTATATCTGGTCAAAATTTAAAAAAAATCCCGTTACAGAAACATAGTCTGTAACGGGATTTTTGTAAATCAATAAAAATTAGATAGTATCTAACCTATTTTTTAATTCTTAAATATTATAAATTTGCTAATAATCTTAAATTATTGAATATTTTATTATTCATCTGCCATTTCAGGGTGGAAGACATCAACATCAATAAGATCATCACCAAGATATGCTCTCTCTTTTGGACCAAGAATACCAAGAGATAGACAAAGAAGTGTCCAAAGATGAACTGTCTGCCATGCATGACCATGAACATCACTTAAATCATGCACCTGTGCATGACAGTTGTGGCATGGAGTGATGCAGTATTCCGCTTTTGTTGCAAGTATCTGATTTGCCTTTGTCTGCCCATAAGCTCTTCTTGCCTCTGGAAAACCTGATTGGAGAAAACCGCCGCCGCCGCCGCAGCAGAAGTTATTAGATTTATTTGGTGTCATATCCACAAAATTTTCTTCTCCAACAACAGCTTTAACTACATAACGAAGATCGTCTGCTACAGGATCACCTAAGGTTTTTCTTACAAGCTGGCATGGGTCTTGAACTGTGAATTTAATTTTTCTCTCTTTATTCCACTCTGAGCTGGGTTTGAGTTTTCCTTCTCTTATCCACTGGGCATAAAGTTGGATTATACTTTTAATCTCAAATTTGTGTTCAATTTTAAATTTTTTCAGTCCTGCCAGGACTGCAAATAGTTCGTGCCCTCACTCAGTGTTGAGCCAAACTTTAGCTCCTAAATCATCTACTGCTTTTGCTTTTACTCTTACAATATGCTCCCAGTTGTCATCTTCTGCCATAAACATACAGTAGTTTTCTGCTGCAAAACCCTTTGAGCTATATGTCCAATCTGCACCTGCAAGGTGTAAGATTTTCCATAATGGAACCATCTCATCTGGCTCTGTTACAGGCTCTCTTGAGTTCTGGTTTAAAACATAATAGGCACCTTCTCTGTTTATATCAGCAGTCATTTCAGCAAATTCTGGCTGTCCTTCTCTGTATTCCTCAAGAACATCATTAACAACAAACTCAAAATCCTCTTCTGTTGCACCCATTGCACTGCATGTGTCATTTTTTAAAGCCTGATCACAAGAACCAGCGATACCTCTTGGTTTTTTATCTCTGGGCCACGATTTTCTTGCATGAAATACCAACTGAGGAATATTGATCTCCATTGGGCATACATATATGCACCTCTGGCACATGGAACACATCCAAACCCAGTTTGTGCTAAGTATCTCTTCGTCCATTCCAAGTGCTGCCATTCTCAAGAATTTTCTTGGGTCCATTCCTTCAAGACCAGTAGCAGGACACCCTGATGCACATGCACCGCATGTCAGACAAGCATTTAGGTTTCCACCATTTGGCAGAAGCTCCATAACCTTGTCTTTGAAAACACTTTTGTGTTTTCTTCCAATTTTAATTGCCGCTTCACCCATTCTTTAAATTTCCTCCATATTATATTATGTTATGGTATGTGTTTACATATTGGGCATATACAGTTTATAAGTTTTTATGACGCACAATTCCAAGGGATATATTTTTCTCTTATTATCAATGTCATGTCAACCAATTTTAATAAAGATCAAAAATCTTAACTATAATAAAGTTAAATAACCCATTAAAAAACATTATGAATAAAATAATAAAATATCGAAAAAATATAAAAATACCAACAATTAACTACATTCCAGAGCTTCCAATTACAGAAAAAAGAGATGAAATTATTGAGGCTATAAAAAAAAATAGAGTTGTTATTATTGCTGGTGAAACAGGTTCAGGAAAAACTACCCAGATTCCAAAATTTTGTATTGCAGCAGGCAGAGGTATTAGAAAAAAGATTGGCTGCACACAGCCTCGAAGAATTGCCGCAATCAACGTGGCTGCAAGAATAGCTGAGGAGCTAAGAGAGGGAAATGCTGAACAAGCTTCCCCAAACCAGCAATTTGTAGGATATAAAATCCGTTTTGACGACACCTCTGATCCAAACACAATCATAAAGGTTATGACAGATGGAATTTTGCTTGCTGAGACACAGCGTGATCCATTTCTAAATGAGTATGATACCATAATTGTTGATGAAGCACACGAAAGAAGCCTAAATATAGATTTTACACTCGGCATTTTAAGAACCCTTATAAAGAAGAGAAATGATCTTAAAGTTATAATAACATCAGCAACCATTGACACTGAAAAGTTCTCTAACGCATTTAATAATGCACCAATTATTGAAGTTTCAGGCAGAATGTATCCTGTTGAGGTGCGTTATCTACCTCCACAAAGCTATGATCCTGAACAAAATCAGGATAGTTTATTATTGTCAGAAGGCTTTGTTAGTAAGAATCAACAAAACCAAAATAGATATGACATTGATCAAGATGAACAAAGTTATGTTGATGCAGCAGTTGACGCAGTTGAGGCAATTAACAGAGAATCACGGCATGGCGATATTTTGATATTTATGCCAACAGAACAAGATATTACAGAGACAATTGAGCTTTTGCGTGGTAGAAACTGGGTTGGTGTTACTGTCCTGCCTCTCTATGCACGCCTATCTGCTTTAGAACAGGCAAAAATATTTCAAAGAGGTGTGGGAAGAAAAATTATTGTCTCAACAAACGTAGCTGAAACATCTTTAACCATCCCCGGCGTTAAATATGTAGTTGACACAGGAGTTGCAAGAATCCCCCACTATTCTCCAAGAACACGCACAACAGCTTTGCCTGTAACACAAATATCAAAAAGCAGTGCTGATCAGCGAAAAGGTAGGTGTGGTCGTGTTGAAAATGGAATTTGTATCAGGCTTTACGATGAAGAGAACTACAACTCAAGGGCATTATTTACATCTCCAGAGATTTTAAGAAGCAACCTTGCTGAAGTTATTTTAAGGATGATCTCACTAAATCTTGGTGATGTGTCATCATTTCCGTTTATAGATATGCCTTCGCCAAAATCTATAAAAGATGGATTTGACACTCTTATTGAGCTTGGAGCAATTAGGCTTGAAAAGCAATCTCTATCCTTGGGCTTAGACAAAAACCTCAATGATAGAAATAGTCAAAATATAAATCTTAACAAAGGAAATATAGAAGAGATAAATCCTACAGAAGAAGAAGGGAAAGGAAAAAATCAGAAGATAGGTCGCAAAAAATCAGCAAGAGGTTATGTGCTAACTGAAAAAGGAGAGATTATGGCACGGATTCCTGTTGATCCAAAACTTTCTCGAATCTTGATTGAAGCAAATGATCGGGGCTGTCTTAAAGAGGCTGCGATCATTGCGTCAGCTTTATCCATTTCTGATCCAAGACAAAGACCTCAAGATAAAGCACAGCAAGCAGATCAAAAACATGCAGTTTTTAAAGACCCTGCCTCTGATTTTATATCTCTTATTAATATCTGGAATAGCTGTTATGGAGATAAAGAGAGTCTAAAAAGCCGTAATAGCGTCAGAAAATTTTGTAAAGATAACTACCTATCTTTTAGGCGTATGAGAGAGTGGAGCGATATTCATAACCAGATTATTTCTGTTCTAAATGAGCATGGAATAACAGGTAAGTCATGTTGCACAAAGCCTCTCCCCAGCCCTCCTCAAAGTAGAGTCCGTGATGTGAATCCCCCTCTACAAACGGGGAGGGGGCAAGTGGGCGGGGCAAATAGTGGTTTTGATATTGGTGGAGAGCTTTATGAATCTCTTCATAAATCGATCTTGACTGGCTATCTTAGTAACATTGCCCATAAAAAAGAGAAAAACCTCTATCATGCTGCAAAAGGTCAAAAAGCTGTGATATTTCCCGGCTCATCTATATTTAATAAAGCAGGCACTTGGATTGTTGCATCTGAATATGTTGAAACATCTCAGTTATTTGCAAGAAGTGCAGCAACTATTAACGTTGATTGGCTTGAAGAGCTTGGAAAAGATTTATGTTCATACTCATGGTCATCACCTCATTGGGAGAAGAAACGAGGCGAAGTTGCAGCAAAAGAGCAGGTCTCACTTTTTGGACTTATAATTGTGCCTGAAAGAACAGTTGCTTATGGAAAGATAAATCCTTCAGAAGCTGGTGAAATTTTTATTCGTCATGCCCTTGTTCAGGGTGAAATTGATATAAAATTTGCCTTTATGCAGCATAATCAAAAATTAATTGATGAGCTTGAAAAACTTGAAGAGAAGACCCGTAAGCGTGATATTCTTATCACAGATGAAGATATTTATCTATTTTACCGATCTCGACTTGACCGAGATTTTTACAACATCAAGACATTTGCAAAATATCTCAAAGATAGAAAAGATGACTCTTTTTTAAAAATGACTTTGGAAGATTTGCAGCAAAAAGAGGTTGATAAAGAGCATCTTTCAGGTTTTCCAGATAAAATTAGAATAGGAAATTTAGATTTTCACTTAGAGTATAATTTTAATCCTAACTCTGAAACTGACGGGGTAACAGTTAAAGTGCCTGCTTTCTCTGCCGGTCATCTTCTATCGTTTGGTAATTCTAATGCTAATATAAGTGCAGCATCTTCAATTGATTGGTTAGTTTCCGGGCTTTTTCGAGAAAAGATAATGGCACTTATCAAAAATCTTCCAAAATCACACAGAGTAAAACTTCTGCCAGCATCTGAAAAAGCTGACATTATTGCAAATGAGATTCAAAACAGAGGAAAATCTCTCTTTTATGAGTTAAGCTCTTTTGTAAAAGAGCGGTTTAATGCTGATATTCCGCCTTCTGCATGGTCTGATCAGGGTATTGAGGCTCATCTTAAAATGAGAATTTCTATAAGAGATGAAGATGATAAAGAGATTTTTGCATCAAGGGATTTAAAAACTCTTCAAGAGTATCTTGAATCTTCTAATTATGAAATTCAAAATAGCTTGTATGATAAAAGCCTTGAAACGGCAAAAAGGCAATTGGAGATAGAAAATATAACATCTTGGGATTTCTTAAACTCTTTAAAGCTCAAATCAATTTCAGACTCAACAAACATTGAATTATCTTCAAAAAACATTGATTCAATCTCAAAGAAAATTGATTTAATCCCAACGAACGTTAAGTCAACTTCAATGAACATTAAAGCAATTGCTAATTTAACAAACAAAAAATCTATTCCAAAATCAATCAGGTTAGATTTTGGTGATAATATAAATAAAATATCATTTGAACTATTCCCAGCACTTACTTATGAACCCTCGAATAATATGCCAGATAGTAGAGTCTCTTTAAGGCTTTTTACAACAGCTCAACAGGCAGAAGAGTCTCACAAAGAGGGAATTAGAGCTTTATTTTATATCTGTTATGAAAATGATATGAATGCTCTTAAAAAAGATATAAAAGGTGCTGCAAGGCTTAAAGGATACTCCACATTTTTCGGGGGTATTGACCTATTGAATGAAGCTTTGTATGACTGTATTACAAAACATCTTTTCTGTTATGAGATAAGAACAAAAGAAGATTTTGAGGCACATGCTTCTTTGACTCTTCCTAAAATATACTCAACTGGGCAGGAGCTTATCTCAAGAGTTACAGAAATTTGTGAAGAGTATCGAGCAACAGAGACTATTTTGCAAAATATCACTCTAAAAAATATGGATCGTAAAATTTTGTTTAATCTTATGAGAATTTTACAGCAAAACCTTCAAGAGCTTGTTCCACCTAATTTTCTTAAAATATATCCATACAATAAGATACCTGAACTAAAAAGATATATTTCAGCAATAAGAGTTAGGGCAGAGAGAGCTTTTGTTGATCCTGTTCGAGATCAAAAACGGTGGTCAGAAGTTGCAAAGTATGTGGATTTTTTTAAATCTTATAAACTATCTTCTATTAGCTCCACCCCCGTCCCCCTCCCCAATGGAGAGGGGGATAATAATTACTCCCTCCCCTTGGGGAGGGCTGGGGAGAGGCAAAATAATTATCTGGAAAGCTATAGATATAATAAACGGCCAGATAGGTTGAAAACAATCAATAAGTTAGAATCTCAATGTTCAAAAGAGAAGATTCAAGCTATTGATAACCTCTTTTGGATGATCGAGGAATATAAAGTCTCTATTTTTGCTCAAGAGCTTAAGACAGCAATAAAAGTCTCTGCGGCTCGTTTAGATGAAATATGTAAAGAGATTGACAGGATGATATAGCATGAATAAAGAGCATTTTCCTAAACTGCATATAAGAGGAGATGTTAATGGTGATACAGGTGATATAAACTTCAATGGAGATGTAACTGTTGATGGTGTTGTAAAGTCTGGCTGTAATATAAAATGTGCAAGCCTCTCTACACAATCGGTTCAAGGAGCTAAGATTTCTCTTACAGGCGATCTCCATGTATCTCATGGAATTATTGACGCTCATACTATCACGGTTAGAGGCAATGTTTACGCTGAATACATTAATAATTCAAAAATCAAAGCACTTGGCAATATAGTTGTTCAAAAAGAGATTATTGATTCTGAGTTATTTATTGGTGGACGGTGTCTTAACAAAAATGGTCTTATTACCTCCTCACTTATCAATGCTCGAAGTGGAGTTGTTGCTGGGCGGGTTGGCACTCAAAAAGCATCTCCGTCAAAATTTCAAATTGGAGCTGAAGGAATAATTGAGATGATGCTGTCTGAGTTAGATATGAGAATTAAGAAAAAATCAGATGAGATAAAAGCTATCAAAAAAGATATAGCTGACTTTGAATCTGAAGAAAAAATATTGCATATTAAGATTTCTGACGCTCTATACGTTCAAGATCGTGCACAGATAGATTTAAGAGAAATTGAAAAACAGCTGCCCACAATAGAGGCATCTGAAGATATTATGCAGGTACAAAAGATGATGAAGGTTGTAAAGGAGCTAAAAGAGAAGGCAGAGATAGCAGAAAAGACTATTAATGAAGCATTTGAACGTCAAGCTCCAATTGCCGAGCAGATACTTATAAAGCAGCGTAGAGTTGAAGCTATTGAAAATGAGATTAATGCGATAGAGTTAAAAAAGAGAGGTGTTAAAGAGCTTGCCGTAAAAAACGAACCAAAAGCAGAGATAAATGTGAACTCCAAGATGATGTCAGGGACTTATGTGGCGGGGAAAAAGGCAAAGTTGGTTCTTACACAAAATTTATCAAGATGCAGAATATATGAAACTAATAATGAAAAGATGTTTGATTCTAAAAAAGAGGATACAAACAATATTGATCTAATTTTCAATATTGTTGCGTTGTCTTAAGATGCAATAATTAGACAATTCTCAAGAGTTTTGGCTCAGAAATTTTCAACACAATATTCTTTATCTACTGTTTTTCCTCTCTTAAGACAACCTTGCTTGTATATTGCACATTTTTCTTTAAGCACATCAATGGCAGCTCTTTTTTGCATATCGCTTAAAACAATATTAGGAGAGTTGAGCAAATTTTGTATTGATTTGATTCTATACTTATCAAGCGAGTGGTTTGACGAAAGTTGATCAGCATGTCCACCCTTCTTAATAATACACGGTTTATCGACAAGCCATATAGGAATATCTATAGAGGTTCTAAGCCATAAATCATAATCTTCACAGGCAATAAGAGTTTCATCAAAAAAGCCTTTAATATCAAAAAATTGACGTCTCATCATAACTGCTGATGGGCTAACAAGACATAGATGGAGTGAAGGCTCAAATATCATGCCTGATAATTTTTTATGTCTATTTTTTGGATTTACACGCTTACCATTTCTTATCCATATCTCTTCGGTCTGGCATATCATGGCATCAGGGTTTTGACGAAAAAAATCCATCTGGCATGAAAGTTTATTAGGTAACCAGAGATCATCTGAATCTAAAAAGGCTATAAAATCACCTTTACTCTCTTTGATACCAAGATTGCGAGCTGCACTAACCCCTTTATTAGTCTGTCTAATAATTTTAATATTTTTTTTAGATAATAGAGTATTTTTGTAAGGTAGAGACTCGTTTTCAGAGACATGATCTTCGTTTTTTGAGAATATTGTATCTCTGATAAATTGTTTTAAAAGCTCAAATGTATTGTCAGTTGATCCATCATCAACAACGATAATCTCAATTTCTGAAGGGTAATCTTGCTCATAAACTGATTTTAAAGCATCTACAACAGACCATTCTCTATTAAATGTTGGAATGATTACGCTTACTGTATCTGACATGGCTCTACTATACATGTTGATCAAGAAGTAATCCTGTCAACTCATTCATCTTTTCTTTTATTTTTTGTATCTCTTCAGTAGGAATCTGCCTTATTACTTCATTTGTAGTTCTATCTTTAATCTGAAAAATAATTTGATTTTCTGGGTCTTTAGTAACTGAAAAACCAAGACTTGTCTGAAGTTCATCCATGTAATCATTAAGCTCATCAACCATTTTTTGAGCATCTTTCTCTTTCATGGTTGTCTGTTTTTTATCTTCCTCTTTCTCTTTGCCTTGCAACTTTGTATCGTTTTTAAGCTGTTTTCCCTGTTCTGTTTTAAGTTGAGTTTCTGTATCAGCTCCTGCGGGCTGATTGTCAATCTTTGTTGTTTTTACTGTCTCTGCTTTCTCTTGAGTTTGTTTTACAGAGCGTAATGGAGAGAGCATATCCATTGGGTCGCCAGTTTTTATTGAATTAATATTCATGATATCCTCCTTGATCTTCATTTATATTATTATACTGTTGGATTTATATACTATTGGGAAATATCTATTGTCTCTGACAATAAATTAGAAATAAGCCATATAATAAATTGCTATCCACAATTGTAGTTTTTACCTGTTATTGTCAACATTTTTTTACATAAAACAAATATTTTATACTGCAAAAGCGTGTATTTTAGTCTGATAGCCCGCACCGTAATTACTACTACTCTTACCAGTGAGCATTCCAAGAAAAGATTTTCTCTGCTCTGGTGTTGGAGTTACTTTTTGTAAATTTTGTTGTTGTGTAGATGTAGCCTTTTTTCCCATAACATCAGTTTCCCAAATATCTTTCAGTTTTAACAAATATCTTTCAGTTCTATTAACGATCTCAATGTCATTTGTAATAGATACTTTGGGTAACTCCATAAGTATTGCACTATATAAACCCCTTAAAAAATTAGTGCTTTCATCAGTCATCTCAGGGTTTATTGAGGCACTTAATTCAGCAATTATGGCAATTACTTTGCTCAAATTTTCCCCTCTTTTTTGTATATTCTTCTCTTCAATTCCCTGTTTTACGAGTTGAAGACGGAAAATAGCCCCTTTGTAAAGCATCAGAATAAGCTGCTCAGGAGTCATACCTTCATAGTGATTATTCATGTATTTTTGCATACCAACGGTTGTTTTCATTTTCTAAGCCTCCAAAAAATTTTATATATTAAATTTGTTATAAAAGGTAAATCAAATTCTATTTTCTACGCCACCTATATAATTAAAGTGCCACTATAGATAGTATTGCCTATTTGTCTGTTTTTTAGATAACTCTTCGGCATTTTGTGGATATTTATTAAATTTTATTATTCATAAAACGCAAAGATTTTTTAGGTGCTATCATGTATCCTTTTAGGAGTTGTTTACCTTTTGCACTTTGGTTTATCTTTTTCAAAATCTCGTTTTTCTGCTCTTCAAGTTTTTTCATAAAAAGAGTGTCTTTATAAATTATATCGTCAGCATCATTTTTGAACCTCTTAAGAACAGATTGAGAAACAAGGGAGATAGCACTTCTTAAATTCTCAAAAGCTCTATTTCTTTCAAAGAGCATCTTATCTAAATCAAGCTCACTTATATTTGAGTTAGAGCTAATAGACCTAATATTTTGGTTATAGCTAATCTTATCATTAGAACCATTATGAATAATATCAAATGTTGCTATTTGTATATCCTGAATAGCTTTAAACTCCATAAAATATCTCTTCAGCTCACGATGCTCCATAATCTTTTTCTCCGCAGTTTTTGTAAAAATTTTATCTGTTCATTATAAAATGTTTATTCACTCTACAATTAGTCCAATTTTATTAATTAGATTTCCCGCAAAACTTGAATTGATCCATCAAGTTTATGAATGTAAAATGTATTTTGCAGGAGATTAATTATCGTCACTATTATTGACACTAAACATCTGCTCAAGAAAACTTCCCTGTGATTTCATCTGACTAATATAAGAATCTAATTTTACGAACTGTTTGGTCAATGATTCGTATCGTTGATCAAGACGTTTTGTATCTTCTTCAATTTCAATATCCATTTTGTTTATACGAGTTTGGGCAGTCTCTATCTCAGTTGTCATAAGACCATTTGCATTAGTGTATTTATTAATTTTATCATAAAGAATATCACCTAAGCCATCTACCCCTTTTTCTGAATTACCAGTGAAGAATTTTATTACATCTTCTGAGTTAGAAGAGAATACGCTTTGCAATGTTGTGGTATTAATTGACAGCGTTCCATCTTCTTCTACCTCAAGTCCAAGATCATAGAGGCTTGTTATAGAGCCTCCTGTATCTATCTTTTGACCTAGAACACTTTTTAGTTCATCATCAATACGCAACACAGCGGTTTCACCAAATAGTATCCCTTTTTCACCTGTACTTATATCATATTTACTTTTTGATGACATATCTGCAGCAAGAGTGTTAAAAGTAGATATTATATCCTCTAAGCTTTTCTGAACTTTCTCAAAATCAGAATCTACTTTAAAAGATGATGATCCACTATCTTTAAGATCAAGGCTTATACCAGACACAACATCTGTTATGGCATTATTAGATTGTCTTTGATAATCAATACCATCAACTGTAAAACGTGCATTGAGTATTGAGTCGTAAGGTTTGTAAATGTCTGTTTCTGAGTCAAATCCAAGTGATGATGCCGCACTGCTCTTACCCCATTCCATTTGAAGCTCATGCAAATTTGATCCATCTTCTTTTACGGTGAGTTTTTTTGTATTTGTGTCAAAGAGAACAGAAAATTTTGTTCCGTTTGTTGATGCAGACTCCATTGCAGATTTGATAGCAGCAGCAAGATCATCTCCATTGGTATAATTACCATCTGCAATAGTTGCCTTGCGTTCAGCCCCAAGTTCACCATTTGCAAGTCTCTCTCGAAATACTATTTCGTTATTTGCATTTGCTGCTGAAATATCAATAGGTTCTGTATCGCTTATGTTGACTGCACTATCACTTGAAGGCGGCAGATGTCCAGCACCGTTAGTCTCTGTTAATTTAAGCCCTGTCAATTGACTGCCAATGGTTATCCTGTTCTCCTCCCCACTCTTTTTGCTTGAGATAACTAATTTGTATGGATTATCTCCAAAACCTGTATCAGCAATTGTTGCAATGACCCCTGGATTTGATTTATCACTATTTATCTTGTCAACAAGCCCTTGAAGGGTAGTTCCAGAGCTTATATCAACTGAGATTGTACTTCCAGTCTGTCCAAGTTTGTAAGAAAATGTGCCATCTGTAGCGGCAATTGATGCGGTTTTACTTGAAACTCCATCAGAACTCCAAGTGCTGCTTGTAGCAAGCGATGTAACATTGACACTGTGAGAAACTTCTCTTGCACCTGAAACAGATGTAGCATTAATAGATGTTCCAGATACAGTGGCTTTTTTCTCAATAAAGTTTGATCCTAAAGATAGATCAAGAGATTTTGTCCTTATTGACAAAAGAGAAGATTTGATTGAGTTAAACTCCTCAACCTTTTGACCAAGTTCTGTCTGTTTTGTTTTTTTGGTATCTATAGGTTTTTGATCCACAGCTTTTAACTGCTCAAGCATACTTTGCAGCTCAAGACCAGAACCGACACCTAGACTTGTAATGCTTCCTGAACTCATATTACACCTCCTGTTATATAGATTTAATCCCTGATTTTAGATATTTATATATATTCTATCGGCATTAAAAGAGTTTATCTAAATAATAAAAAAACGCCTTGAAAAAATATTTTCAAGGCGTTGCACTTTTATTTTCATCTTTAGATTTTTTTTAAGATTTGACAACTTTTGAAAAGTTGTCAAATCTATTTTTAATCTATTTAACCTTCTTCAAAACTTATTTTCTATCAATTAACATCAAGAATTCAGTTAATAATTTACGACTCTTATTTATACGTTATTGAAGCAGACTCATTACATTCTTTGATGAAGCATTTGCTTGAGACATTGCATAAGAGCCAGATTGAGCAAGAATCTGAAGTTTGGAGAAGTTCTGTGATTCTGCTGCAAAGTCAACATCTCTTATTGAAGATTCAGCAGCCTGAACATTTACTTGAGTTACACTTATGTTATTAATGGTTGCTGTCAACTGGTTTTGAGTAGAACCCAAGTTTGCCCTTATCTTGTCGTAATCTTTTAAAGCAGAGTCAGCAACTGCGATTGCAATTTGGGCACCTTCTTGACTTGTAACATCAATATCTTTGAGTCTTGTAACCTTTGTGTCTTCAAATGAGATGTCAGATGCGGTTCCACCACCAGTAGATGCTATAACGCTATCTGCTGCAAGTTCAGAATCTTTTTGTAGCGTCATCTCCTCTGTGAGGAACAGGTCCTCAGTTAATTCAGCATCTTGCTCAAGAGTAACGCCAGGTCCAACCTGTCCGTCAGCAGTCATAATTCCGTTAGTAAGATATGTGCCAGCAGCAATGGTAGTTCCAGTTTTAAGAGTACTACCAGCTCCAATTGTCAGAGCATCTTTGTCAAGGGTTGTAGCACCTACTGTAACATCACCGCCAAGAGTTGAACCCTCTAATAGTATTGAACCACTAAGTAGTATTGAACCAGCAGCAACTTCCATACCCTCTTCTTCTGCAACTACTATATTAGCACCGGTTGCAGCTTCATTTGCACCAAGAACAGAACCAGCAGAAAGTTGAGAACCTGATAATAGCGTTGAGTCTTTCTTAAGTGTAAAATCTTTTATTACAGTTGTGTCTGCTGAGTTTTCAACATCATCATTAATAGTTGAACCTACGGCAAATACAGAGTCTGCTTCAAGCGTGCTTGGTAAACCAGTGCTGCCTTTAAGCGTCATATCAGATGTAAGGGTTATATCATTTTTAAGCGTAGTTGCGACACTTAAAGTTGTTCCAGCTTTGATAACCTCATCAGCATCATTTACAATGTCATCTGTAAGCACAGTTCCAGCAGCAAGGATACTGTCAGCTTTGATTACTGATCCTTTAGCAAGGGTTGCATCTTTGGTAATATCCATTCCGCCGATAGTAACATCACCACCAAGAGTTGTTCCAGCTTTAAAAGTAGAGCCAGTAAGAATGGTTGAGCCAGCAGCAACATTATGATCCATAATACTTACGCCGTCATCTACAAGCGTATATGTTTGTGTTGTTGTATCTCCTCCTAATTTTGTACCAGCAGCAAGAGTTGAGCCAGCTAACACTGTTGAACCTTTAGAAGCAAGCATAGTGTTGGCAACACTTACGTCCGCAGTTGATGTAAGGTCATTTTTAGTAAGGACTCCACTGTCTGAATCATTAACGAGAAGTGAATTTGAACCAAACTGTGTAAGTTTTATCTCACCAAAAGTTGACATCTCAGCAGAAGTTTTGGTCATAACACTTTTTAGATCACCTTCAAGTTGAATTCCTCTTCCATCAGCAGCATTAAGGGTGAGCTTACCTGTTGAATCAACAGATGCAGTAACTCCAGTTTGATCACTTTTGGTATTAATAGCTTTTGCCAATGCACCATCTGAATCGTTATCCTGAACAGATACAGCTCCAATATCAATGCCATTAATTTTAAAGTCGTCTTTAATCTCTCCACCTTTTATACTTCCACGTGAAGATGTTTCAACAACAGCTTGAGCAGTAATACCAAGTTGGTCTGACATCTTGTTGATAACAGAGGCAACAGCAGCAGCACCATTTTCGGCTGAATTGTTAAACTGAAGATTTACACCATTAAGTTTATAATCCTTATTTTCAGTATTACTATGGATACTAAGAGCAAGTTCCCCTGTATCATTGAGCTTCATGTTAGATGTTGTTACATGACCAGTTTTTGCTGTCTCTGCTGAACCAATAGAGATTTTTGCAACCTCACCTGAACTTGCACCAACTTGGAAACTCTTGTTTGTAAACTCTCCTGATAGTAGTTTCTTTCCGTTAAAAGATGTTGAAGATGCAAGCAGATCAACCTCTTCTAAAAGTTTATTAATATCTTCTTGGATAATCTTTCTTGATTCATAGGTTTGACCATCTTGAGCTGCTTGGATTGCTTTGGTCTTGATGGTGTTTGTGATTTTAATGGCTTCGTCAAGAGCACCGTCTGCGGTTTGAACAATATTAATACCGTCATTTGCGTTACGGATTGCCTGTCCAAGTCCTAACCCTTGAGCTTTTAGAGAATCGGCAATTGCCATGCCTGATGCATCATCAGCAGCCTTATTGATTCTCATACCAGTAGAAAGTCTTTCCAAAGAGCCGGAAAGGGCATTATCATTTTTTTTCATGTTCATGTGTGCATTTAATGCAGACACATTTGTATTTATTGTAAGTGCCATAGTAGTTCTCCTCCATGAATTAGGTTATCGGAGCCTCATTGCTCCTTAATTATGTTTGACTTAAAAAAAATTGTTCTTGTTAGTATCTTTAAATTTGTTTTTTTTAATGTCTTAAAATCTTTTACTTTAAATTTTTACTTTTGCCTTTTAAGCATTAAGATCGTCAGGGTAAGATTAAACTTTAGAAAAATAATTTTTATTTTTTATTTTATTGCTTAAAAATTTCAATTTAATCTTAAATTGTAGAGACGCACAGCTGTAAGTCTCTACTTATATTATAGTAATTATTTAATTATTTTAGATGGTTATCTTTTATATGCTCATCTAACAATTGATCTAATCAAAGAGTGCATTAACAAACATTTCAGGATCAAAATCTTGAAGATCATCAATCCCCTCTCCAACTCCAATGTATTTAAGAGGGACATTCATGCTATTTGCCACTGCAACCACAATACCGCCTTTTGCTGTGCCATCAAGTTTAGTTAAGGCAAGAGAGGTAATCTCCACAGCCTCGTTAAACAACTTTGCTTGAGAGAGTGCATTTTGACCAGTTGTGGCATCTAAAACCATAAGAACTTCGTGAGGGGCACCAATCAATCTTTTTGAGATTGACCGCTTGATCTTTTTTAGCTCTTCCATCAAGTTTTTTTGAGTGTGAAGTCTGCCAGCAGTATCAATAAGCAAAATATCAATCCCTCTTGCAATAGAAGCCTCAACGCCATCATAAGCAACTGCCGCAGGATCAGCACCAGCTTTATGCTTCACAATGCCAACACCCGCACGATCTGCCCATATTTCAAGCTGCTCAATTGCGGCTGCTCTAAAGGTATCTGCTGCGGCAATAAGCACTTTTTTCCCTTCTAATGAATATTTAAGTGCCAATTTACCAAGTGTTGTTGTCTTGCCAGTTCCATTTACTCCAACAACCATAATAACAAGAGGTTTAATAAATGGTGTTGATGATGTTGATTTTGAATCATTATCTAAAGATGAATTGGGAAACATTGATTTAAGCTCTTCTTTGAACACTGATTTTAACTCATCTGCAGAAGAGAGATTACCTGATTTTTTTCTCACCTTTTCCATAATTTCCATAGTAATATCAATACCAATATCTGACATTACAAGAATCTCCTCAAGCTCTTCAAGGAGTGCGGCATCTATTTTTCGCTCCCTTGAAAAAAGCTCATCAACATCAGTTAAAAGAATCTCTTTTGTTTTGCTAAGACCTTTTTTCAGTTTTCCCAGTATATCCATTTTAGACGATGGTCTCCTTTTTTGAATGTTTTTAGCAAGGATTGCAGCAATTCTACATAAATAATTTTCGTTATTATCAAATATTTCAGCCGTAGGCTAAAGCCATCGGCTGAAATTTGTAAGTCATCTTAAGAGGACTTGATAAATTAGCCCATAGCTTTAGCTTAAGGCGTCAAATACATACATATCGTATAATGATGATTCCGTATGCCTAAAGCGTCTCTGGTCTAACAACAGGGTTCTCTTTAAGATACTCTAACCTGTTAAGTCCATTGATATAAGCCAATGCACTTGCAGTAAGAATATCAGGGTCAGCACCTTTTCCAAGTGCAACAATTCCATCTTCACTTAGGCGGACTGTAACCTCACCTTGAGCATCAGTTCCCTCTGTCAAAGCACTGATTGAAAAACGAAGTAATTGAGATTTTGTATCTGTCAACTCTGAAATCACTTTATAAACAGCATCAATTGGACCGTTGCCTTCAACAGAACCTTTTACTAACCTGTTATTGATTTTAAGATGAACACTTGCACTTGGGAAAACAGAAGTCCCGCTGGTTACATGGAGATATTCTAAACGGAACACATCAGCACTTCTTAAAACACCTTCATTGATTAATGCCTCAACGTCTTCATCTAATATGCTTTTTTTGCGATCCGCCAAATGTTTGAACTTTTCAAACACAAGGTTTAGCTCTTCGTCAGAAAGGTTATATCCCATGCCAGCGATATGCGTATAAAGTGCGTGTCTGCCTGAATGTTTACCAAGAACCATATTATTTTTGCTCAAACCAATTGTCTCTGGTTTCATAATTTCATAAGTCATGGGATTTTTTAGAACACCATCTTGATGAATACCAGCTTCATGTGCAAAGGCATTAGCCCCGACAATTGCACGGTTTGGCTGAACCAAAATTCCTGTGATCATGCTTACAAGGCGGCTTGTTGGATATATCCTTGTAGTGTCAATTGATGTTGTGTGTGAGAAAAAATTTGGTCTTGTATTAAGAGACATAACAACCTCTTCAAGCGATGTGTTGCCTGCCCTTTCACCAATACCATTTATTGTAACCTCAGCCTGCCTTGCTCCTGCCTTGATTGCTGCAAGTGTATTTGCAGTTGCAAGACCTAAATCGTTATGGCAGTGGACACTCAATACTGCTTTGTCAATGTTTGGAGTATTTCTCATAACATAGCTTACAAGTTCAGAAAACTCCTCTGGCACAGCATAACCAACTGTGTCAGGCAGGTTGACCGTCTTTGCACCAGCCTCAATTGCTGCACCAAAAACCTTGCAAAGAAAATCTCTATCACTTCTTGAACCATCTTCTGCTGAGAATTCAACATCATCACAAAGGGAAGAAGCATATTTAACTGCTTTTACTGCATTTTCAAGCACCTCTTCATGGGACATTTTAAGTTTATATTTTAAATGAATATCAGATGTTGCTATAAATGTATGGATTCGAGGGTGTGCCGCATTTTTTACAGCTTCCCAAGCTCTTGTTATGTCAGCTTGAGATGCCCTTGCAAGTGCTGCAACTTTTGCAGTTCTAAGGTGTTTTGCAACCAACTGAACAGCTTTGAAATCTCCTTCTGATGCTGCTGGAAATCCTGCCTCAATAACATTCACACCAAGTTTTTCAAGCTGTGTTGCTATTCTCAACTTTTCAGCTTCATTCATACTTGCCCCAGGAGATTGCTCTCCATCTCTTAATGTTGTATCAAAAATTATAATTTTATCTTTTTCTGAATTCATTTTTTTCCTCAATTAATTTTGACAATTATATATAGAATTATTCAACAAACGGATTTAAAATTTTCAATCTATGATCAATAACCATTCCATGCTGCATATCTTCTGAATAAAGAATATTACACCTATTATCTAAAGCAGATGCAATTATAAGGCTATCCCAAAAAGAAATTGTATATTTACTGCGAACTCGCAAGGCATCTTGATATGTTTGAAAATCAAGTGGAACTATATTGGCAAATGCCACAATTCCTTTAATGACTTTTTCATTAATCAGCTCTTCTGAAATTTTATATTTTCTTGTAAGTATCCAGTGAAACTCATTCACTACCTGAATAGATATTATTACCTTGCTTTCAGTAGGGATTTCCTCAAATAGTGCTAAAGTTTTTAATTGTTTAGAATTATCCTGTTCATTACCAAGAAAAGCGTATATCCAAATATTTGTATCAATAAAAATATTATCAATCATTATATATCTCTTCTCTTGCTACAGTGAGATATTCTTTTACGGCAATAGGTTTATAGAATTCATCAGGTAATTTTTTTTTTGAAACTTGAGTATTATTTTGTATCGACCTGTATCGCTGAACTATAAACTCATAAAAATCAAAAACCTCTTGGCGAGCATTTTCAGGCAATAAAGATAAATCAATTATATTTACACAATCTCTCATAAAATGCCTCCATTATCAGTATGTTATTATAATATTAGCTCTAACATTAGAGTTAATACATTTTACTCTTTTTGCATAGAGAGCTTATACTGGAAGCTGTCAGAAAGTGCCTGCCAGCTTGCCTCGATAATATCTTCTGAAACCCCGATAGTGCTGAAAATATTGTTTTCATCTCTTGAAGAGATAATAACACGAACCTTTGCGTCTGTTCCGTCACTTCCTTCAATAACACGAACCTTAAAGTCAACAAGGTGCATCTCATCAAGGTCTGGAAAGATATTTGTAAGAGCCTTTCTTAACGCATTATCTAAAGCACTTACAGGACCATCACCTTCTGCTGCTGTGATCTCAACAGTATCGCCTACCTTTATTTTAATCATGGCATGAGCTGAACAAGGTCTCTCTTTATCTTTTTCCACAGTAACCCTGAATGACTCAAGATCAAAATGGGGCTGATATTGCCCCGTGAGCTTTTCCATTATTATTTTAAGAGAGCCTTCAGCTACATCAAACTGATAACCGTCATCTTCAAGGTCTTTTATTGAAGTTACAATACTTTTAGTATGTTTACCATCTTCTCCAAGATCAATGCCCATCTCTTTTGCTTTATATTCAATGTTGCTGCCTCCAGATTGTTCGGATACCAAGACCCTTCTTTTGCTTCCCACAAATTCTGGATTTATATGCTCATAAGCTTCAGATGCCTTCATTACAGCACTAACGTGGATTCCACCTTTATGGGCAAAAGCACTGTGTCCAACAAATGGGCGGCTGTTTAACGGAATCATGTTTGCAGTTTCACTTACAAAACGAGATAGTTTTTTAAGTTTCTTAAGATTGTCCAAAGATATGCAATCATTATTGAGCTTTAGCTTCAAGATAGGAATAATAGAGGTTAGATCAGCATTTCCACATCTTTCTCCATAGCCGTTCACTGTTCCTTGAACCATTGCAGCACCGCAGCGAATTGCAGAAATAGAGTTTGCAACTGCCATTCCACAATCATTGTGTGCATGTATGCCAAAGGTTATATCTTTTTCCTTAGAATAGAACTGTGTGATTTGATTTATGGTGTCTGTTGTAATACGTTCAATATCATGAGGAAGTGTTCCGCCGTTAGTATCACAAAGCACAAGAGTTTTACATCCGCCTTTAATCGCGGCTTTCAAAGTTTCAAGAGCATAATAGCTGTTATTAATATATCCATCATAGTAGTGTTCAGCGTCATAAAATACAGTAAGTCCTTGTGATATAAGCCATTCAACACTATCTTTTATCATTGCAAGGTTCTCTTCTAAGGTGTTTTCCATTATCTGAACGTGCAAATCCCAAGATTTTCCAAATATTGCTGCAACAGTTGCCCCTGATGCAACAAGAGCATTTAAGTTTTTATCATCAGATGCACAAATATTAGGGCGTCTTGTTGATCCAAATGCAGTAATTACGCTGTTTTTAAATTTTGTCTCTCTTACCAATTCAAAGAAACGCATGGCATTCGGATTAGACCCTGGCCACCCACCCTCTATATAATGAATCCCCATGTCATCAAGACGCTTTGCCACTTTTATTTTATCTTCAGGTGAAAAGCAGATGTTTTCACCCTGCATTCCGTCTCTTAGAGTTGTGTCGTATAAAATTGCTTTTTTCATGTTTTAATAGCTTTTTATTAAGATTACATATTTATATTTTGTTGCTAAGAGAATTTCAATCCAATCTTATTTACTCTTCTTCTTATCTCTTGGAAGGGCGATCAATCCTGTTCTTGCTGTTTCAATAATTCCCATTGGACGCAATAAGTCTATAAAAGCCTCGATTTTTCCATCATCACCTGACATCTCAACTGTGTAATGTTCAGGTCCAACATCAACAACTCTGCACCTAAAAATATCAACAATTCTTAAAATCTCTGCTCTTTGTTCAGGTTTTGCGTTTACTTTGATAAGCATAAGCTCACGCTGGACATATTTTTTATCAGTAAGGTCATTTACGGTAATGACATTGATGAGTTTATGAAGCTGTTTTGTAATCTGCTCAATAATATGGTCATCTCCGACAGTTACCATAGTAATTCTTGATAATGCACTGTTTTCAGCAGTTTGTGCTACGCTTAAACTTTCAATGTTGTATCCTCTACCGCTGAAAAGCCCTGCAATTCTTGAGAGAACTCCCGGCTGGTTGTCAACTAAAATAGAGAGTATATGTTTTTGATCGCTCATGTTTTTGATTCCTTTTTATAGCCTGATTTTCTGAATTTAAACCAAGATCATCTCTGTAATTGCACCGCCGGCAGGCACCATTGGATAGACACACTCCTCACGCTCAACAATAAACTCCATGATTACAGTCCCTTCACAGGCAAGACCTTTTCTTAACATCTCTTCAACCTCTTGAACTTTATCTGTTCTCATACCAATTGCACCATAAGCATCAGCCAGCTTTACAAAATCAGGAGCTTTTGCCATGTCAGTGTAAGAGTAACGTTTTTCATAAAAAAGCTCCTGCCACTGTCTCACCATTCCTAAATAGCGGTTATTAAGAATAACTATCTTAACTGGCAGATTTGATTCAATTGCAGTCATAAGCTCTTGACTGTTCATCTGAATGCTTCCGTCTCCAGCAACACAGACAACTAATTTATCAGGGCAGGCAGCCTTAGCTCCAATTGCTGCTGGCAGACCAAATCCCATAACTCCAAGACCGCCAGATGTAATAAAGTGGTTAGGTTGGTCAAAGTGGTAATATTGGGCTGTCCACATCTGATTCTGCCCAACTTCTGTTGTGATAATTGTGTTTTTGTCTGTAAGTTTATGGAGTCTATCAATTACAAATTGAGGTTTTATAACATCATCTTTTTGTTCATAACGCTGAGGAGATGTAGCTCTCCATTGAGCAATCTGATCTAACCACTCTTGACGCTCTATTGGATTTCCACTTATATCTGCTGGATTTTCACTCTCAAGCATTGAGTTCAAAATCTCTAAGGTGTTTTTGCAATCACCTACAATCGGGCATGTTGCTTCAACGTTTTTGTGGATAGATGTTGGGTCAATGTCAATTTGAACAATTTTGGCATCAGATGCAAATTTATCTTTTCTACCAGTAACTCTATCATCAAACCGAACACCCACAGCAATCAAAAGATCACAGTGACCAATTGACATATTTGCCCGATATGTTCCGTGCATTCCAACCATTCCAAGCCATAAGGGATCAGAACCCGGAAAAGTTCCAAGCCCCATAAGTGACGCTGTAACTGGGCATTTCATCATCTTTGCAAGTTTGGTAAGCTCGCAAGATGCCTTGGAAAGCACGACTCCCCCGCCTGAAAAGATAACAGGACGCTTTGCCTCTTTTATCAGCTCAACCACTTTTGAAAGCTGTTTCATATTTGGATTGTAGGTTGGTTTGTAGGATTTAAGATCAATATCCCCCGGCTCTTCAAACTCTGTTACTGCACCCATGACATCTTTTGGCAGATCAACAAGAACAGGTCCTGGTCTTCCACTTCTTGCTATGTGAAAAGCCTCTTTGATTGTTTTAGCAAGTTTAGTAATATCTTTTACAAGATAGTTATGCTTTGTGCATGGTCTTGTTATTCCAACAATATCAACCTCTTGGAATGCGTCATTGCCAATTAGAGCGGTTGGCACCTGCCCTGTAAACACTACAATTGGAATTGAGTCCATATAAGCAGAAGCTATCCCTGTTACAGTGTTTGTAGCTCCGGGTCCGGAAGTAACCAAAGCCACACCAACAGTTCCTTTTGCCCTTGAATAAGCGTCAGCAGCATGAACAGCTCCTTGTTCGTGCCGCACAAGAATATGCCGAAGGTCTGAGGTGTTATCAAGAGCATCATAAATGTCAATTACTGCTCCGCCCGGATAACCAAATATTGTATCAACACCTTCCTCTTTTATCATCTTTATAAGGATTTGTGCCCCTTTGAGTTTCATCTTTATTTTATCCTCCTTCTCTTACTTATCTTAAATCAGGCAAACACCGCCCCATTGCCTGCTGATGTAACCTGTTTTGCGTGTCTTGCCATATATCCTGTTTTAAGTTTAGGTTCTGGGCATTTCAAGTTTAATAGTGATAACGACATGCCAAAATCCTTATTTCGTTTTCTTGCACTTGATAAACAAGCCGATGCTCTTGATCAATACGCTTTGACCAGCAACCTGCTAATTCATGTTTAAGTGGTTCTGGTTTACCAATGCCATCAAACGGGTTTTCTTGAGTTTCTTGTATTAATCTAATTATACGTAGAGCTTTTTTACGGTCATTTGAAACCCACCAAGCCAAATCTTCAAATCCTGCTGAATCAAATTCTAAGCTGAATACAGGCATCTTCAAATGAAACTCCTTCTTTTCTGTTTTTAGCTTCCAAAAGACGCTGTCTCATTGCCTTGCTTTTTAATAAATAAGCTGTTTCGCGTTCAGATGATATCTCCTTCCACAATTCAATAGGAACAATAACACTAACAGCTTGTCCATCTTCGTCTGACACATATTGAATTTGTGCTTGTGCAGCCATTTTTATCTCCTCAATTAAGAAGTTATACTTTAAGCGGTTATAAATTGCGTGTTTATATAAAAAAACGAAATAATACCGATGAGAGTATAAATGCCATTTTTTTTCAGCATACCATAAGTTGCTTAAGCAAACACCGCCCCATTGCCTGCTGATGTAACCTGTTTTGCGTATCTTGCCATATATCCTGTTTTAATTTTTGGTTCTGGGCGTATCCATTTTGATAAACGCCTTTTTATCTCTTCATCAGATACTAAAAGCTCAATTGATTTTACTGGAATATCAATTTTTATCTCATCTCCTTCTTCTACTGCTGCAAGAACGCTTCTCTGCATTGCTTCTGGTGAAATATGACCAATTGATGCTCCTTTTGTGCCGCCTGAAAACCTGCCGTCAGTAATTAAGGCAACATCTCCATCAAGACCCATGCCAGCAATTGCTGAAGTTGGGGTAAGCATCTCTCTCATTCCCGGACCTCCTGCTGGTCCTTCATATCTAATTACAATAACATCGCCTTTTTTAATGGTGTTTGACATAATTGCCTCAGTTGCTGCCTCTTCTGAATCAAAAACTCTTGCGGGTCCCTGATGCTTTAACATCTCTTTCTTAACAGCAGACTGCTTTACAACACACCCCTCTTTTGCAATATTTCCAAAAAGAACTGCAAGACCACCCTCTTTGTGATATGGATCGCTTATTGGTCTAATAACATTTGAATTTTTAACCCTCACATTTTTTATATTCTCTGCAACAGTTTTGCCTGTAGCAGTGATACACGAGCCATCAATCATACATCCGATATTTTTATTATTTACACACTCACCATTTTGATTTTGCTCATCGTTATTATTTTGCTCAAAGAGAACTTTTAAAACTGCCTGTATTCCGCCCGCATAATAGAGATCAACAAGGTGATCTTTACCACCCGGGCTTAAAGAGCAGATATGTGGAATCTTGCTGCTTACCTCGTTTATGAGTGTTAGCGGAACATCAAGACCAGCTTCGTGGGCAATAGCTTTGAGATGAAGAACTGTGTTTGTAGAGCAGCCAAGTGCCATATCAACTGCAAGGGCATTTTTAAATGCCTGTTCAGTCATAATTTGGCGAGGGGTGATATTTTGCCTTAAAAGCTCCATGATTGCCATTCCAGCCTCTTTTGCCAAACGTATCCGCTCAGAAAACGGTGCTGGTATTGTGCCGTTTCCCGGCAAACCCATTCCAATTGCTTCAGTTAAGCAATTCATGGAATTAGCTGTAAACATTCCAGCACATGAGCCGCAAGTTGGACAGGCTGCATTCTCAATCAACTCCATCTCTTGTTCGCTCATTTTGCCGCTTTTGACAGCACCTACAGCTTCAAACACAGATATAAGATCGATTTTGCTTGGCTGAACAGCATTGCTTGGTTGCCCCTCATCGCAAGAGCAGTTCTCTTTTGAATTGATCATAAAATTAGGATTAATACCCGGAAGCATTGGACCGCCGCTTATACAGATTGCTGGAATATTTAAGCGTGCTGCTGCCATAAGCATTCCCGGAACAATCTTGTCGCAATTTGGCACTAATACAATTGCATCAAATGGATGTGCCATAGCAGAAACTTCAATTGAATCTGCAATAAGCTCTCTGCTTGCAAGGGAATAGTGCATACCAGCGTGATTCATTGCAATTCCATCACATACGCCAATTGTTGAAAACTCCATTGGAGTTCCGCCAGCTATTCTAATTCCAGCTTTAACTGCTGCAACAATTTGATTTAAGTGGATATGACCAGGAATTAACTCATTGGCTGAATTAGCAATACCTATTAATGGGCGTTTAATCTCTTCGTCAGTAAAACCAACAGCTTTCATAAGGCTTCTGTGCGGTGCTCTTGCAAGACCTTTTTTTGCAATGTCGCTTCTCATCTTTCCTCTCTTTTAGTAATTTATGTGATTAACTATCATCTATTTCTAAATTTATATTATCTATCTCTAAATCCTATAAAATTGTAGCTAAACGCATTTATATTTTCAAATTTAAAACAAAAAAGCCGTTATCAGCTTTTGAGGGCTGATAACGGCTTTTTAAGAATCCTATTCTAATTATGCCAATGTCAGCCCTTTCTTCTGAGGGCGATAATAATCACCTCCACAAGGAGAAGAGATAGAATGACATTGACGATAATTATATTCTGCATCTTATTTACTATTTATCTCTATTAATTATAGATACTTATACGTTAAATTTTAAAAAAATATGTAGCTAAACTAAAGAACAACTGCAAATTAACTATATGAACAACAATGGTCTGTCAAGATAAAAGTTCTTTAGAATGAGTATTGCCATTAAAGTAAAAAGTTCTAAATATTGGTCTCAGAAGATTTGTTGTTATACCTCTGATTATAAAAGATTATGAATTCGTTCACTTTTTTGTCATTATCCTCACTGTAAGGTATCTCTTGATTTTGAACAGACTCAAGAATAGAACTCATCACCATTATTGGCAGGAGAAAAGATTTAATTTGCCTATTTGTGTAGTAATCTGTCCACCAAGTTAAGCCAATCCCTATTGTAGCCATTGCAATTGGGCTGAAAATGAAAAGTACCAATGGAATTAATGCCCTAAAGTACGGCTTGGCAAGATATAAAGTTAAAGCACCAGATAGCACAACAGCAATTTTTGCAACCTCATAATAAACAGTATATTTGACCATCATCATAAAAGAGTTTAATGCAGTGGTTAATGAATGGTCAAAAATTGCGTTACGAATAACATCAGGTGAAAACTCCTCAATTGATAGAAGCCCTTTTAACACCTCTTGCTGGTCTATTGGCATAGATTGCAAAATCTCAATCACTTTTTTAATTGTCTCTTCTTGGATTTTACTATCTTTATCCTTTAATTGCTTAGAAAAATTTTCTATTATTTTTATTAAAAGGTGTCTAACCATATCATCAGGAGAACTACCACTAAAATCTTTATCTATCTTTCTGAGTAGAGCTGTTGATTGAACTTCAATCTCTATACCAATTGTATTCAATGAAGATAGATCAAGCTCTTCTGGAATAGGAATCTTGAAAAACTGCATAATCTCATTTAACTTCCATGTTCTAAGAGTCATGGAATCAAGTTCTCCTGCTGCTTGTGATCGCTTTTGGAGAAAATCCTCAAGATGATCGCTTTTAGTTATCCAACCTGTAAATTTTCTCTGTAAAATATTTCTAAGAGTTAAATGATGCCACAAACTAAGCTGAGTTGTTAGTGAATCGCTCTTTTCATTAATTAATCCTTTAATAAATGCACTTCCCATAAAATTAGTCCCACCTTAAATAGCAGCAAGCTGCGTATATTCTTGTTCAGTAATTTTAATGAAACCCTCCACGCAGGGCGGGCTATGAACACTAACTTTGCAATTAATATAGCTTTAAGGACGACCAATTGGTCGTCTCTAATTATATTCCTAATGTTATATTGATGTTCTTGTGCTATATTGAAAGCAAAACAAAGATATGATAAAGGCACTTAAAATACAAGAAGCAAAGTTGTTAGACCTTTATTGATAGTAAGATATGTTCCATTAATTGGAGAGAAATATATGAATGAGAGATTAGAGCAGTCAAGAAAAATTGTAAAAGATTATATGTGGTGGTCTATGGGGGCAGGGTTAATACCTCTTTTTGTTGTTGATATTGCAGCAGTTACAGGAGTTCAGTTGAAAATGCTTTCAAAGCTATCTAAACACTACAATACCCCATTTTCAAATGATAGAGCTAAGGCAATTATTCTCTCACTTTTAAGCACATTATCTGCATCTACCCTTGCAAAAGGAGTATTGATAAGCAGCATAAAAACCATTCCAATATTGGGTTCACTAACCACTCCTTTTATTATGCCTACTGTCTCTGCTGCTGTAACATACTCTATCGGAGCCGTTTTTATTCAACACTTTGAATCTGGTGGGACTCTTCTTGATTTTGACCCTGAAAAGAGGAAAGATATCTTTAAATTGAATTTTGAGGAGAGGTTTAAGAAGTAGCGATAAGACTATTTTATTGTTTGACTGATAAAAACTTAAATGATAGTTAGCTCAAGGGTTTGATTTCATAACATAAACTATTTAATGATAATGGTAATTTTATAATGAATCTACTAACATTATACAAAAAAGAGTCAAGTATATCTGGTAATCTTGTATTGACTATGGCATTGATCTCAGGGACTTTTCAGGGCTTGATACTTGGAATCATTACAAATGCGGCATCTGCTGGTACAAAAGATTCGTGGTATATAAAATATCTTTTTATGTTTGCAATAAGTTTTGCAATTGCGGTGATTGGTAAACGGCACGCATTAACAGAATCAACAAGAATTGCTGAAGTAGTCATAAGTAAAATACGTGTGCGAATTGCAGATAAAATAAGAGATTCTGAGCTACTATTCCTTGAAAATATTGGAAAATCAGAAATATATACCTTGATTACCCAAAATACCAATCTAATATCTGAATCTGTTGTCGTAATTATTAATGCTTGCCAATCTGGAATTGTTCTGATTTTTTGCCTATTTTACCTTGGCTATCTATCTAAACTTGCTTTTTTTACCACAGTGATTGCAATATCTGCTGGTATTTTTTCTTTTATTCTTCATCAAAAAGAGATTGATAGCGAACTTAGAGAGACAACGCTAAAAGAGACAAAATTCTTTGAGCTGCTTTATAACACTTTAGATGGTTTTAAAGAGCTTAAGATGAATCGCAAAAAGAGCGATGATTACTTTGGGTTTTTGAAAATAGTAGCAGATGAGACAGAAAAACTTAAAGTTAGAACAGGATTTCGTTTTGTAACTGAAATTATGTTTTCTCAAGTCTTTTTTTACACCCTTCTTGCAATTATTGTATTTCTTCTTCCTAAATTTGATTATATATCAGGCTCTATTTTGATAAAAGTTACCACAGCAGTGCTGTTTATAATAGGACCTGCAAACATGGTTGTCTCTGCAATACCTCTTATCAGTAGAGCAAATATTGCCGTAGAAAATATATACTCACTTGAGAAACGGTTAGATGAGGCATCAAAACCTTACAAAGTAGAGACACCTATTCCTGTTAGGAAAATCACATCATTTGAGACAATTGACTTTGAAAATCTAAATTTTTCATACCTTGACGCAAATAATACACCTCTTTTCACTCTTGGACCATTGAATCTATCTGTAAAACAAGGAGAAACTATCTTTATTGTTGGAGGAAACGGCAGTGGTAAATCCTCTTTAATGAAACTTTTGGCAGGTCTTTACTACCCAGCTTCTGGAAACATTATCCTTGATGGTTCAACACAGATAAATAAAATTACATATCCAGCCTATCGAGAGCTATTTTCAGTGATATTTGGTGATTTCCACCTTTTTGATAAGCTATATGGGTTAGATGATATTGATGAGGAGCAGGTATTTCAACTTCTTAAAGTAATGCAGTTAGACAAAAAAACTGAATTTATTGATAGAGGATTTACAAATATCAATCTCTCAACAGGTCAGCGAAAACGCCTTGCAATGATCGTTGCACTTCTTGAAAAAAGACCTATCTGCTTATTCGATGAGTGGGCAGCGGATCAGGATCCCATTTTCAGAGAATTCTTTTACACAACTCTTCTTCAGCAGATGAAAAAAGATGGTAAAACAGTAATAGCAGTAAGCCATGATGATAGATATTTTAAATTTGCAGATAGGATAATAAAGATGGAGTATGGCAAATTTGTTGAGGTGTTATAGGGATAAATAATTGGGATAGATTTAATTTCAAGCAAGATTTGACAACTTTTTAAAAGTTGTCAAATCTTTTTTATTTTCTACAATACAGAAGTATTAATTAAGCCTTTTAAGAAAAGTGTTCAACTGGGCAATATGTTTTTGTTCTTCCTTTATTATATCATCTATCTTATCTTGACCATATTTTGGAGGAAGAAGATTTTTTATTCCCAAATAGAACAATATTGACTCTTTCTCAAGACCAATGGCGATATTTAAAATATCTTTCATGGGTTGGTTTTCAGTCAGGCTATCTGCAACTTTTGGGTCTCCCTCACCACCGTGCGTATCAGCCATAGCAGTTAAATAAAGCCCAAGTTCTTCCTCAGGATCAAACACTGTGCTTCCTTTCTCCATTTCAGAAAGCTCTTTTTTCATTTTCTCAAAAGATGTTTTGTGGTTATCTTCCATCTTTGCAAGCTGGTTCAAAAACTTCTGGTTTTCTGCTTCTTTCTGAAGAGTTGCAGCTTTTCTGTAAAATGCTGCTCCATTTTCCTCAATCCTTATTGCCACTGCAAAAATTTCATCTGCGTTAAAATTGTAAGACATTTTTTTCTCCTTATTGTTTAATCCTTATTATTAAATATGTATAATTAAATTATACTGTTATGGGTCATACAGTAAGTATCTACTTAAAATTTGCAATAATTTTATCATTAATACAAGACCGTAAAAACATATTCATAGCTTCCATGTTATTTGAAGAATAAAACTCCAACATTAATTTATTGAATTCAAGTTGACGTTTTACTGGAACATTTATAATTGGATAACCTTCATTCAACAGAATACCATTCATCATAAATCGCCCCATACGCTTATTTACATCCCAAAAAAATTGAATTCTCGCCATTTTCAAAAACGCCGAAATAGCTTTATCATATACATCAAAGATAGAATCAATTTCTAATTCTGTTTTTAGCCAAATTTCATCTAACTTTTCAGGCGGAGGCGGTTCATAATCTGAACCACTAATAAAAACATTGCCTGAACGAAAAACACCCCATTCAAAGGCTTCTTCTTTTCCTGCTGTTTTATGAAGTTCAAGTGCAATATTTTTCTTAAATCCAAATTTGTTCTCATCAATTAATTTAAAAATAAGTTTCCACGTATCTGCCTGATTTATTACCATATTCTGATCACTTATCTTATGCCCGCCAACAGTGATGCCATCTAGTATAGTTTGAATTTCAGGGAGTGTCATAGCAACTCCTTCAAGATTCACAGCTTCGTAAACTAATGAAGGAACTTCACGGATAGCTAAGTATTTTGCCAATCTTTTATTAGGAATCATATTCCAGTGTTTATCTTGAATAAACATACTCTTTAACCGATAAGTTGTTGTTCATATTTGGTTTTTGCAAGTTCCCAGTTATCCATCAACTCTTTTTTATGGTCAAAAGCCCACTTTAAAACAAGAGAAATTCACTACACCTTAATGAAAAAATTTCCCCCAACCTCGTCCAAACCCACCCCTTCGGCACTTCATAAGGCAATTCTTCTGTCTTTATTGGTGGCAGTTCTTTCTGCTTTTTGATTTTTCCTTCTTTAATCAACCGCTCCTTCTCCGCCTGTATCTCTTTCAAAAGCTCGCTTGCTGGCTGGTCGTTGGGGTCTTGTTTTACCAGTTTGCCCTGCATGGCAAGGGTGAGAATCAGTTTACGCAGTTTTTTTACTCCATCGGGGCTTCCTAAAGCAGTGTCGAAGTATTTTTGTAATAGTCCAAGCAGTTCAGTCATCTTTGCCCTCCAGCTCTTTTTCTATCTGTTCAATACTTGGCAGGCTGGATTGAAATTCCTTGGGTAAAGCCCGTGTCAGCTCAAATTCAGAAACACCAATAGGTTTTTCTATACCCCTGAGAGCATATTCCGCCAGAATACGGTTGGACTGCTGACAGAGAATAAGACCGATAGTCGGTTTGTCGGACTCGTGACGGAGCAGATCATCAACCACGCTGCAATAGAAGTTCATTTTTCCTGCATATTCAGGTTTAAACTTACCCTTTTTGAGTTCAATAACCATATAGCAGCGTAGTTTTAGATGGTAGAAGAGGAGATCGATATAAAAATCCTGATCGCCTATATCAAGATGATACTGCCGACCAACAAAGGCAAACCCCTGCCCGAGTTCAAGCAGAAACTTTTCTAAATGGGCAACAAGTTGTGTTTCCAACTCCCGCTCATGGAATCCAGATTCAAGGGTGAGAAAATCAAAGATGTAAGGATCCTTGAGTGTCTGCTGAACAAGATCCGAATCAGGGGAAGGTAAACGCAGTGCAAAATTTGATGCTGATTTCCCGTAACGATGATGGGCTGCGGATTCTATCTGCATTACCAGAACATTTCGGCTCCACCCATTTTTAAGAACAGCTTCCATATACCAGCGGCGGGTTTTATGGTCTTTGACCTTTTCTATAAGAACACTATGATGTCCCCATGGCAGGGAAAGTATAATGTCCGCTGGAAAAACTGCCTCAGTTTGCGGCACTTTTGGAATTGATTTTAATTGTGCCACAGGTTGTGGCACAAGTTCCAATGAAGAATATTCTCGGTAAAACGCGAGCATCCGCTTGATATTTCTTTCGGAAAATCCCTTTTCTTCGGGTAGTTCATTGTGCAGATCATGTGCAAGACGTGTAATAACTCCGGCTCCCCATCCTTCCTTTTTCTGCCGAGAGTCAATCATCTGCCCGATTTCCCAGTAGAGTCGGATCAATTCAGAATTGGCAGACAAAATTGCCCGTGTTTGTGCTGATCTAATCCGGTTTTTTATTGTCGCAAGAAGTCCTGTATACTCCCCATGAAGTATCTGATTTACAGGAGTCATTTCCTACCCCCCAATGCCAGCATCAGCTCATTTTTCAGGGCATCACGGGCAGCGTTCATCATTTGATATGCTTTATTCGCTTTCTCTTGAACAGATAGAAGCAATTTATAGTATAATTCCCAAAATTTTGATGTTGTTTGTGAAATCATTCAGGTTTAATTTGTACATCTTGAGTGAAAACCATTGTTTTTGTCAAACCCGCATTAATTTCTGCTAATGCCTCGTCAGCCATTTTTTCAAGCAAAATTTGTGAATCATCTCTTGCCAATAATTTATCCCATCTATTATTTTCTTCAGTTGTATCCTCTTTAAGTTCATTTTGACATTTTAGATTAGAAAAGCCTTTAAGTTGCAACTCAAGAAATTTTGCAAAATCAACAACCTGAGATATTCTGTCATTTGGCAATCTTCTGATAATATTGATAAGTTGTTGTTCATATACTGTTTTTGGGGAAGCTATGCTGCTCTCCATTATTTCACCCTATAGTTGATTGTTATTATGATTCCTAAAAACCTGCATATTTCAGGCATTAAAACTCCTTATTATGTTATTCAAAATTGCAATTCTTTAAAATCAGAAGGATCAGGATAGCCAAGATTAACGGATTTTCAAGATTCTGCTTTATCCCGCCTTATCCTTCTATCCTGTAAATCCTGATTCAGAATCACAGATTAACCCGATTTCACAGAAGCTATATCAGGATTCCAGATTTCATAACTTCATCTAAAAAACCACTCTCATCATGATTTGTCTCTATTACAACAGGCTCTATCCTGTCATCAATTTCTCTTCTGATTTTCCACAGCAAAGCCCTTGTCAAAAGGTAATCTCCTTTAACTTCATCAACTACAATAGCTACATCTACATCGCTGTCTTGATGCTGCTCTCCTTTTGCATACGAACCAAAAAGAAACATTTTATCAAATGGCATATGTTGCATTACGAGGCTTTTATATTTTGTCAGATTAGCTATAACTTCTGTTTGATCCATAGCTGGAGTTCCTTTGTATTATGCAAGATTTCTTTACATCTCTTTTCATTTAAGCTCTTAAACAAATGTTCTTTATGTGAAGGGTATCTGCATTCGATGTTCAATGGTTCAAGAATATCGAGAAAGGATATCTGCTCTGTTGAGAATTGGTTGAATATTTTTGCTTCTTTAGCAAGATATGAAAGGTTATGAGAGAATGGTGCTGTCTCTCCATGAATTTTAACATAATAAGCCTTAATTATCTTTTCAATGGACTGGTGAGCCATGAATCCAACATAAAGATAACGTTTTGTATTGAACATTGCATCTGCTGTGTCAATGTCATAATCAGACAATTCTATCCAATATTTTACTTTATCTGACATAAAAAAATCCCACCTCATAGTTTTATCTTCATTGTCATAATCAGAGGCTAACTAACCAGATTCTTACGACCGCCAAGACAAATTAGCCACAAAACCAACACACCGTAGGGCTGTCCTCGAAATGCTGGGTTATGAAATTACACTATTTGCCATTATCAGATTCTTTTAGACATAGCTTATCACGTTGGAGTTGAAGCTCTAAAAGTTCATTTTCTAACTGTTTTTTCAAATCGTCAAAATAGTCGTCCCAATCATCTAAGCTGACTATCAATTTATATGTGCTGTCCTCAAAAATATCTGCAATTTCTTTTTCAATTTCGGCAATCTTATTTTTTAGTGAGTCAATTTTTTCTTTTAAAAGCTCTTTATCATCTATTTTTTCAGAATCAACACCAAAAGCATCGCCTCTTTTCAATGATTCATATATCTCTCGAACAGTCTTGAGATCGTTTTTTTCTCTTGCCTCATTCAGCTTTTTAAAAACCTCTTCAGCCTTCTCTTTGTTCTCGCTTACAGCGTCAGGGTGGCACATTTTAGCAGATTCAAGGTATAACTTTTTAAGTTCCGCCTTATCTTCACTTGAAAGCTCTGGTGTCTTTTCCTCTACGGTCTTTTTAAACTCTTTTTCAAATGATTGGTATTTTTCCTCTGCCTGCTCATATTCTTCTTTATTGCTCTCTTTTTCTGGATTTAGTTCAAACTGTTTTTGGGCAATCTGCTTTTTAACATCAAGAATATTTTGAATATAATCCCCTAAAGCTATTGTGTAACCCTTATAAAAACTATCAATTAACATGAGATACTCTATTTTTTGAGTCTCTGTTTTTGCTAATTTTTCATTCAGAAGTTTTAACTCTAACCTCAAGGCAGATAATTCACTATCAACATAAACAGTTACGGAAGTGTTATTATAGATATACTCGTTGATAGCTTTAACAGCCTGTGCATAATCTCTTTTTTCAAGAGATTCAATAATCTCCAAGATAGCGTCATCAATTTTGAGAGATTTGAGCTTAACAATTTGCAACTCAATAAGATCAACCTCTTCAATGGCAATTCCATTTTTTATGATTTCAAGGCGTTTTATTATTTCAATCATAACTGCACATCACAGCCCTTATTTTTTAACTGTTCGATCCATTTTGTTTGCTTTGGGGTAAAGGCGATTTTATCACTGTCAAGCTGCAATTCAGTAAGTTGCGTCAGATTTATTATTGATTCAGGTAGGTTGGTAAGGTGATTATTGTTAAGATAAAATTGGGTAAGTTGAGTCAATTTTCCTATCGAGTCTGGTAAGTTCACAAGGTAATTATCATTAAGCAAAAGCCCTGAAAGCTGAGTTAAATCTCCTATTGATTCAGGTAAGCCAATTAGTTTATTACCACCAAGTCTAAGCTCTGTAATCTTATTTAAATTACCTATTGAGTCTGGTAGATTTATAAGTTGATTACCGTTAAGAAAGAGTTTTGTGATTGACAGAAGTTTTTCTTTAGTTCTTGGTAAACCTTCACATAATTCCCAGTATTCTGTTTTAACATAACCATAATCAGGAACAACATTTGCGTCAGCCCAATCCCAAAGCTCATATATCCAGCTATCATCAGAAATTCTACGATTTCGGCTCTGTAATATCTCGTCAGTAATTGCTAAAAGATTTTTTGATTTTTCTAATACCACCAATGATGAACTATTTGTGGTTATAAGTGCCTTGTTGTTCACGGTAAATATCCTAAAAGTTCCCAAAACAATTATTTAATCAGAACTTAATAACATGCTCTACTTTTTCAACTATTGCTTTTAATTCTATTGCCATAGAAGTTAATTCTGGAGTTTGCCCACCGTTGACTACAATCTTGTTTTCTCCTTTCTGATACCTAAAATAGAAATTTGGACCATGACCAACACTAAGTATTTTGACCCACTCGGGTGCTGGTTCTTGAATATTTAAAGTGTGTTCTTGGTAAGACATATTCCAAAGTTTTATTAGGTTATGACGAACTTCTCGTTTTAGAATCTCTTGTTTTTTACCTTTATGCCACAAAAAAGCTTTAAGTGCACATTCTAATGCATGGGCAGCAATTAATGCACAAGCTCTATGATTAATATTATTAAAGTTTGACAGAACTTCAACCCCTTGTAAAAGATCGCGAGCAACAGTTATATAAGCATCTTTTTCGCTGGGTTGTCCCATGTCAAAGAGAGGTATAGAGATATTAATATTTCCAAAATTGTCCATTAGTCTTCACCCTTTATTTTTTGTTGATATAACGCTCAGCTTCATCTAACGCAAAACTTGAGAAGAGTAACTATAGCGGAAAGTTAGGTAATTTTTAAATCCTTTGGGGTGTATCCATTCGGATTGTCGAGTAGATTTTTAATATTTTGTTTTAATTGTTCATTAGTAACATTAGGATAAATATAATGTTTTAGATAGGTGTCTATTAGATCAACCTGACCCTTCAACATCATGGCACAAAAACCATAATAACAAATAATTTCTTTTGCTAAGGGGTGTATTTGATCTAAATTTGTACATTTTACTAATTCTAAAACATCTTCTAATAAGTCATCTTCACACGATCCAGAGGAAATTACAGCCCAAAGATCGCAAATCAAATCACTTTTAATTTTTGATGATTCAGGCATTAGGTTATTACCGACTTTTAAAATGATATGACTTGCTGTATTACCATTTTTTTCTCGTACATCATAAGCTATATCAAGAATCATTTTTTCAGGACTTGCAAACTTAAAACCATTTCCAAGAACATCCAAAAGATAAAGTAAAGTCTTTTTATCTTCTTTTTGATGCCATGGCTTAGGGGCATTATCAAATTCATAAAGACCATACAAGATACCTTTAATTAGATTGTCTTCTCGTAACTCTATTCTTTCTTTACGTTCCATAGCTTCAAGTTCAACACCCCATATAAAAAAAGGGAGATAACCTTGGTAGCCAGGAACATAAAAACGTTCAGCCAATCCACTATTATCTCCGCACTTCTGCCAAATAACACTATATTGATTTGTTTTTTTATATAACTTGGAAGGCGACTTTTTTTTGTGGTCTCTTTCGTCAACAACTATCTTTCCAGAGATGTCGTATATAACTTTTGGCATATTAGTAAATGATACGCGAGCAAATTCTTTTATCAATAAATCGCCCCCGCATTCATGCTTAATATTCAGTTTTGTATATACATTATTTGAATCAGGTAGGTTAACTATTTTTACATTATAAGAACCGCATGTCAGGCATTTTTGTCTGAACTTTTTCCCCTCAAAAAAAGCTACACACTTTGATAGTGCTTCATAACTTTCCGTCTTTTTCTTATTTAACTCATCAATCTCTTTTTTCTTTTTTGATGAGAATTTTAAACAAATATCTGCAAAAATGCCTTCAGATTTCCATTTAATTTGCTCATCTATTGAGTCAATTTCCTTATTTAAATCTTCCTTGTCAAATGGACGATAGATAACCACAACTTTCTCGCAATCATAACACCAACCTTGGGATGATTTGGGTGTACATAATTCCTCTCTACCACCAACATACTCGTACAAAGTATCAAATTGATAAGTGCTATTATAATTACAATTTGAGCAAGAAATAGTATACATTGGGAGCGACATATTAACCTCGTCTATATCTGATTAATAAATTAGAAATATAAAACCAATAGTTAAGATTGGAGTAAAATACGCTACCAATTTATGACTTTGTACGAGAGTATCATATCTAATAATATCTCCTTTTTTTGTTCAGACTGTTCAATCTCAAATCAACACTCAAATCAACACCCATAGCTTCTATCAAGTAAATCTTTCCTTTACTAACATGTCAAGCAGACAACAGAAAAAAAATAAGGGTGAAGCAAGCCAAGCCACACCCTCATTTAATATCAAAAACCACTCAATTAATTTACGCTTTAAAGATCAATACTCTCTCGGCGTTTTATTCAGCTCTTCAAGAGTAAATACAGGACCATCTTTGCACACAAGCTCTTTTCCAATATTGCATCTTCCGCACATGCCGATTCCGCATTTCATACGGTTTTCAAGAGACATGATAATCTGATTCTGACCATATCCTAATGACTCAAGAGCAGGCTGGGTAAACTTGATCATTATTGGAGGACCGCAGACAATAGCAAAAGTATTTGGATCAGCTTTTGGTGCTTTTTGTCCAACTATTGTAGGAACAAATCCAACATTGTATTTCCAGCTTGGATCAGTTGTTGAATCAACTGTGATGTGCATGTTTATATCGTCTCTTTTTTCCCACTCATACAGCTCATCTCTGTAGAGAAGCATTCCGGGAGAGCGGGCACCATAAACAACATCAATCTTTCCAAACTTTGATCTATTAGCAGGATCAAGCATATAAACTATTGAAGCTCTAAGTGTTGTAAAGGCAAAACCACCACCGATAATTACAACATTTTTGCCTTCAAGCAGATCCCAAGGATACCAGTTTCCAAGTGGACCTCTGATACCCATAATATCTCCAACCTTCATGTTGTGAAGGTAAGATGTTACAACTCCAGTTTTAAATACAGTAAACTTAACAAACCCTTTTTCTGTTGGAGAAGATGCTATTCCAATTGGAATTTCACCTTGACCCGGAATTGAAAGTTCTGCAAACTGCCCTGCTTTATGGGCAAATTTTTCTTCATCTTCTTTATTTAAAAAGACAAACTTGAATGTTTTAAGCGACTTATCCTCAGTTGCAATCTCAATCTCATCAATGCGAACCGGATAGGGCATATAAGGGTTTACCATTTTTCCTCCTTCTATTTCTTTGGCTCGTAATTGTTCATGATATTGCACACTTCGCGTATATCAATATTTACAGGACACGATTGAACACATCTGCCGCAACCTACGCACATTGTTCCTTTATCATATTTATCAAGGAAATATTTGAGCTTGTGCATAAATCTCTGTCTAACTCTCTGGGTTTTAACGCCCCTTGGGTTATGACCTGAACCGTGAAGTGTAAAAAGAGGAAACATACATGAATCCCAATTTTTAAAACGGGTGCAAGATTTACCCTTAGTTTCGTCTTGAATGTCAAAACACCAGCATGTAGGACAGACAAATGTGCATGTTCCGCAGTTTATGCAGGAAAATGCAATATCGTCCCAAAATGGTGCTTCATACAGGTCAAGAACAGTTTTATTCTTAAGATTATCTGTTCCAACCTTTGCTTTATCTGCAATCGTCTTTTCAGCTTGAGCTTTTAAATCTTCTATCTTTTTAACGGCTGATTCATCAGCAGTCTTGTTAAAGCCAGCAGCATCAAGGAAAGTTTTCCCCTTGTCAGTTATAACCTTTGCAAGAAACTCTTCCCCATTATCAACAAGAAGAACGTCAAGCCCCTCTTCTCCAAATGGACCTGAACCCATTGAGGTGCTGAAATCAACATCAGATGGCTTATTTACGGCAAGTCCAACAAATGTGGTTGCTTTATAAGCATCACACCAATAAGGGTCTTGGTAATCTTTGGTGTCAAAGTTTAAGTTTACAAGAGTTAGTGCTTTAGCATCAAATGAGCGTATGCCGATTACTGCTCTTGAAGAGTAATCGTTTTCAACCCGTTTCATTATGTGATGGTCAGGTTGAGATTGATCAAGCGATGATTTAAGTATCTTTTCAGTTTGTGGAAATATTACAGATTTGGGAGATAGAACAGTATCTACACCTTCCATAACTGGAAATTCGCCAGCAGCAAGTTTTTTAAAAATATAATGTTCTTTATTAGTTACATCTTTATCTTTTACAGGACCGAACAGAAGATATTTTTCCCTTGATTTATCAATTCCGCCAGTCCACTCTTTTTTATCAATTTTTATGACTTTCATAATTATAATTCAGTGCCTTTATTATTAATATGAGGTGGATAATACTACTTCGTCTTAATGAAGCCTCACCCCTAAACCCCTCTACTGTTGAGAGGGGAATATAATACTCTCTCCACTTGGGAGGATGCTGGGGTGGAGCTATTTAACAAAGCAGGATAATTGACCTTATTTGATGAAATCATTGGGATCATCAGGGTTAAATGTGTCTAATGGTGGACGCTTTGTTATATCAAGACCTGCTTCCCACCCGAAAAGTTCCAAAGAATCCTTATTTAGCTTTCTTGTAAATGCCCTGACATGAATATCCATTGGACAAGCTGCCTCACATGCACCGCAATCTGTGCAGCGTCCAGCACAATGGAATGCTCTAAGGAAATGGAAGGTCTGTATATCTGTCTTGTTCTGACCTTTGCCTACCCACTGAGGACCTGATTCATCAACAAAACAGGTTGGGCAGTAACATAGAGGGCAGGCATTTCTGCAAGCATAGCAGCGGATACAGTTTTGCAGCAATCCTTCAAAATAGCTCCACTTTGCATCTTTATCCATTGCCTCAACTGCCTTTACATCAGCAAAAGGATCATCAATTTTCTGCTCTTCAACAGGTTCTGCTGCCATTACATCAAATATCACAGGATTTCTGTGTGTGCATGTTGCACAGTTGTCCCTAAGCTCATCAGGGTTATGTTTATCAGCCATTCCAGAGCATGGAACTCCAATGATGTAGAGCTGATCTCTTGAAATCTTGTTCTCAACAATATGGTTGACAATATTTCTTGAATCACACCCTTTAGCAATGATGCCAATCTTCTCTTTTCTGCCAGTTATATAGTTGGCAAGATTGAGGGTGCAGTTTTTATCCCATATAAAATTTTCAACCTGCTCAGGAGTTCTTGCCATATAGGGTTTGGTGGTCATGGGAATGGTTCCTTTTGCAAAACCTATCACCATATCAACCCTACCCTCTTTGAGTATATTTGAGGCAATCTCCCTAATTTTTTGTGTTAAACTATCCATGTAAAAACCCCTTAATCTGTTTTCTTTACAAATTTATCAATGGGACCAAGAGCCTCAATAGTATTTGCAACTTCTGTGGCAACATTAGTAAACTTTCCTGCTTCAGCAGATGAAATCCATGAAAACTGAAGCCGCTCTTTTTCCATGCCTATATGTTCAAAAAGATTAGCCATAAGTGCAAATTTTCTTCTTGCGTAATAATTACCTTCCAGGTAATGGCATTCACCAGGATGTCAGCCAGAAACCCAAACTCCGTCAGCACCTTCTCTGAATGCTGAGAGTATAAATTTTGGTGTAACTCTGCCTGTGCATGGTATTCTTACAACACGGATATTTTCAGGATACTGCATTCTGCTTACGCCAGCGAGATCTGCCGCACCGTAACTGCACCAGTTGCACAAAAAACTCACAACTTTTGTTTTTTTATCTTCAGCCATAATATAAAATTCTCCTTGATTTTTATGCCGCATCAACAAGAGCAGTTATTTGAGCAAATATCTGATTTGTGTCAAACCCTTTAAGATGCAAGGCTCCTGATCTACAAGATGCAACGCACAGACCACAACCTTTACAAAGCACAGGATTGATTTCAGCCTTGCCTGCAAAACGACCCTCTTTAACAAACGATGGTGCTGAATATGGACAAACAGATACGCATACACCGCATGAACTGCACTTATTTGGATTAGCTAAGGCAACATTGCCGCTTGTTTTAACTGTCTCGCGTGCAAGCAAAGTTACAGCACGGGAAGATGCAGCCATTCCATGAGCAATTGACTCATCAATCGGCTTTGGATAGTGGGCAAGTCCGCACAAGAAAACACCATCAGTTGCAAATTCTGAAGGTCCAAGTTTTGCGTGTCTCTCAACAAAGAATCCATCTTCATTTAAAGGCACTTTAAAGAAGTTCGCGATCTTCTCGTCTCTATTTGGAACAATTGCAGATGCAAGAGTCAATATATCTGCATCAATTTCAAGCGGCATCTGAAGAACATGATCAATTACAGTTACAAGAACTTTGCCATCTTTAAGTTCAACTTTCGGTTTGTTATCAAGGCTGTAGCGGATAAAGATGACTCCAGCCTCTCTTGCCTTCTGGTAGTTGTATTCTCTCTCTCCATAAGCTCTTATGTCTCTGTAGAGAACATAGACATCCATCTCTGGATTTATCTTCTTTAATTCAAGAGCATTGTCAATTGAGTGGGTGCAGCAAACTCTTGAACAGTATGGGCGTTCAGAATCTCTTGAGCCGACACACTGGATAAATACAGCAGATTTCATTGCTTTAAGATTCTGGTCATCTGCCATAAGCATTTTATCAAGATCAAGGCTTGTGAGAATTCTATCATCTTGACCATAGCAATATTCAGAAGGCTTTAATCCTGCACCACCTGTAGCAATAACAGACACTCCATGCTCAATCTCTGAAGTTTGACCGTTGCAAAGAAGAGTTGATTTGAAATTTCCAACAAACCCCTGAACATCTTCAACTGATGTGTTCAAATGGAGATGTATTTTAGAGTTGTTCGCTATATCTGACTTTATCTCAAGAAGCTGTTTTTGGATATTTTCGCCTTTATAAGTGTGATATAGGTTATTTGCCTGTCCACCTATTTTTGAATCTTTCTCAATAACGTGGACTTCATAACCTTGATCAGCAAGATTTTTGGCGGCTGTTAAACCTGCAAGCCCTGCTCCAATAACCATTGCAGCTTGATTAACTTTAAGTTCAACCTCTTTTAACGGCTCCATCAAGGCAACTTTTGAAACTGCCATACGAACAAGGTCTTTTGCCTTTTTAGTTGCAAGTTCAGGATTGTTCTTGTGAACCCAAGAGTCTTGATTTCTTATATTGGTCATCTCAAACAGATATTTGTTAAGACCAGCTTTCATAAGAGTCTCTTGAAAAAGCGGCTCATGTGTCTTTGGCGTACATGCTGCAACGACAATTCTGTTTAAGTTATGCTCTTTAATCAGCTTTGCTATGGTGTCTTGTGAATCTTGTGAGCATGAATAGAGGTTATCAGTATAATATTCCACAAAAGGAAGATTTGCCGCATAGTCTCTTACTGCTGGAACATCAACAACTCCAGCAATGTTAGTTCCGCATCTACATACAAAAACACCGATTCTTGGACGCTCTCCAACAATATTTGTCTCAGGAGTGCTTTCTGCCTTTTTGGTCATGGTATCTCTTACAGAACTTAAAAGAGAACCAGCTCCAGCAGCAGCAGCACTTGAATCAACAACTGCTTGTGGAATATCTTTTGGTCCTTGGAAAGCACCAGAAACAAAAATCCCTTTTCTACTTGTTTCAACAGGTGAGAAACTTGAGGTCTGTGCAAAATTACCAGAAGTCAGCTCAATTCCAAGATTTTTGGCAAGTTCTATTGTCTCAGGAGCAATCTGAAGACCAACAGAGAGAACAACCATATCAAAAATTTCTTCAACAATTTCGCCTGTGTCAGATACATAACGGAGACTTAAATCATCAGAGTCATGCAAAGGATTAATTGTGTGAACCTTTGTTCTTACAAATCTGACACCAGCTTCTTTGGCACGGTTGTAATATCTTTCAAACTCTTTGCCATGAGTTCTCATATCCATATAGAATATGGCACAATCAAGATCATCTCCTGCATGTTCTTTGGCAATTACTGCCTCTTTGATTGCATACATACAGCAGACAGAAGAGCAATACTTGTTGTCGCACTTGTTCATATCCCTTGAGCCGACACACTGAAACCACGCAATCTTTTTTGGATCTTTTTTGCGTTCAGCAAGAAGTTTGTCCTTCTTGGTTGTTGGGTGTGCTGGAACTTTTGGAAGGGTCATTATATGACCTTGTGATGGACCTGAAGCTGAAAGAATCCTCTCAAACTCCATTGATGTTACAACATTTGGCAGATGTGAATATTGGTAGTTATCAAAAATCTTTGGATCATAAGGTTTAAAACCCGGAGAAAAGATAACAGCACCAGCATTGAGTGTTATCCGCTCCTCTTTCTGCTTATAGTCAATTGCCTTTGCAGGGCAGACCTCTTCGCAGTTTCCGCACTTATCCTTAGTAAGTTTAAGACACTTTTCAGGATTGATAGCATATTTTAATGGAACTGCCTGAGGATACTCAACATAAATGGCTTTACGGGTTGTAAGCCCCATGTTGTAAGTATCTGTATCTTTGCTTGGACACTTTTCCGCACAAGCACCGCACCCAACGCATAGATCAGTATTTACGTATCTTGGTTTTTTAATGACATCAATCTGAAAATTCCCAGCTTCTCCTTTGATGTCAACAATATTTGATAATGTTAAAAGTTCAATGTTTAAATGCCGGCCGACCTCGACCAGTGTTGGTGAGATAATTCACATTGCACAGTCATTTGTGGGAAAGGTCTTATCAAGCTGGGACATTGCCCCGCCGACAGATGTACCTTTTTCCACAAGGTAAACATAATAGCCTGAGTTGGCGAGATCAAGAGCAGACAGCATTCCTGATATGCCCCCTCCCACAACAACCACTGAACCGTTTACGTTACTTGTCATTTTTTAACTCCTAAAGTTTCTATTGCTTGTTGGTTTAATCTTAAATTAATACTTTTCTAATAATTTAATACTATTAGTGTTTGTTTAATAGACATATACTCATAACGCAATTTGACATAAAATGGAAAACAAACTTAGCCTTTAAAAGGCTGACTTGTCAATAAAATTCTGATTACAACATAAGCTATTGGAAACACGCTTTGGATCGGGTAATAGCGTCATTTTTCACATGACTTTGGAGGGTTAGTTTTATCAGAATTTATATCTTTTCTTTAAATGATTGAATAGTTACCAAATCAAGTCATTGGACAAACATTTTAAATAGGTATAAGTTATCACTACAAGAGTGGTTAAGAGTTTATTGAACATTACACATTTATCAATAAGAAAAGGTGGATTTATGAAAATTTTAATAATTGGTGGAAATGGCACTATAGGGAAAAAAGTTAGCAGCCATTTTTCAAAAAAACATCAGGTGGTTATTGCTGGAAGGAGATCTGGAGATGTAAATGTAGATATTACTGACAGCAGTTCTATTAAAGCAATGTTTGAAGCTGTTGGCAATGTTGACGCTGTTGTCTCTATTGCTGGGGAGGCAAAATGGGCAAAATTTGATGAGATGGCTGAACAAGATTTTTACGTTGGCATAAAAAGCAAGCTCATGGGGCAGGTGAATCTCGTTAGAATCGGTAAGGATTATATAAACGCAGGGGGATCATTTACACTTACAACTGGAATATTGGCTGATGACCCTGTGGTTTTAACCACAAGTGCTGCTATGGTTAATGGTGGTATTCACAGCTTTGTTAAGGCTGTTGCTTTAGAGCTGCAAAATGGTATCAGGATCAATGTTGTCTCATCAGGAGTTGTTGAAGATGCAGCAGAAAAATATGAAAGCTATTTTCCGGGACACAATCCCATACCCATGAAAAAAGTGATTAATGGTTACGTAAAGAGTGTTGAAGGCAGAATCAATGGAAAAATAATAAGAATGTATGACAATTAATCTTGGAGTTCTTTAAATGCAGATAGAACCTTTTAAATTAGAACGATATTTTGCCAAGTATGAATTCAAGGTTAAATATCTTTTAAGCCCTTCAGATTGCGAGCCTATCAAAATGGCTGAACTTCTTAAAATGGCTTCTTTTGAATCGCTTAAACTGTGGGAGAATCTTAAGCTTTCTTATACTGAGTCTCAGGGACACTCTTTATTAAGAAGAGAAGTTGCAAATCTTTACAAAAATATTTCTGATGATGACTTGCTGATTGCAGCACCAGAAGAGGCTATTTTTATTGCAATGAACACTCTTCTAAAGCCTGATGACCATCTTATTGCTATATCTCCAGCATACCAATCTTTATATCAAATTGCACATGCAAAGGGATGCAGTATTACAAATTGGGAACTTCAATTAAAACCAAATTCTAACAACAACTTAGACCCAGGTACTTTGAATGGCACCAGTAGCTGGAGTATTGATATTGATTTTTTGAAACAAAATATAAACGATAAAACCCGAATGATAGTTATAAATTTTCCTCACAACCCTACTGGTCATACACTCTCTCGTTCTGAGTTTGATGCAATCATTGATATAGCAAGAAGATATGGAATTTATATTTTCTCTGATGAGATGTACAGATTTCTTGAATTTTCTCCATCAGATAAACTCCCATCTGTATCTGATGTTTATGAGAAGGGAATTTCATTATCAGGCATGTCAAAATCATTTGCTCTTCCCGGACTTCGTATTGGCTGGCTTGCCACGCAAGATACCAATCTGATTCAAAAATGGCTTGAGTTTAAGGATTATACAACAATTTGCAATAGCTCTCCGAGCGAAATTCTTGCAATTATGGCATTGCAAAATAAAAAAGAGCTTATCAGAAGAAATCTTGAAATTATTAGCAAAAATATCTCTATCGCAGAGCAGTTTTTTCAAAACAATAACGATCTTTTTTCATGGGTTAGACCTAAAGCTGGTTCTGTAGCTTTCCCAAAGTTGCTTGGCGATTTTCAAGTTGAAAAGTTTTGCAAAAAAATTCTTGAAGATAAAGAGATAATGATTGTGTATGGCGAACTATTCGGTTTTTTTGGCAACCATTTTAGAATTGGATTGGGAAGAGAAAATTTTGGAGAGATTATTGATATTTTAGACTCGTATTTAAAAAATAATTTTTAGTTCTAAGCTTCGCAAAAATTTAAAAAGGGTAATAAAAAATTTAATTTTTATTACCCTTTTTTTCTATTCAAATAACAGATTTAACTATTATGCTTTCACGCTATAATTATGCAAATGCTTTCTCAAGGTTTGGAACAACCTGTTTTTTACGGCTCATAACTCCGGGTAACCATGCTTTACCGTTTTCAGGAGTTGCACCAAAAGCCTTTTTAATAACAGAATCATCGTCAGAAACGATAAGAACTTCAGAACCCTCTTTAATAATATCAGTTAAAAGAAGGAAAATACTGTGGTGTCCACCCTCTTTCTTGAGTGTAGCAATATCAGCCGCAAGGTCTGCTTTTACGCCATCAAGAATTGAGAGATCAACAACTTCAAGCTGTCCAATTCCAACTTTTTTGCCGCTCATGTTAAAGTCTTTGTAATCACGATATACAAGCTCTCTAATTGGAGTGCCTTCAACCGCTGATTTTACCTTAAACATCTCCATACCAAGTGCCTGCATATCAGAAATACCAGCAATTTTTGCAAGGTCTTCACATGCTGCTCTATCTTTTGAGGTGCATGTTGCTGACTTAAAAATTACAGTATCGCTCAAAATTGCACAAAGCATAATTCCAGCAATATCTTTTGGAATCTCTACATTAAAAAAGTTATACATTGATTTGATCACTGTGCATGTGCAGCCTACGGGCCAAATCCAGCACTCTAATGGCTGTGATGTTGTTACATCACCAAGTTTGTGATGATCAACAATACCAAGTATATTGGCTTTGCCAAGGTCTTCAGGACTCTGAGCAAGGTCTGAATGATCAACAAGGTAAACATCTTTGCCTGCATAAGAGGTTACAACTTGAGGAGCTGCAACACCAAATTTTCCAAGAACAAATTTGGTCTCCGGAGTTACTTCACCTTGAGCTGCTGCTGCAATATCTTCACCAAGTTTTTTCTTAAGGTCTGCAAGAGCAATTGCAGCACAGACAGAGTCTGTATCCGGATTTTTGTGACCAAATACTAAAATTGACATAAAACCTCCTGAATAATTATTTTCGTTATGTTATATTACCAATACAGAAGCGGAATTCCAATCGCTCCTCTTTCTACTATATTATTATCTTTCTATCAATTGACCAGATATATATTTATGCAAAATGCTTGTTATTAAAGTCTGATATGAAAGCCCCTCTTCAATAGCTTTGATTTCAATATCGTATAAATCTTTTGATGAAATTTCTACAACAACTCGTTTATCTTTGTTAAAAGTATTTTTGGCGTATTGCTCAAGTTGGTTACGTCTCTCATCTGTAAGAACAGAAAACCACTCTCCATTTTCAAATGATGATATTGTCTCTTGCTCATCAATATCATCTATAAAAACTGTTGAATTACGATATGGTATTTTATTCTCATTAGATATCATTTTTTATCCTTTCAGTAATATATTCTCTTGTTGCTTTTCTGTTTGGAATTACCGTTTTGAGAAACACTCCATCTTCATTCTCAACATAAGGGACTATAAAAGCATAATCTTTTACTTTTATTATCATTATCCTCTGTTCTGGGTATTTTTCTTGATTAGGGTGAGCTAAATCATCTAACAAATACCCATGTTCAATATGCCATACTATCTCTTCAAATGAAATACCCCTTTCCTTTTTCAACCATAGATTTTTATCTGTGTTCCATCTGTAAAATGACATATTCTAAATATACTACATCGTATGCTTTATTCTCAAGAGAAATATTCTTAAAAAAGTTTACAGCAAGGGAAATTCTAAAGAGCTTTAACAAGCTCTAACATATCCCTTACAGCCTTCTCCATACCTACAATGGTAGCTCTTGCAACAATGCTGTGACCAATACTGAACTCATCAATCTCATTTAATCCTTTAAACCTTTTAATTGAGTTATAACCAAGCCCATGACCAGCATTAACGCCAAGTTTTAACTTTGATGCTATTTTTGCTGCGTCAACAACTCTTGCAAACTCTTTTTCTTGCTCTGATTCTGTTACTGCATCACAAAACGCACCAGTATGAATCTCTATCATATCAGCATTCATTTTATGGGCATGTTTAATTTGATCAAGGTCTGGATCAATGAAAATACTCACCTTTATACCGCCGTTCTGAAGATGCTTTACGCTATCCTTGATGTTATTAAAGTGGGTAATAATATCAAGTCCACCTTCAGTAGTTAATTCCATACGTTTTTCAGGCACTAAAGTTACTATATTTGGCTTAATATCAAGTGCTATTCCTATCATCTCTGGCGTTGATGCCATCTCAAGAATCAATTTGGTTTGCACCACCTGCCGCAATATTCTAACATCTCTTTCTTGAATATGGCGTCTATCCTCTCTTAAATGGACAACAACTCCATCTGCACCTCCTGTTTCGGCTGCCATTGCAGCAGTTACAGGCTCAGGATAGCTTGCCCCTCTTGCCTGACGCAAAGTTGCAATGTGATCAACATTTACAGCAAGTTTTGCCATTATTTTCTCCTGCTTTATATAGCATTTATATTTTTATTAATGTCAGTTAGCAACAGATTTGACAACTTTTAAAAAGTTGTCAAATCTTTAAATATATCTAATTAAAAAAATTCAAGCTCTTTGTTTGGCTCAATTGCCCTTAAAAGTTCTAAACTTTTTTTCTCCATCTCTAAAGCATTGCTATGGCTATTTGAGTTTATATCATCATAATCATCGTGGTCATAACCTACAAGATGTAAAATGCCATGAACAAGAAGCTGAGACATACGCTCATCAGTGGTAATATTAGATGCTTGAGCCTCTTCTTCTGCCCGTTCAGCAGATATTACCAAATCCCCAAGAAGATTTCCTATTGAACCAAACTCACCCTCAATCATTGAAAACGATAGAACATTTGTCGCTGTATCAACTCCTCTATAAAGATGATTTAACTCTCTGATGTGAGCATTATCTGTAATAACAACTGAAATCTCATGTTTATCATATCCTAAATGTTTTAGAATCAGACGGATTTTCTGGGTTATCTGCTCTTTTGATATTTTGATTCTCTTCTGATGGTTCTGTATAAGTATCTTTTGCTGTGCCATTGCTCTCTTTTACTGTCTCTTGGGGTTTATTCTCTTTTTTAGAGTCGTTATCCTTTTTTGACTCTTTAGAATCTATAGGTTTATCACTATATTCAATTCTGTGGTGGTAAAGCCCTGTTAAAATTTTATTAAAACTATTTGATATTTGATGCAAATCTTTTAACGTCAATTCACACTCTTCAAGTTGCCCATCAAGGAAAATTCCATTTATAAGCTCTTGAACTCTTCCTTGTATTCTTGCAGATGTTGGACGCTCAAGAGTTCTTAGTGCTGCTTCTACAACATCTGCAAGCATAACAATTGCTGCCTCTCGTGTCTGAGGTTTAGGTCCTGGGTAGCGAAAATCACTCTCTTTAACAGCATCAGCACCATGAATTTTAATACTTTTATTATAAAAATATTTTATAAGGCTTGTACCATGATGCTGTTGTATGGTGTCCATAATCTCTTGTCCAAGTTTGTAATCTCTTGCAAATTCAACGCCTTTTTTTGTGTGCTGAACTAAAACAAGAGCAGACATTGAGGGTGATATTTTGTCATGCCGATTTTTACCATCAGTCTGATTTTCAATAAAATATAGCGGTTTATCAAGTTTTCCAATGTCGTGGTAAAATGCCCCAACTTTAGTTCTCAAAGGGCTTACACCTATTGCCGATGCTGCTGCTTCCGCAAGGTTTGCAACAATCACACTATGGTTGTATGTTCCTGGTGCCTCAATCATAAGGCGTTTCATCATTGGTTGATCAAGATTGGAGAGTTCAAGAAATTTGATTTCAGTTGTATAGGAGAAGATAAGCTCAATAACAGGTGTCAATCCAGCAGTGATAATTCCTGATATAACTCCTCCTGATGCAGCAAGCATTATATTTTTGGCAAATATGGTTATATTTATGTCAGAAGATGAAGAGTAAATGCTCAAAGATGTAGCAAGACCCGCATTTAGAAAAGCAAGTTTAAACCCAGTAGTTATAAATATTTTCCGCTCTCTGCACTCTTTCATCCAGAAAGCTCCCATAACGCTTGTTAGGAAAAAAAAGATAAAGACCTCAATCCTGCTTGAAAAAATTGTAGCACCAAGTATTGAAAGAGCTAACGTAAAATAGAGAGCAATCTCAAATCCAAGAAATAGGGATACAGTCATTGCACCAGCAGCAAGGGGAAGCACTAAGAAGATAGAGTCAGAGTTTATGTCAAGAGTTAAGTTTAGTGCATTTGTATATTCAAGAGGCACTGATATTTTTGTAATTGAGAGAAAAATAATCAACATCAATGATAGAAATAGAATGTTTTTGTGGTGATACTGATTAACTTTTTTGTTATTCTTAAGAAGAATTATATATATGACAAGAAGTGAAAACAGAATCATAAGGGCTGTGCCAATACGGGTCATAAGGCTATTTTTTTCTTCAAGTTGGCTGCTTAGAGCCTTAAGTTTAGCCACTCTTGTCTCATCAACTCTCTCTCCCTCACGCAGAATCATTTCGCCCTTTTTAATCTGGTATAGAACTGGCTTTATCTCAGATTGTGCACTTGCAATCCGTTTTTCTGTCTCACTTCTGTTCATAGTGATGTTAGGAAGAATAAGTTGACGCGATATATCAAATATTAAATTTTTAAGGTTTCTATTAAAATTAATACCCTTACAAAGCGGCTCTCCAATAGTTTTTACCATAGATTGAGCTTCATCAGGACTATAGATAACTTTAAGATTATCAACCAATTTTTCTGTAGATGACCCGATAGTCCTTAATACAATCCCCTTTTTTTCTTCTTTAAGCAAAAGCTCTTTATTGGCAACAACTCCGTTTCTTAAAATTTCAGTAAGTATAGCTTTGATTATCAGTGTTATATTGTCAGCAAAATTATATTTATAGAGCGTTGAATACCCTTTTTCTCCAACAGCAATTCCAAGTGAATTTTCAAAATCTTCTAAAGTTGCCATAACCAATGTCTCTAAAGGTTGGGTAGATTGTTGGGTTAGTAAAGATTTTTCAGACTGTGAACTCTGTGGGCTTTCCTGAATTTGCTGAGATTTTGTGGATTCTAAAGATTGTGGAGTTTGTTGATTTTTTTGTGGTTGAGGAGATTGAGGTTGAAGTTGAGATTGGATAGTTTTTGACTCTTTATTTGATAATTCTGCTGTATTAAAAAATTTTCTTGGTATTGCAAATGCTTGTTCCAATTTATCTGATAGTTGAGATGCCATATTTGGATCATAATCATAGATGCTTTGAAAAGAGTCTGCTACTTGCTGCTTGTTTAAAAGGGTTGCTGCCTTATCTTCAATGAAGAAATCGCGAGGTGCTTTAATATCTCGTTCTGCAACATCGCCTATTTTATAGTCATAGTTGATTCTACCCCTATCGGGATAGAGAACAAGAGTTGAAAAGAGTGTAATGCCAACTAAAATCCCCCATAATACAAAGGGTTGAGTCGTAATTAATGATTTTATGACATGAATATTTTTATCAGGTTCATTTTTATTCATTGTTTTTAATGTTTTTCATTAATGATTATTTTTATTTAAGAACTTATTTTATTTATATTTTTGCAATTGAGGTCTTTGTTATTATATGCCTCAATAATTTTTGAGACAAGTCTGTGTCTGACTACATCATTATTATCAAAAAAGATGAATTTTAACCCTTCAATATTTTGAAGGATGTTTTTTGCCTCAATAAGCCCTGATTTTTTTCCTGTTGGCAGATCAATTTGGGTAATATCACCAGTAATAACAGCTCTGGAGCTATATCCAATACGTGTTAAAAACATCTTCATCTGTTCTGATGTTGTGTTTTGAGCCTCATCAAGTATAATAAAAGAGTTATTTAGAGTCCTTCCTCGCATAAACGCTAAAGGGGCAATTTCAATTATCCCTTGATCTATCATCTCCTTTGACCTATCAACTGAAATCATATCATGGAGAGCATCATAAAGAGGTCTTAAATATGGATTAATCTTGTCAGATAGGTCTCCTGGCAAAAAGCCTAATGCCTCTCCAGCTTCAACTGCTGGTCTTGTTAGAATTATCTTGTTTATTTCACCCTTATTAAGGGACGCAACAGCCATTGCCATTGCTAAATATGTCTTTCCAGTGCCAGCAGGACCAATTCCAAAAACAATGTCATTATTGCGAGCTGCCTCAACATATAACTTTTGATTTATGCTTTTTGGAGCAATATTCTTTTTTCTGGATGTAGTTAGGATTGTATCAAGAAAGATATTTTTAAGTTTGCATGAACTGTCATTTTTAAGAGCTAAAGCAGCGGTCTCAATGTCTGATGGATGTATAGAAAAATTTGCCTTAACTAATCCATACAACTGATTGAGCATTTTTTCTGTTAAAAGCTCATTTTCGGTGTTGCCATTAATAATAATGGTATTTCCCCTATTATCAATTTTAACACCAGTCGCTTCTGAAATTTTTGCAAGGTTATAGTTATGATAGCCAAAAAGTTCCCTTGCCATAGCTATGTTCTCAAATGTTATCTCTTTCATGGGTGCATAGATTGCACACTATTCGATAAAAGGTCAATAAAAACTTGACTCAAAAGAGTCTCAACTGATAATGATGCCTTGCATTTTAGGAACAATGAATAATATGAGACATGGAAGTGTGAATATTTATTATGAATAATTTTGATATTTTTATTATTGTGGTTGTCTCCTTTGGTCTTTTAAGGGGCTTTTTTAGAGGATTCATCAAAGAGGTAGCATCAATTGTCGGGATAGTAGCTGGGTTTTACGTCTCTTATACATACTATAAGCCTTTTGCATCTTTTCTTAATCAAGTAGTTTGTAAATTAGGTGTTGGGGTAATTAATAGTTGGGAGAGTTACGGCAATATTGTGTCGTTTTTTATTCTTTTTGTTGGAATAGTTGCCATAACTACTATGATTGCCCAAATTATAAAGAAATTTTTAAAAATCGTGTTTCTTGGTTGGGTTGATAAGCTATTTGGTATGATATTTGGTTCGTTAAAAGGAATTTTATTTTCATCAGTAGTATTTATGGTATTAACTGGCATTTTGCCAAGTCAGCCTCAATTTATAACACAATCCACACTTGCCCCTTATGTAGTTCATATCTCAGATATGGCGGTTTTATTCATACCTAAAGATTTAAAGGATAGTCTAAAAAATAAAATAGAGAGGACAAAAGAGATTTGGAAACAGCAGAAATCAGCAATGCAACAAAAAATTACGGATCAAGGCAATGCGACCAAACAGGAGAACTCAACAGGGCAAGAGAATTTGATAGAGAAACTAAAAAAGAGTGTATCAGACCAGATAAAAGAGAAGATTACTCTACCCGCAAAATAGCAAATATATCAAAAAATAATAGTTCAATCGGTTAGCAAAAGAAAGGAAAATAGTAACATTGAGAGAAGAAGAGATAGCATGTAGAAAAAAAGAGAATAAAGGGGACATCTCCCCAATTATAGATATTATACAGACCCTTAGAGGTGAGAATGGTTGTCCTTGGGACAAAAAACAGACACCAGAGACAATATGGAAATGTTTAGCTGAAGAGATGTATGAGCTTTTAGCAGCCATTAAAGATGATGACCATGACGAGATATGTGAAGAGTTAGGAGATGTTCTTTTTCAAATTCTATTTATTGCTGAAATTTATCGAGAGAAAAGAGTGTTTGATATTGAAAAGAGCATAGCTATCTCTGCTGCTAAAATGATAAGAAGACACCCCCATATTTATGGAGATTCTACAGTAAAAAATGAAGAAGAGCTTTGGGCTAACTGGGAGCGTATCAAAAAAGAGGAAAAAGCTAAAAAAGAGGGAGAAAAAGTAATAGCTCAAAATTTGGGGGAGATTCAAGAGTCTAATAGAAATGAAGAAAGTAAAAAGCCTTATAAAAATATAGAGAAGAGATATAAAGAAAAAAGTCCGTCAATTTTAGATTCTGTTCCAGTTGGAATGCCAGCTTTAATGAGAGCATATAAAATCTCAGAGCGTGCTGTAAGGGCTGGATTTGATTGGAAAGATATTGATGAGGTAATTTCAAAGAGTTCAGAAGAGTGGCAGGAGTTTAAATCAGCCCTTGCTCAAGGCAATAAAGATGATATTGCAATGGAGTTTGGAGATGTTCTTTTCACCCTTACCAATGTTGCCCGTTTAGCTGGTATCCACCCTGAACTTGCATTAATTAGCTCCACAGACAAATTTGAAAAAAGATTCAGATATATGGAGAATCTGCTTTCTGCAAAAGGCTGCACACTAAAAGATGTGCCACGTCAGGAGCTTGAGTGTTTGTGGGATAAGGCTAAAGATAGAGAAAATATTTAGATAACAGATAGAAACAAAAATTCCATTCCAAATATAACAAATTCGTCTCATACCCTAAAACAGAATTGAGATGGAAATTTTATTACAATCAAATTCAAATAGATTGAATATAAGACTAAATATCATACCCTGTGCCAAGAGGTAAAACTGCCTCAAATTTAGCCAATTGATCAATTGGAATATGACATAAAATTCGATGTGAGCCTCTTCCATGTTGCCAAGGTGGAGTCTTTTGTGTACATACCCTTCCATTATCAGGCAATATCGCTCTTCTGGGGCAGCGTGTATGAAAACGGCAACCAGTTGGTGGATTCATAGCACTTGGAACATCTCCTGACAATCTTATAAACTTTCGTCTTGATAGCTTTGGATCAGGTATTGGAACTGCTGATAAAAGTGCTTCAGTGTAAGGGTGATAAGGAGGCGGATAGATTCGCCTGACCGACCCGAATTCTACAATCTGTCCAAGATACATAACAGCAACATAATCAGAGATAAAACGCACTACGCTCAAATCATGCGCAATAAATATAAGTGTTGTCCCAAGCTCCTCTTTTATCTCATTAAGAAGATTAAGCACCGCTGCCTGAACAGATACATCAAGAGCAGATACAGGCTCATCGCATATCACCATACTTGGCTGGCTTGCAAGTGCCCTTGCAATACCAACTCTCTGTTTTTCGCCCCCACTTAATTGCCTTGGGTAGCGGCTATAATAATATGTGTCTAGTTTTACAGCTTGAAGAAGACGCTCAACTTCTGATTCAATATTTTTTGCTGGAACAGTTCCAAATCTTTTGATAGGACGTGCAATCTGCTCTCCAACTGTAAAAGATGGATTTAGAGTTGAGTCGGGATTTTGAAACACCATCTGAAGCTCACGAATAAGAGATTGACTTCTTTTTGCAACTGGTATTGTAATGTCAAATCCCATAAGTTCTGCTTCTCCTCCAGATACCTTCTCAAGCCCCACAAGCCCTTTAACCAAAGAGCTTTTGCCACACCCTGATTCTCCAACAATTCCAAGAACCGATCCCTTTGGCACAACTATAGAGACATCGTCAACTGCCTTAACATATTGTTTCTTTTCAAGCCCCAAAACACTTCTAAGGGTTCCAGATTTATGTTCATAATATATTTTAAGGTTTTTAACTGTTGAGATATTTTCAATTGCTGAAATATTAGATTCAGTTGAAGATGATAAATTATTATCTGTTAAACTTACATCATCATTATCAACAATTTCTGCTATAGAGGTTGATTCAAGAATTTCTCTATTTCCTCGTGCATAGTCAGTCATACTTGCAGAAAGTGTTTTATAGCCAAGAAAACATCTTGTTTGATGTTCTCCTGAAATAACGGTCTCATGTATGTCAGGACTTCCAAAGGAAACTTGAGAACCATTTGAATCAAGAAATTTATCTGGTATGGTAATAAGTTCTGGGTGTTTTTTTTGACACTTAATTTGAAGATTTTGAGAGACCATCCAGTCGCATCTTGGAGCAAAGATACATTTATCAGGTGTTCTTTCAGAAGGATGTGGAACACGCCCACGTATTGACCATAAACGAGAAAATGAGAGATCGTCAGTAAGATTTGGAACGCACGAGAGCAAGCCTCTTGTATATGGATGTGCAGGGTTATCAAATATGGTCTGAATAGCTCCCTTTTCCACCATTTCGCCAGCATACATAACGCATAATTTATCGCTAACTCTTGCAACAACTCCAAGATTGTGAGTGATAAAAATTATGCCTGTATTGAAATCTTTTTTAAGGTCTTCTACAAGATCAAGAACAGCAGCCTCTACTGTAACATCAAGAGCTGTTGTTGGTTCATCCATAATTAAAAGAGATGGGCTGTTTAGCATTGCCATTGCAATTACAACTCTCTGCTGTTGACCACCTGAGATCATGTGTGGATAGCGATCCATAACATTGGAAGCATCTGGCATATAGACCCGCTCAAGCATAGCAATGCTCTTTTTCCATGCCTCTTCTTTTGATATGTTGTTGTGAGTAGTTAGAACCTCTGAAAGCTGCGTGCCAATTTTTAATGATGGATTAAGTGCCTGCATTGGGTCTTGATAGACCATTGAAATTTTGTTTCCTCTGATCTTTCTCAATTCCGCCTTTGGTTTCCCAACCAACTCCTGCCCCATGAATTTGATGCTTCCACCAGAGATTCTGCCATTAGCTCCAAGAAAATCAAGTATTCCAAAGGCAATTGTGCTTTTTCCGCAGCCAGATTCTCCAACCAATCCAACAGTTTCGCACTGTCCAACTGTAAAGTTCACACCCTGAACTGCTGGAATCTCCCCTTTTCTTGTCTTATATGATATTGCAAGCTCTTTTACCTCAAGAACTGGTGTGGATTCAGATATAGATTGTTTTTTAATCTGTTCTAATGTCATTTTAAAAGCTCCCCTGCCTCTACTCCTTTAATACCCAAATATTTATTTATCATAATAATCAATAGGTTTATCAAGCTACTACGCTTGCTTTGAGTGTAAGAACTTCTTTTTGAAGACGGTCTGAGAGCAGTTCTTCTGTTGTTTCAAGATCATAGCGGTTTTGAAGATTTAGCCAGAATTGAGGTTCTATATCAAAAAAACGCCCTAAGCGTAAAGCAGTATCAGCCGTAATAGACCTTTTTTTGCGGATAATCTCATTAACACGCTTTGTAGAAACATTTATAGATTCAGCTAATCGACATTGAGTAATACCCATTGGTTTTAAAAATTCTTCATATAAAATTTCACCAGGATGAATAGGAGAAAGTCCTTTTGCTGTCATATTTTCCTCCTTCTAATGATAATCTGTAATTTCAACATCATAAGCATCTCCATCTCCCCATTGAAAGCAAATTCGCCATTGATCATTTATGCGGATACTGTGTTGTCCTTTTCTATCACCCTTTAGAGATTCAAGCCTGTTGCCGGGTGGGATTCGCAACACATTAATATTTGTAGCTGCATCTAAAATAACCAACTTTCTTCTTGCTTGATGCTGCATATCTAACGGAAATTTTTTAGAAAATTCTCTGTTAAATATTTTTTGAGTTTCTTTATCTCTAAATGATTTTACCATGATAAGCATTCTCAAACAAAATCGGATCAAATATACTTACTGGTATCTCATAGACTCTTCACGCAAACCATCAGCAAGAAGATTTAACCCCACAACAAGAGATGCAATAGCAAGAGAGGGCCAAAGTGATGCCCAAGGGTTTCCAATAAGTATGAATTCTCTTCCTTTTGCAACCATGCTTCCCCAATCTGGTGATGGTGGAGGCATACCAAGCCCGAGAAATCCAAGCGTTCCCATTGCGAAAATGGCATATCCAACCCTTAGCATTGCATCAATGATAATCGGACCCTTTGCATTGGGCAAAATTTCCATAAAAAGAATATACAAAAGAGTTTCTCCTCTTGTCTCAGCAGCCCTTACGTAGTCTCTTGTTCTTATGTCAAGGGTAAGACTTCTTACTAATCTCGCAACTCCCGGAGTTCCAACAATGGCAATAGCAATAACAACATTAACAGCAGACGCTCCAAGTGCTGCCACAATAATAAGGTAGAGCAAAATTACAGGAATTGACATCATAGCATCAAGAAGACGCATGATTATCTCATCTGCCCAACCACCTTTGTATCCGCTTATAAGTCCAAGTGATGCCCCACAAAAAAGAGCGGCAATTACTCCCCAAATAGCCGTGCCACCCGGAATCCACAATTTTTCGCTTATAGGCATAACTATAAGAACAATTCTTGCACCATAAGCAAGGCGAGACCAGATGTCGCGACCCAATTCGTCAGTTCCTAACGGGTGGGCAATTGATGGTCCTTTGTTTGGTGCTTTCCAATCTTGCTCCATTGGGCTGTATGAGGTTATATAAGGTGCAAGAAGTGCTACAAACACCCAGAATAGAACAAGAATAAGTCCAATAGTGGCTGCTTTTGATGAGAAAAGTATTTTTAAAGTATCACGAAATCTGCCTTTACCTTTTTTGGGAACATCAATATTTTGATCTAAGTTAGAGTTTTGGTTCTTTTTAGATGTGCTTTTAGTGTTGTCCATAAACCTTTTATCCTTGAAGATTATTTTACGAATAGCGTATTCTTGGGTTTAAGAATGTGTAAAGAACATCAGCAAATAACTGTGTGCCAACTGCAAGAAGCACCATAATCATTGTTCCAGCTTCTATAGCATTTACATCTTTATAAAGTGCTGAATCAAGAAGGTATTGCCCAAGCCCGGGATAGCCAAATACAACCTCAACAATAACAATACCACCCATAAGCCAATTGACATGGAGCATAATTACAGTAATTGGAGCAATTAAAGCATTTTTCGCAGCATGGCGAAAAATTACCTTCCAAAAAGGCAGCCCCTTTAAAAATGCGGTTCTAATATAAGCAGATCGCATAACCTCAGCCATGCTTGCACGGGTAATTCTAAGAACATAACCAAGCTCAATAAGGGTGAGAGTGAGAACAGGAAGGATAAGCATGTCAGGACGCTGCCAAGGTGCTTTTTCGCCAAATACAGAAGCACCAGGAACAAGCTCAAGCCAGTGAGCCATAATAAGAATTAGAAAAATACCAGTTGCAAATTCAGGTATAACAGAGAAGATCATACCAGCAATTGAGAGAAATCTATCTTGGAACGAACCCTCATTGATTCCAGCAACCATTCCAAGCAAAAGGGCAAACGGCATAACAACAACAAATGCAATTCCAGCAAGCACAACAGAGTTTCTAAGACGAATAAAAAGACTCTTTTCAACGGGTCTTCCTGTTCTTAAAGATACTCCAAAATCGCCGCGTAAAAATCCCTTTTTAAGAGGGATATAACTTTGAGGACCACCTGTGCTTTTAATCCAGCCCGTTCCAACAACAAAGTTCCACACTTCGCTTGATGCACCTTTTACCCAGAGAACAGCATGGTTATTTCTATCAATTCCCCAAAAAATAGAGCTGCCATCTCCAGCTTTTACCCATCGTTCGTTATCTTTACGTTTTTCAATAGTAACGTTATCTTTCCTGATATAGACAAATAAATCTTCACCTTCAAGATTCCAACGCATTAATGAGCCGTTTTCACCTTTTACCCACCACTCTTGAAATCCAGATGCAGTTTCAATACGTTCAAGCTCAAAGCCGCATTTTCTCTCTGCTACACGATCACTTCCTACAAGCCAAAACCAGTATCTTTGGAACAGTGGTTTATCTAATCCTTGCTGTGCTAAAAAAGATGCTTCTTGCTCAGGGGTTATAAAAGCTCCGAGAACATTTTTAGCGATATTTCCGGGTGAAGATTCAACAATCAGAAAGACAGCAATTGATACAAGAAGCATGGTTAGAACAAGGAGAAAAAAACGTCTTATTATAAATTTTGCCATAAGCCTTTACACCTTCCAAATATGCCCTTCCCTGATGAAGCAGGGCTGTCAAGTGCTATTTATAGATTTGACAACTTTCAAAAAATTGTCAAATCTATGTTCAAAATTGCTTGCTATTTAGGATTTAAGTTAGAACGGGCAGCCCTTTTATATTATCAGGCATTGACCCAGAAATCTTCAAGTTTGAGATATAAACTTGGGTGAGAAACAATACCTTGAACACGCTTTGATGCTATTGTCCAAACATTTATCCAGAATGCAATGGCAGCAGAGCCTCTCTCTTGTTGGATTTTCTCAAGCTGACAGAATATTTTGCGTCTCTCTTCAACATCAAGTGTTCCATTAGCTTTGGTAATAAGTTCTGAAAACTCTTTATCCACCCATTTTGATTCATTCCATGGTGCTGGTGCACCTTTTGAGTCAGAAGTGTATCCAAGATTGAGAACCATTGTTCCAAGTGGACGATGTGCCCATGTTGTGATACCAAGATCAACTTCTGTCCATTTTTCCCAATATTGAGAATTCGGCATTGTCTGAATATTTATCCTAAAGCCTGCCGGCAGAGCATCTTCTTTTAAAATCTCAGCATATCTTACAATCTCTTTCCAGCCACTTCCAACTGCAACATTAACATCTACACCATTTGGATAGCCAGCTTCAGCAAGAAGTTTTTTTGCTTTTTCAGGATCATATTTAGGTGTTTCAATTGGGCAATATTCAGGGTGTTTTGGGCTTACATGAACATCTTGACCTATCATTCCTTCACCAAAATAGGCAAGTGCAAGTATCTTTTCACGGTTCTGGCAAAGTTTTAGTGCCTGACGAACACGGTTATCAGACCAAGGTTTCATGTCAGCTCTCATTCTAAGCACTCTTGTCTGGTTAGTTGCAACAGGATAGATTTGAACTTTTGGATTACCTTTTAAAGCCTGATAAACTTCTGGACCACTCATATCGCCTTGATCAATCATATCAATTTCGCCGCTTTGCATTGCAGCTATCATTGGAGCTGTCTCTGTTCCCATATCAACAAACTCAACTGTATCAAGATAAGGCAGGGACTTACCATCAGCCCCTTTTATTCTGTAGTCGTTTCGTCTCACAAGAACGCAGCGTTCGCCTTCAACAAACTCTTTTAAAAGATATGGACCTGTGCCGTGTGGAGCTTTAATAAAATCGCCTTCAAAAGTTTTATGGTTTAATACAAGTGCAGGATAGTGGAAAAGGTGTTCAGGCACTCCGATTTCAGCAGTTTTAAGATGAAGAACAACCTTGCTGTCAGAAACTTTTTCAATACCATTAGCATCAAGATAGCCTTCAAGCATTCCTAACATTGAAGAGCCAACATTTTTGTCAAGCCACTGTTTAAACGTAAAAATTACATCATCAGCGGTAAAGTCATCGCCGTTATTAAACTTTATCCCTTTTCTAACATTGAGTGTCCAAGTTTTGAGGTCTGCACTTGGTTGCCAACTTTCAAGAAGGTATGGATGGGTGATATTATTTTCGTCTGTATAGCTCATATATTCTGCTACCTGACGAAGCTGGTTGCTTGGACAAATCCACGAAAATTGTGCTGGATGGGTAACTTTATGAACTGGAGCTGCAATACGAATTTTTCCTCCACGCTTTATAGCCCCTGCTGAAGCGGTAGTTGGAAAGGCAAATCCTGCCATCTGTCCAGCGGCTGTGGCAGATAGTCCAAGAAGTGTTGCAAAACGGATAAATTCACGTCTGGACATTTTCCCTTTATCATAATCACTTTTGAGATCATTGACAGCTGGATGAATTTTCAAGGTCATGTGGGTTTCCTCCATTTCTATTTTTAGGTGTTGTTATATTAGATGCTAATTTATAGCTCCAAAAAATATGTTTAGAAAAGTTTTATAAACAGTAAAAAAACAGCAGACAAACAGCTTATTCAAGGTATGAAAAAAGACATTTTTATCAATAGGTTCTCTATTGCTAATATATCTTACGATTTTCTATAGCATAATGAATTACAATTTTCAAATACTTATTTATAAGATAAAATAGCAGATAGCTTAAATTAATATCTTGATGTGTTAAATTTAATATATCAGTTGATTAAAAAAAGTAAAGAAAACAGTGATCTCCAAAGTAAAGCCTTGATGAAAATGATTGGAAATGCTATCAAAACATATAATTATTACTTCTAAAAAGAGTTAGAGTTAAGAGGTAATTGTTAATGACACTTAACAAATTTAGATATAATATACTATGTTAAAAACAAATAATAATAAAACCAATGTTTCTTTTAAGGATTAAAAAATATGCCACGTCTTATTGAAGCCTCTCTCAGGGCTGATGGAAAAAAATTTGGAATTATTGCTTCAAGGTTTAATGATTTTATTACAGAGAGACTTGTAGGTGGTGCTATTGATGCACTCATCAGGAGTGGTGCATCTGACAGCGATATAACTCTTATGAAGGTACCAGGTGCGTTTGAGATTCCGCTTGCAGCTCAAAAGATGGTAAAAACAGGAAAATATGATGCTGTAATCTGCGTTGGAGCGGTTATACGGGGGGCAACTTCTCATTACGACTATGTTTGTGCTGAAGTCTCAAAAGGGATAGCATCGGTGAGTCTTGACTCTGGTGTTCCTGTAATTTTTGGGATTTTAACTACTGATACAATAGAGCAGGCAATTGAAAGAGCAGGCACAAAAGCTGGCAACAAAGGTTTTGACTCTGCGATTGCCGCTATTGAAATGGCAAATCTTATGTCAGATATTTCAGAGATTGATACAAATACAATGTCAAAATCTGCTTCACCAATCTCTTGCAAAAAGGTAGATTAAGATGTTGTATCGAAGAGATGCACGCGAGCTTGCTCTTCAGGCTCTTTTTTATGTTGATCTTAACAAAGGAGAACCAGATAAGCTGTTTGAACTTTTCTGCATTGATTTTGAAGATATGATAAATGGAGCTTTTCTCAATTTTGATGAGATGACAAGCAAAGATTGCCATAATCCTAATGAGAGACCTAATGAAGATCAAAAGAGTTTCTTTATGAATTTGGTTCAAGGGGTGTTAAGAAATATAGAAGAGTTTGACGCCTTAATTCACGCGAATTCAAAAAATTGGAAAATATCAAGAATGAATGTTGTTGATAGAAATATTATGAGAATCGCTCTTTATGAGATTTTATATTGTTCTGATATACCTGCAAAGGTTTCTATCAATGAGGCTGTTGAGATTGGCAAAAAATATGGCACAAACGACTCGGGTTCGTTTATAAACGGTATTCTTGATCGTATTAGAGAAGTTAAAAACATTGAGTAGTTTAAAGACCTCTATAATATAAAAGGTGGTATATATGATAATTAAGGCACTTGAAGTTGGTCCAATTATGGCAAATTGCTATATTGTTGGCTGTGAAAATACAAAAGAGGCTGTTGTTATTGATCCCGGTGATGATGCTGATGAGATACTTATGGCTCTTGCAAAAGATAGTCTAAAGGTAAAATATCTTATCAATACACATGGACACTTTGACCATGTAGGTGCAAATAAGCGTATGAAAGAGGTAACAAAAGCCGATATTTTGATTCATGCTGAAGATGAGCCTATGCTCTCACAGCTTGGCAGGGCTGCTGCCTCTTTTGGTCTTTTTGCAGATAATTCACCGGCTGCTGATAAAAATATTAAAGATGGTGATGAGATAACTTTTGGAGAGATAACATTAAAGGTTATCCACACTCCCGGACACTCAAGAGGCGGAATCTGTCTTTACACAGATGGTCATGTCTTTGTTGGAGACACTCTCTTTTTTGGCTCTATTGGACGAACTGACCTTCCTGGCGGAAATTACAACACCCTTATTTCAAGCATCAAACAAAAATTGTTTACCCTTCCTGACGAGACTATTGTTCACACTGGACACGGACCAGAAACTACAATTATAAAAGAACGAAGAACCAATCCTTTTCTTTTATAATTTATGCATCATAAAATACAATTATGAAACCTTTTAGTTCTCTTAATAAATCGTGTTATGCACAGACTTCTCCGGCTCCTTTCCCCTCTTCCCAAATTTTTGAGAAGGGGGATAATATTATCCCATCTATAAAAATAGTTAATAGGTCAAAGTTTAAACTAACCGAACCATTTGAAGAGGCTGTAAAGGTTTTTGCAACTCAAGAAGGAACAGTTGTTCTTTTAAGTGGAACATCTCTTGATTGTGCAAAATATAACATTTTAGCTACAAAGCCACTATTTACCATCACTGCTAAAGGTGAAAATATTCTTCTTTACATTGATGGTAAGAGCTTTACTTTTTTAGACGATCCTCTTGAATTTGTAGATAACGTGTTAAAAAAGTGTAATCTTGATGTTGACGATAAAAATCCTCTTTATCCTGTCAGTGCTGGACTATTTGGCTATCTTGCTTATGATTTAAAAGATAGAATTGAAACTCTCCCAAATACCTGCATTGATCACCAAAATTTGCCTGATCTCTACCTTGTCGCCCCATCTATTATTTTTGTTCATGATCGCCACACAAATTTTGTGGATAAAATTGTTTTAGATATTGAAAATGGCGAAAATTCCAAAAATAAAGGCAGCAACACTCTAAAAAATAGAACTAAAGAAGATAGTGATTTTGAGCCTTCTAACCATGTTATATCAAACTTTGAGGAAAGATTTTCAATCGATTCTGACGGTTTTACATCAAACTTTAAGTCTGCATTTTCGATCGATCCCAACGGTTTTACATCAAATTTTTCAAAATCAGAATATATTGAAGCTGTTAAAAAGATAATTGAGTACATAAAAGCTGGCGATATTTATCAGGTGAACCTCTCCCAGCGTTTTAATGCAAAATTTAAAGGCGATCCATACGCTCTTTTTCTAAATCTTTTTAAGAAAAATCCAGCTCCGTTTTTCTCTTTCATAAACGCAGGAGAACATCAAATTGTATCTACCTCTCCAGAGCGTTTTATTAAAAGAGATGGAGATAAAATAGAGACAAGACCTATAAAGGGAACAATACAAAGAGGAAAACCTGAACTTGAAGATAAACTATTTGGCGAAACTCTTTTAAATAGCTTTAAAGATGACGCTGAACTTTCAATGATCGTTGATCTTATGAGAAACGATTTTGGAAAAGTTGCAGTCGGCGGCACAGTTAAGGTCAAAGAGCATAAACGCCTTGAACCTTATGAGAATGTTTTTCATTTGGTTTCAATTGTGGAGGCAGCTCTTGCACCTGATAAATCAACCGTTGACATCATTAGAGCTACATTTCCCGGTGGTTCAATAACAGGCTGCCCGAAAATTCGTTCAATGGAGATAATTGATGAGTTAGAAAGTGTAAAAAGGCACGTTTACACAGGCTCTATTGGCTATATCAGCTTCCATGACACGCTTGATCTTTCAATTGCAATAAGAACTGCTGTTATAGCAGATGGTAAAATTAGTTTTTCTGTTGGGGGCGGTATTGTCTTTGATTCTGACCCTGAAAAAGAGTATGAGGAGACGCTTCATAAGGGTAAAACTATTATGGAGATTCTTAATTCATCTTCAATTGATAGACTTGATGGAAAAACGTCTTTTTCTCCCAACGAAAGAGCAATTGAACATGATAAATCCATACCTCCACCGGATAAAAAAGCGTGGGTCAATGGGAAAATTGTAGATGAAAAAAATGTTGTAATATCTGCAAATTCCATTGGATTTCAATATGGGGCGGGATTGTTTGAAACCATCAGGTGTGAAAAGGGTAAGGTCTTAAGGTTAGACGAGCATCTTAGAAGAATATCTTTAAGCTGGAAGACTCTTTTTAAACAAGAGATTCCCCATATAAATAGTATTACATGGGATAGTCTGATTGAGAACTTAATTAAACTAAATGGACTTGAAGATAAAACTGCTGCTGTAAAACTTATCGTAGCTGAACCTGATTTTGTTGCGGTTTTAGTCCGCCAATATATCCATCGTTTGGAGAGTAAACGTAATAAAAATTATCACCGTAATAATACGTTGGGTTGCAATGAACGAACAGATGAGCTTGATGAACCAACAGATGGTCTTGATTTAATAACATTTCCAGAAAAAAGACAAACACCTTTAGCAGCTCATAAATCCCTTAATTATTTCTATTATTACCTTGCATCGCTATTTGCCAAGCAAAACGGATATGATGAAGCTCTGATATGCAACGCCGATGGAACAGTATCAGAAACTAATACAGCAGCCATTATAGCTGTGTCAGTTTCTAAGCATGAAGTTATTATACCTAAATCAGACTATGCTCTTCCAAGCATCACGCTTGATGCTGCACTAAAAATCTTTTTAAACGCTGGTTATAGGATAACAAAAAGAGAGATTATGCCTTCTGAGCTTGCTTTAATGCAAAATGTTATTGCCTTAAACTCTTTGATGGGAGCTGTGAAGGTTTTGTCAATTGATGGGCATAAAGTTTTACACGAAGATGGCTATAAAATTTCACATACAGATGCTCATCAAATGTTGCAAGCATCAGAAAATAATAATTTCAATAGTAAATACTTTAAATCTAATGGGCAAAATGATCTCTGTGGGTGGTTAAATTGGAATCTTTGAAATCATTATTGACCTATTTTTTCTGCTATACCCTCATATTTACTTTTATACTGCTCTATAATCATAAAACCTTAGAAGCAGGAGAAGCAGAAGAGATAAATTTTTCTACTATAAAACCTGAAAGCGAAAAATCTGAAAATAGAACAAACAATAAACATGTAAAAACTCCAAAAGCAGAGTTTGAGAATCCAGATTTTATATTTAAGCCAGTTGAAGACGGCACTAAAGTTACTCACGACTTTATCGTGAACAATATTGGTAATGAGCCTCTATTGATTAAAAAGGTTAAGACAGATTGTGGTTGTACAACCATTGCCTATGATAGTGCTATTCTCCCAAGTAAAAAAGGGATAATCAGAATTAATGTTGATACAACAGGTTATTCTAATAAGCTCATTAGCAGATTTATAACTGTTACTACAAACGACCCTCAAACACCGACAAAAAAATTAAAAATATCAGGCTCAATTGAGACTTTAGTAAACGTATTTCCAAAGAAGGTTATGTTATTAGGTAATGTAGAGCAAAATATTGAGATGAATGTTAAGATAGCACCAATCGCAAAATATCCATTTGTAATAAAATCGCTAAAATTAGACGATGGCACTAATATAAATGTTCATCTTAAAGAGTCAAATTTACCAATTGGAAGCTGGGATATTATAGTAAAAAATACCAGAAAAAAAGTTGGACGATACTTTGATAAAATTTTGTTAAATACAGATAGCGACATTATCCCTGAGATAAAAATTAATGTATTTGGCAATATAACAGATTAAGAAAATAAGAGATTAATATGGTTGATAAATTTAGTAAGGTAAAAGCTGTGGTGTTTGATTGTGATGGAGTATTGTTTGATACTGCTCAGGCTAATCGTATGTATTACAATATGTTGCTTGAACATGTTGGAAAGAGTAAGCTAAACGATGAACAATTTAGACTTGTTCACATGTTTACAGTAAAAGAGGCGTTAGATTACCTTTTTCCAGAAGTAGAATCTATTGAAAAAGTTTATGCTTTTATGAAAAAATTGGGTTACCAAGGATTTATTCAATATATGGAGCCTGAACCCGGATTAAGAGAACTTTTAGAGAATTTAAAAAAAGCTGGGTATATAAGATGTATAGCCACAAATAGAACCAACACAATGGCACAGGTTTTGGAAAAGTATGACATGGAGTCTCTTTTTGAGATGGTAGTTACAGCAGCAGATGTAGAGAATCCAAAACCAGCACCTGACGAGCTTTTAAAGATAATGACCGAGTTGCAACTAAAACCAGAGGAGATTTTATTTGTGGGAGACTCTGAGTATGACTACCTTGCTGCAAAAGGTGCAAAAACTTGGTTTGCTGCATTTAGAAACAGAGCATTACCCGCTGATTATCATGCTATTAGTATGGATGATCTTGGAAAGGCTATACTATAATCACATTAATTATTGCGTTCATTGAACTTTCAGATTACTCAATAATTAAATAGAGAATTTAGGTAAAGATGACATGAAATGGATACATGTAAAAGCACTCTTTGAGTGTAGTGATCTTATATTTGGAGAAGAGATAGTCTCTGATATGTTCTTTGCTTTAGGGCTTACAGGAGTAGTGTGCCAAGTTCCGCTTGATGCTCCACCAGAAGGATTTGGAAGTGATGCTTTGCCAATATCAAATGAGACTTCAATATCTGGCTATATTCCAGATATTGATACTTCAATTGAGCTACTTAAAAAGATAGAGATAAGGGCAAAAGAGCTTGAGGGTATTGGTATAAAAGTTGTCATTAAAACTGAGATAGTTGATCAACAAGATTGGGCAGAGTCGTGGAAAAAGTTTTTTCATGTAAGCAGAATTACTGACAAGATAGTTATTAAGCCAACTTGGCGAGAATTTGAGCCAAAAAAAGATGATATTGTGATTGAACTTGATCCCGGTATGGCTTTTGGAACAGGCACTCACCCAACAACATCAATGTGCATTGCATTTATTGAAAAATATCTTGCATCTGAAAGTAGATTTCTTGATGTTGGAACAGGCTCTGGCATACTTATGGTTACAGCGGCAAAACTTGGGGCATCTTATATTGCTGGAATTGATACTGACGAGGTTGCGGTTCAGGTGGCAAAAGAAAATCTTATAAAAAATTCCATCTTGCCTGAACTATTCAATGTTGAAAAATCAACATTAGATCAATATATAAAAAGCAACAAGAATACAAAAAGCAGCAACAATTTTGAATTTGATCTTATTGCAGCCAACATTATTGCCGAAGTTTTAATTGAGATAATGGCAGATATTAAAACTTGCTTAAAAAAAGATGGGGTTGTCATACTATCAGGTATTATAAAAGATAGAGAAAAATTGGTATTAGATTCTCTTAACCTCCACAATCTCCTAACCTTAGAGACAAGATACGATGGAGAGTGGCTTGCAATTGCAGCAAAGAAATGATTATTTTATGTTATCAAGGTGAGAGAGGATAAGATGCTCCATACTCTTACGAATCCCTTGCTTACCATATTTAAAACTTTTATTCCCACATATACTTTGAAAAAAACGGTTACATACTTTTTTGTCAGCGTTACTCCAACCAGAAGTTACGCCTCTTTTTATATTTTCAGAAATATTATTTGTTAATAGCTCTGTATCAACTTCTCGGCGAGCATGTGCCCAATTTATAATATTTCGATAAAAGATAAACATTCTATCAAGAAGAATATACATAAGCTGAATATTGGAAATGGGTCCAACCTTTACCTGATCTTTGCCAAGTTTAACCCCTTTAAATTTTAAATCTGCAATGCGTCTGCCGCTTAATAGAGCAGACCCTGCTCCCAAAATTCCACCAATAGCCGAAAAAACACCAAAACTTATACCAGCAGCAATAACATCAACAACAACACCTGTTGCCCCTCCTACCATTGCAGCAGCAAATGCAACCTCTTTTGGCGACAGTCCTAAAAATTGCCATGTTTTTTTACTAAAAAGTGTCTCATGTAAAATAGAGTTAGCTGGAAGCTGACAATTAAAAATGTTGTGCTTAAAGAGCTTTCTTATCTTTTGATGAGTCAATTGCTCCATTGCTTCAACCTTACTACAAAAATCTTTCTCAAGCCGTGGTTTCACATCATTAAAAGTCTCATACTCTCCAATATTGCTGGTTATTGAGAATGTGAGGATATGTTCGATCATCTCAACAGCCATTGCTGCTGTAAGGATATTCCTATGTTTCCAATCTTGCCTAAATGACTCAATAACTTTTGTAAGTGCTGGCTGCCACTCTTGATCAACGCTTTTAAGACTTTCAAGAAGCTCAATTCGTTCAGACCATGTTGCTTTATGGGCATTAAACTGCCTTATTGAGTTAAAGTGTTTTCTAAACTCATTTTTCCATTGATTAAGATGTATAGGTTCACTTCCTTTACAATTCACAATTGACATTCTGGGGCTGCCTGTCATTCTGAGAATCTCCATCTCAATACGATCAGATTGCCTTACTGGTCTTGATCCATCAACAACAAAAATAACTCCGGCACCATTGGCAACTGGTGATAATAGTTCACACTCATCTCTAAAATCAGGATTTTTGCTATGAATCTCTATAAATTTTTTTAAAAGCAACTCATCAGGACCTGAATATTTTTGCATCCAAGCAAGTGTTTCTCGTGGGTTTTGAAATCCTGGGGTATCAATAAAGCGGATAACCTCCTCTCCATCAATTATTACAGGTAAAACCTGACACACAATGGTCTCCCCGGGTATTGGACTTATGGCAATGGAGTCATCTTCTGCAAGTGTTGAAACAACTGATGATTTACCCTCATTAGGATGACCTATGATTGCAAACTCAGGAATATTTTTTTTAGGCTCAAGATTATATCTTTTAATAGATTCAAGATGCTCTTTTTCAGGATTCTTTTTCTTAGAATCAAAATTTTGTTTAGAAAAAAGTTGGTCTTTTATTTCATAAACCATAATTACACCACCTACACTTTAAGCGTTTGAATATTGAGCCAAGGATCTGCAATTGTTGAAATTTTAATTTTCCATATCTCATAATCTGATTTTTCAACATGGTTTAAAAAATCAGTATCCCCCTCTTTACCAGTGAGAACCACAATTATTGGTGTTCTTTTATCCACAACTTCTCTTATTTTTCTTATAAAATTTAGATTCTCTCTTATCGGTGGCAACCACGCTTCTTGAAGTATTATAACCCCGAAGTTATTGTTCTTTTTATCTTTATCGCTTCCATTTTTTTCATCAAAGATAGAATCATACTCCATCTTAATTGAATCTATCTCTTTATCAAAATCAATTCCAAAACTTAATGTTTTTCTAACCTCATAACAATGTTGCTCTTTCATCAAATGTTTAAACCTATCAATATTTATAAGCTCATAGATGTCATTTGGGATAAGTGCAACAAAGGCTTTATCTTCAATGTAAGAGATTTTAGGTTTCTCTCTCTTAAACTCCTTGATATGAGATTCAATATTAACCTCCCCAATATGAGGTTCAATATTAGCCACCTCAATATGAGATTCAATATTAATCTTCTCAATATGAGGTGCAATATTAGACACCTCAACAATATGAGGCTCAATATTAGCCACCCCAATATAAGATTTAGTAGTAAAATTAGTCATAGATAAATTTAGTTCAAATTCAACAGGGTCAGGTTTTGAAATAATAGGAGAAGCAGAATCATTATGGCTTTTATTAGCTTGTTTTGTTGGAACATCAACCGTAACCATACGCTTAACTAAATTTAAGCAATCTCCATGATCAAAATTTTGATTTTCAAGAGAGCGTTTTAATGCAACTAATCCTGAGCAAAACATTATAACTCTTGGCAATAGACCATAAAAAAGAATAGTTAAACAGATGAATGGCCACCATGAAACAAGATCGTCTGTTGTAAGGTGATAGATACCATCTTTAAGAACTATCCTGCTCCCAACTATCTGATTAATATCAGGAAAACCAACTCCATCGGGAAAAATCCAACTCCAAGGTGTTGCAACTATTTTAACTATATTATAAACTAGCTCTGGGCTTATCTGTAGTGTAGATTGCCAACCAAATGCTGTATCAAAAAAGAATACACGGAAAAGAGTAGATAAAAGAACCCCTAAGTTAAAAGCTATCCCAAAAATTTGCATTAAAATAAAAGTCTGTATTAGAAAAAGAGAGCCATAAACTTGATGCTCTTGTCTAATAATTCCAATAGTTGACATAAAAAGCTCTCTTTGTTCTGCTGAACGCTCTACAAATAGCTTTTCTATTGCTCTTTTTTTAATAGCCATAAAAATATTCTCAATAATCAAGCCAATTAAAGGATAGGTGAATAGAGATAGAGCGCCGTTCGACCTAACAGTTTTTGACCTAACATTTGACGGCAAATTAATATAAGGTTTAAGTCGTGAGATTATAAAAGAGGCTAAAAGTATGAAAAGCAGGCAAATCTGAGGAATAAGTGTGAGAGCAAAAAAATAGGCAACATTTAGTGGGTGCTGACCTGTATATGAAAAAAAAGCTATACATAATGATATTCCAGTCATAACTCCAATAACTATAAAAATAGCTTTTAAAATAGTTAAAGACTCTTCATACATATCTCCAATAAAAATATCTGAGCTGTTATTTCTATTGTTAATTGACTCTTTAACTGCATTAAGCCATAAAAAAAGCATCTCTTTTCGTGATGTTACCCCTTTTGGTAAAATATAGTTATTATAAATATCTCTATCTCTCTTTTTAAGATACTCATTATCGTTGCATCTCATATCTTGTCTTAAAAAATATTCAAAATCAATAATGCGTCCCAAAGTCCATTTCATATTTTTATTTAACTCCGACTATTTTATATCTTTACCCCATCTTTTAAAACTTCTCATATCCTAAAATATATATTGAGTTAGCATAATAAGCAAATCTAAGAGAGTAACAGTTTCAAGTTTACAAAGAAAATAATCTGGAGTAAAAATTAAATATAAAATCTACACAAAAAGAGTATCGCAAAAGGCTAAACTAAGATAAAATGATAAACTAAGTAAAATAATATTACCTGTAATTATTAACATAAAAGAGACTTAAATGAACGACACTGAGATGAGCGACACTGTTAATATTTCCCACTGGCTCAAAAAAAATAGCATAAAACATCCATATAAAAGAGCAATTGTCTATCCCTCATCAAGAGATAGTTATGGCAGAGTTTTGTATAGCCAAATGACCTTTGCCCAGCTTGAGACAGAATCAGATTACCTTGCCTATGGCTTAAGAGATATTGGAATAAAAAGAGGCACAAGAGCCATTCTTATGGTCTCTCCGGGAATGGATTTTTTCTGCACAACATTTGCACTATTCAAAATTGGTGCGGTTCCTGTTGTAGTTGATCCCGGAATGGGCATAAACAGAATGCTCTCATGTTTTAAACAGAGCCATCCAGAAGCGTTTATTGGTATTCCAAAAGCACACTTACTAAGATTAATCCGTCCACAATATTTTAAGTCCGTAAAGATATGGATAACAGCAGGAACAAGGTGGTTTTGGAATGGATATACACTAAAGCATCTTTTTAGAGCTGAAGAGAAACCTTTTCCAACAGTTTCAACATTTAGAGATGAGATGGCGGCTATTCTCTTCACAACAGGAAGCACAGGACCTGCAAAGGGGGTTGTTTATACCCATAACAACTTTGATGCACAGATAAGGCAGATACAGGAACATTTTAATATTGGAGAAGATGAGATTGATCTTCCTACATTTCCTCTGTTTGCCCTTTTTGATCCAGCCTTAGGTATGACTGCGGTGATACCAGATATGGATCCAACAAAACCTGCACTTGCCAATCCTGAAAAGATAATTGAGGCTATTGAAGATCATGGCGTAACCAATATGTTTGCATCTCCTGCTCTTCTTAATAGAGTAGGGAAATATGGAAAAGAGAACGAAATTATTTTGCCATCTTTGAGGCGTGTGGTATCTGCAGGGGCACCTGTAACGCCTTCAAATATTGAGCAATTCTCATCTATGTTAAGACCTGAAGTTGAAATTCACACGCCTTATGGGGCAACTGAGGCAGTTCCTGTTATCTCAATTGGAAGCCACGAAATCCTCCAAGAGACAAGAAAATTGACAGAACAAGGTTTTGGTATCTGTGTTGGGAGACCTATTTGCGACACTCAAGTTGAAATCATTAAAATTAGCGATGAACATATTGGGCAGTGGTCAAATGATCTTTTAGTTGAAGCAAACGATGTTGGAGAGATTGTGGTAAAAGCTCCTATTGTAACACAACACTATTTTCAGAATCCACGAGCTGATCTTTTTGCCAAAATTAATGATAGTGATGGAATAGCATGGCACAGGATGGGCGATCTTGGTTGGCGAGATGGCAAAGGGCGAATATGGTTTTGCGGTAGAAAAAGTCAGCGAGTAATAACCTCTAACGGCACACTTTTTACGATTCCTTGCGAAGCGGTCTTCAATAACCATAAACATGTTTTTAGAAGTGCGTTAGTTGGAGTTGGACCAAAAGATATGCAGATACCTATTATCTGCGTTGAGCCATCTATACCTGTTAAAGATAGCGAGGCGTTTATTGAAGAGCTGTTTGAGCTTGCAGAGTCTCACCCTTTAACTCAAGATATAAAACATATTTTTATCCATAAATCTTTTCCAGTTGATATAAGACATAACTCAAAGATATTTAGAGAACAACTTGCTATTTGGGCTGCCAAAAAATTGGGAAAAGAGGAGATAATGCTTGCTCAAGATAGGGAGTAATTTATACTTGAGTTTTCGAAAAATAGTTTTTAATTGAGGCATTTTTTTGGTTGTAAAAAATCTATATAATCCGCCGTAATATCTTCGATCAGGCGAGATGCCTGTGTACAATCCGTTCTTGTACTTTGTGTTATAATGACTCTGACCGGCATACCATGCGAATCCACGGACAAATGGATTTTTGTGCCTATCTGAAAAAAAGACCCGAAGCAGCATAGATATTTGTGTAGCCCGTAACATACATATCGTTTTCCTTTGGTTCCTTCAGAAAAACTGAATGCTTTTTTGACCGCCTTTATATAAGTAATCAGACCATCTGTTATTAATAAAACTTTTCCTGTGCAACAACGTGCTGTGTGCGTCATCATGGCACTTATCAAATCACCTCCCCGACTACGACTCACTTCAGCCCCCAACCACAATCTGGAAAAAGAGGCTATTAACATTGCTATCCACAAGACCGCCGAGATTAAGATTATCTTTAGTCGTAGCTCGTCAGACTGGACTTGTTTATATGCTCAAGAGGTTGTTCTATCAGAGCTTCATGGACTGCGTTTGCATGTTTTCCACTTTTCTGCTGCCAGTCTGATATAGTTCGTTCGTCAAGTTCATAAGCGGCAACAATGGCTGGAATGGAGCATCCGTGTGATAAAAGTTTCGTGCTATCATTTTAGGGCTTATTGAGTAGATTGAAGTATTGCTTTCCTTTTTTCGCCAATATCACCTCCTTTTTCTTTTCAAGACTCAATAAATTCTATCATCAAGTCTTTCATGGTTGTTCCATTATGAATTGCATATAATTTAAAAAATAAATGCAAATCCTCAGGTATTGCTATATTTAAATTTTTTCCTTCATGGTAACCTCTAATTAGGCTTTTATTGTTATTATATTGTCATGTAGTTATATTGCCAAGCAAATATTCCCCCAGAGTAAAAAAGCCCGTTCCTGATGCAGGAGTGGGCTTTCGGGGGTTTAAGTCTTGAGTAAGCTCAGTTGATTAAGCAGCTGCCTTTAGCTTTTGTATGTTCTCTTCAGTGTCTTTTTCTGTCCAGAGTATATAATCTGCTGATTTTATTTTTAACGCTTCCAAATATTCGGTTTTAACATCTTTTGCCTTATTGTTTATAATTGCTAATGCAGAAATCTCTTTTTTAGACACTTTCTTTCTTGATTCAATAATATCACCCCAGGCAAACAAGAAGGTCGTTAAAGTCGTTTTGTTCAGATAATTGATAGCTCTTAATATTTTCTCTTTTTTGTGTTCGGCAATCAAGAAATCAAAATTAAAATCTATGCCTGAGATTCCTGTAAACTTAAAATCTTTTGTATAAATTACCCCCAACTCGTCTAAATACTCTTCTACATCATCTTTAAATACAGAGGCAACACTGTGCTTTGACAGCATAGCCATATCGTTTATTTCAATCAACGCCTGTAAAAACAAATGTTTACGCTGAGGAAAATCTTTTATTGAACATTCTGTATGCAGTTCACCTTCTGTGAGTTTTATACCAAAATTTAATAGAATGTTATCAAAAATTCTCTTTCTGTTGGGAGAGCTGAAAAGAGTTATTCCAATTTCTTCCAAATTATTCAATGTAATCCCGTCATCAGAGATATTTATTTTACTGCCATTAATTTTAATATATAACTCTATGGTATCATTGAATAATCCTGTAAATGGCGTATTAATGGCAGTCCATCCGCTGTGAAGATTTTCTTCAACAGCAGTATTGTCTCTAAGCCATGCGTAATACTCATTTAATAACTCTTTGGCTTTCATTGTTTAACCTGCACTGATTAGAGGAAGCTCAAATAACAATCTTGTTTCAAGATTTATTTCATCTTGAAAATATCTTATTGCGTCAACAAGATTAGACACATTGTTAATTTCACTGACTTTAAAACCATATTCTTTTATTGGCAAAGCCCAGTCGATTCCAGAGCCTTCTACATAGATGTGTATATGAGGTTCGTTAAGCTCAAAAAATTTTCCAGTGTATGGATGTAGTTTTTGAGGAACGCGGTCAGTTATAGTTTCAGGGTTTCTATGTCTTCCTTTAAAATCTATTCGTAATAAAGGAATTGAATCAAAGTCATGGTGGCATGACAGTTTTAATTCTATCTTCTCACTTTGAGTGATATGAAGCCTGAATTTTATTCTTTCGTCATGTTTTGAATGTAATTTGAGAACAGTTTTTATACAATTCAAATCAATGTGGCTGTGATTTGTCAATTTAGGTTCTGATAAAAGCTCATCTGCCTCTTGCTGTGATAACATTTTTTTCCCACCATTGCATATATCGGCTTTTTGAATCTGATAAGAAATCCGCCTAAAGAGCTGCCGCCTAATTTTGGCGGAATAATTTTTGATTCTGCAATATCTTTTCGTTCTTCTTCTGTCAGTTTAAGGAACTGTTCAGGTGTAAAGAATCTCTCATTTTTTGGATAAAGGTCTATAATGTCTAATTGCATAAAATCACCTCGCCATTTTTGGTTATCGTGTTTTTCATCTACTATAAAACATAATCTCTTTTCAAGATAAATAAAGCCAGAGTAAAAAAGGAGCGGGGGTGGTTTTGGCTTGAAAGATGAGTATTTTTTGTGTTAAAGCCAAACAAGATTATAAATATTGGAGGAGATATGAGCAAAAAATGAATATCACTGTTCAAGCCTTTGAGTTAAGCAATGATAAGAATAATATCACACTGGAGATGCTCAATTCACATATTCAGAACAATCCTAATACTAATGGTGATAATCGTTATATTTACATTGATAGATATGATGGATGGTGGACAGGACTCCTGCTCACTGCCAAAAATATTAAAGCTTATCCCAGAATGGAGAAAGAAAAAGGCAGGATTAAGTTAAGTCCTGAAGCTATTAATAAAGGAGAACTTGGACATTTTAATTTTTTTCTTCTTCATGAAGAGAGGAGGCGTGGATTATTTCAATATTATCACGGTTCTGCATCAATTCACATATTTGCCAAAATCTTAAAGTCGCACTACAATTATTTAAAAAACATACTTATTGAGCAAGCCTGTAAAGATGCTGGGAAAGATCCAAATAGCCCTCCACCAGAAATAATAAAACGCTATGCTGGCAATCTTAACTATTCTCTTGTGCTCAGACAAACATCATTTGAGGAAATTGTGAGTAATTTACGCGGAATAAGCAAAATAGATGTGCAATTTACTGAGTATGTATTTAATGACCAAGTTTTTAGACCATTAGCTGAAAAAGCAAAAACTGTAAGGCATCATCTGACTTTTAAAGCCAAGCACGATCAGTCAATTTTAGATAAGGTGATTGAGTTAAGTAGATATCCACACCTAAAAAGCCTTAGCTGTGTTGGCATAGAAGAAGACAATATTGAGCGTAAATTTAAACTTCTCAACGAGCCAGAGTCGTTAGGGACATTTGATTTTAATGACGTTGTGCTTAAAACAGAATTCGATTCTGATAATGTGCATAACAGCCTTGAAAACGTGCCGTTTATAGCTGAATTGAAGAAAATTGCTGAAGCTGATGACTGGATGATGGGACGAATATGAGATGAAAGCGTATTATCCATACTTTATTGCTATAGGAGCTGCTTTTTGCAGCTGGCTTATTTTAATGTACGGTATAGATACGAATAAGTTCGTAATATTCTATGACAATAAATTGCAACTTGTATTTTTTACGGCATTTCTGACAGTAGGAAGTTTTCTTTTAGCCATGAAAGCTTTTATTCTTGTCCGTATTAAAGATGATATTTATAGACATGATGAATACAAGAAACGTTATCTTTATCAATCTAATCATAAATACAAAGGGAACTATTATAAAGGATTGATTGAACTCGGCAATCTTCTTGCTGTTAGTGTTGCTGGCTCTTTTATAACAGCAATCATACAAGTTACTATTGGTTTTTCAACAACATACTGGCTTAAAATAATAGCACCTTCTTTAGTTGGCGGCATGTTAGTGTTGGTTTTGATTGATTGGCTCTATGTCTATCTAAATTTAAGGGACTGGTTTAAATTTATTGAAAGTGATATTGCTATTGAATTTGAAAATAGTGGAAATGGTTCTAAATAATGCCAATGAGTTGGTGAACTATCTCTTGACAAAGCAGGTGTTAGAATTTCAAACAACAGGTAATTGAGGCGTAATATGAGCAAAATCAATATCAAAAGAGCGGTTGAAAATATAAAATCAGTGACCAATGTCTATACACCTATCATTGAAATGATTGTCAATTCTGTTGAAGCTATAGAAAGCAAAAAAGAGACAAAAGGTAAAATAACAATTATAGTTAATCGCTCAAAAGAACAAGGATGGGAAAGCTCATACATACCCGATGTTAATGGATTTGAGATAATTGACAATGGAATCGGCTTTACAGATGAAAACAGAAACTCTTTTGATACTTTATATTCTGATTACAAAATAAAAAAAGGCGGTAAAGGGTTTGGAAGATTTATTTGTTTAAAATATTTCAAAGATTTAATGGTTGAAAGTGCTTATCTTGATAACGGTAGCACCCCACTCAACCGCAGGGCTGTTAAGTTCTACACTAGTTTTTTTAAAAGCTCTTTGACATTACTTGCAAAATAAATTGACGCTGCTTTGATGGAATCAAAGCCAATTTCACGACAGATGTTAATGGCTATGTTTTTGAG
>JADFZQ010000079.1 GCA_015232455.1 Desulfamplus sp. | reverse complement strand
TTGGGAGTCATCAGCCTGTTATCCCCGGCGTACCTTTTATCCGTTGAGCGATGGCCCTTCCACGCGGGACCACCGGATCACTATGACCGACTTTCGTCTCTGCTCGACTTGTCAGTCTCGCAGTCAGGCGGGCTTATGCCATTGCACTCGACGACCGATTTCCGACCGGCCTGAGCCCACCATCGCGCGCCTCCGTTACTCTTTGGGAGGCGACCGCCCCAGTCAAACTACCCACCATGCAGGGTCCCGGACCCGGTTTCACGGGCCGCGGTTAGATACCAGGAAGCAGAAGGGTGGTATTTCAAGGTTGGCTCCACCAGAGCTAGCGCCCTGGCTTCATAGCCTCCCACCTATCCTACACATCCGCTCCCTAGCACCACTGCAAAGTTGTAGTAAAGGTGCACGGGGTCTTTCCGTCTAGCCGCGGGTACTCCGCATCTTCACGGAGAATTCAATTTCGCTGAGTTGGTGTTGGAGACAGCGGGGAAGTCGTTACGCCATTCGTGCAGGTCGGAACTTACCCGACAAGGAATTTCGCTACCTTAGGACCGTTATAGTTACGGCCGCCGTTTACCGGGGCTTCAATTCAGAGCTTGCACCCCTCCTTTTAACCTTCCGGCACCGGGCAGGCGTCAGACCCTATACGTCGTCTTGCGACTTCGCAGAGCCCTGTGTTTTTAGTAAACAGTCGCCACCCCCTGGTCTGTGCCACCCCCCTCTGGTTGCCCAAAGAGAGGTACCCCTTATCCCGAAGTTACGGGGTCAATTTGCCTAGTTCCTTCAACACCATTCTCTCAAGCGCCTTGGTATACTCTACCAGTCCACCTGTGTCGGTTTAGGGTACGGTCTGTACGCTGGGGTTATTTCCAGGACCCCCTTCGCCGCCCGGTCAATCCGATAAGACCGAACGACTTACAGGGGTCGTCACCTCCAGCAGGCCCAGGAATATTGACCTGGTTCCCATCGACTACGGCTTTCGCCCTCGCCTTAGGGGCCGGCTTACCCTGCGCGGATTAGCCTTGCGCAGGAACCCTTGGACTTTCGGCGACAGTGTTTCTCACACTGTTTGTCGCTACTCATGTCAGCATTCTCACTTCCGATACCTCCAGGAGACTTCACAATCTCCCTTCACCGGCTTACGGAACGCTCCGCTACCGCTGCATTGCTGCAACCCGCAGCTTCGGTGCATGGCTTGAGCCCCGGTACATCTTCGGCGCGGGACGGCTAATAGACCAGTGAGCTATTACGCTTTCTTTAAAGGATGGCTGCTTCTAAGCCAACCTCCTGGTTGTTTTGGCTGTCCTACATCCTTTCCCACTTAGCCATGACTTGGGGACCTTAGCTGGCGGTCTGGGCTGTTTCCCTCTTGTCCTGGGACCTTAGCACCCCAAGACTGTCTGCCGGACTGTACTCCTCGGTATTCGGAGTTTGGTTAGGTTTGGTAAGACTTTGGGTCCCCCTAGCCCATCCAGTGCTCTACCCCCGAGGGCAATCATCCGACGCGCTACCTCAATAGCTTTCGCGGAGAACCAGCTATTTCCGAGTTTGATTGGCCTTTCACCCCTAACCACAGGTCATCCCCGTCTTTTTCAACAGACGTGAGTTCGGCCCTCCAGTGGGTGTTACCCCACCTTCAGCCTGCCCATGGCTAGATCACCCGGTTTCGGGTCTAATCCGTGCAACTTGGCGCCCTATTCAGACTCGCTTTCGCTACGCCTACGCCTACCGGCTTAAGCTTGCTGCACAGACTAAGTCGCTGACCCATTATACAAAAGGTACGCCGTCACCGCTCAAGGCGGCTCCGACTGCTTGTAGGCATCCGGTTTCAGGTTCTATTTCACTCCCCTTGTCGGGGTGCTTTTCACCTTTCCCTCACGGTACTGGTGCACTATCGGTCAATGAGGAGTACTTAGGCTTGGAGGGTGGGCCCCCCATGTTCAGACAGGATTTCACGTGTCCCGCCTTACTCGAGGACCGTGCGTTCATTTACCCGTACGGGGCTTTCACCCACTATGGCCCGACTTTCCAGACGGTTCCGGTTTTAAACGCACAGCCACTGGCCTGGTCCACTTTCGCTCGCCACTACTCGCGGAGTCTCGGTTGATGTCCTTTCCTCCGGCTACTTAGATGTTTCAGTTCGCCGGGTTTGCCTCCCACACCTATGTATTCAGTGTGGGATCACCCAAAGGGTGGGGTTTCCCCATTCAGAAATCCACGGATCAAAGCCTGCTCTCGGCTCCCCGTGGCTTATCGCAGAGTGCCACGTCTTTCATCGCCTCTCATTGCCAAGGCATCCACCAGATGCCCTTATGACGCTTGATTCGCCACACGCAGGGGCAAGCCCAACGCATGACGCGAGATTTCACAGCTACCCGCGACGCTCAAATCCGGTCGCACGTCCGAAGACGCGCTCCCAAATCCAGCGTCGCTAGATCAGGAACGATATATTGCCTATTCACGATGACAAAGAGCCGACCGCCGTAAAGCGATCAAAGGCGCGGGCCGAAAGGCCCGCTCCTTTATCTCTGGTTTCCATGGAACGACCGGATCGGAACCTCGGTCCCGATCCTCTTCATCTCGACAAACCGCTTTCGCGGATCGTCTCTCTGTTCCTCTGCCTGACGGGCGCTTTCGCGCCCCAATTGGAAGGGTTCGTCTTAAGCCCAACCCCCAAGCCTCCAACCAACTGGTGGAGGCGATCGGGATCGAACCGACGACCTCAAGCTTGCAAAGCTCGCGCTCTCCCAACTGAGCTACGCCCCCGGTCATTGGTGGGCCAGGGAGGATTTGAACCTCCGACCCCACGCTTATCAAGCGTGTGCTCTAACCAACTGAGCTACTAGCCCAAGCTGAGGAAATGGTCGTTCCAGGAAGGGATGCGAAGACGGCGGCAGTCCAGTAGTTTTGCAAGGGCCTTCCGTTGCCGGAGGGCGTCCTTGAAAGGAGGTGATCCAGCCGCAGGTTCCCCTACGGCTACCTTGTTACGACTTCACCCCAGTCGCTGACCTTACCGTGGTCGGCTGCCTCCCTTACGGGTTAGCGCACCGGCTTCGGGTAAAGCCAACTCCCATGGTGTGACGGGCGGTGTGTACAAGGCCCGGGAACGTATTCACCGTGGCGTGCTGATCCACGATTACTAGCGATTCCGACTTCACGCAGTCGAGTTGCAGACTGCGATCCGGACTACGACGGCTTGTTGAGATTAGCTCACCATCGCTGGCTTGCAACCCATTGTCA
>JADFZQ010000078.1 GCA_015232455.1 Desulfamplus sp. | reverse complement strand
GGCAGTTCGATAAACAAGTGGGGCCACCAGGCCCGTGCAAATCGCAATCAGTTTCATGAGGCTTCCGTAGTAGAGGAATTTCTCCACTTTACCTGCGCTGTGCCGGAAAGCAAACAGAACATGGGTTTAGGCCATCAGGCCCATAGGAAAAAATTATTTCCGTTTGCTTACAGCATGTTAAACTCATGGGCTAAGTTTGCGGAGAAGCGATAAACAGATCGCCAGTGAGCTTGTTGATGGTGTGCTCCGGGTATGTCCGTTGATCCCCTCCAAGTCCCCGTACAAAAGAATTACATTTGTCTATCTGGAGGTTTTAGCATGAGTGCAGTGCTGTCTATGGTCAGCCAGACCGTGCCGTCGTATGTCAAGCACAAGAAACTTGTGGCTTGGGTGCAAGAAATTGCAGCCCTTACAGAGCCCAAGAATATTGTGTGGTGCGATGGTTCACAAGAAGAATACGAACGTCTTTGCGCAGAAATGGTAGAGGCGGGAACACTTCGCAAACTCAACCCTGAAAAGCGCCCCAACTCCTACCTGGCCTGGTCTGATCCCTCAGACGTGGCCCGCGTGGAAGATCGGACCTACATCTGTTCTGAAAAGAAAGAAGATGCCGGCCCCACCAACAACTGGGAAGACCCCGCCAAAATGCGCGCCACATTGAACGGTTTGTTCAAGGGCTCCATGCGTGGTCGTACCCTGTATGTCATTCCCTTTTCTATGGGCCCATTGGGCAGCCCCATCGCACACATTGGCGTTGAGTTGTCTGACTCTGCTTATGTGGTGACCAATATGCGCATGATGACGCGCATGGGCAAGGCCGTGTATGACGTGTTGGGCGAGAATGGCGAGTTTGTGCCTTGCGTTCACACAGTGGGTGCACCTTTGGAAGCCGGTCAGAAAGATGTTGCGTGGCCTTGCAATCCAGACACCAAGTACATCGTTCACTACCCAGAAACCCGTGAAATCTGGTCCTATGGTTCCGGTTACGGTGGTAACGCTTTGCTGGGCAAGAAGTGCCTGGCTTTGCGCATTGCGTCCACAATGGGCCGTGATCAAGGCTGGTTGGCTGAGCATATGTTGATTCTGGGTGTCACAAACCCAGAAGGCAAGAAATACCATGTTGCAGCGGCTTTCCCCTCTGCATGCGGTAAGACCAACTTCGCAATGTTGATCCCTCCAGCATCCATGAAGGGCTGGACTGTGACCACCATTGGTGACGACATCGCCTGGATCAAGCCCGATGCAAATGGCAAGCTGCGCGCAATCAACCCGGAAGCGGGTTATTTCGGTGTGGCTCCCGGCACCAACACCAAGACCAACTCCAACTGCATGGCATCCTTGAATGCCAACGTCATTTTCACCAACGTTGCGTTGACTGATGACGGCGATGTTTGGTGGGAAGGCCTGACCAAGGAAGCCCCCGCACACCTGGTCGACTGGACTGGCAAAGACTGGACTCCCGATTGTGGTCGCAAGGCTTCTCATCCCAACGCCCGCTTCACAGTGGCCGCTGAGCAGAACCCTGTGATCGACAGCAACTGGGACAACCCGGCCGGCGTTGAAATTGATGCGTTCATTTTCGGCGGTCGCCGTTCCACCACAGTACCTTTGGTTACCGAAGCCCGCAACTGGGTTGAAGGTGTGTACATGGCAGCCACCATGGGTTCTGAAACCACTGCCGCCGCTTTTGGTCAACAAGGTGTGGTGCGCCGCGATCCTTTCGCCATGCTGCCCTTCTGTGGCTACAACATGTCGGATTACTTCCAGCACTGGTTGGACTTGGGCAACAAGTTGTCTGCGTCTGGTGCCAAGCTTCCCAGCATTTTCTGCGTCAACTGGTTCCGTACTGACGCGGAAGGCAAATTCATCTGGCCTGGCTTCGGTGAGAACATGCGTGTGTTGAAGTGGGCCTTGGAACGTGTAGAGGGCAAAGGCAAGGGCGTTGAACATGTGTTCGGCACCTCACCAAGCTACGAAGACATTTCATGGGATGGTCTGGAATTCAGTAAGGCCGAGTACGATTCAATTACTGCGATTGACAAAGCAGCATGGCAGCAAGAACTACAGCTGCATGCAGAATTGTTCGAGAAATTGAGCCATAACTTGCCAGCGCAACTGGAGCAAACCAAAGCCGAGATCGCGAGCCGTCTTGCCGCTTGATTTGCTCTAAATGTTTTGACTTCTCTCTGACACAACAGAATTAGTCCTATGACGGGCGCCCACAAGGCGCCCGTTTTCTTTTGGCGATTATTTTCATGTTTGAACAAATCGAGTTGTGGGTGTTGATCACGCTTTGCGCGGCTGCTTTTTCTGCAGGTTTGATTGATGCCATGGTGGGTGGGGGCGGTCTGATCCAGATTCCCGCGCTGTTTGGCTTGTTGCCTGGCCAAGGCCACGCGACATTGCTGGGCACTAACAAGATTTCAAGCGTAGTGGGTACAAGCTTTGCTGCCTACCGATATTCCCGGGCCATTGCTGTGCCTTGGAATGCTGTGTTGCCTGCCACGGCGATGGCTTTGCTGGGTGCGTATTGTGGCGCTTATGTTGTCACACAGATGTCCACGGAAGTGCTTCGCCTGATTCTTCCGGTGCTACTGATGGCTGTGGCAATTTACACTTTTTTCAGAAAAGACTTGGGTGGTGTGCATGCACCCAAGCTGAATGCAAAAAAAGAGCGAATTTATGGTGCCCTTGTAGGTTTGGTTATTGGTTTGTATGACGGGTTTTTTGGACCGGGTACGGGATCTTTCCTGATGGTCGCCTTCATCGTATTTTTCGGGTTTGATTTTCTTGCCGCCACGGCTGGTGCGAAGATGGTCAATATTGCTTGTAACCTGGCGTCACTGGCATGGTTCGCACCGGCTGGGCACGTGATCGTGTCGTTGGGCTTGCTGATGGCTGCGTTTAATTTGGCCGGGGCCAAGGTTGGGGCGGGATTAGCCATTCGTAAGGGGGCTGGTTTTGTACGCAAGGCGCTGTTGGCAGTGGTTTGTTTGTTGATTCTGCGAACGAGCTATGACAGTTATTGGCCATATTTGAGAAGCTGGTTGAGCTGAGAGATGTTTCACGTGGAACATGTATTGCGCTGGCCTTTGCGGCGCAAGCCTTCTTCGGTGTTCGTTGCCGCCCATCGCGGCTTTCGTAGCACAGGCCTTGAATGATGTTCGTTGCTGCTCATCTCGCCTTGGTCAAGGCTGATTTCCCGACTTCTTGATTCTGGCTTGGGGAATGCGAAACGCTTGAAGCGTCTTCGCATCTATTGCTTTCGCAATCGCCCCGCGCTGCGAATCAGCCGGGAAGCCTTGCCCTGAATCGGCAAGATGATGCAGCAAACGAACACC
>JADFZQ010000077.1 GCA_015232455.1 Desulfamplus sp. | reverse complement strand
TTCTGGAATACAAAGTGCGTCCTCAACCATGGGTTTTCAAGGGAAGAGGACGAAGAAGTAAAAAAACACTTGAACGCATCAAAAAATGGGCAACTTTTTAAACCACGGTTGAGTGAGGTGCTACCTTTTCCCCCGATAATACCTTAAATTCTCTATTATCAGGGCATGTTATTAAAAAGTATTATTGAAATTGATTACAACCCCCCTTATCCTTTAAAATACCAAGTATTCAAAATCCGCTATAAGCAAAATATTTTTAAGGCAAGAGATTTGCTATGTTTTGTCTATATTATTTGACACAATCCACTGTCAAGAGTTGTATTAAAAGATGAAGCATTGCTACACCCTTAAAAAACTGCCTCCTGACAATGTTTCTGACTTGCCAGATATATATAGGATACTTTTTTGAAGTTACCATTTGATTTATTGTTATAAATTTATTTCAAATGTTAAATTAATTTATAAAATTCTAACCAAAAACTAATATGTTTATAATAATCTCCTAATATTCTTCAGTTATGTTCTTGGAACATCAAGAACCAGAACCTGTAATAAATACAGGGTATAATAATTGAAAAAAGCATATTATTTAATGGAGATAATTATGAAAGCAGGAATAATATCAGATGAGGTGGCAGAAGCACTTTTTGACGCAATAGATGTTGATGCGATTCTTAAAGTTGCGTTGCAAGAGCGAGATTCAATGTTGTCTGAATCACCCTTGCTTCGTGAATTCCAAAAAGATATTGATAAAACAGTCAACGGATTTAAAGATGTAACTAAAAGATTAGAGTCTTTAGCACTTGCAGCAAGACTTTTTAATCTAAAAAGAGAGATACCTGAGAAAATAATAGCGATTGAAAAGAGTATGGTGTTTGCGTAAATTTTAAAAAGTGAAGCCGAATAAAGTTAGATTGTTCGGCTTCACTTGTTTATGAACTATTAAACTGTATAAAGTGTTGGTGTTTTTAAAAGCATTAAAAAATGAAGCTCGCTATAAGGGATGGAGTATGAATCCGAGCTTCGCAATAAATAAAGTATATAGTCTATCATAAAATTTCATATACAAAATTTTATGCAATCAGGAGAAAAACATGAAACTTTCAAGAGAGATAAACATACTCATTGCCGTTAGTATGGTGATATTGGGGACACTTTGTGCTGCTGTTTCAATATACTCTATCCACAGCAATAGCCAAAAAGAGAGAGAACATCTAAGAGAGCTTTTGGTAAGTGAGAGAAAAAATAATCTAAGAGACCTTGTTGCAGGTGCTTACTCTGTTCTTGATACAGCAAATTTCTACGAATCAGCTCAAAAAGCGTTAAGTGATATGCGTTTTGGAGAAAAAAATCAAAACTATTTTCTTGTTGTAGATACTGATGGAATGTTTTGGGTTGATCCAGCTCACCCAGAGCTTGTTGGAAAGGTTAAAATAGATATGGTTGATGCTGAAGGTCAAACTTATATTCAAAGTATAATAGCTGGTGCAATCTCTTCTAAAGAGGGTTTTGTAAATTATAAAGATGTGCCAGAAGGTGGAAAAACTCCCTATACACGCCTTCTTTATTACAAATATTTTGAAAAATGGAAATGGGTTGTCTGTGCTGGCATGTATATGAATGATATTGAGAATGTTCTTGTTAAAAAAGAGCAAGAGATTCAAAAAACTATGCTCAATCAGTTGATACAGATATTAGCTCTTTTTGTTCTTGGACTTATCATAAGTATCATATTTAGCTCACAACTTATTACAAAAAGAATTGTGCGTCCTCTTATGAAAATAAAAGATGCTGCTGAAAGAATAGGTCAAGGAGATTTTAGTAATAATATAGAGGTAAAAGCAAGCCAAGAGATCACACACCTTGCAAAATCAGTGCAGAGTATGCAGATAAGCCTTGATCTTGCTCTTAAAATGACAACCAAAATGAGAGAGGAGCATAAAAATATGCAGGAGCAACATAAAAACATGCAGGCTCAACAAAATAACATGCAACAAACAATAGAATCCCAAAGGAAATCAACTGCTGAAAGCAATTCAGGTCAAGCAGTAAAACCAAAAGCTATATCTAAGGCGGTTACTATGGCTATGATATTTGTTCTTATAACTATTTTTCAAGCATTAGCCCCATCTAAAATGGTATCAACAGCAATGGCATCTGCAAACAAACCTGTAAAAATTCTTATTGAAGGTTCAACAACTGTGCTTCCTATAGCTCAAGAAGCTGCAAAAGCATATATGAAAGAGAACGCTAATGTTGATATTGCTGTAAAAAGCAGTGGCTCTGGTAATGGCATAAAAGCTCTGATTGATGGAACAGTTGATATTGCTAACTCTTCCAGATTTATAAAAGATAAAGAGGCATCAATGGCGTATGAAAAAGGTAGTGTTCCTGTCCCTTTTAGAATTGCTTATGACTGTATTGTGCCAATTATTCATAAGAACAACATCATAAAAGATATAACAATGGAGAATCTTAAGAGAATTTACAGTGGAGATATAAAAAATTGGAAAGAGCTTGGTGGTAATGATGCTCCCATAGCAATTTTATCAAGAGACCCTTCATCAGGAACATTTGAGGTTTGGAATGAGATGGTTATGGCTGATACCCCTCTAACACCGACTGTTCAACCTAAAACATCAGGTTCTGAAGTTATTAAATCGGTTATGAATACCCCAAATTCAATTGGTTATATTGGAATTGGTCATCTAAATGCAACTGTAAAGGCTTTGTCTGTAAATGGTGTTACAGCTTCTGAAAGCACGGCAGTTAATGGTTCATATCCAATTACAAGACCTCTTTTTATGTTTACAAAAGGTTTTCCTTCTGGAGAGGTGGGAAAATTTATAAGCTTTATGCTTGAACCAAGTCAGGGACAAAATTCTGTTAAAAAAGCCGGCTATCTCTCTATCTATTTACCAAATAAATCGCAAGGCACACCATGTCCTGAAATCGTCCCTTGCCCTGAATTTAAACCGTGTCCTGAACCAAAACCATGTCCTGAAAACTCTTCACTTTCATCAACCAATCCTTGCCCACCTTGCCCTGACAATAAGGTGGCAGAGTCTAATTCTACTTCCCAGACATCAAACAAGAGAATATCTGATGGTTTTGAAAAGATGAGCAAAAAAGAGCAGGTAACTCTTATTCAAAAATTGCTAAAGCGTCTTGGCTACAACATTGGCGGAATTGATGGAATTTGGGGACCTAAAGTTTCAAAAGCATACTCACAATTTCAAGTTGACCACAAAATTGAGCCTGTATATCCAGATATTTCATACTCTGTGATTAAAATTATGGAGGAAAGAGTAAACAATTAACAACAGTTAAGATAAACAGGAGGCTTTTATGCTGAAAAAAATGTTGGTAATTGCACTAATATCAATAATGTCTGTTTTAGTTTTTCTGATTATACCTTTGGTTCCATTAAAAGCATTTGCAGATGTAATTACTTTAAGAGCTGATAATTGGTATCCATACAATGGAGAACCAAACTCTGAAAAGCCGGGTTATATAATTGA
>JADFZQ010000076.1 GCA_015232455.1 Desulfamplus sp. | reverse complement strand
TCCATGTTAAGGCGCAACATGCTGGTGGTCGCTTCGACCGGCGTGTCTTTGAACAGGCCATAGGTGCCGACACCAGCATTGTTCACCAGGTAAGTCAGCTCAATGGAATTGGCCTTGACCTTTTGAATCAACTGGTCGGCTTCACCCGCCTTGGAAAGATCGGACGGAATGACCACCACATCCACGGCATACTGCTTGCCCCAACGGTTGGCCAACTCTTGCAGCTTGTTCTCGTTGCGTGCACTCAGCACCAGCGAAACACCATCTTTGGCAAAACATTCTGCAAGGTGCAAACCAATACCCGACGATGCCCCTGTAACCAAAGCCCATTGCTTCATTGTGATTCCCCTCTTCTTACAAAATCGGCAATGGCCCACAAGGCTCTGTCTGCCTTTTCGACGAACGCATTGAACATCTGAAAATTGTGCCACATGCCCGGATACACCGTGCATTCAACCTGCACACCGGCTTCGCGGGCAAGGCGCTCAAGCAACAGTGAATCGTCGAGCAAAATTTCGTCACTGCCGCATTGAATCAGCATGGGCGGTAAACCATCCAGGTCGGCAAACACGGGCGACACAGAAGGGTCACTGGCCAGTACCTCGCCACAATAGGCTTGCACACCGCGCTGCAAGGGCACCACGCTCAACATCGGATCCACTTTGGCCTTGCCAAGAATGGATTCCGCGGTCAATGTCATGTCCACAAAAGGAGAAATCATGACCATGCCGCCCGGCAAAGGCATGCCTTCGTTGCGTGCAAACACGGCCATAGCCAATATGTGTGCCCCACCGGCAGAATCGCCTACCCATGTGATCTGCGCCGGGTCCACATCCAGATCCAGCAGCGCCTGGTAGGCTGCAAGTCCATCTTCCAATGCTGCAGGGTAAGGGTGCTGCGGTGCCAAGCGATAATCCACCAGAAACACCCGTGCATTGCAGCGCACAGCCAGTTCACTGGCCAGCGGCAAGTGGGTTTCCAGTGAGCCTGCAAAAAAGGCACCACCGTGCATGTGCAGCAGCACCTGGTCCGTGTGCGCATTGGCAGGGCGAACCATGGCGCACATGCAAGTGCCCAACTCGAGATATTCAACACGGGCGTCCTGGCGCACCTTGAACAAAGGTGCACCGGCATTCATGGTTGCAGCAAGCCAACTCAATGGGATGGGCAATTTGCCAGGGGTTTTGAATGTGCTGCGCAGGGTTGCGCGAACGGCTTTCTCAGCCACGTACTGAATGGGATTCATGGGCGTTGGTCTCCGAATGTGACAGCGAAAAACGATCTGTGCTGTTTTTGTTATTTCCCCAATATAGCGAATTTGCGACAGGCAGCATCCCACCTCAATCACCCTGCCCTGCAACAAGTTAGACTATTACTTCCAATTTTCAAAATTTTCCCGTGAAAACAAACGCTTCTCCAAAACAATTAATTCTCGGCCTGATGTTGGCCGGCAAAGGTCGACAGGTTAAAGCCGCACACATGGTGCTGGCCTGCAGCTTGTTCGGCGTGTCTGAAAACAGCGCCAGGGTGGCCATGGCCCGCCTGGTGGCTGAAGGCCAGTTGAAATCGGCCGGGCGTGGCATTTACACGCTGGGCAAACAGGCGGTATTCACAGGGCAAGACATCCAAAGCTGGAGCGACCGGCTCACCGCCACTTGCGACTGGAATGGCCACTTCTATGCCGCATTCACCGCACACCTGGGTCGCAGCAACCGCAAGCATTTGCAATTGCGTGAAAAAGCACTGCTGTTGATGGGCTTTCGCGAACTGGAGCAAGGCCTTTTTGTGCGCCCGGCCAACTTGAGCATGGGCATTGAAGGGGTGCACAACAGGTTACTGGCACAAGGGGTTGAGAAAGAACTGATCACTTTCGAGCTGGTTCCAAAAAACCCGGTTCAGGCCAAGGCACTGCAAAAACTGTGGGACCTCAAGAAACTGGAAAGACACTATCTAAGTCACACAAAAAAACTCAACGACTGGATGCAAGGTTATGGCCGAATGAAGCTTGAAAAAGCCGCCAGGGATGCCTATTTGGTCGGTAGCCAAGCGATTTATGAAGTTCGCCGAGACCCCCTTTTGCCTGTTGAATGGATCGACGCTGCTGCACGGCAGCAATTCTTTGAAAGCGTGCTGCGCTTCGATGACACGGGTACAAGGGTGTGGCGCGAGTTGCAACTGCGCATTTTGAAAGACGAAGAAGTGATCTGAAAAGGCAGTTCATTACACTTCTTTACTTTTATTAAACGATCTGTAATATTACATTCACAACTGTCAACGTTATCGATGTTAATAACGAACAAGACACCGTGGAGACCGTAATGCGTACAGACCTGTCCAGTTCAAACAAGAAGCCCACGTCAATCCACCAGAAAGGATCCAGCTTTCCGGTGCGCCGAATGGACTTTGATTTTTCAAACATGAATCGGCATTTTCTCGCCAACGACCCCGCCTGCAGCCACGTGTGGACTGCCTTCCAGGCGTACTTTCCGGAAGGCGAGCAGTTCTTTGTGGATGCGGTTCGCGACGCGAAAAAGCATGTCAAGGATGAAGCCCTGTTGCGCGAAATCAGCGCTTTTATTGGACAGGAAGCCATGCACGGCAAAGAACACCTGGAGGCCAATGCCGAACTGAAAAGGCAAGGCATCAATGTGTACGGCTGGGATGCACGCGCCCGCTGGGCCCGCAAACGCCTGAACAAGTTGCTGCCAGTGAAGGCACGTTTGGCAGGCACCACAGCAGTTGAACACTACACTGCGGTGATGGCCGAGCACCTGATGAAAAGTGAGAGCTTTCACAAAATGATCGTGGACCCGAAGATCAAGAACCTGATCTTCTGGCATGCCATGGAAGAAAGCGAACACCGTGCGGTGGCTTTCGACACCCACAAGGCCGTAGGCGGTACCTATGCCCAGCGCGCTATTGCCATGACCATTGTTTCAATCGGTATCGGGCCGGTTGTACTCGCCGCGATGTTGAGCTGCATGAAGCAGGACGGCGAACTGCTCAACGCCAAGAGCTGGCTGAAATTCACGGACCTGTATTTTGGACGCACTGGCATTTTCCGAAAAATGATTCCCGACCTTGCCCTGTTTTACAAACGGGACTTTCATCCCATGCAAACCAATATGGATGAACCCATGAAGTTGTGGAAGGACAGATTGACGCTGGCTTGATAGTCTAAAGGCCAGATGGTGGCGCCTATCGCGTCCCTCTTGGCGCACCGTGCTGTGTGCGCTTGCCTTGGGCAGCGCCCTGTCGGCTGCATGCCAAGCCGATGGAACAGCAAACAATTTCTACCCAGCCTGGATTGCGGCGTATGAACGAAGCAATGACCCGTTGATGGCCGGTGAAGCGCTGTACCAGGCTGCCTTCTGAAACCCAATCTGCAAATCGATTACTGCAATCATGAAAATAAATTTGAACGATTGATTGAATCTGAGTTACATTTTTGGCAGTATTATTGTTAAACGTTGTAAACATAGACGTCTGCCAGAATAAAAACACAAGCTGGCAGGCGGTTTGAATTTTAAAAACGACCAGCATAAAACTCACGACACCTTAAGCCGGGCGCACTGCGACCCGACACGTCGGAGGCAGGAGACAGACAAATGGTGTTTTTGCAGCAAAGCTCCCTTCGGAGAGCATGTGCCGTTGCGTTTTCAATGACGGCATTTACTTTAAGCCAACAGGCATTCGCGGGTGCCACCGCCAACGATAATCAAAGCACAATGGGTATCGCCACGGCCGGCGCGGGTCAGGCAGCAGACGCAGCGGATGCGTCGGTGATCTTTTTCAACCCGGCGGCACTGACCCGGTTCAAGCGCGCCGAGTTGTTGAATGTGGCCAGCATTGCAACATTCAAGAACGATTACACATCGAGCCAGAACAATGATGGTCCCC
>JADFZQ010000075.1 GCA_015232455.1 Desulfamplus sp. | reverse complement strand
GCTGCTTCTAAGCCAACCTCCTAGCTGTCTATGCCTTTCCACATCGTTTTCCACTTAACCATGACTTTGGGACCTTAGCTGGTGGTCTGGGTTGTTTCCCTTTTCACGGCGGACGTTAGCACCCGTCGTGTGTCTCCCGAGTAGTACTCATTGGTATTCGGAGTTTGCAAAGGGTTGGTAAGTCGGGATGACCCCCTAGCCTTAACAGTGCTCTACCCCCAATGGTATTCGCTCGAGGCGCTACCTAAATAGCTTTCGAGGAGAACCAGATATCTCCCGGCTTGATTAGCCTTTCACCCCTATCCACACGTCATCCCCTAATTTTTCAACATTAGTGGGTTCGGTCCTCCAGTTAGTGTTACCCAACCTTCAACCTGCACATGGATAGATCGCCGGGTTTCGGGTCTACGCCTTGCAACTATTCGCCCAGTTAAGACTCGGTTTCCCTACGGCTCCCCTATTCGGTTAACCTCGCTACAAAACGTAAGTCGCTGACCCATTATACAAAAGGTACGCAGTCACCCCACAAGGAGGCTCCCACTGCTTGTACGTACACGGTTTCAGGTTCTATTTCACTCCCCTAACAGGGGTTCTTTTCGCCTTTCCCTCACGGTACTGGTTCACTATCGGTCAGTCAGGAGTATTTAGCCTTGGAGGATGGTCCCCCCATGTTCAAACAGGATGTCTCGTGTCCCGTCCTACTCGTTTTCATTGATAACAACGCTTCGTGTACGGGGCTATCACCCTGTATCGCTCATATTTCCAGATGATTCCACTGCATTGCTATCAACTTAAGGGCTAGCCCCCTTTCGCTCGCCGCTACTAAGGGGATCTCGGTTGATTTCTTTTCCTCGGGGTACTTAGATGTTTCAGTTCTCCCGGTTCGCCTCGTATGACTATGTATTCATCATACGATAGTGTGTAAACACACTGGGTTTCCCCATTCGGACATCTGTGAGTCTAACGTCTCTTACCGACTTCTCACAGCTTTTCGCAGGTTAGCACGTCCTTCATCGCCTCTGACTGCCAAGGCATCCACCGTGTACGCTTAGTCACTTAACCATACAACCCCAAATTGTCTTTGACGTCGTACGTTGTTGTGAGTAAGGTTCACAATAAAATTGTTGACCTTATTTATTACTTTCTATCAGCTTACCTAATTGTTAAAGAGCAGTATGAGCGTAAAGCTCAAATCACAACACACCGCAGTGCATTCTGATTTGAACTCAAACAGTTAATTTCTTCGCTTATGATTTCACTTGATTCACAAGGAATGGTGGAGTTAAGCGGGATCGAACCGCTGACCTCCTGCGTGCAAGGCAGGCGCTCTCCCAGCTGAGCTATAACCCCATACAGGCGATATTGGTTGGTCTGAGTAGACTCGAACTACCGACCTCACCCTTATCAGGGGTGCGCTCTAACCACCTGAGCTACAGACCAGCCGTAACCGCAATGGGTCTTACTGTTTGCTCTACATGACAATCAATCATCTGTGTGGACACTTCGTTAAATCTGTTCGCTTTTGGTAAGGAGGTGATCCAACCCCAGGTTCCCCTAGGGTTACCTTGTTACGACTTCACCCCAGTCATGAATCACAAAGTGGTAAGCGCCCTCCCGAAGGTTAAGCTACCTACTTCTTTTGCAACCCACTCCCATGGTGTGACGGGCGGTGTGTACAAGGCCCGGGAACGTATTCACCGCAACATTCTGATTTGCGATTACTAGCGATTCCGACTTCACGCAGTCGAGTTGCAGACTGCGATCCGGACTACGATATGCTTTAAGAGATCCGCTCACCTTCGCAGGCTTGCCTCCCTCTGTACATACCATTGTAGCACGTGTGTAGCCCTACTCGTAAGGGCCATGATGACTTGACGTCGTCCCCACCTTCCTCCGGTTTATCACCGGCAGTCTCCCTAGAGTTCCCGACATAACTCGCTGGCAACTAAGGATAAGGGTTGCGCTCGTTGCGGGACTTAACCCAACATTTCACAACACGAGCTGACGACAGCCATGCAGCACCTGTCTTACAGTTCCCGAAGGCACAACCGCATCTCTGCAGTCTTCTGTAGATGTCAAGAGTAGGTAAGGTTCTTCGCGTTGCGTCGAATTAAACCACATGCTCCACCGCTTGTGCGGGCCCCCGTCAATTCATTTGAGTTTTAATCTTGCGACCGTACTCCCCAGGCGGTCTACTTAATGCGTTAGCTGCGCTACTCACGGTACAAGACCACGAACAGCTAGTAGACATCGTTTACGGCGTGGACTACCAGGGTATCTAATCCTGTTTGCTCCCCACGCTTTCGCACCTGAGCGTCAGTGTTGTGCCAGGGGGCCGCCTTCGCCACTGGTATTCCTCCAAATCTCTACGCATTTCACCGCTACACTTGGAATTCTACCCCCCTCTCACACACTCTAGTTTTCCAGTTTCAAATGCAATTCCCAGGTTGAGCCCGGGGCTTTCACATCTGACTTAAAAAACCGCCTACGTGCGCTTTACGCCCAGTAATTCCGATTAACGCTTGCACCCTCTGTATTACCGCGGCTGCTGGCACAGAGTTAGCCGGTGCTTCTTCTGCGAGTAACGTCAAGAAGCTGTGCTATTAACACAACTCCCTTCCTCCTCGCTGAAAGTGCTTTACAACCCGAAGGCCTTCTTCACACACGCGGCATGGCTGGATCAGGCTTGCGCCCATTGTCCAATATTCCCCACTGCTGCCTCCCGTAGGAGTCTGGACCGTGTCTCAGTTCCAGTGTGGCTGATCATCCTCTCAAACCAGCTAGGGATCGTCGCCTTGGTGAGCCATTACCCCACCAACTAGCTAATCCCACGTAGGCGCATCCGATAGCATGTGGCCCGAAGGTCCCACACTTTGGTCCGTAGACATTATGCGGTATTAACAGTCGTTTCCAACTGGTATCCCCCTCTATCGGGTAGCTTCCTACGCATTACTCACCCGTCCGCCGCTAGGTCCGAAAACCCCGCTCGACTTGCATGTGTTAGGCCTGCCGCCAGCGTTCAATCTGAGCCATGATCAAACTCTTCAATTAAAAGTTTTTTGCTGCCGAAACAGCTGCTCAGTTTACTGACTAAATAAATTGACTATATAGTCACTCAACTGAAGATTTTATTCGTATCATGCGATACATCTTCAACGAGTGCCCACACAGATGATTGATTGCTAATTGTTAAAGAGCGTGCTTCGACTTCGAAGCGGGAGGCGTATCTTACACTTCCCAGATTTTAAGTCAAGCAGAGAAATTTACTATTTAAATAAACTACGCTGCTCAACCTACTTACTTACCTCACTTGCGATTTCAAGGCTTTCACCCCAACCTCGCTGCGAGGCGGCCATTTTAGTCAGTTTTTAATTCGTGTCAAGCGTCTTTTTATCGACTATTTTTCACTTTTCAAACTCACCCGGCGTTTCGCGTTTCGCTTCACCCCGTCGGCATGGCGCGCATTATAGGTCGTTTTAAATCTCGCGCAAGCGCTTCATACAGAAAAACCGGCAAAAACGAATCGTTCGCTGATATTTCAAACGATCCGCTTATTCTTCAGTCGATTCCGCTCTTTTCGATAGCAATAAACCAGCCTATATAGGGACGATTAATCGATTGTCGACCTTATCGCCCTGCCCAATCATTTCGTCATAGGCAGAGGCATGTACTAAAAACGCTTCCTTTATCGTAGCGGCCGCTAATTGCTGCTTTACCTGGCTCACGCTATAGAACGGTCTCGGTTTATTGTTCTCACCGATGATGTAGCCGTTACGGCCATCAAAATCGACTTCAGCCAGATAAACACCCATTTCAAATGAGTGGACCGTCAACTTATCAATCACTACGTCCTGAAAGTTCAGGTGTTCTAAGCGATGCGCCATACAGACCTCCTGTTAATCACCCGGATCTGTACGGCGTGGCTCTCTTTATAGATCTGTAGATATCAACCGTATCTCAGAAATCGTATTTCGCTGAGAACTGGATCCGGTTCAGGTCGCCATCTAAATCAGATTCAAGTACCCGCGTGGCATGGCGTACTTCTACTCCCACCGACACTTTGCTGGCCAGTTGATAAATCAGGTTGGCGCTGTAACTGGATGTACTTTCGGTTTGCGCCAGACCGGTCAAATCAACCGGATTATCAATCTGCTGGGCGGAATAGAAGAAACTCGACCGTAACTTGTCATTCCAGGA
>JADFZQ010000074.1 GCA_015232455.1 Desulfamplus sp. | reverse complement strand
CTTCTGGAATACAAAGTGCGTCCTCAACCATGGGTTTTCAAGGGAAGAGGACGAAGAAGTAAAAAAACACTTGAACGCATCAAAAAATGGGCAACTTTTTAAACCACGGTTGAGTGAGGTGCTACCGAGTTAGGTTCTATGACGGCAAAAGGAGGATTTGTAAATGAATCTGATATTTGTAGAAAGTTTCTAAACTATAAAAATGATAGCGAAGCTCAAGTTTGGTTAGAGATTATGGGGTATATTCCCGAAAAGATACAAAAAATATTTGCTATTCAAATTCCTGTACGAATAAACATTCAAAAAGCATTTGAGCTTGGTATTTCACGAGATAAATATGAAGAGACAATAAAATATAAAAAAGCAGATATACAAGTCAGGGTAGAGATTATTATTGACAATATGTTACACATAGAAAATATTTCTTTGAAAAAAGCAAATAGATCAGCCGGCTTCAATCAGGTTGATAAACGACCTGTTACAACATATCAGCAGATATGGAATTTTGATTGCAATATTGCAAAATGGTTGAGGCTGTTTACAGGAGATATTTTACCAAATGACATTCTATCTAATACAGAACTAAGTAAAATTAAGGACAAGAGAAGACTATTCCTTAACGAAATACCAGCAAATGAATTGGATAATATAATTTCATTTTTTTCAACCAATAAACTTTTAGTAATTACTGATATATTAAGAGGTAGAGGTGGTTTAAGTGCTGAATGGTTTTTAGTAACACAAAAAAAAGATGATAATTCAATAAGTTGGATTTTAAAAGATATAAATACTGTCTGTAATTTCTATGCACAAGGTGAGGTTGTGATATCACCTAAAGGTAGTCTTAAAATAGGAAGAGTGATAATGCAAAGAAAAGGTGGAACTCCTGACCCAACAAGTCTTCAGTTTAAAATAAACCCGTTGGAGCTATTTAATGAACAACAAATTTCATAAAGTAAGATATATTGATCTATTTGCTGGTATAGGTGGTTTTCATCAAGCAATGAATAATTTTGACGCAGAATGTGTTTTCGCTTCTGAATGGGATAAATGGGCATCACAAATTTACTATTCAAATTATAAATTAACTCCCAAAGGAGATATCACTAACATTAAAGAGGAAGAAATCCCAAATCACGATATGCTTTGTGCTGGTTTTCCATGTCAGGCGTTTTCAATCTCAGGTAAGCAAAAAGGGTTTGAAGATACAAGAGGAACTCTTTTTTTTGATGTGGCTCGTATTGTAAAACATCATAAGCCTAAAGTTATACTCCTTGAAAATGTTAGTAATTTTGAAAAGCATGATAATGGAAAGACTCTTAAAACTGTGATTTCAGTTTTAAAAAAGATAGGTTATGTAATTTTTCATAAAATATTAAATGCAGGTGATTATGGATTACCTCAAAATAGAGAACGGATATTTATTGTTTGTTTTAGGAATGATTTTAAAATAGATAATTTTACTTTCCCAAAACCTTATGAAACAAAGACAAGCCTATTCGATATTCTTGAAAAAGAAGCACTAAATGCAAAAGTAATAGATAGAACTGATATAGTATTCACAAAATCCTTTAAGCCCGAAACAAACATATTTGGTCAGCTTGAACTCCCAAATAAGCCAATTCAAATAGGTTATGTTAATAAAGGAGGACAAGGAGAGCGTATTTATAGTCCTTATGGTCATGCAGTAACATTATCTGCTTACGGTGGAGGGGTTGGTGCAAAAACGGGGCTGTATTTTATTGACGGCATAATTAGAAAACTAAGCCCTCGTGAATGTGCAAGATTACAAGGTTTTCCAGATAGTTTTAAAATAGACAAATCACTTGCACAATCATACAAGCAATTTGGTAATAGTGTAGCTGTGAATGTTCTAAAAGAAATAATAAAAGAAATATATAAAACTAACTGTTTCTTAAATATAACAAAAACATAAAAAAAGACTTTCAACAAAGAGATGGACAAAGCAAGAATACACTAATCAAGAATAAACTAATGAAATTAGGAGTATATATGAATAATCGGTTTGATCAAAAAGCAAGAGAACTTGATGAACATCCTGTTATGAGAGAAGTTGCTCTGAAATTCTCTCAGACTCTTTTGAGTCATGTTCCTTTATCTCAAAAATACAACATATTGGATTATGGTTGCGGTTCTGGATTAATTGGTATGCATCTGTACAAAAAAGTCAATTCTCTTGTAATGATGGATACTTCGGAAGGTATGCTGTGTATATTGAAAGAAAAAATCCTGAAAAATAACATTAACAATATGGAAATAATAAATTGCGAACTTGAAAAGGCTCAGATTGAGCCCGACAAATTCGATGTCATTTATATAAACAATGTTTTGCATCATATAGAAGATATTTCATCATTTCTTGCAGTAGTAAAGAAGAGCTTGAAGCCCAAAGGCTATTTTTGTATCGGTGATTTAGAAAAAGAAGACGGTTCGTTTCATAGTGACAATGCAGATGTCAGGCATTTTGGGTTCGAGGAACATGAAATTGAAGAGTATTTGGCGAATTGCAATTTTGAGAAGATTAAAAACGAACGATATTATACAGTAAAAAAGCCTGATAATTCTGGTAAGATAAAACAATACCCGATGTTTTTTATTTCTGCTACCAAGTCATAACTTGCCGCTGAGCTTTGCGTTATACTTTCACTCTCAAAAGCAAGTTCTTGTCAGGTATTTTTTGAGCTATTTATTGGAGACTCATCTCTTTTGACCAATATTTTATTTGAAAGGAACAAAAAATGACTGTCAAATTTCCAAGTATGAATAATACGTCTACTAATCAGGTGTTTTCAGACAATTTTTTAAAAAACAATAAAACCTATTCATCGTTTGACCAAATGAACCAAGTCTTGTTGCAATATGGTGAGGAACAAACGAAAATATATGAAAACCAGTTTTCAAGTATGGAAAATGGTGCCAAGATCAGCGTAGATGAATTGAAGGAAACTATCAGAAAAGAATTTCCTACCTATAAAATGATTTCAAGCGAACCTGCCGATGTCGTAGATGGGCAAAACTTGCTTTATATTGATGAGAAAAATCTCCAAAAAATGGCAAACGATGCCGACTACAGGGCAAAAGTGTTTGGTTTGATGAGAAGGGAAGGCGACTCTCTTGGAAGAAATAATGTCAGAGTCAACGGAGAGTTGCATAGCTTTATGACTACCGGGTCAATTTTTTCATTAAGTGACCGTAACGAGAATGTCGGTGGGATTCCTTACAAAGGAAGTGCAAAATCCATGTCAATGTCCGTAAGCAGTAGTTCTAACAGTAACAGTCGAACCATAGGCAAAAACGAAGATTGGTTTGAAAAAATGTTGGAAAGAATTAAAAAAAAACGAGAAGAAGAAAAACGGCTTGAGGAGAGCCATAAAGAAAAAGAACCGAAACAGGCGGAAAGTAAAGACATCAATATTTATATATAAATCAAATGATCAACAAAATGGCTGATGTTTTTCATTTCAAAAGATTATCTTAATATGTATTTGGCAGGTCAGGAACATTGTCAGTAGCCAGTGTAAGGGTGTAAATGATTAGCCTTTTAATAATAACATATTTTTAATGAAGTTTTATAATGCAACTCTTAACAGTTGATTGTGTTAAATAATATAGACAAAACATAACAAATCTTTTACCTTAAAAATATTTTGCTTATAACGAATTTTCAATACTTTTTAATAACATGCCCTGATAATAGTGCTAAAATCGACTTATCAGAGCAATTTGACCTGATATGAAAGCCTATCGGCATGGAGAGTCAGAGTTTTACGATACATACAAAAGACTTCTTGACAGTCCTCAATCCTTTGGCAATAGTGAACAGGAACAGCTTGACACATATTTTCAAAAAGTAGAAGTCATCAGACAGTATATCAGAAACGCTGAAACGGGTAATATGCCAAGTTTGGAACAGGTAGCAAAATTAACATCAAAAAGCTGACCTGCATAGCAGACCACCACCTGATTTTTAAGAAAGGATATTAAATGAATATTGCAAAATCATATATAACTGATGAATCAGGAAAGATAAGAAGTGTCATTCTTGATTATGAGATATACCAGAAAATTGAGGATATCCTTCTTGATGACGGATTGCTGAAAGCTATGGAAGAAATTCAGGATGAAGAAACTATAGATTATGAAGATGTAAGAGAACTGATTAAGCAATTATGAAAATCAGCCTGAAAAAGACATTTTTAAAAGATATTCAGAAGGTCAGCGAACCGCAGAAGAGTCAGGTAAAATTTTTTCTGGAAAAACTTCATGCCGAACCTTCAACTCTGGAAAATTCTTATAACGTTAAGAAGTTAAAAGGAGAAAAGAAAAAGGGCAACTTTTCCAGAATCCGATTCGGAGAATACAGATTGGGATATGAGAAAAGAGAAGATGAAATCATCATATATCGTATTCTGCACAGAAAGGAAATTTATCGGTATTTTCCATAAAATAATGACTGGACTGAAAAATCTAACCAAGCGGTGCAGTGGACAGAGGGCTAACGCCCGCCGCCACTGACCTTGTTGTTCGGTGATTACAGAGTAAAAACATTTTAAGTTAGTTGTTATAAGATTTTAGAATAGAGGATCATGCCAGACTATACCTTCAATACACTTTCACCTATAGATTTTGAAAATCTTGTTAGAGATTTGCTTCAATCAGAATTCTCTATTCGGCTTGAAAGTTTCAAGGCTGGGAAAGATTTAGGAATTGATTTCAGGTATTCAAAATCTGGTAGCACCTCACTCAACCGTGGTTTAAAAAGTTGCCCATTTTTTGATGCGTTCAAGTGTTTTTTTACTTCTTCGTCCTCTTCCCTTGAAAACCCATGGTTGAGGACGCACTTTGTATTCCAGAAG
>JADFZQ010000073.1 GCA_015232455.1 Desulfamplus sp. | reverse complement strand
GTTCATAGTTTATCTCTTCTATTATTTCTGGTGTGAATTCAAGTTCTATTGTCATAAACACACATTAACAAATTAAAGCAAAAATGAGAATATAAAAACTCAATTTATGACCGCTTGCAGTATATATGATTTTTCTTCTCCTGCCCAACTTACAGGGAAATGCGAGAATTCCAACATATTCAGTGTACTTAAATAATCATATAATTCATTTTGATATTTACAGATTAATTCAATTAATATTTTTTGACTAACACCAGTGAATGCAAGTGCCCATCTATCTGCAAGATTTGTTATATGCTTAATTAGTTCTTCATATGAATTGATAGATATTTCCTCGGGTGATTCATATTTATCACGCTCTAGGGACAGCTTCCGTATAGATGTATCAAGTAGATGAGAACATATATCTTTTACAGTCCAATCAATAAACTGTGTAGGATGATTAAAATCATTACTATCTAACGACATCAAAAGTTCCATTAGTTTTGTGTTTATTATGGGAAACAGTTCAAGAGTTTTAATCATTTTCAATTCTTTATCCTCCTTTGCAGCGTCAATCTAACGGTGAGGTAATCATCCGCTTTGAATAGTATGCAAAGAACCGCTAACGTTCTGGCGGTCTTTAGCGACCTGTTAGCTGTCAATCAGGTGTATAATAGTGCCAAGGACCACTCCATGAGTATCCCCCTTGATAACTAGGAACGAATAATTTGGGAGCATACCTGTTATCTATCCCATCTTCACCTTTAAAACATTCTTTATAATAATATAAAATTATACACAAAAGTCCGGCCACTGCATTTAGTGTATTAATGAGATTTGCCTCTTTGAAAAACTTATCTCTTTCATGCTTTATTTTATTATATGCTTTTGACCACCAATATGGAGCTTGGATATCTGACCAATCTTTCCAAGGATGCAATAATATTTTATACCTTGGAATATATATTTCAAATGAAGCAAAGTTAGGGTATTTTAAATTCAATATGGGATAATATTCCAAGATGTTATTTGGTTCTTTTTTTGGAGAGATCGACTTGCAAAGAAGCCTAATTACTGTGTCGAGCTCTGAGCCACTGGCCATGATTATACGAGCAAATTCAAGAGAGTATGTACTGTAGTTATTATGGCAAAATTCTACAAATCTTGAACAATTTTCAAGATCAGATTCTATAGCCAAAAAATATTCCCAATGTGGCAAACTCATTTGATACCTCAATCAGCTAACGTGAAGGTAATTGGCACGGCGTAGCGGCACCCCAGCAGCACTTTAGGGCTGCGAACTGACCGACTTGTTAGGCCTATTTTTAAAACACAAAGCAAGCATTTTCTATTCAGAATCTTTACTGTCCTCTTTTTTCTCAATAACATACCTGCTACCGAACCAATCTTTAATGTTCGAAGGAATATCCATTGAGCTGCCTCCAATCTCGGAAGAATTAAATTGAATAAAATTATTTTCTAAAAAATCCACACTCTTTATTTCAAGAGTGAAGTATTCATTTTTGTATATGTCGCCGTAGAAAACATCCATTATTCCAGATGAAGCTAACATTTCCAACAACTGTCTAAAATCGGATTCAAGTATTTTGAATATTTCTTCTCGAAGAGAATGATATGGCTCTAGTATTTTTTCAGAAACATATTCTTGATTTTCAATCAGGCGATTGTAGCCGCCAAGCTGGATCAGCTTGTTCATTAGATCATTATATTTAATATCTATCTCTGACTCATGGCTTTCACACTTTTCCGAGGAGAGTCTGAGCTTGCTTAGTTGGCTTCTAACCTGATAACAGAATGGACCCAATGCTGCCCGAAGATTGCCATCGGTGCGTGCACTGTCATATGTTCCCGGAGTAATGCCCAAGAGGTCCGTAGGCAGATGAAGACTTCCACATCCTCTATGTTTAACCATGAACGTTCGTTCTGCTCCAAGCCTGCCAATAAAAAGACCTAATTCAAAAAGAATATTATCTCTTGCCACCATCTCTTCTTTTCCGCGGATGTTTGCTACATCATCAGGCGTTAAGACAAAAATGGCAGCATCGAACTGATCTAAGCATTTAAGTAATTCAGTTAATACTGGCTGTGTTAAATTAAATACGCCCTGAGACCATACTGTTGGCTCTGCGTCATGTTCCAGTTCATACTGGATTGAGTAAGCTACTCCAAGCCCTTCTACTGATGAGCCGATAAATACCTTTGGTTTATTTCTCTTCATTGCGAGATTCCATTAAAGCCCTAACAACGAATTCAGTGGCGGGCGATAGCCGTCCGCTTCAACGACTGGTTAGGCTTTTCAGAACTGCTATGAAATCCACTGTAAAAAAATATGTTCAACATCATCTCTTGATTTTTCTCCTGATGCGATACTAAGAAACAAATCAACTATCTGGTCATTTGTGGCATTAAGTTTCAGCCCGTTGATTTCAGCAAATATTTCCGATACTGCCGCCGCTATACGCTTATTGCCGTCAAAAAAAGCATGAGCCTGAGTAATATGATAGGCATAGGTTGCAGCACAGGTTGCAATATCTGCATTTTCATAATATGCACGGTTTTCAGCAGATGCCAATGCCGACTCCAATGCACCTTCATCACGCAATCCGTTAATTCCGCCGAATTCTTTAATCAGTCTTTTTTGAATATTAATTACTTCTGTTTTATAAAGAAAAAGCATGATTAAATACCTTCGGCAAGTCTCTGATAAGCAGATTTTCTTCGTCTGAAAATGTTTTGAACCGCTTTGTCAATTTTCTGCTCCCGTTCTTCTTCATTTAACGGAGAGATTATGAGTATGCGGTTTTCAACACTTACGTCAACCTCATCATCTGCACGGATGTCCATTAACCTTAATATTTCATCATTTAATAATATTCCGTACGAGTTGCCTATTTTTTTTATCTGTGTTTTTGGCATAGCAATTCTCCTTAATCCTTCAAATATCTGAGCATGAATCAGACTTCATTTAAGTCTTTCAAATACGGTCATAAAACAGTCTGCTATTTCTTTCTCATCGAAAACAACCGCCTTCTTAAATTCTGCTGCGTCCCTGCTTGCGGGGAAATAGTGGTGTGTGTCGGCGTCAGCTTGGGCAATTTGTTATGGGTTCACTTTATGATTTCGGAAAAAATTTGATAACGTCTTGATGGACTTCGTCCAACCAATTTTTTCTTTGTTCTTCGGAGCTTGTAACAATGATGTTGAACATTTTACGATAGAAGTTATCAACTCCACATAAAGCAAATATGCAGTTTTTCCAAATTGCTTCAAGTGGATCACCAAATATAGCTTTTTCTCTTTCAGTTTCAGTATTAGACGTGTTGAAAACAAGAGCTGTTTTAGCTTTCAGCAAACCATTTGGTACTCCTTCGCCCTTGTCGCCTTCAATAAATTCATACGCCACACCAGGACGAATAATTCTGTCAATCCAGCCTTTTAAAATTGCTGGAGGTTGCCCCCACCAGTTTGGATGAATGACAATAATACCATCTGCCTCTGAGATTTCAGTACAATGCGTATCAATTTCAGGCGGCAAAAGTACATTTTTCGGAATTTCATCAGATTGTAGTATGGCGTCAAACTTTTCTTCATATAAATCATGAAAAAAGACGTTATGACCGTTTTCATTTAGTGCCTTAATAGTAGTAGCTGCTATGGCGTAGTTAAAGCTCTCTTTGCTCGGATGAGCAAGTATTACAGAGACTCTCATTTTAATAGTATCCTTAATAGCATTGACAAATAACGTTTGAACTCAGCGGCAGACAGCTTTGTCCATGTAGCAAAACGGAATAGACACGGGTGACTGTTCGCTGGAGCATGTTGTTATGTTTTTTCTATTGTTAAATGGTGTGCTTTTTCCATGTAGACAAGCAAGCAATTATCAGTTAATGGTTCTTGCCTTTTCTCTTTATAGCCAAGTTTTTTGTATAAATGAAGATTCTTCTCACTTTTATGCCCTGTAAACAGAGCGTATCCTTTAACAGTATTCGAGTAGAAGTTCTCGATTTCCTTCATAATACTTGTGCCAATTCCTTGGTTTTGGTATTCCGGATCAACTATTAAACGTTCGATATGCAAAATATCATTTTCTATCGCACAGCGAATGCTTGCAACAATCTTTCCGTCCATCTCAAGCTTATATATTGTTTTATGCACACATTCTTTTAAAATTTCATCCAGTGTTTGAGTAAGAGGTGGCAATTTAAAATCATTGTAAATTAGTGCTTGTCCATAAAACGCTTTGTATTGAAGTTCCAGTATTTGCTTTAAATCTTGTTGTTCTACAATTTTAATTTCCATTTGATTTGTTTTTTTCAGCATAGCTATCGTTTTTTATTTATACTCGTTTCCTACTGAAGCAATGAATAGTCCGTGCACCTGCAACACTTCTTCCTGAATGCAATGTACCTTTTGGAATATAGCATTCCTGCCCAATGCTAACCGTTGTTTCTTTATTATTGGTGATAACCGTATATTGGCCTTCAACCACTACAAAATACTCGTCGTAATCATGGATATGCTCTATTGTCTCTTTGTCTTTGTAGCATGTCCAAAATGCCATTTGGCTTCCAACGGCACCATTAAAAACGTACCCTTCTATTTCTTCTATATATTGTGCTGCTTTTTCTATTAAGTTTGTCTGATTCTTCATGAAAGCTGGAAATTCGTTCATTTTGTTCTCCAATTTCTAAATATAACGCTCAGCATAACCGGCTGGAAGAAGCTGCATAGCGAAGCGGAGCAATTTTTTCCAGTCCGAGTTCATGTTGTTGTTCGGTGATATTTTTTATATTTATATATTTTACGGTGATATTGTCATCATCGGATCAAGGTTGAAAACATATCAACCAATACATCATCCCCAATTGATTGATCACTTGATTGTTCTTGATATCTATCGTCATGGTAGCACCCCACTTAACCGTGGTTGAACTTGAATTTGTTATAAAAATGAAGATTTTAAGAACTTTCTGCAACCTTTCATGCATGAGTTCTTATGAATCCGAAAACTGTTTTTTGTCCCCATGAG
>JADFZQ010000072.1 GCA_015232455.1 Desulfamplus sp. | reverse complement strand
CCCCAACGCGGCGCACACCGCTCGGCGTTGGCCGGCCGGCGCCTCGGCGGCCAGGGAGGTCAGGTCTCGTCGTCGTTGCGCTCGAGATCGATCGCCAGGATTTGCGCCGCTTTTTTTTGGATATCGATGATGAAATGGGCCTTGGCCAACTGGCGCTCCAACCGGGCGTTCTCGCGGCGGAGCCGATCGAACTCGGCCTTGTCGACGCCATTGGCCGCAGGCGGAGGACCCCGCCGCACGGGGGCGCGGGCGACCAGGACGCCTTGCTTGCGCTGCCGACGCCATTCCACCAGCGACGACGAGTACAAGCCTTCACGGCGCAAGACCGCTCCGCCTTCGCCTGGCTTCGCGCGGTCGAGCTCGTCCAGGATCGCCAGCTTGTACGCCGCCGTGAATACCCGCCGGTGCGCTTTCGCCGCCACCTCCGGATCCGGAGGTGGCGGCGAAAGCGCACCCCCATCAACTGCGATCGTATTCATACGCTTCGTCATTGCTCAGTTCCCCTGTGCCGTGCTCACTGAACGACATTCGTCAATGTGTCGCAAGCACGTTGGCACAGAGGGGACCGCCGGCACGATTACCATCATGCCGCCGTCTTCTGGCGTGCTGCTGCGGGTCGGCCTCGCAGTCACTGCGACTCGGCTCATGGTCGGGTTCGGCGAACCATGCTTGATGGGATGACGCCATGCCCACCCGCCCCCCAACGCATTGCCCGATCTACGGACATCCCGGCTTCACCGGCAAGCGGTGCCCCCTCTGCGCCAGCGAGCGCGACAAGACGAGGGGCAGCGCGGCCCGCCGTGGATACGATCGGTATTGGCAGAAGTTCCGAGCCGACTACCTCGTTCAGCACCCGACATGCTGCGTCCCCGGTTGCGGCCAGCGCGCGACCGACCTGGACCACATCATCGCCCTGCGAGATGGTGGCGCCCGGTTCGACCCGGCCAACATCCGCCCCATGTGCCACGCCCACCACTCGCAACGCACGGCGCGCGAGCAGGTGCCTCACGCGCGCGCGAGGGGGTAAGGGGGTTCGGTTTCTGCCCGCCTTGGGGTGTAGACCGATGGGGGGTGTCGCGCGCACCACCGCCGTAAATGGAGTTTTTCGAGGATGAAGGGCCGAAAGCCGAAGCTGAAGGTGATCGAGGGCGGAGCGAAACCGGGGCGATGCCCTGGTCCGCCGACGTGGCTCTCGATCCATGCCAAGCGGGAATGGAAGCGGTGCGCGCCCGAGCTGCACCGCCGGCACCTCCTGATCGCCGAGGCGCTGGCCACGCTGGAAAGCTACTGCACGGCCGCCGGCCAAGTGCGCGAGTTCGAAGAGATGATGTCCGCCGAAGGCCGCATGGTGACGACCGATGACGGCCCGAAGCCGCATCCCGCCTTCAAGATGCAGCAAGCGGCCATGCGCGAGGCCCGGTTGCTGGCCGCCGAACTGGCGTTGACGCCGCACCGGCAAGGGACGAAGGGCAACACCGAAGAGGCGAAGGGCGATGGCTGGGATTCCGACCTTCTCGCCTGATCCGGCGCTTTACCCCGACCCGACCGGCCGCGCCGATCGGGTGTGCCGCTTCGTGCGAAATCTGCGGCTGTGGGAAGGCCGGTTCGCGGGCAAGCGGTTCACGCTGCATCCGTTTCAGGAATCGGTGGCGCGGCGCATCTATGGCCCGACCACCGATGACGGCCGCCGGCTGGTCCGCATGGCCTGTATCTGGATTCCGCGAGGAAACGCCAAGACGACGCTAGCGTCAGCACTAGCACTCGCCCACTTCCTCGGCCCCGAGGCGGAAGCCGGCGGCCAAGTGATCCAAGCGGCGGCCGACCGGGAAAACGCGGGCATCGCCTTCAAGCATTCGTGGGAAATGGTCAAGCAAGACGCCGCGCTGCTGAGCCGCGTTGCGCCGATCGAGAGCCGGAAGGTGCTCAACCACACGAAGACAAGCTCCGTCCTGAAGGCCATCTCGAGCGAGGCGTACTCGAAGCACGGCATGTCCGCCTCGTTCTTCCTCGCCGACGAGGTTCATTCATGGCCCCTGGCGGAGGGCCGCAAGCTGTTCACGGTCGTGGTCGATTCCCAGGTCAAGCGCGAGACGCCGTTGACCGTCGTCATTTCGACGGCCGGCGAAGGACAGGGCGGCCTTGCCTTCGATCTGTGGTCCTACTCGCTGGCGGTTGCGCGCGGCGAAGTCGACGACCCGACGTTCGCGCCCATCATCTTCGCCGCCGATCCCGAAGCCGACTGGCGCGACGAATCCGCGTGGCACGCGGCGAACCCCGCCATTGCCGCCGGCTTCTGTTCGCTTGAAGAGTTGCGGGTGAAGGCCCGCCGGATCGAACACTTTCCCGCCGATGTGGCCGACTTCCGCCGGTACCATCTCGGGCAATGGCAGTCGGGCGCCTCGAATCCGTGGCTCGACCTGTCCGTCTACGACGCGGCGGAGCCGATGGCCCCCCATGAAGATCTGATCGGGCGGCCGTGCTATGTGGGCGTCGACCTGTCGAGCGTGGAAGACCTGACCGCAGTGGTTGCCGTGTTCCCCGGTGGCGACGATGACGCCCGGCGCTATGACGTGCTGGCGACGTTCTTCCTGCCGGAAGAAAACCTCGCCCGGAAGGCCGAGAAGGACCGGGCCGACTATCTGCGCTGGGCGACGGCCGGCCATCTCCGGCTAACCGAGGGCAACGTCGTCGACCACGGCGCGATCATCGCCCACGTCCTCGAACTGGCCGAGCGTCACGCCGTCCAGGACGTGGCGATCGACCGATGGAACTCGACGGCCGTCACCACCGCGTTGCAGGGCGAGGGCATCGCCGTCCAGGCATTCGGCCAAGGCTTCGCCTCGATGGCCGCGCCGGTTCGCGAAATGAAGCGGGCGATCCTCTCCGGCCATTTCCGGCACGGGGGCAATCCGGCTCTCCGGTATTGCTTCAGCAACGTGGTGGCCGAGAAGGATGCCGCGGAGAACGAGAAATTCACGAAGGAGAAGGCGCGCGGGCGCATTGACGGCGCCGTTGCCTCCGCCATGGCGATCGGACGGGCGCTCGCGAACGAGGCCGGCGCCTCCGTCTATGAGACATCCCGGCCCGATGGGGTTCTCTTCGTCTGATTGACCGACAGAAAGGACAGAGCATGCCGAGCATCGATATCCACGACCACCGCCTCACCGACCACGAGCGCCACGTCATGAAGAACGCGGCCGAGCGCCTGGGACTGGAAACCAAGCCGGCCGCGCGCTTGATGAAGCTGCCGCCTGGAACCGTTCTGCCCGACGACCCGTCGACGTGGCCCTCCAAGTGGAACACCGCCAGCGCGGCGGCATTCCCCGACGTTCTGTGACTTCGCCCCATCCGATGGAACCGCGAAACGTGTGTACGATATTGGCCGCCCTCCGGGTGCCGCCGCCGGTTCCACGCCCGATGGGCTGATTCCACCCCAACCGGCGGGGCCGGGTTCTGCGTCACGGTAGGCCCGGATAGCCGGTGGCGGTTTCAGTCGCACGTCACCGCCTGACGAAAGCAACGGCGACAGCCGGCGGCCCCTCTCCATCGGGGCGCGGCCGGCAGAGGGGGGGGACCGTCGAGTGATGGCCCGCCCCTTCTCATTCAGGAACAGGGCGGGAACATCCTCGGCGTATCATGTGCCATCCATGTGACATGGAACAGCCGCGAACGCGTGGGAACAGGCGGAAGACCAACGCTAAACCGTTGGAAATGCCTGGGAATTGGCAGGAACACGGATCATGGGTTGGTGACACAGGATTTCGGGCACGAAAAAGCCGCTAAGTCATTGACCTAGCGGCTTAATTTTGGTTGCGGGGAGAGGATTTGAACCTCTGACCTTCAGGTTATGAGCCTGACGAGCTACCGGGCTGCTCCACCCCGCGGAAGGTGGAATGCGGGGGCGGGCTTGGGTCGTCGTGTATAGGCAATATGTTGGATCGCGGTGTGCTTTGAAGACCTGGCAGCGACCTACTCTCCCACGCCTTAAGACGCAGTACCATCGGCGCAGAGGGTTTTCACGGCCGAGTTCGGAATGGGATCGGGTGCGGGCCCCTCGCTATGACCACCAGGTCATCGAAGCACACGGCAATATCGTTCCTGCGTTTTGGGCTGTAAAGGATCGCGTCATGTTGTTGGGCTTGCCGCTGCGGTGGCGGATCAAGCCTATCGAGTGATTAGTACCGGTTAGCTTCACGTGTTACCACGCTTCCACACCCGGCCTATCGACGTGATGGTCTATCACGACTCTCAGGGAAAACTAGTTTTGAGGGGGGCTTCCCGCTTAGATGCTTTCAGCGGTTATCCCTTCCGCACTTAGCTACCCGGCGATGCGGCTGGCGCCACAACCGGTACACCAGAGGTGCGTCCATCCCGGTCCTCTCGTACTAGGGACAGCTCCTCGCAATTTTCCGACACCCACGGTAGATAGGGACCGAACTGTCTCACGACGTTCTAAACCCAGCTCACGTACCACTTTAATCGGCGAACAGCCGAACCCTTGGGACCTGCTCCAGCCCCAGGATGTGATGAGCCGACATCGAGGTGCCAAACCGCCCCGTCGATGTGAACTCTTGGGGGCGATTAGCCTGTTATCCCCGGCGTACCTTTTATCCGTTGAGCGACGGCCCTTCCATTCAGAACCGCCGGATCACTAAGACCTACTTTCGTACCTGCTCGAAATGTCTCTCTCGCAGTCAAGCTCCCTTATGCCTTTGCACTCTACGGCTGGTTTCCAATCAGCCTGAGGGAACCTTCGCACGCCTCCGTTACTCTTTCGGAGGCGACCGCCCCAGTCAAACTACCCACCAGACAATGTCCTTAATCCCGTTTAGAGACCTAAGTTAGAACCATAGAACATAAAGGGTGGTATTTCAAGGTCGACTCCAAAACAACTGGCGTTGCTCATTCATAGTCTCCCACCTATCCTGCACATCATGTCCCAAAATCCAATGTCAAGCTATAGTAAAGGTGCCGGGGTCTTTCCGTCTTTTCGCGGGTAAACGGTATCTTCACCGCTATTCCAATTTCGCTGAGTCCCTGGTTGAGACAGTGCGGAAGTCGTTACGCCATTCGTGCAGGTCGGAACTTACCCGACAAGGAATTTCGCTACCTTAGGACCGTTATAGTTACGGCCGCCGTTTACTGGGGCTTCGGTTCAATGCTTCGGTTACCCTAACAAATCCCCTTAACCTTCCAGCACCGGGCAGGCGTCAGACCCTATACCTCGTCTTGCTACTTTCCAGAGTCCTATGTT
>JADFZQ010000071.1 GCA_015232455.1 Desulfamplus sp. | reverse complement strand
TTGTTTACCATTATGAATTGAACCATTTTTTATAATATTCAATGAGCTGCACTTAGGACATTTCATTGTCAGCCTCCAACAAAAAAATATATTAATAATTTTTGTTGGAATATCAAACCTGAGCAAATTTGTTTATAGTAAAATCATCTATCACTACATGTTAAGCACTACCTATAAGAACTCATGCATGAAAGGTTGCACAACGTTCTTAATTTCTTCATCTTTATAACAAATTCAAGTCCAGCCACGGTTAATTGGAGTGCTATCAAAAATGTGGGCATGTGTGTCAATAAATGCATATTACTCAAACTTCAGTATGGCAAATGATTAAGGTATATGGAAATTAGGTTTTGGAAAATTTACTGGAGGCGATATCAACCAATTCGGATAGTCTGAACCACGTTGATGACTTTTGCAATTCTATCTCTGTGTTCTGGGGGAATCATAAGCATTTTCAGCGGTTTATTTACAACAAAGTTTTCATAAGGGATTGATAAACCATGTTTTTCCTTATCTCCCTCAAGCAGAAGTATATCGGAGAGGTTGCCAAAATAACAGCCTCTATCAATATGCTCAATATACTGCATAAAAACATTGCTTAAGGTAACCATATACTCATCCATTTCGGCAAAACCAGTTATGTTACATCTTTTTTTGGAAATCATGGAGCGACACGCAAAGGGTCTTAAATCATATATCATGCACCTTTGGTTTAACAGCAGTGGACACTTGCCCCACAAAGGATCAGCAAATTCTTCAGGTATTTCTTCTCCATTCATGCAAAGTTTGGCAAGTTCATTAATCGTTGTTTTTGGAATCAGTCGTTTTTTATTATGCTCATTTGCAATTCTGGTTAGCACAGCATCTTTCTGATAGGTATTCAAATCATCTAAAATATATTTTGCTTCTAAACTTGTAAGAGTAACATTTCTGGTACAACAGGCGGAACACCCTTCTTTACAAGCCCTTTCCATCTCATCTGAAAATTTGTCAAAAAGCATAAATAGCTGCTTCAATATTGCCTGTTTTTCTTTAACAATCTTGCTGTTCAACATAAAATTATCCTTGATAAAAGACAATATATTTCTCCTAAAATCACCTTTTCCCAAACTCTCCGATTCCATTAAGGTTTAGCATGAATGATAGCGATTGATCTTCAGGGGTATCTGAGTATGAAATACGCATTGCCCAACATGGTCTATTAAAGTAAAAACCAGCATGTGATTCAATAGTTTTTCTGTTAATAAGATCATGCTCAAGTATAAAGAATAGATCTAAGCTATCTGTAATTTTTGTGCTTAGGCTTGTGAATATAGATTCTGATGCAGCTATTTGAGATGATAAAGTATCTAATAAATAGCTTGACGATAATTGATTAGGTGTCAGCGATTGATAATAGAGCAACTCTGACAATAATGGTTCAGACTCTGAATTAGCATAATTAAGATCAGAATCTTGATACCTATAAAATGCTTGTAGTGTATCACCTCTTTTATCTTTGATTGTCATGCCTGAATCGTGGGCTGTAAAACGATTATCGTATGGAGACCATTTGAGATCACTATTAAAGGAAAAAAAAGAGTTCGGAGAATATTCAATCTCTGTTAAAATATCTGAAAAATGTTTATCTAACTTAAAAATATGTCTTTCTATGTTTGAAAGATCGCTTAAATTTATCCACTTTGACTGGAAAAATTCATCTGTTTGCAGCATTATATTTGGTTTATCTAAATCCATTCTATAGCTTTGACTTATCTCAATCCATGCAAATTCATTATAAAGCCCATATTTATCTCGTGAAGTAAGCCTGTTTCCAATACTCCATGTAAAGGTATTTTGTTCCTCAATATAATCAATAGTATCAAAATAAGGTAGTTCATCTTGATTTATCTCTGGAGTAAAAGAGTATTTAACCTTAGGTAGAATCTCATGCTTTATCTTTAGATTGGCATTATCTATATTGGAAAATTTACTATCACTAATCTTTAAAGAAGAGGTATTTGTTTGACTATCGGTTTTAGAAGTGTTTGGGGAGATTGAGTTTTCTGTATCTATCTTAAATATTTTTGAAAGTTTTGTTGATAGCTCTAAATTAGAATCAAATACCTCTCTGTGATGCAACATATCAGCTTCTCTATTGTTAGTGTCAGCTTCTCCTATATTAGTTTCAGAAAAATCATCAGCATACCATAAAGTTTGACGCACACCCGCAGAAGGCTCTAAATAAAACGAACCAATTTGAAATGGCATATAAACTCTCGGAAATATATCTGTTCGATGCCCATTTTGTAGGGCTTTGGTTTTTAACAAATTATCATCAAAAAGGTTTTGTTGGTAAGAAATCTGTTTATAACTGTTTTGTCTGTAAAAATAGCGATATTCAGAGTCAAGGTCATAATAAAAAGGTGTTCTGCCAAGCTGTTTTTTTATGGTATTAAATTCAATAAAAGGGAGTTTTTGGAGAGTTGTATCTTTACCAAATTCCTGATTTATACTTTTTACTTTATCATTATTATTAATTTGTCTTGCCTCAACATTATCAAACCACTGCACACCCATATTAAGGCTTGAACTTGTCCATCTTCTGTTTATGTTAAGAATATTCTCTCTTGTTGTATCATCATATTCATCAATACTTCTGCCAAAAGTATCTCGAAAATATTTTTTTACTGTGTCAAAACCTGTAAATCCATCTTGAAATTCGTGGAGATAATCAGGATCGCTTACATAGTCAATATCAATCCGTGTCTCCCAATTATCATCAAACAGATGGTTACTTTTCATTCTAAACCAGTAACGGTCGTGATTATTGCGAGTTGACATATAGCCATTTGATGCAGAATCTAAGCCATAGTTTATTGATTCTGAAGAGGTCTCACCAATATGACTATCATTGAGATAATCATAAAATAGAGTTCCAAAGCTATCATTATTTAAAATATATCTATATTCTAAAGCTGTTTTTGTCCCTCTTTTGCTCATGTAGTCCCCATAAATAGTGGCATCTGTTCCTTTTGAAATTGCAATAAAAAGGGGCTGTTCAACTTCAAATCCTTTTTTGTCAGATGATGAGAATTGTGGAGTCAAAAGACCAGTTTGACGTTTAGTTTTAGCAGGAAATAGGAGAACAGGAGAGTAGAGAGCAGGTATTTTTCCTGCCCAAAAGGTAGCATTTTTTGCTGTTCCATAGCCGTCAATAGTTATTTGAACATTTTGTCCTGATAGTTTCCAATCTGGATTGTCTCCATCACACGATGTAACTGATGCTTTGTCTGCATGATAGGTATCTTTCCCGCTCTTTTCTATTGAATCACCCTTAATATAAAAATGGTTCTCCTCAATAAAGACGACTCCATTATAAATAGTTCCTCTCTCTGTCTCAAGATTTAGCTTTAGTCGGTCGCATGTAACGCTATCTTTTCCTGAGATAAGAAGAACATTGCCTGATGCCACTGCATCGCGGGTTATGTTTGAAAATTCAACATAGTCTGCCTCAAGGCGGCTCTCTCCTATAGGTTGGTCTTGTTTATCTTCTGGCTCTTTTCTTATACCTGTGATGATAACTTGACCCTCTGCAACATAAACCTTATTTTCGTTGTCATAACTTACCTTTAAAGCAGATATATGCCATGCTCTATCTTTATCTACTTTGGAAAAAGAGAAGGCACTTGAAAATAAAGAGCCGTCAATTAATATTATTAGAAATAAAGCTGCTGCTATAAATGTAGAGTAAAAGTAAGACAAATACTAAATTCCCATAAAAAGTTGATTGATTAAGCAATTTTAGAGTTTCACAATTTAGGTATAGATTTGAGAACTTTTAACAATTCGTCAAATTTAGTCAAATTGATGGGTTTGCTTTTGCACTTAATAATAATTTGATATATAAAGCCACCTTCAAAGTCAATTGTCAATGGTCATAAAATTTAAGGTTTTTAATATTTTTATAATTTTAGAATGTATTGAAGGCTCAAAATATGTTTATAACTCTCGAAGGCATTGAAGGTTCTGGAAAGACAACTCAAATAGAGCCAATTGCCAAATTCTTAAGAGAAAATGGTCATCAGGTAGTTACAACAAGAGAGCCGGGTGCAACACCAACAGGGAAAAAAATCCGTTCAATTTTGCTTGATCCTGAAAATAGCAACATATCTACTTTGTGTGAACTTATGCTCTACGGAGCAGATCGTGCACAGCACATTTATGAAGTAATCCTACCCTCACTAAAATCTGGTAAAACAGTTTTGTGCGATAGATTTGCCGATGCTACAGTTGCCTATCAAGGTTTTGGAAGAGGTCTTGATATAAATCTTATTGATAAAATCTACAAAATGGTTGCTAACGTTGAGGTTACTAACTTAAAACCAGATATGACCATTCTTTTTGATCTTGATCCAGCAATTGGACTTGAAAGAACATTCAAAGCATTAAAGCAAGGTGAGCGTTCAGAAAATGAGAGCCGTTTTGAACAAGAGCGTCTTGATTTTCATGAACGGGTAAGAAGAGGCTATCTTGAAATTGCAAAGAGGGAAAAAGATCGTTTTTTTATTGTTGATGCGTCAACTTCAAAGGAAGAGATATTAAATAAAATTATATCGCAGATAAGATTTAAAACAAAACTTTAGATATTGTAGAACTTAGCAACTTTGCACGTCTATCGGTTTGATATGATAAGATTTAGCCAACTTTATGCCGTAACGATAAATCGGAATCTCAAAATAGCGGTTAATTATATACGCAATGACACAAACAAGAAAAAACACAATTAAAAAGCAAATTAAGAAGCAAATATCTACGGGTAGTTGTGTATGATAGATATTTTTTACATAAGGTTTTAACAAACCTATAACAACAGGATGTAAAAGATAGATACTGTAACTAGCTTCACCAAGAAATTTTGTAAAATTGTTGAATAAAAATTTACTTTTATAACAGCTATATATCAGAATACCAAGTAACAAAACTACAATCGATAATATTTCAGATATTAATTTAAAAAACATAATAAGCACAATAAAAACAAAAAACAACACCAATGCAATTCTTCTATTTATGGGATAGCGATTGACAATTAAATACAACAAGCCACCACCGATAAACACAAACAACTGGCTAGGAAAACTCATATAACCATAAGAAACATCCAACTTCAATTGTGCAACTAATAGCGGCATACTTCTGGATAACAACATAGTAATTAAAAACAAAGCCAACCAAAATCTGATTTTCTGGGAAACCACTAACAACAGCGGAAACAAGCAATAGAAGGTAACCTCTACACCAATCGTCCAACCAGCCCAAACAAAACTGGTATGTTGCCCAGGATAAAATTGGTACAGGATTAAGAGATTACTTAAAATTTCAGCAAAACTATAGACTTTGTCATAAAGTAAATAATGCAAAATCAGATGAACTCCTATCATCAACAAAAACAACGGATATATCCTAAATATACGCTTCATAACATAAACGAATAGCCAATTACCTTGATGAATTTTATTCTGTGTGGAGTGAAACAAAGAAAAACAACTGAGCATAAAAAATAAAGTAACTCCCGCTCCAAAAGTATTAATAAAAGATAAATAGTGTACTTTAAAAACAGGCTGCATAAGGTGTAAATGGTATACAATAATCACCGTTGCAGCAAGCCCACGTAATGCGTGTAGACCTGGCAAAAAGTTTTTACTTTCTATATACATAAACAAACTCCAACCAAAAAAACATCCACCAACCAATGCCTCTATATCGTGTATAAAATAGCCGATAGCTGCGGTATTATTTTCTATTTTTTATCATTAGTGGGTATTATTGCACATTTAGGGAAAATCTATCATAGGGTTTGGAATAAATAACTTAGAAATGAGGATTGAATTAATCCAGAAATAGGTAGTTGTAGATGCTTTATTATAGAACATTATAAAGCATAAAAACAGAAAAAGGTTACAGAAACTAACTGTAACCTTTTATTTTTATTATGGTCGGGGCGAGAGGATTCGAACCACCGGCATCCTGCTCCCAAAGCAGGCGCGCTACCAGACTGCGCTACGCCCCGAAAAATTTAAACAGGCTTCTAACACGATTTATTCATCTATGCAAGCATATTTTAAATTTTTTATCTCTTTAAGTTAATAGATAGCTATTATACTGCAAGCGGTCATAAATTGAGTTTTTATATTCTCATTTTTGCTTTAATTTGTTAATGTGTGTTTATGACAATAGAACTTGAATTCACACCAGAAATAATAGAAGAGATAAACTATGAAC
>JADFZQ010000070.1 GCA_015232455.1 Desulfamplus sp. | reverse complement strand
GTTGGCGAGCTGAGGAAATTACTTGCATCTCCAGACGAACTTGGTGAAGATGCAAAGTTTCTTGCAGCAGCTATGAATATTGATGATGAGTTTTAAAAATATTTATGATACAAAAACAGAATAACAAAGATAAAAAGGAAACCGATTCTCTATTTGCGGCACAAGTTCCAGATAGAGGACAGACAAAATTCTACGATAGTAAAAAACTCCTAAACCTTCAAAAGATGGAGTGAAAAAAATATGAATAAAGCTACTTTCAGCACCAGATTATTACCAGATGGTCATCTGTATTGCCCTGAGGAGTTTGCTCAAAAAAAAAATGCCATTTTTAAAGTAATTGTCTTGTTTGATGAAACTCAGGCTGAAGCATCTGAACATGATATTGAACTTTCAGCTATCAATGATAATTCAACTGATTTTCTCTCCAAAGAAGAACTCAGTTATTATTTGGGTTTGGAAGATTTATGAAAACATTTAAACGTGGTCAGATATGGCTGGTAAATTTTGAACCAAGTTTCGGACATGAATATCAAAAAGTACGACCTGCCTTTATTATTCAACATGAAAGATATATTGATTCTGGCAACCTGCTGACGGTTATTCCTATTTCTTCCCAAACAGCGAATCATGGAGAGCTTGATATTTTAATAAAATCGGATTCTCAGAACAGGCTTATCAAAGACTCGCTGCTTAAAATAAAACATATCAGTTCCTTTGACAAAAGAAGGTTTATAAAACTTATCGGACTAACTTATAAAGAAACGATGGAAAATGTTGATAAACATCTTCAGCTTTTTATATTTGGCAAAATTACAGAACGATGAGCAGAATCAGGATAAATTCTTATAAATCCTGATTAAGACACCATCCGCCAACCAAAAGAAAAGAAAAAACAAAACCATGAAAACCAAACTATATTCAGTTGTAATTTTTCTTATGTTCACCGCTGTTTCAGTCTTTGCCTCCTCAATCCCCGACACAGGCATAACCAAATGCTATGACGACACCAAAGAAATCCCCTGCCCAAAAGAAGGGGAAGACTTCTACGGACAAGACGGCAATTACTCCATCAATCCAATGAGCTACACCAAACTTGATTCAACTGGCAAAGCACTTCCCGTTACTGCCACTACTTGGGCAATGGTGAAAGACAACGTAACTGGGCTAATTTGGGAAAACAATAGCCATCAATCCACATGGAATGATGCTCCAAATGTCATAGCCCAGTTGAATACCGCTAAATTTGGTGGATATTCTGACTGGAGGATGCCAACATTATTAGAACTTTCCACCATTATTGACTATAGTGTTCCCTTTCCCGGACTAACCATTAATACATCTTATTTTAAAGATGCATATTCGGCATTTTATTGGTCGAGTTCGGCCAGTGCCCACAATATAAGCTACGCGTGGGGTGTCAACTTCGGCAACCGCAGCGACTACAGCAGTAATAAGGGTAACTACGGCTATTTGCGTGCCGTTCGGGCTGGACAGTCGGTTATTGGGTCATTAGATAATTTGACAATTAACGGAGATGGGACAGTCTCTGATAGTGCTACAGGTCTTATGTGGCAGCAGGATACAGGAAAGACAGTAACTGGTGGAACAACTATGGTCTGGAAAGATGCCCTTTCCTACTGTGAAAATCTCAATCTTGGAGGTTATACAGATTGGAGATTGCCTACAGCGAAAGAGCTTCGTAGTATAGCTGATTATACTGTTTATTCCCCTGTAATAGATACGAGCGTGTTTCGAGATACGTTTATGTCCTTTTATTGGTCAAGTTCTACCTGTGCCGATTACATAAACTGTGCTTTGGGTGTCCACTTCAACGATGGCGAGGGCCACGGCTACAGTCTTAACTACACGGGTTATGTCCGTGCCGTTCGTAATATAACGGGCAAAACCCCTCCAACAAAAGTAGTAGTCATATCTCCAAAAACTGATGAGGAGATTGCCAAATGCCCCGTTGTTTTTAGAGATAAGACTTTTACCCTCAACTTTCCTGCTTACAGCTCACCCGTTGATATTTACATAGCAATATTAAACCCTGACGGTAAGTTGTTATTTGTGAATTCAAGTAAAAAATTGACCACTGACTATTCACCCTATTCAGTTAATAAAACTTCAAAAATCAGCACTTCTTTCTCTGTGGCTGATTCTTCTTTCGCCTCTGAAATATACAGGCAATGTTCTATATATTGGTTGGTTGCTCCATCAAATGGAGGCGATCTAATTAAAAGCATAAACGGAGCTTATGAGCTTGGAGGATATGGATTTACAGGAGAGCCAACTATAGAGTTTTTAGAACCAGCTGTTGCAGAAAAAAATCTTCGTGCATTAGACAATGCTTCAACTTTTTTGGAAAAAGTGTTTGCAGATACTTCTATAACTAATTCTTATGATGTAGTCGTTGAACAGATTTCTAAATTAGAAGGGGTAACTTCTGCCGAATACTTTAAAAATAGCGATGGCTCACCAGATTCTATTCAAATCGACTTTGAACAAGGTTCTTCTGCTTCATTTTTGTTTAGAAGTCTTGATCCCTCTTCTGAAACAAATTCATTTGCGGGTTCAACGAATATTTCAATGCAAACGAGAAAGCAAAATTGCCTTACATCAGATAAAAAAGTCCTTATGTTAAATGCGATGGGCTTTGATTGGAGCGACATTAAGGAACGCTTTGAAAGCGTAGGGTATTGTGTTGATGAATTTAGTAGAAAGGCTGAAGAACCTGCTACTTTAGCAAAATTTGATTATATTAGTAATGATTATGATGTTGTATTAATAGGTGCTCATGGCGTGTTCGATTCTTATTATAATTGGATAGTTACTGAGACTTTAATTGATACTGATAAATGGACTAACGATCCTGCTTTCGGACGATTCTATGTGGTTAATAAAGCAAATATTATAGAAGGAGGCACACTCAAAGAGGTTCTTAAAAAGCCATATATTGGCTTTTCAAATTACTATATGAGAAAAGTCTTACCATCTAAATTGAACAATACTAAAGTAGTCTATTTCAGCAGCTGTGAAAGTTTAAAAACCAATATAAACAAAGACTTTCTTTGGAAAGATTTGTTTGTTGATGAATTAGGAGTGCGAATGGTTGTTGGATGGCAAGAAAACCTTCATGCAACGAATGAGTCTGTTTCTGATTTGTTCTTTGAAAATGCACTCAAACCTGATAATGATGCATATAAAAGTTACCAATATGCTCAAAATAATTATGATTTTCAACCTTGGATAGCTTATATCGTAGGAAATTTTAAGGAAGATTTTTTAGCTGTTAGACACCACAGTTATGTTAATGACGATCTTTTTTTAAATCCTACAAAAACTGTGGATCACATCACAATAACAGGTTCTCCTGAAGTGTACGAAAATTCAGTTAAACCATACCAATATACCTGCACGGCATATTACAGCGATGGCACAAAAGATAATGTAACTGAAAATACAGCATGGATTGTTGATAATAAAAAGTATGCCAGTATAGACAGCAACGGGTTAGTTACATTATCAGTCAGTCCAGAAATTAAATATAATGAAGTAACAATAACTGCAAGCTACAGAGGTAAAATAGCCTCGCTCAACGTTAAAATTATGCCAATAGTAATAAAAAATCCCAGAATTACCTCTTTAAATTGCACTCCAAAAGAAGGAACGGTATCTTTTAATGTTAGTTGCTCCGCAAAAATAGAAAATATTGAAAATGTGTATAAATTTGACTGGTGTGTTGATGAAGAATGTTATGGTTACCTTGAATATGCTGTTCATACTAATATGCTTCCTAATTTTTCTGGTATAAAAATTTCTGAGATAGGTTCTCATACGATAAAATTATGTATAACAGATGGAGAAGGAAATGAAGAGTGCAAAAGTGTTGATGTAGTAGGAGTAAATTCTAAACCGACATTAACATCATTCAGCATCAACAATGGAGCAAGCAGCACCTCAACTAAAACCGTAACCCTAAATAATTCCGTAACAGGCAATCCTACTCACTACATGGCGAGTGAATCTTCAAGTTTTTCTGGAGCTTCATGGCAAACCTATTCTGCAACTCCAAGTTTTACATTAAGTTCAGGCATTGGAACTAAAACCGTTTATTTTAAAGTGAAAAACAATGATTCCGAATCCTCGTCAGTAAGCGACTCTATTTCTTTGATTCAAATGACATCACACACCAACTCTCTCAGCATGACCTTTAACCTTATTCCAGCAGGCACTTTTACAATGGGTTCGCCTTCAGATGAATTGGGTAGATATGATGATGAAACCCAGCATCAGGTAACACTGACCAAATCCTATTACATGCAGACAACAGAAGTAACGCAGGCACAGTGGAAAGTTGTGATGGGCAGTAACCCGTCATATTTTAGCAGCTGCGGGGATAACTGCCCTGTGGAACAAGTTTCGTGGGACGATGTTCAGACTTTTATTAATAAACTGAATGCAAAAGGAGAAGGCACATACTCTCTGCCAACAGAGGCACAGTGGGAATATGCGGCAAGGGCAGGGTCAACAACTGCTTTTGCGAATGGCGGAATAACTCAGACCTCTTGTGGTGATGCCAATTTAGATGCAATTGGTTGGTATTGTCTAAATAATTCGGTAAATAGAACTGAACAGGTAGCACAGAAATCTCCGAACGCTTGGGGGCTTTATGACATGCACGGCAATGTGTGGGAGTGGTGTCATGATTGGTATGAAAGTTACCCTCACACTTTTGTTGCTGATCCTATTGGTCCCGAAAGCGGCTCGTACCGGGTTTTGCGTGGCGGGGGCTGGTTTCTCGGGGCTACTTTATGCCGTTCCGCTTGTCGTGGTTCTAATTTCCCATATTACCAATACTACGACGTGGGTTTCCGCCTCGTTTATTCAGCATCACCAACATTATTATCAATAGCTATCAGCGGTTTAAGTCAGGTAGATGAAAGTTCAGGTTCTCAATACACATGCACAGCTAAATACAGTGATGGCAGCACATCTGATATAACAAGCAGTGCGATATGGAGTGAAAATTCAAGTTATGCAACTATAGATACGCCTCTTTCGACTAATCTTAAAAAACTCCGTGCTTCTATAAGTTGGTATATATATCTGAGAACATACGAAGTAGGCAAAGATGAAGTTTGTACTATCACCGTAACCTATGGAGGGAAATCTGACACGCATACTGTAACTATAAAGAATAAAGATATATCTCCAACATTATCTTCTATCAGAATTGATGGACCTACCTCAGTTCAGGTAATAGCTGGTATTTCAACGGGTGAGGGTTATGATTGTGTTGCAATTTATAGTGACAATAGTGAAGAATATATATGGATTGGTGCTACTTGGAGTGCCTACACTTGGGATAATTTATACTCACGTTATATCAATATGGATAGCCAATATGGGTCGCTCAGTATCGCATATTCCGGAAAACAATATATGCTAACCGTAACAGTCATGTATGGTGGTAAAACAGATACTCTTGATGTTATGGTATGGTAGTATAAGTAATAAATCAAATGACAGATTAAATGATTTAACGGAGAAAAAATCAGTTGAATTGGTGTAATCAGATTAGTCTGTGATTCAGAATCAGGATTGGCAGAATAGAAGGATGGCGGGATAGCTGTTGTGCTGAAGCTCTTGGGCGTTTAAGAAAAAACATACAGTTAAGGTGAAACCATGCTTAAAATGACATATACTCATGCTAAAGCGAATTTTGCTCTATTGTGGAACGAAGTTACAGACAATAGAGAGATAGTTATTATCGATCATCGTAATAAGGAAAGTATAGCTGTTATAGCGGCTGAAGAACTTGAAAGCCTTATCGAGACTGCTCATCTTATGCGTTCTCCCAATAATTGCCAGAGACTCTTTTCTGCTCTTGAAAGGGCTTTGAAAAATGAAGGTGAACCTTCGTCAGTAGAAAATCTTCGTAAGGAGATAGGCTTTGATCAACAAACATCGTGATGCTGTTTTTCAGCCTGAATTTCGTGAAGATTTGGCTTACTGGGTGGAAAATGACCGAAAAGCAGCGTTGCGGGTTCTCTCTCTTGTGGAAGCAATCATGAGAAACCCTTTCAAAGGTATTGGCAAGCCAGAACCTCTTAAATTCATGGCTTCCGGCGTATGGTCCCGAAGATTAACCAATGAACACAGAATTGTCTATCTGGTGAGAGATGACAGAATTGATTTTTTACAGGCACGCTATCATTATTGAAAAACTGGTTACTTCCAACGGTCATAAATTTCTTTATTATCAAATCTTTCAGCCGTTGGGCTAAATCTCTGGGGCGGGCAGTTTTCTGAATCACGGATTGACAGAGGATTTAAGGGATTTCACGGAAAAAATCAGTGGAATTTGTGGAATCAGGTTAATCCGTGATTCTGAATCAGGATTGGCAGGATAGAAGGATAAAGCGGGATGAGCGGGATGAGCGGGATAAAGTAAAATCCTAAAAATCCTTTAATCTTGGGTATCCTGATTCTGACGATTGAATACAAAATGATAAGGATAAAAAGATATGAACAAAACAAAATTTATATATTGGCAGGAAGAGGATATGTTTTTGGGATATTTAGATG
>JADFZQ010000006.1 GCA_015232455.1 Desulfamplus sp. | reverse complement strand
CTCGTTACTAAAGCATGGGGGAAAACTGGCAAGGATATAGATGAGATCGTTTCTATAGGTACAGACTATATCACAAATGGTGGGAGTTGGGCTGATGCCATGCTCTATCTTGCTGAACATCAAAACACTCTCCTGAATGTATCATTAGACGGGATGCCGTTCGGCAGCTCAAGGAATGTTTTCAGCCAGTTATATTTTGAATGACCATAACATTCAATGTCTTCCCATGTATTAGCACCACATATGGAAGCACATGTGGTTATTATCACTATATCCAATAGCTTGTGTCGTTTGTTCCTGTCAATTCTGGGATCAGGTATTTGTGCAAATTCAGATAGCAGCGTAGTCATTTGTTCATTTCCTCCGGTATAGGTTGATTAGACCTGCCTTGATACCAGAATTATGATATTTAGAAAAGCTTTAATTCTATCAATAAGTATCTTTTAAGTGCATTTACCCTGTTTTTGGAGGGAATTATAGTTGACACTTTCAAAACAGGGTGTTAATTAAGATCACATTTACGTTTTTGTTAAAAAGCTAAAAAGGAGTGTATGCTATGATTGGTGGGATTGGAATGCCGGAATTATTGATTATACTTGTCATCATCCTAATTATATTTGGAGCTGGCAAACTTCCTGAGATAGGTGCAGGCATTGGAAAAGGGATAAAAAATTTCAAAAAAGCAACAAGAGAAATTGATCAAGAAGATAAAGAACCTGAAAAAATTGAAGATAAATTAAAGTCATAACTACTATTTATATTACCCCCATTCCATGCAGTTAAATGTAAATTAAATTTTATATAGAATACTTTTAACTGCTTGGAATTTCTCTTACCCCAAAGCAACATCAAGTGTCATCATAACTGCAAAACCTAACATAGCACCAATAGTTGCGGCATCGCTATGTTTATCTGATTTACCTTCTGGAATAAGCTCTTCAACTACAACATAAATCATAGCTCCAGCAGCAAAAGCAAGTGCGTAGGGCAATAATGGGCGTATGGCCATTACAGAGTATGCACCTAAAACACCAGCAATCGGTTCAACAATACCAGACATTTGACCATACCAGAATGCCTTTGCTTTTGAGAAGCCCTCTCGTCTTAAAGGTAGAGATACAGCAGCACCTTCTGGAAAATTTTGTATTCCAATACCTATAGATAAAGCAATTGCACCTGTCAAAGTTGCGTAAGATAATCCTGCTCCTGATGCTCCAAATGCAACTCCTACAGCCAAACCTTCTGGTATATTATGCAATGTAATTGCTAACACAAGTAAAATACTTCTCTGCCAACCTGTTTTTAAACCTTCAGCATCAGAGATTTGCATACCAGAATGGAGATGAGGCAACGTTTTATCAATAATCCATAAAAATAGCCCCCCAGCTAAAAAACCAATTAAAGGAGGTACCCAAGGAATAAGTCCAATATCTTCAGACATTGCAATAGATGGGGCAAGTAGAGACCAAAAACTTGCCGCAATCATTACTCCAGATGCGAAACCTAACATTCCACTGAATAGCTCTTTTTTTATTGTTGTAAATAAGAATACCAAAGATGCACCTAAAGCAGTAACTCCCCACGTAAAACATGTTCCAAGCAATGCTTGCATAACAGGATTAATATCTTTAAACCACTCCATAAGTTACCCCTTTGAAATTTGAATATAACTATTCAAGGTCATAAATTTAGTTCTGCCTAAATTGTATAGATACGCACCACCGTGTGCCTCTACTTAAATATAAAAGCTCAATTAATGCCCGCTTAGAGATACTTACTCTTAATTGACTCAACTGCTTCTTGCGCAGCTTCCAAAAGATTTTCATTTATTATTTTATTATGTCCGATTAACTTATCTATCTCATCTTGAATGGTTGTATCTCCAATTATGCCAAGTGCATAGAGAATATCGCCCTGTGTAGTAATATCTCCTTGCTCTGAAATATTTTCTTCTTTAAATCGTTTAATAAGTTCAGGAGCAATAGTTAATGCAAGCTCAGGAGCTTTTTGTGCGATCTCTTCAAGCACAACCATTGCTCCAAGTCTTACAGACCACGTTTTGTGCGTCATAAGAGCTATAAAACCCTCAAATACAACATTGTGTTCAATCATTTGATTTATAATCCAATCAGCTTTACCCTCCTCTAATATTGTTTTAAAAGATGATGTAGTTAAAGATGCGGGATTATTGTTTATAATGGTATTGATAATCATATCAATTAGTTGTTCTAAATCTATATTGCCTGTCCACCTAAATCCATTATCAAGAATTAGACACGGCACTGACATAATTTTATCTGCTGCTGCCTCTTCAACTGCAAAAGTTCCATCAATAATTTTTAAATATATATTTGGGCAGGCTGCTACAAGTGGAATAAGGGTTCGGATTACATTAGGACAATGCGGGCATTGACTTGCAACGTAAAGTTTAAGCTCAACTGGGATATTAATTAATTCGAGTTTGGAACTTATCTGTTCAGGAAGTTGAGAAAACTCATCAGATTGCTTAAAAAAATGGTTATAATGAGCTTCTGATCCAATAAATGCTATGTTGCTTATATTTTTTAAAACCATATTTTCACCATGTAATCTTATTGTTGAAAAATACCAATCTTATATTTTTAATTTTTTTTCTTTTTCTTAGAACTCTGTCTATTCTTTCCTGAACATATTTCAAAGTAAATTTTTTCTTGTTCAATCGAACTTCCAATATCTGAGGTAATTTCTTCAACAACTTTTAAATCATTGCTCTTCTGCTGTGTGCATCTTACTCTTACACTTATATTCCTCCCATTTTGCTTGGCATGGTAAAGTCCTTTATCTGCAAGCGAGATCATCTGTTCAAAGGTCATCTTTATTGGAAAATTCTCAAAAAAAGGATAAAATACAAACCCGATTGATGTTGTTATACTTATGGTCCTATCTTGAGTTATGTTAAAAGTTGTAGATTCGATGTGGGAGCGGATCAATTCAGCAAACCGTTCTAAATATTTCTCATCAGTATCTTTAAGAATAACTATAAACTCCTCTCCTCCTAAACGAGCAACAACATCATCATTTCTAACTTTTTCAATAAGCCTTTCACTAAATTGTTTTAAGACCATATCACCTGAATCGTGTCCAAAGTTGTCGTTGACTAACTTGAACTTATCAATATCCATCATAAAAATGCCATATCCATACTCTGATGATACGGTTCTTTTATTTTTCCCCTCAAGCTCAAGCCATTTCTTCTCCATTATTTTGCTATTATTAGGTGTAAACTCTTCAAATAGGTAACGTCTATTTTTAAGACCTGTCAAAGGATCAATACGTGTAAGTGATTTTAATTCATGATTTTTTTTCATTAATTGGGCATTGAGTATTTCAGCATTCTTTTTTTCAATATTAAGATTTTTCACAAGCTGATAGTTATCGTATCTAAGGGCTAAAGATTCACTTAAATCTGTATTCATCTTTTTAGCGTTTACAGATGATAGAATATAAAAGATAACTCCAAGAAGGGACATTGTGCTGGTTATTGGGGTATTTAAACTGTAGATTACAATAGTTGGCATAAAAAATACTGTAGTTGAATATGCAAAAAATACAGGCAGGTGGTTATGATATGCCCCAAGAGATCCAGCAACCATTCCACCAGATACAAAATATAGAAAAAGTATATATTCAGGTTTTGCTGGATCAACAAGAAAGATAGCTGAAGAGCCAAAAAGCAGACCTGAAATCACAAATGAGATAAGAAGTAGATGTCTCCAGAACTTAACATCATCAGATCTAAAGCCGATGCTATACATCCAGAGACCTACGTAACGAATAAGAACAAAAACAATATTTACAGAAGCCCAAATTATAATTTTGTTTGTGGGAATAACTCTCCACAACACCGCAGAGATAATAATACTATTAATAATAGTTCCCGGCATGTTAGATGCAAGGTTAGTTACAAGCAAGGCTAATTTTTTATTCTCAATATAGGTGTCGCGTTGTCCAAGCTCTATCATATTGGGTTTCCAATAGTGTTCAGCAATTATTATTTACGAACTTATTTTTTACACCTTAAACCTTCCAACCATTGATGTCAATTTACTCGCCAATGAAGATAGCTCGTCAGCACTTGAATTAACCTTTATGCTGCTTTTTGACATTTTGTCTGCTGCCTCTGTAACCTCAGATATATCTTTTGCAATTTCACCTGAAACGATATTACTTTGAGCAACATTTTGATTGATCTCTGTTATTCCTGTTGATGCCTGACTGATATTAGCCGTGATCTCTTTTGTAGTTACAGATTGTTCATCAACTGCTGCTGCGATTGTAGATACAGTCTCATTAATATCCATTACAATTTTTGAAATATCAACAATTTGATTAACTGTTGTTTCAGTTGAGCTTTGGATACCTTCAACTCTTATCTTTATCTGCCCAGTAGCATCTGAGGTCTGCCTTGCAAGGTCTTTGATCTCATTTGCTACAACGGCAAAGCCTTTACCTGCTTCTCCTGCTCTTGCAGCCTCAATTGTAGCATTCAGAGCAAGAAGATTTACCTGTTCAGATATATCTGTTATTGATTCAACAACTTTTCCAATCTCTTTTGCAGCCATACCAAGTTTATTTACCTGATCAGATGCACTTTTAGCAAGCGATACAGCATTTTGAGTTATTTTTCTTGCATTGTCAGTATTTTTAGCAACCTCCCCAATTGTCATGGAAATCTGTTCAGAAGATGATGCTACCATATTAATGTTTATAGATGCCTCTTCCATAGCAGCCGCTACAGAACTCATATTTGAGTGCATCTCTTCTCCCGCTTCTGCTACAGATTCTGCCTTTATGCTTGTCTGGTTTGCACCTTTTGCCATTTCATCGGAAATCTTTGAAAGACTTATTGAAGCACTGTTTAGCTCTTTAGCGTTGCCAGATACATCGGATATTATACTCTGAATTTTTTCAACAAACAGATTAAACCATGTTGCCATATCACCAATTTCATCTTTTGAAATAATGTTGAGCCGTTTTGTCAAATCGCCTTCACCTTCTGCAATATCTTTAAGCATAGATACAGTATTGTTAATCGGTCTAATAATGGCTCTAACCATAATTATGCTGAAAAATAGCAAAATAATGATGCCGCTTATAGATACAACGATACCCAATATGTCGCCTCTACGACTCTGTTGAGCTATCTCTTTTTGAACTGTAGATACAATATTGCTTACATTCTTCTGAATAGCATTAGATGTTTGAGCAAGCTCTGTAGTCAAAAATTGGTTATTTTCCCAAAGAGAATACAAGGTAGTTTCAAGTTTACTAACAACAGGTAGATGTTTTTCTAAAGCTGCCCAAATAGCCTTTACTTTGCCACTATCATCAGAACTAATTGATTTTATAACCTCAACAATATTATTATGCCTAAGAGATATATTGCTATCACTAATCTTTTTTTGAGTATTATACTCTTCACTATTACCCGTCAAAAGCAGATTCTGAATAGTCATTAGCCTTACATCCCAATATCGCATAAAATCTTTAAATTCCACGCGCAAATTTGCCTTAGAACCGTCAAGGAACTCGCCCTCAGTTGCGAGCATTGCCTCCTCTTTATCAATATCTGAAATAGCCTGATTAAGAATAAGAGTCATAGATTGTATATTTTTGAATATATCTTTTTTTGCCTCGTTCATTTCAAATATATTTGAAGCAAGTTTCTTAAAATTTTCACTATGCTTTTTTTCAATATCAAGAATCTTTTCTAGCATTTCTTTGACCACACTGCTTGAAGAAATTTTTTCAATCTCTTTTACAGTAACATCTATTTTTTTATGGTTAATTTCATGCTCAGATATGACAGAATGCTCCGGTGCATTACGAAATTTCTCTTCAATCACGCTATTTTGAAGAACTATTTTGCCAATATCATTACTCTTACTGCCAATATCTATTTGAATATCTTTAACAGAGTTTAGATATTTACCTGAACCAGCAATCACACACATGCCTAAGATTCCTACTAAGGAGAGAAGAATAATCCTAAATTTTATACTTGCATTAAGAAACATGGTATATCCTCTAAATCATTATAAAATTTTATTGAAATATAAAACAATATAGCAAAAGCAACTCAAATGACAAAAAACAAATAAGATCATATATGCTTATAATTATTTGCATGGCATACATGACCTTTTAAATCAATTCAGATAACAATTTTTTAATTATAAAGTTATCATGGTGCTGGAGGAATCTTGTATGTTGGCATAGCTACATTCCATTTTTTGTATATAGCCTCCATAGTTCCATCAGAGCTAACTTCGTTATATGCTTTTTCCCACTTACTAACTATTTCGTCTGATATTGCAGGTGAACTAATCAGAATCAGCAAACCAACAACAACTGATAGCCAACCATATTTATAATGGTTACTCTGTTGCATAATTTTCTCCTTAACATTTTAAATACTGTTAGCAGTTCAAGTTTTCAATAGTTTGAAAAACATAAAGATTTGACAACTTTTAAAAAGTTGTCAAATCTTAAATTATTAGATGGAATATAGCTTGTAGTTACTCATTTACACCAGCACCCATTATTAAATTTGTTCCTTCAACTTTCATTACATAGGTTGATTTTGGTGTAGGCTCTTTTTCTCCGGGTTTGGGCCACATATAATCAACCCAACCTTCTCCTTTCTCTTTAGCAACATTAATAAACTCTACGAAAAAGAGTTTGCCATTCACATCTTTAAGCCCTTTCATCATCTGACCAACTAATTTAGGTTTTATGGGATGAGCTAAGATTTTACCAGATTCCACATCAATGCAAAAAACATAAGAATCTTTCCAGACAAATTGACCTTTTGGGTCATTGATTTTTGCAAAAGTTGCATCAGCTCCTGACGCTTTTGCCATTGCCGCTGCCTCTTTGACTTTGGCGATACACTCTTCTTTTGTTGCTTTTTCCTCTGCAAAAGAGATTATGGTAAAAGATAGACAGATGATTGTTAGCCATAGTGCTTTTACAGTAACTCTAACTAATCTCTTTACAACGCCTTTGTTCATTTTAACTCTCCTTTATTTATTGGTATATGAATAGTTCATCAGCAAATATAATTGCCAATAAACCACTTGGGTTGCTTATTTTTATTGTGATCTTCAGTCATTTACTTGATCTATATTAGGAATTTGATATTTAGGCACAGGAATATCCCATTTTTTGTAAATAGCCTCCATAGTACCATCAGAGCGAAGATCATCGTATGCTTTTGCCCACTTATTAACTATTTTGTCAGGAGTATCTTTGCTAAATGCTATAAATAGCCCCTTTTCAAGCATTGTAAGAACAGGCTCAATGCTATTCATAGGAACTCCAAGCTCTTGAGCTATAAAAGGAGTTCTATCAAGACTTGATGCCCATAAATCAATACGATTCGCTATCAATTTTTTAAGATTTAACTTATCATCTCTTGCACTGTCTAAATTTGTAAATCCTTTCTCTTTTAAAAACTGCTCGCGAACATCGTCTTTGTATGTTCCAATTGATTTGAATTTTTTTGCATCTTCAAGCGTTTTTATTTTAATGCCTGATCCTGCTTTTGCATAAAGAACCCATATAGATTCAGATACTGGTCCTACCCATTTAAAGAGATTACGCCTCTCTTCTGTAAAAGTTGTGGAAAAAATAGCAACATTTGGCTGTGTTGTAGCAAAATGGTATCCTCTTGCCCATGGAACCATCTCAATAGGTGTGGTATCTCCCATCTTTTTTTGCATTGCCAAAACAAACTCATAAACATAACCCGTAAGCTTTCCATCTTTGTCTGTAAAGTGGGACTTTGCAGACTCCTCTGTGTAAAGCGTTAATTCCGAACAGATTGCAGACGATGCTGATAGAAAAATAAATAGAACCAAAAATACCTTAAAAGTTACTTTTTTCATTTTAGTCTCCCCCAATTTTTTACGATGTTAATATTTTTTAGGCTGATTGGTAATTTGGTAATCCTACTTTATACTCTCTACTTACCATTAAAAACTCTTTTTGTGAAATAATTATATAAATTTACGATTTGACAACTTTTCAAAAGTTATCAAATCTTGAGAGGCGAGTATCAGGCATTACAAATTTTTTTAAGTCAGATTAATGTTTCATAATTCCATGACCATGTTAAAAATTTTGGGTTTTCTTAACATGATTATTAAGAAATATATTAAGTAGAGGCTCATTTATATAAAAATTATAATTACCCATGATTCAGGTATTAATTAATATTGACTGATTAGGAATAGTTTTTGATATTCCTTCTAATTCTGCAAGGTATCGGTGGGCTTTTGCAGCTTGTCGCAATACTTCTTTTGTCTCAATATCTTTTGGTGGTGGTAATTCTGATATTATAAAATTGTTCATAAATATTTTGGTATAGAGACCATACACTACTGGTTGTGTAGGGATTAAGTATGCTCTTAACCCCTACCAGAAAAAAAACTTAATTTATCTACGTTGAGTAATTTTATCTGTGCTGAGTAATTTCTGATGGTTATTAAATTCTAATCCCTTAATGCAATTTGCCTATTAACCTTGAAACTATTTTACCATTTTATATTTATCTGTTATTCGGTCATATTCTCCATTCTGCTTTATAATTGCAAGCCCTTCATTAAATTTTTTGAGAATTTCTTTAGAGTTTGGGTATGTTCTTGAAACTATAATAATATTAGGCATCTTTTCTCCATACCCTTTTTCTAAAGTCTTGAAATTATCAACCTCTGTTGGAAAAAGTTTTTTTATCATATCGTAGGCAGCAACCTGCTCATCTATATAAAAGTCAATTCTGCCAGCTTGAAGTTTCTTTATAGTGTTCTCAATTTGAGGGGTAGTTTCATACGCCACACCTGCATTTGCAAGCTCCTTTTCAAGAAAAGAGCCAAGCAAAACTCCAACCTTATAATCTTTTAAATCTCCTAATTTTTCAAACTTTATAGGGGTAGGTGTCTTTGGATTTTTTACATTATATATAACAACATTGATCCCATAAAACATTGTGTCTGAAAAATCAAAAACCGCCTTTTTTTCATCTTTAGCAGCATAAGGAAAAGAGGCAAATGCCTGCCCTTTTTCAACTATATTCTCAGCTCTTTTCCAAGGATAAAATTTATATGATGGTTTTATGCCGCCAGCTTTGCATATTGCAGAGACAAGCTCTGTTGCTGCCCCGTATTCTGGCAGTTGTTCTGATGTGTATGGTGCCCATTCGCCTGTTATAAACGGAACTTCAATCTCTTCTGAATATCCAAAATTAACAGCCAATCCTATAGTCATTAACGCAAAAACAATAATTTTTTTCATAACAAAGCTCCTTTAGATTAATTTAAGTGAATAGTTTAATTACAACTTGTAAATATCAATTTTGATTAGATTCTTTAAATCTAATCAAAATTCCAACAACAAAAAAATAGCTAATACCTAACGCAACTATTATGAATTTAGGTATAGCACAGTACAAAGCTGCTTTAGGGTATATCTTTTGAGTTGCTCCTAATAATAATTGAATAAGTGCATAATTTTCTACGCTGTCTGATATTGCTGCTATAAACTGCCCCCACGCCAACACTATTCCTATTTGATAGAGTATCTGATAAAAAATGGTTGATTGTTTGGATAACTTTTGAGCTATCATTTGAGTAACCAATAAACAACCCAAAGCTATTGTGCTTGAATATGCAAATATGAATAGATAATCTAATCCAGTATTTAAACCAGCGTAAATTAGACCTTTTCCGCCCCAAGAATCTATTATTGCCTTTGCATTATTCAAATCTCCTGCAAATTCAAAAGATACTATTCCCAAAGGGGCGATTTTATTTTTTAAAGGACTATCAAGCAGTTGAAGGCTTATCATCAATATGAGCGTGAGTAATAAAAGTGCTATAAAAGTTCGTTTTTGTGCGGTTTCAGACAAAAATTGATATGGGCTGGGGATTTGAATAGTTTTATCCATAATAAAAAAACAGGTTATTGTGCAATGCTCAAATTGTTATTGTATTTTTTCAAAATCTGCTGAATTACTCCGCTTGCTTTGACTTCTTCAAATGCTGACCTTGTCCGCTCAACAATCTTCTCTGATGTGCTTTGGCTAAATGCCATGTAGTAGCCATGCTCAAATAAAAATAGCACTTGTTCAAACTCTGGCAGCGGCAGATTCTGCTCTTGTGTCCGAATTTTAAGCGTGGTTTCAAGATCAATGATCAAATCAATGCGATCAGCAAGCAGCTTTTTTAAGTTAAACACTTGCTCTGAGACCTCATCCAACGAATACTTGGGAAAGCCATGAGCCGTTAAAAATTGTCCATGAATACTATCTCTTAAAATCCCGATTCGATACTTTTTAGCATGATCAAGCGTTTTAACTACCACATCTGATCTGGTGCGATGTTTATAGAAATAAAATTTCTCTGGCGGGATTAATGGTCCAATCCATTTAAACAATTTCTCCCGTTCTTCAGTTCGTAAGATTGTATATATTAATACATTCTCATCTTCTAACGCCATCTTATATGCTCTTGCCCATGGATATACCCCGATTTCCCCCTCTTTAATAGCTATCCCTGCTTGTTTAATAGTGTATTCGACAATTTCAGTTGAGATTCCTATAACTTTGCCATCTTTGACAAAATTATAAGGTTCCCAAATCTCTGTCGCCACTATGATCTCCTGAGCAGAACAGATATTGAAGCAAATCAGCAGCACAGCAACCATTATTCCTGCACGTTTAATCATACAGTATGATTTCAAGGTGCTTTCGGAATCTGATATGTTGGAATAGAAGTATCCCATTTTTTATATATAGCCTCCATTGTACCGTCAGAGCGGACATCATTATATGCTTTTGCCCATTTATTAACTATTTCGTCAGAAGTATCTTTATTAAATGCGATAAATAATCCTTTTTCCATGATTGTAAAAACAGGTTCTACACTTTCAAAAGGAATTTTAAGCTCCTTTGCTATATGGGTGTCCTATCTCTACTTGAAGCCCATAAAGATGTGCGTCCACCTAAAAGTTTTTTAAGATTTAGATCATCGCTTGTAACGCTATCAAGATAGGTGTTGTGTCTCCCATTCTTTTTTGCATCTCAATAACAAGCTCATAAACATAACCTGTAGCTTTACCATCTTTGTCTGTAAAATGGGCATTTGGAGACTCTTCTGTATAAATTGTGAGGTCTGCACACATTACTGGCGAACTAAAAAATGTTAATGGAAAAAACACTATAAAAATAGCAACGCCAGACATAATAACATTTTTTTGATGACTGAAAATCTCTTTTTTCTTTTGATTCATCATTCTTTTCTCCTAAAATTTGATTTAATGTTTTCAATTTATTACATGGCTGGTATTAACCTAACCAAACAATAAGACAGCTCAAATTTTATACCACACTTAAATCAATCTATGTTGATAAATAATTAACACTAAATTGATAGTATTAAACTATCAATATGACAAAATTATAATTATTAAGAACTATAAATTTGTAAAGAGCTAAGTAATGGGAAAAATTGAAAGATCACTAAAACAGAGATGATAATATTAACTATTGTTTTTGATATATCGAAATTTATATGGATTGAAGGTGATTTTTAAGATTTTTCTTAGAAGTTCCAAGATTTAATTTTTTGCGGATATTTCTGCGGTGAAAATAGACAGCTCTTTCGCTCACATTTAACATTTGGGCGATCTCTTTGCTTGAAATACCCTCTTTTATGAGATCAGATACCTGAACCTCAGTAGAGGTTAAGTTGCTGTATTTTAATGGAGTCTCTTTTTTCAGCATAGCAAGGCTTTCGTGGATATTCTGTTCAAGAATTTTTGTATATATCTCTATCTCATTACTATTTTTTGACTTACTCATCTTGTTTATAAATGGAAAAACTAATTTTTTGAAGTTGTTAAGAATAGAGTCGCAAAATTTAGCTCTTTCTCTATCTCTATGCTCTATTAAAATATTTAATGCACTATTGGTCTGTTCAAGTTTCTTAACATTATATTCAAGTTCATTATGCTTCTTTTCAAATTCTTTTTGAAAACTTTTCTGCTCTGTAATATCAAGGCAAGTGCCAACAGCTCTTGTTGGATTAGCAAATGAATCTTTTTCTACAATTTTCCCAAGAACCATTAACCATAAGTTGTGATTTTTCTTGTTTATAACAGGGCATTCAACATTAATATATGAGTCAGCATCAGATATAAGGCTATTTTTAGAGTGGAAAGCTATTGTTTTGATTTGGTTATTCCAATGTTTTATTATCTTTTTTCTCTCTTCTGGAATAATTATATCAAAAGTTTGTGTAGCTGGACTTAATATCATTTCTGAATCATAACCCAATATTTCAGCACAGCGTTTGTCAAAAAATATATGGTTATCCTTAATATTTAAGTCCCAAAGCCCAATTGAAGAGCTTTGCAAGGCAAGTTCAAGGCGATATTTGCTCTCTTTAAGAGATAATTCCATTGCTTTTCTTTCGTCAATGTTGCGGACAGTTCCAATAAAGCCATTAAAATTGCCATTTTTATCTCTTACCGGCTTTGTAGTTGTCTCAACCCAAAGTTTTCTGCCATCTTTATGACGATACTCAAGTTCCCATTTTTTTATTTTATTATCTCCAACGCCGTCTGCTTCATCTCTTTTTCTTTTACTTATTTCTGCAAGAGTATCTTCAAGGTGTGGCGATAAAATAAACTCTTCTAATTTTATTAATAAAAACTCTTCTTGAGTATATCCGATTAATTTTTCGATAGAGGGGCTAACATATTCAAATTGATATGATTTATCCATGACCCAAATCACATCATCAATGTTTTCTGTAAAAACACGATATAGATAGTCAGCTTGTAATGGCATTAGCAATAACTCCAGCAAATAGCAAAATTGATATAAGGCTGTTTATGTTAAAAAATGCAATGTCAATTTTCTCAAGATTATTGGGTGTTACAATACGATGCTCTGCAACAAGAAAAAAACCAATAGCAACAAGAAATATAATAAATATGGGGTTCATCTTAAATGTAAAGTAAAGAGCGGTTAAAAAAATAAATGTCATAAGATGAAGGAGAGAGGAGATAATCATTGATTTTTTAGCTCCAAGTTTTGCTGGCATTGAGAATAATTTATGCTCTCTGTCAAAATCAATGTCTTGGCAAGCGTAGAGAATATCAAATCCTGCTATATAGGTCATAAGTGCTAAAGTAAGAAGTATTACGCTAAACGATATATAGCCAGTAATTGCAATCCAAGCTCCAAGAGGAGCTAAAGATATGGCAAATCCAAGATAGATGTGGCAATATTTTGTAAATCTTTTGGTAACAGAATAAAACAGAAGAAAAAATAGAACTGGAAAAGAGAGGATAAAGCAAAGTTTACCAAGCATTGCAGCAGAAAAAATAAATAGAGCCGAAGAGCCAAAAACAAACAAGGCTGCATCTTTTTTAGTAAGCACTCCTGAGGGAATTTCGCGAATTAAAGTTCTTGGATTTTTCGCATCAATATCTGCGTCAACTATTCTATTAAAACCCATTGCAGCAGACCTTGCTCCAACCATAGCAAGAAGTATCCAAATTAAATCTAATATTACCACATCATGATTTTGCCACGCCATAACAACAGCAGAGAGTGCAAAGGGCAGTGCAAATATTGTGTGGGAAAATTTTATCATCTTGCTATATATAACTATTTTTTGTTGCAAACTATCTACTATATTTTTTATGCTTATTGGCACAATATCCACTCCATTTAAGAAAATTGCTAATATGGAAATTTGTCAACTTTAGAGATATAATTTTCTAAAGCTAAAAGATTCCATAAACCTTTGTCCCGCATTCAGGGCATCTTCCAGCAGGGTTCATAAAATTTGTGATGTTATAAGCTACTCTCTGAATCAGAATCTGCCCGCAAACATGGCAGAATGTATTTTCAGACTCAAGACCCGGTGCATTGCCTGTATAGACATAACGTAGTCTTGCCTCTTTTCCAGCATCAAAAGCCATCTTTAAAGTAGAAATTGGCGTGCTTCCTCTGTCTGTCATATTGTAGCATGGGTGAAAACGGCTGATGTGCCAAGGCGTCTCAACGCCAAGTGAGTTAGAGATAAATTCTGCCATTGCTTCTATTTCTGAAGGATTGTCGTTAAGCTCAGGAATCAGAAGAGTTGTAACCTCAACCAGAATGCCAAGTGATTTCATCAAAATAAGGTTCTCTTTAACAGGCTCAAGCCGTCCCTTGCACTGTTTACGATAAAACTCATCATTAAAAGCCTTTAGATCAACATTTGCAGCATCAAGGTAAGGTGCTACCATCTCGATCACCTTTTTTGACATAAAACCGTTAGTTACAAAGATATTGCGAAGCCCCTTTGAATGGGCAATCTTTGCTGTTTCAAGTGCAAGCTCAAAGTAGATTGTTGGCTCTGTGTAGGTGTAGGAGATGCTTTCACACCCTGAATTAATTGCCTGATTAACTATTGTTTCAGGTTCAATATTTGCCCCTCGTATAGCCTTGTTTTGACCTATTGGTATTTGTGAGATACTACTATTTTGGCAAAAAGAGCATTGAAAATTGCACCCTTCAGTTGCAATGGAGAATGAAGTTGAACCGGGTAAAAGGTGGAAAATAGGTTTTTTCTCAATTGGATCAATAGCCTTTGAGATAATTTTGGAATAGACTAAAGATATAAGCTCACCATCATGGTTTTCCCTTACCTGACATACTCCACGTTTTCCAGATTCAATCGTGCAGAAGTGATTGCATATCCCACACTTTACACTGTTATTTTCAAGTTTTTCATATATTAAAGTCTTCATATCTATTGTTTTTAACTCTTATCCTTAATTTCAAAAAAATATGTGGTTAAATTGACTAAGATTTAGAATCTTTGTAACACTCTAAAGGCTAACGCCTCACCCCTAACCCCTCTCCTTGGGAGAGGGAAATAATTAACAAAGTAGAATTATAGGTTTATAAATCCTCTTTTGTTTGTGTTTGATTCATGGCAAACCCTGTAACAGGATTATATCTGTTTTGCGGAGTGATTCTTAAAGAGAGTGGTCTTGTTCTAAATCGTGGGACAGGTATGATTGTCATTCCAATAATAGTGCCAAAAGGAGATTTTTGTACTAATGGAATTTGCTCAATCCAATGACAAACTTTACTGCTGCTAAATGGAAATTGGAGAGTTGTTTTCCACTCAATTGGAACATCACCGAGAATATCAGAAGCTATCTGTCTAAGCTCCAAAATACTGAAAAATCTTGCCTGAGAAATAGCATTTTTAATGAAAAATCCTTTTACACGCCGAATGATATTTAAAGGAGCATATTTATTAAAAGCACAGATAAACACTTTGTCCTTTGTTACTCTACAAGCCTCTTCAATAGCTTTTGCGGGTCTTTCTGTAAATTCAAGGCTGGTTAGAAAAAAGGAGTGGTTAAAGGTGTTGTCGTCAAAAGGCAGCTCCTCTGCAAATGCACGATGAAGGTCTGCTTTATCACCAAGTCTCTCTTTTGCAATGTCAAGCATATAAGGAGAAGGTTCAACACCTGTGAGGTTAAGCCCACGATTTAGCAGAGGCTCAAGGCTTCTTCCTGTTCCGCATCCTATATCAAGTAGAGAACTACCAATTTCTGGGGCAACCATTTTAAGTAGCAGCTCAATCTCAAGATTAAAGGCGTAGATATTGTTAGCCCGTTCAAAACGGGTTTCATAATTTCTTGAGTCATTAAAATCAAATATATATCCCATAATGGAAATCATTTTATGATGAAAACGGATAAAGTTTCAAGATGCTTCTTGAGAAATGCTTATTATATTTGTTTGAAAAAAATTACTCACTATGATTGAGCTTATGTGGTAATATTTAACAACTCTTGAAAAATTGTTATACTATAAGCAGGTATAAACTTTACGGATTCGTAAATTTTAATTAATTAGCAAAGACAACCTATATGACAGATATTGATAATACAATAGCCCAAGAAGCTCTCTTTTTACAGCAAGAACTCAACCGCCACAACCACAGATACCATATACTTGATGATCCTGAAATATCTGATGCTGAATATGATAAGATGATGTCAAGACTTCTTGAGATCGAACAGATATATCCATCTCTTTCAACTCAAGATTCTCCAACAAAAAGAGTTGGAGCAGCTCCACTTGAATCGTTTCAGACAGCAAAACACTCCATTCCAATGCTTGGGCTTGACAATGCTTTTAATGACGATGAGCTGATTGATTTCCACAACCGAATCTTGAAATTTATTGAGGCTCAAAAAAATATATTTGCAAGTCATGCTGAATCTTCTGCATCTTCTAATATTTTTGAACCTCTTGATGTTTCTGATAGTTCTGATAATTTTGATAGTTCTGATAATTTTGATAGTTCTGATAATTTTGATAATTCTGACAGAATTTTGAATAATGGGGTTCTTTATACAGTTGAACCCAAGTTTGATGGCGTTGCTGTGGAGCTTACATACGAAAATGGAATTTTAATCAGAGCAACCACAAGAGGCGATGGAGTTACAGGCGAAGTTGTTACAGAAAATGTCCGAACTATCCGCTCTGTTCCGCTTAGAATTTCTACGCCATCTAATAGCTATACGATAAATAATGGTGATACTCTCTTGGAAAAAGAGTTCTCTATACCAGAACTTTTGGAAGTAAGAGGAGAGGTGATTATCAACAAAAAAGATTTTGAGAATCTAAATAAAGCACGTCTTGAAAAAGGAGAGCCTCTATTTGCAAACCCAAGAAATGCAGCAGCAGGGTCATTGCGTCAATTAGACTCTAAGATAACAGCAGCAAGACCTTTATCAATCTTTGTTTATGGAATTGGAGATATAAAACAAGATATAAAAAACACCATAAAAAGTTCTGCTAATAAAAATTCGGACGATTATAATAAGACAAGCAGCAATACAGAGTATGAATTGCAAAGCCCAACTCTATTTACCTTACACAGTGAGACTTTAAAAACTCTTAAAAACTATGGATTCCCAATAAATCCACTTATACGCACAAGGCTTACAATTGACCAAGCTGTTGAATATTACAAAGAACTTGAACAAAAAAGAGATTCACTCCCTTACGAAATTGACGGCATGGTGGTTAAAGTTGATGATCTTAGTTTGCAAAATATGCTTGGAGTTAAATCAAGAAGCCCAAGATGGGCAATTGCATATAAATTTCAGGCAATTGAGGCAACAACAGTTATCAAAGATATAGCTATTCAGGTGGGGCGGACTGGAACTCTAACTCCAGTTGCATTGCTTGAGCCTGTAAATGTTGGAGGAGTAACAGTTTCAAGAGCAACTCTTCACAATGAAGATGAGATTTACCGAAAAGATATAAAAATCGGAGATAGTGTGGTTGTTGTTCGTGCAGGTGATGTTATTCCAAAGGTTGTAAAGGTTATTGAATCAAAAAGAACAGGTAATGAGAAAAAATTTTTCATGCCAACTAACTGTCCTGTTTGTAAAAGTCCAGTAAAGAGAGTTCAAGATGAGACTGCGATTAAATGTATTAATGCCTCTTGCAATGCTCAATTAAAAGAGCGAATAAAACACTTTGTTTCAAAATCAGCTTTTGATGTTGATGGAGTTGGAAAAAAACTTGTTGATCAGTTAGTAGATAAGGGCATGGTTAAATCTTTTGCTGACCTATTTAAGTTGGAAAAAGAGCAATTGGCTTCAATGGAGCGAATGGGAGATAAATCAGCCCAAAACATACTCAATGCTTTAGAAAAATCACGCACAATTACACTAAAAAGATTTATTTATGCTTTAGGAGTTGATCATACTGGGGAAAATGCAGCATCTCTTTTGGCTTTCCAATTTAAGACTCTTGATAACCTGCTCTCTGGAACAAAGGAAGAGATGGAGATAATTGATGGAATAGGACCAAAAACTGCTGGAGCTGTCTTTGATTTTTTCCACAATCCTGATAATATTTTGCTAATCAAAAGTTTAATTGATAATGGCGTAACAGTGCTACAATTAGATAAAACTTTGATTAAGCAAGGTCAAGAGAAGGGTAACCATGAATCAAACTTAGAGTTAAGTCCTCTACTTGATAATGAGTTAAGCCCCTTGCCTGATAATGAATTAAGCTCTCTAATTAACAATAACTTAGAAACAAACTTTGATTCAAACTCCATAAAAGGGAAAATATTTGTTTTAACAGGAACTTTAGAGAAGATGACACGCACTGAGGCAAAAGAGCTGCTTGAAGAAGCAGGGGCAAAGGTTACAGGTAGTGTAAGTTCAAAAACAGACTATCTTGTAGCAGGTAAATCTGCTGGCAGCAAACTATCTAAGGCTCGTGAGCTTGGAGTATCTGTTATTGATGAAGAGGCATTTATGAAAATTATTTCATCATAAAAACTCTCCCGTACTTTATTTATCGCATCACCATTAACACTATAAAAAATGAGCAACTGATATAATGCAAGATATAATTACACTTCTAACTCCCCGTTTTCGTTCAATATATAATCAAGGGCGTATCGCATCAGGTAAAGGCGGGATTTATAAATATCTTTTAATCTTAACACTTGGAATAATATTTTGGGTGGGTTCTCTCTATATATCGTTGCGGGTGCTTAGATATTTTAGCCAGATTGACCAAATGGGAGATATTCTTGCCTTTAAGCTCCTTTCAATGGTTATTGTAACCATATTTTCCCTTCTAATTTTTAGCAATATCTTAAATGCCTTGTCAAAACTCTATCTTGCAAAGGATTTAAAACTTGTCCACTCAATGCCTGTTGAGAGTTATAGAATTTTTCTTGCTCGATGGATTGAAACCACACTTGACAGCTCATGGATGGTGATTCTTTATACTTTACCTGTTTTTGTTGCATACGGCTGGATTTATTCGCCAGAAATATTTTTTTATTTTGCAATCATAATTTCACTTATGTTGCTTGCAGTCGGTGCATCAGCAGTTGCTTCTATACTTGTAATGACGGCTGTAGTGATTGTGCCAGCAAGCCGCATACGCACAATTTTTATCTTTCTTGGGCTATCTCTATTTATACTTCTCTATATTGCATTTAGAATTTTAAGACCTGAGCGACTTGTTGATCCTGAAGTTTTTTCAGCAACCCTTTTCTATTTTAAATCTATGAACACACCATCTTCTCCATTTTTGCCAAGCACATGGTGTTATGACGCTATTACAGCAGCTTTAAAAAATGAAATTTTACTTAGCTCTTTCCATATATTTATAGCTTTTAGCTTTGTGTTGTTTATTGGATTTATAATGGTAGTGATGGCAGATATTGTCTATTTTAGTGGAGTATCAAAGGCACAAACATCTGCTGCTCGTCTTTTGGGTGGGATCAAACTTTGGGGTGGTCTATCAAAAGGATATAGATTCTTAAGAATAGATAAGCTCTTAAAATTGTTAAGAATAGAATATTTCTTTAAAAAGTTCGTATCTGGGGCTATGCGCGCCCTTTTTATAAAAGAGATCAAAACTTTTTTTAGAGATCAAACGCAATGGTCTCAGCTTTTTTTAATTGGTGCGTTAGTTTGTATTTATATCTATAATTTCAAAGTATTACCATTAGAAAAATCGCCAATCCAGACCATCTACCTTCAAAATATGCTGGCATTTCTCAATATGGGGCTTGCTTTTTTTGTTCTTACTGCAATTACAGGCAGATTTGCATTCCCAGCAATCAGCATGGAGGGCGAAGCAATATGGATTATCCGTTCAAGTCCGATTGAGCTTAAATCTTTTATCTGGATAAAATACCTTATCTACTTAGTTCCTCTGATCATTCTTACATTTATTTTGATTATTGGCACAAACATTTTGCTCAAAGTTGTTCCTTTTATGATGGTTCTATCTTGCATAAACACCTTTTTCATTGTTCCTGGTGTTCTATCTCTTGGAATTGGGCTTGGTGCAGCGTTCCCATCTTTTAAGTCAGAAAACCCAAGTCAGACAGTTACAAGCTACGGAGGATTGTTATTTATGATTTTCAGTGCTTTATTTATTGGAACTGTAATTGTTCTTCAGGCTGGACCAGTATATATGATTTTGTCATCTCAGTTTAAATCCAAGCCATTAGTTTTTGCTGATATGGCTTGGATTTGTATCTCATTTTTAGCAGCTTTGATTATCTCTATTTTAATGACATTTCTCCCAATGAAATTTGGCGAAAAACGTCTTAAAAAGATTTTATTTGATATGTGATTTGCTATTTCAAGCCCTGAAAAATATTTCAGAGCTTTTATATTTGATAATTAACTTTTTAACTCTTCTATTTTACCAAAGAAATCAAGAGCCTCTGGATTTTTCAAAGCATCTTTATTCTTTACCTCTTTTCCATGAATCATATTTTTGACTGCAAGCTCAACTTTTTTCATATTCAGAGTGTATGGAATATCAGGCACTTGAATTATTTTTGCTGGAACATGACGAGGTGAGGCATTTTTACGAATATCACTTCTTATTTTGTCTCTAATTTCATCGTTTAATTCAAATCCCGAAGCCATAGTAACAAACAAGATAACTCTAATGTCATTATTCCACTCTTGCCCAACAACAACGCTGTCAGCAATCTCTTCCATCTGCTCCATTCTGCGATAAATTTCGGCTGTCCCAATTCTAACTCCTCCTGGATTTAATGTAGCATCAGAGCGACCATACATAATAACTCCACCACGCTCTGTAACTTCAATAAAATCACCGTGTGTCCAGATTTTAGGATAACGGTCAAAATAGGCTGAATGGTACCTTGAGCCATCTTCATCATTCCAAAAATAGATAGGCATTGATGGAAATGGTGCTGTGCAGACAAGCTCGCCTTGTTTGCCTACAACTGGTTGTCCATCTTCATCAAAAGCAAAAACTTTCATTGCAAGACCACGACATTGCAACTCACCTGAATAGACAGGTCCAATTGGATTTCCAAGTGCAAAACAGCCATTAAGATCAGAGCCGCCAGAGATTGAGGCAAGTTGTAAGTCAGATTTAACCTCATCATAAATGAACTCAAAATCCTCTTTTGATAAAGGTGAACCAGTAGATAAAAGAGCTTTAAGAGAGGTAAGATCAAATTGCTGTTTAGGTTTTACCCCAGCATTTTTAAGTGCAGCAATATATCCAGCACTTGTGCCAAATACTGTTATCTTTTCATCCTGTGCCATTTGCCACAAAGCATCTGGTGCTGGGTGGAATGGGTTGCCGTCAAACAAAACTAATGTTGCACCGACAGAGAGAGATGTTACAAGCCAATTCCACATCATCCAGCCACAGGTTGTAAAATAGAATATAGTATCCTCTTCTTTTAAATCTGTATGGAGCATAAGCTCTTTTATCTGGTGCATAAGAACTCCGCCAGCACTTTGCACCATACATTTAGGAAGTCCTGTAGTGCCTGACGAATACATGATATAAAGTGGGTGATCAAATGGAAGCTGTGCAAACTCAATCTCATGGGCACGAGACTCTTTAAATTTATCAAGCAAAACAGCATTTGGAATTGATTTGATATATGGGTCTTCTTTTGTGTAAGGAATCACAACTACTTTCTCAATTGAGGGAAGCTCTTTTATAATGCCAGCTATTTTTTCAAGACTATCCATTGATTTGCCCTTGAAAAAATAACCATCAGCAGTAAACAATATTCTTGGTTTTGTCTGACCAAATCTATCAAGAACCCCTTTTATTCCAAAATCTGGGGAGCATGATGACCAGACAGCCCCAATACTTGTAGCTGCAAGCATTGCAATGATTGATTCTGGCATGTTTGGAACAAACCCAACAACTCTGTCTCCCGGCTTTATCCCATGCTTTCTTAGTGCCTGAGCAACTCTTGAAACTTCATCGTAAAGCTGATTATAGGTCAGAGTTCTTCTTATTTGATCTTCTCCACGAAAGACAAGGGCAATATTATCATTTCTAAATCGTAATAGATTTTCAGCAAAATTAAGCCTTGCACCTTCAAACCACTTTGCCCCCGGCATTTTGCATGGATCATCAATTACACGATCAAACTTTTTAGATGAACGAATTTGAGCAAAATCCCACATTAAAGCCCAAAATTGTTCAAGATTATCAATAGACCACTGGTAAAGGGCATCATAATCAGAAAAGTCTTTTTCATATTTCTCATTTACCGTCTGCATGAACCGATACATATTGGTCTGTTTAACTCTATCTTCTGATGGCTTCCACAAACATTTTGCCATGACTCTTACCTCCATTTTTATTGCATTAGATTATCTCTTGCTACCAACACCTGATAAATCAGGAAACAGTTTGCAGGAAGTCAAATTATTGATAAAGAACTGCCAAAATAGTTGCCTTTCCCTGTTTTGCCTTTATTAGATGTGGTGTTGTGGATAGATAATATACGCTATCACCAGGATTTAAATCATAGTTTTCATCAGATATTTGTAACTCTGCAACTCCATCTAAAACATAAATAAACTCTTCGCCATCGTGAACAGATACCTCTTTCATAGGATTCTCTTCTAATTGCACAATGAGTGCTTCCATGTGCCGCCCTTTAACTTCTGGTGCAAGACTCATGTATGAATAGAGATTTTGCTCCCCTTTTTTTGATGTTGAGCGAGATATTGCTTTTCTCTCATTTTTTCTTGTAATTGAGTAAAGTTGAGAGCCAACACCTGATACTAAGCGTCCTAAAGCACTGTCTAATGCTCTTGAAAGTCTCATCACTGTGCCAAGCTGAGGTTTTATTACACCATTTTCAATATCTTCAAGCCTCTCTTTTTCAAACCCTGTCATATTAGCAAGCTCTTCAATAGAAATTCCTTTTTTCTCTCTTAGCTCTTTAATTCTTATGCCAACATCGTCAATATCGCCTGTCTCTCCATTTTCAATTTTTCCTGTCAAATCTTCAAAATAATCAACATTGATGTGTGGTGTATTTGCATCTTTTTGCATTACTCTCTCCTTAAATATAAATATGGTTAATTAAGTTGGTAACAGTATGAAGCACTATCAAAAAAATAGAATCTATTTTTTGTTTATTTCTCTGCTATCACAAGCATCTCATAATCTTCAGTTGAGAGCTTATCGCTCCTGCTAAAAGCTCCAAGTTTAGCCCCAAAAATATCAATAGTTTTGAAGTTTAAACTTTTAAGAAGCCACGTTATTTCAGAAGGAACATAATATCTTTCGTTGCATTGTAGTTCTCTTTGGTTTCCAGAATCATCTTTAATATAAATAGTGTTTGTATCTCGAAAGGTCATAAGGTCAAATGAGTGGTTGCCGTAAGTGGCATTGTCATCTTTTGCCTGTGAACTTAAGAAATCTTTGACAGAGTGAAATAGCGGAAACAGCCCATTTAGAGTCGTAAAAATAAATTTGCCGCCTGATTTTAAAGCATTAGCAGCATTCTTAAGAATCAAGAAGTTCATCTCATCAGTTTCCATCAACGGGAAACCGCCTTCACAGATCATTATGGCTAAATCAAACTCATTTATAAAGTGAGGCTCTCTTGCATCTCTTTGCTCAAATAAAACTCTAAAGCTCTGACAAAAACTTTGGCTCTTGCAATAGCTTAAGTTCTTATTTTGAGGTTGTTTTTGCTGCTGCCTTAACTCAATCTCAAGGTGTGATGCCTTTTCTCTTGCCTTTTGCAAAAGAGATTCTGACAAATCTATACCAACAACTTCATATCCTCTTTTAGCCAGCTCAATTGAGTGTCTTCCTGTTCCGCAGCCAATATCAAGGATTTTGATGCCTTTATCTGTGCCAATCTCTTTTTCAATAAAATCACACTCTCCAAGTGTCCCTTGAGTAAATACCTCTCTATCATATTGAACTGCGTAATTTTCAAACAACTCTTCGTACCACTGTTTCATTTTTTTATAATATCCTTAAATTTTTGATATTTTAACCGTTATATTAAAACGCACTCACAAGAGCGAACAGTCCAAAAATTGTAATTATTAAACCTGAAATTCTGTTGACCCAATGCAATCCATAACGATTGAATCTCTCTCTAAACAAGCCAACACCAATAGATAAAATACACCACCAAGCAGTAGAGCCAATAAAAACTCCAGAGATTAAAATTGTTGCTGATATATAGTTTGCCTCTCTATTTGCCAAACCTAAGCCAGCAAATATTGCAGCAAAGGATATTATAGTCATTGGGTTGGTTAAAGTTAGAAAAAATGTCGAAGCATAAGCACCAACAAGACCTATATTTTTTTTAACTAATGCCTCCTGTTCAGCAGGTTTTGTCCATAAAGTTTTAACTCCTAAGTAGCATAGGAAGATGCCTCCAATAAGGCGTAACCACATCTGCTGGCTAACAAGAAAGTTTGATATAAACGTTAGACCAAATCCAGCAATAGCCCCATAAATTGCATCAGCACTGGCTGCTCCAAGACCAGAAATAAGACCATAGGCTCTACCGTCAGCTAATGTGCGGCGTATGCACAACACCCCAATAGGTCCAACTGGTGCTGCAATCGAAAATCCAATTATGATGCCTCTTAATAAAAATGATATATCCATATCCACAACTGTTTCTGCCTATAAGTTAATGCCATTGATGGAGCTGCTTGCGTTTCTTAACTATTATTTCAGATACTATTTTGATTTGTAGCGATTTGGCTCATCAAAAAAAGTAATATCAGCATATCCAGCATATATTTTGCCTGAATGTGTAACTCCCGCAGGGATATAATATCTGTCCCCTTTTTCAAAACACCGTTTTTCACCGCCAATTACCAGCTCTATTTTTCCCTCCAATACAATTCCTATCTGTGCTTGATGCGAATGTTCTGGCAAATCAACATCTTTTTCAAATTCCATAAATAGTATTTGGTGGCTATCTGCTTGAGATAGATATGCTGTTACGCCATCTAATGGGATATTGGCTTGTGGAAGTTTTTTGATAGGTTCTGGAAATATATTTGTCATATTATAAATAACCTTAATATTTTTTAATAAATTGAAAAGTTAAACTTGTCTTTTTTGAATCTTCTTATCTTTTTTAAAATTATTTTTTAATAATCAGCATCTTATATCCATCTGCGGACTCTGTTTTTATAATCTATGTAATTTGTCCCAAATATCTTTTCTAATGCTCTCTCTTCTGGTGCTATTTGGAACTTATTCATATAAAGGATAAAAAATAGTGCAGCAATAAAAGCATATAAATTACTTAAAAATAGTGCCAATGAAATCAGCAGCAAAAATAGACCTACATACATTGGGTTTCTTGAGATACGATAAATTCCAGTATCTACAAGCGAACTTGCATTATCTGGTTTTAGCGGATTTACAGTAGTTTTAGCGTTTCTAAAACCTATAACTCCAGCTATAGAAAAGAGTGAGCCTCCTATAAAGAAAAAGAGCGATAATAAATAGAGAACCCATTTATTCATATTCATATCGTTGGTAACCATGCTTATTATCCAGATTAAAAAGCTGAATAAAAAGGTTAAAAGAACAGGGGGTATTTTAAGTTCTAATTTTTGCATGTTATAAAATGATCTCTATAAATTTAATTTTTATTTATAAGTGTATATTATTTCTAATATATTCGAGAATCGTTTCTAAATTCATAATGTCGCTGTCCTCAATTTCTTCATCTTTTCCAATATGTTTATGAAATGGAAAAGTATTGGTATCCTGATGATGCGGGGCATTATCCCAGCGTAACTTACATTGATTAAGGCTGTCCTGCCAATGAAATGAATACTTTCTGCTTCCATCACTGAAAAGATAATCACGAACATGCAAAGTTCTTCCCTGAACAAATTGGATTTGCAATACTATTTCATATGAATTGCCTACAATCCTGAATTTCTGTATATTATAGCTTTGAATTAAGTCATGGAATTTATGCAGAATGTCCAGAATCATTTGGAATTTCCTTTAAAAGATTGTTCCAATATTGCACTCCCTCCTCTGCAAACCTCCAAGCCATCCAGTCATTTTCAAGCTCTTCTGATGCTGGCTGCTGCCTGAATTGATTATCAAAAGCGGAAAAATCCATCTTATATTTTTGCTTATACCAATCAACTTCTGCAATAAACTCAGACCTCTTTTGGTAAGCCATCAGTATAGCTATTTCATCAAGAATCTGTTCTTGAGAAATTTGTAAACTGCTGAAAACCTTTTTTTGTAAAATAGTGTTCATGCGATTACTCCATTTAGATACTCATCAAAGGAAATGCTTTTGTCGTTTCTGGTTTCTCTCAATAGCTCAAGGTCTTGAATATCATCATTAGTATTTATATGAGAATGTTCAATAATATCTATAAGTTCCTCAGAAGCATCTGCATGATATTCATTTGGAATTAGATTTAAAAGATGTCTTTGCTTTTCATGTGTCATTAATGGAAGTAATTTCTCAACTTGATCAATTTTTATTCCTGTTGCCATAATCTCTTTTGCTAATGGATTCTGAATATTAAACTCGAAAACAGAAAAAGGCATAACCTCTATTTGGCTGCTTACTGATAAAGTAATTTTTCGTATCTTATCCTTATTTTCTACCAAATCGCCTGTAAATATTTCAGAGACCAACGCAATATCTATGTCGCTCCATTCATGGTAATTGCCTTTTGCGTAGCTCCCAAAAAGGACAGCTTCCTTGATTGTAATGTTATGTTGATTCAATTCATTGATATATCTATCAATTATATTTCTTACTTTAACAGGGAGCTGAACCATGTATCTGCTCCCTCAAAAACTCTGGTGCAAAGTCAGCCCCATTATTCCAAGAGAGCGTATGACCTCCTTCTAATGTAAAAGATTTAAACACTGCTTTATCTTTTAATGGCTCAAAGACCTCACCATAAAGCTCTGACGACAAATCAACCTCGCCTTCTGCACCGTCATTAAACAAAAGCCAGACTTTATATTCATCAATATATTTTGCTTGTGTAACGTGAATAAACATAGTTCTACTCCAATGGTTCTATTTTTGATAACGGCTTTTTATTTATTTTAAGCTGCCTTGCAACGACTTTTCTGACTGCCTGCATATTGCCCGTAATCGCCTCTTAACAACCCCTTGAAAGACAAATATTCGTCTAAATCTGACCAATGAAGCCCATAGGGTGATATTTCAATATTATTCAACTGTTCGGGAGTTCCTTCTGCAAGTCTTTTATTTTGTGCCACAGGAAACTTTATCTCTACGCCGCTCCCCATTTTAATGATAATTTGACCATCGGCATAATAAGCCTTCACAGCACAATCAACCAAGATGCTCATACCATTTCTCCACAATTAGATTATTATAAAAATTTGAGTTTCAAATGAGAGCATCTAAGCCCTTTCTTTCTATTATATCCAATAATTTTGTTGCAGCACCAGCAGGCTTTTTATTTCCTTGTTCCCAATTTTTAACGGTTGACGGGCTGATGTTAAAAATAGCGGCAAGAGCTGTTTGACTCAGTTTAAATTTTTTTCTTATGGAAGTAATTTTTTCAGGAGTATATTCCTGTAGCTCAGGAAGACAGAGACTTTGAATATTCTTCATGGTTATATCATCTACAAGACCGCTTTTATGCAAATCCTGAACTGTTCCTTTAATAGAATCAGCTATTGTTTTTCTCATGGTTCTACCTCAATAAAATCTCCATTTTTTATTGCAGTTGTAATTGCTGTGTCTGAAAGTCCAAGCAATATTACAGCCAACTCTTTAAAAGCATTAAGTTCCTGTTTTGATAAATTTTCTTTTTCGTTTTTAGCAAACCCATGAATAAAAATGGCTCTATCATCTTTTTTATAACAAATTATTGTGCGTCCACTGCCGCTTTTACCTTGCCCTTCAAATCTGATTCTCTTTTTATATATGCAACCACCAAGATTAGCGTCAAAATTGCCAGCCTCCAATTCTGTTAGAGCAGTTATAAGTTCTTTTTCAGGGATATTTGCCTTTGATGCCCATTTTGCAAAACGTTTTGTCATGAGTTTTTTCATTCTTTTGCTATTTAATCACTCCTCCCAAACCCTATCAATCACCCGCTTTATTTTCTCTTCATAGATTTTTATCAACTCACGGCAGCCGTCAACTGCCTTGCGTTCAGTTTCGATTTTAGCGACTATCTCTTGCTGGATTGCAAAAGGTGGAAGGGGGATAAGCACGTTTGAAATATCAGGATTATTTATCAATGGAATGCCAGCACTATTAGAAATTGATGACAAATCGAAGCCAATCATAAAATTATAGAGATAGATTGGGGATAACTTTTTTTCATCTAAAACTGAAATCCCCATACAATTGTTATCTATAAGACATGGAATTTTGGTTAAACGTTTTTTATTTGTGCCAATTGCGGCACCACGTTTAGGAAAAACGATGCTATTAATAGGTAGTAATTTTTTATCGGTTTCAGTTATCCAGTGTGAAGATGTTACTATTTCATATTGGTTTTCATCTAAATTCATATCACTTACTTTTACACAAGCAACTTCACCATTTGAAAAAAATTCTGTTAGAACATAGCCGTTATTTATTGATATTATCTCCCCCAACCTCACCATATCCCACTCTGGATTAATCTCAATCTGCGGTTTCCAACTATCCACAACCTGACGTGCACCGTCAATGAGCTTTTGGTAGCCTTCGATTTCTGAAACAATCTCTTGCTGGACTTTAAGTGGCGGGAGGGGGATTTTGAAATCTTGAAAATCTTTTGCATATACATGAGGTTGACCCATACCTTGCTGAAAATTATAAAAATCTTGTTGTTTATTTTTTAATATTCTAAATAAATAATCTGTATTAAGTTCTGCCTCATTTTGAGATTGTATTGTTGTGCAATCAGAAGCAAATATTGGCGTCTTAAAATAATTGATAAAACCAGCATAAGCACCTGAAGAACTAACCGTTATAATTTTACCAAACCTATTAGCTTCATTATGGTAATAAGCAGGTGTTTGACCGCCAGCTATTACAGGTATTTCACCTTCGGTAACAGAGGCTTTAGTAATTGATGAACCTTTTTTAATCTCTGTTTTTTCCCAAAGTTCAACCATTTCCCATTTGTTTTTTTCTTTTTTCTTAACAACTCTGTATCTCTCACCTGTAAGGTTGTATTCCCCATTTTCCGCAAGTTTTTCTTTTTTGACAATCAATGCCCCGCACGGTTTTTCTTCTGGTTTGAAGGTGTCGAGAGAATCCGAGCGGACAGCCTTTACATAATCAGAAATCACATTGACTGCATCAGGAAGATCGCTTCCAGCCATTTCACGCCGTTGTGCACCAAGTCCAAAGCCGTCATTTTCGATTTTGACAAAAAGAATTGAGTCGCACCGTTTGGCAAGTAGTCTGTCCATCAAAAATATTGACGTTTTCACGCCAGAATAGGGATTGAAAATACCAGCAGGAAGCGAGACAACCGCATAAAGATAATTTTCAACCAGCATCTTTCTAAGCTGTTTATACGCCTTGCCACTCTGAAAAATAATCCCCTCTGGAACAATCACGCCAGCCCGACCAAAAGGAGTCAGATGTTCTGCAATATAGTCAACAAACAGAACTTCGCTGCGTGTGCTTTGCACTGAAAATTTTTTGAGAAAATCTTTTTTATTACTACTAACTCCCCCTTTTGGCGACATAAACGGCGGATTTGCAAGGATAACATCAGCATATTCATTCCAACGCTCTTGGCTTGTGAGGGTGTCGTATTCCATGATTTGAGGCTGAACAAAACCATGTAGATATAGATTTACAAGAGATAAACGCACCATATCAGGCGAGATGTCATAGCCTTTGAAATTGGTGAGAAGCTGTTTTCTCTCTTCAGTTGAAAGAAGATTTCCAGCGATTTTGTTTCCATTTCCATTTTTTGTGTTCTGCTTGATAATATGCTTGTAGGACGAGATTAAAAAGCCAGCAGTTCCGCAAGCTGGATCAAGAATTGACTCATGTTTTTGAGGATTTACAACATCAACAATAAAATCAATAATATGACGCGGAGTTCTAAATTGCCCTGCATCTCCTTGACTGCTCATAACTGACAACAGATATTCAAACGCATCACCAAGCCTCTCTGAGTGGTCATAATGAAACTCATTAATGATTTTAAGGAACATCTTGAGCGTTTCAGGGTCGCGGTAAGGCAGATAGGCATTTTTAAATATATCACGGAAAAGCTGGGGGATATTTGGATTCTGGTTGAGCTTTACAAGTGCCTCGCTGTAGATTGCAAGCATCTCATAACCGCCAACACGCGGATCAAATATCCTTGACCATGCGTAGCGTTCGTAATCGCCACTGAAAAAGCTCGCCTGCCCGCCCATTTCCACAGATTCTTTGTCCATGTCATCCATGAATTTATAGACAAGGGCAATTGTAATCTGCTCAACTTGGCTTTTGGGGTCTGGCACTTTTCCGACAAGTATGTCGCGGGCAGTGTCGATTCTTTTTTTTGTTTCAGTATCAAGCATGGTTTATCCTATTTATCACGCTGCAAATTTGTTAAACGGCACAAAATCCTTTATGTATTCTGGTATTGCCTTACGAAGCTCTGGAGGCAGCCGTTTGAACGCCTCGCCATAAGGGGTTACATTCAAGAGAGCAAAATTGCCTTTATCGACAATATGACGGAACTCTATATCAAGCAGATATGCTTTGAACACTGTCTTTGCGTAATCAAAATACTCCTTTTTTGGCAGATAACGGCTATCAAACTTATCAAACTCCTCATCAAGCAACTCATCTTTTGACTTAAAATATGGAATAAGACCAAAGATTTTCTCAATAATTTCACGCAGCGAAATACGACGGTCAACATGGACAGACGAACGGAGCTTTTCAAGAGTGTAATACTCTTCCGGCTTATCAAGAATATTTTTTTCAACATAATCAAGAAGCTCTTCCCATTTTCCAGCTTCAGCCTGCTGTTGCAAGATAGGGTGTTCAATCACTGTTCGTTCAAATTTTTCAAAGTACATCCTGTCAATCTTCATTCCATCAAGACCAATTGCAGACTCCTCAATTTTCGTTATGCGGTCTGGAATTGAACTTTCATAAGTATCTAATTTTTCACGCACTTCAGATTTAATTGAGTCTAAACCTTCTGAGCATTTTTTCGGAAGTTTCAAAATTTCATCATAGTTGAACTTCTCTTCAAAATATTCACAGTTTGCAAAAAAGTCGAATATCTTGTAACGCTCTTTTTGCCTATCTCCAATTTGAGCTTTCATCTGTGGATCTGCCAGCTCTTGGGTAAAATTGTGTTTTCGCGTGCCTCTGCCTTTAATCTGGATAAAGTCAGTTGGTGAAAAAATTGGACGCATCAGGCAAAGATTTAGAATATCAGGGCAGTCATAGCCAGTTGTCATCATGCCAACTGTTACGCAGACGCGGGTTTTACTTGTTTTATATGATGGGTTAAAATTGCCTGTGCCAGAGAGTTTATTGTGTGTAAAATTGCTTGTAAATTGCTGTGCCTCATCAACTCTTGAGGTAACCTGAATTGCAAAATCAGAGTTATATCTGTTTGGAAACATCGCATCTGCCATTTCGTTTAATATCTGGGTGATTTTTGCTGCATGGTTTTGGGATACGCAAAAGATGATTGTTTTGCCAATCTCACCGCTTATTGGATCACGTAAGGCATTTTCCAAAAACGAACGGCAAAATGCTTGATTTGTGTTGTCTGAAAAGAATCTTTTTTCAAAATCTTTTTGGAAAAATCTCTCTTCAACAGCTTCTTCATCTTTTTGTTCTACTTGATTTGTTTCTCCATCTACTTGATTCTTTTGACCATATTCTTGATTCTTTTCTTCATCTATTTGATTTTGAATTGTGATTGAATAACCTTTATCTGATAAAAGCTGGGTAGTAATCTCTGTTCTTGCATCAACTACAATAGGATTGACCAGAAACCCGCCTTTAACCCCATCAAGCAGGGAATATCTAAAGGTCGGCTCTCCATCTTCACAACCAAATGTTTTGTATGAGTCAAGCAAAAGTCTGCGTTCAAGTTCTCGTGGGTCATTTTCTCCAAGTTTTGCTGTGTCTATCTTTTTAAGATAATCTTTAGGAGTTGCGGTTAATCCCAATTTATAACCAATAAAATACTCAAACACTGCACGACTGTTTCCTCCAATGCTTCTGTGTGCTTCATCAGAGATTAGAAGGTCAAAGTCATCAGGTGTAAATATGCGTTTATATCTGTTTTTGGCAAGAAGGGTCTGGACAGTTGAGACAACTATTTCACCATGTCGCCAGTCATCACGGCTCTTTTTGTAGGTAACTGTTTTATAGTCATTTTTAAGAAGGTCAGTAAAAGCCTTATGTGCCTGCTCTTCAAGTTCAATACGATCAACTAAGAAGAGAACTCGCCTTGCATTTCCTGTGCGTAAAAAGAGCTTGATAACTGCTGCTGATACAAGCGTCTTTCCTGTGCCAGTTGCCATTTCAAAGAGAAATCTATCTTTGCCTTTGCTTACAGCAGCTTGAATTGCTTTTACCGCGTTGAGTTGATACGCTCTTAAAAAACGGAGTTTGTTGGTCTCTATGTAGCTCTTGTAGTTTTGTTCGTTTATAGGTGATGGATCAAGCTGATAAGTTCGGGAAGATAGGTGAACTTGATTGCTTAGAGACGATTTATCAAGATGGTAGTTTAAAAAAGCTGGATCGAGTTTGTAGTCATGTTTTTGAGTTAAAGCGATATAGTCATCAGCAACATGCTCATTAAAAAGAGTTTTGCAGTTTGGTTTAAAATTGGAGTAGCTGACTGCTGTTTCAGGAGAGGGAAACCTGCTTATAATGTTTGGATTTCCCCGCTCCAAATCCCAAAAATAGTGAATATTTCCATTTGACAGAATGACGAATCGGCAGTTTTGGGATATGGCATATCGTCTTGCCTGCTCTTTTCCAAAAAGAGGGTTTTTATCTTCAGATTTTGCCTCAAGCACGATAAACGGATAACCGTCTGAATCAAGCAGAAGAAAATCAATAAAGCCGTTTTTGGTCTTTTCAAAATCTTCGCCAAGCTCATTAATGGCATTTACAGTAATTTTGACATTGTTCTCTAAAAGAACATTGGCTTTAATCTTTGTTTTAGCATTGTCTTTTTTGCCATTATCTATATCAAAAAAACGCCAGCCAGCCTCCTCAAGGAGTCTGTTTATTTTGATTCGTGCTTTTGCCTCTTTTGCTGCCATAATCGTTTTTTTATAAGTTCATTCTATAAATGTGAGCATCGTCAATAAAAACACCGTTTATAGTGTTTTTTGAGACTCTTTTATTGGCAATAGAGTCATCAGTGGATATAGCAGATTTGAAGAGTTGAATTAGCTTGTTATCTAAATCTAAGGCACTAATATCACTCAACGAGATAACATTCTCATCAGTGTTTAAACTTTTATTGGCATCAATAATACGCTTATAATATTTCCTTGGTCCTTCTTCTTTTACTAAATGTGAAGCTAATATAAATTTCCATATTTTTTCTTCTGGTAAAAACATCCAAAAAGCTGCTTTAACTTGACAGTTAGACGCATCTAATTTTTTTAGCAAATCAGCCCCTGATAAAACCATTTGATCAGAGAGCATTTCAGTTACAAGTATTTCTTTAGCCATGATAATATTCCTGATTCATTATCTGTAATTGCTTTGTAAAGGTCTTTTGCTTTGTTCTCTTCGATAAAAGATTCATATCTTGACACTTCTGACCAATCTTTAGCAACAGCCCAATTTAATTTAAAATTCTCATCTTGTTCTTCCTGCCCTTTTAATTTTTGCTTTAATCCAGCAACTCCAATCAATTCTGAAATATTATGAGTATGACTTGCATTGGCAAGCCTCTTATCTGGAAAATCAAAAGCTCTTACCTGTTTTGCGATACAGGCTTTTAATGCACATTCAAGAGCATATCCGATCAGATAATATGCACCTTCAAAGCATCTTGAATTTAAAAGAATATCTGCCTCTTTTACTCTAATTTCTACCAATTTTTCTAACTCTGATTTATTCATATAAAAACCATTTGGTTGAAGATTCTATTTTTTGACGCACTGCCAATAACAATTATCTTTCCAGACGAACGGGCTATCTACGAGTCTATTATTTATTACTTCGCCCATTTGTCGGATCGCCTTCAGCGAGCATCTGTTGTAAAATATTGCGAGACTCATCTATTGGAATGATACCGCTTATCTCTGCTTCCATTACTGTAATGCCATCTTGTTTTGTAATGGTTATAGATGCTTTTGCTCTGCATTTTTTATCTATCTCTGTAATTACCCAAGTGCATGTAATTGTTTCACCAACATATACAGGTGCTTTAAATCGAAATTTCATACCAGATGCTAACCATGCAATCTGTCCGCCAATTTCGGTAATCAGGCTTGCAGTTAAAAGCCCATGACAAATAGGTGCAGAAAAATTCTTAGCTTTAGCAAAACGCTCATCAAAATGGACTGGGTTGTAGTCTCCTGAGATTTTGGCAAACATAGCAACATCATCATCTGTAAAGGTGCGAGAGATTTGAAATGTGTCCCCTGCTTGAAGTCCTTCGGCCGCCTGCTCTCTAAAATTTACCATCTCTATTTTATAAAAACCTCTTTAATTTGAAATTGAGATATAACCAATTTTTTTTAAGCTACCCATGAAGATATATCACAGATAGCTCCAAAATATTAAATCCTACCACCCATCAGGCAGTTTTTGATCTGGTTTTTCTCCAAGTTTCTCTTTTAGTTTGGCAAGACCCGGACGGGCATAGTGCATGTGTCCCTCTTTTAAGGTTCTGCCGTTTATCATAGCTTCGCTTCTGAGACGCTGACCCATTGTTCTTTCAAGCTGCTTGCCAAGCCAAAGCACACGGTTTACATCCCAACCATGTTCAATACCCATCTCATCAATCTGAACTAAGGTATCTTCAAGGCAGATAAGACCAACATAACGGGGATCATCATAATAGTATTCACCAGTTCCCTTGATTGGACGGTCATCAAGAAAATTTGCAGGCTGTCCGCCAAGACCGCCAAGTGTTGCCTCAAAGTTTGTGATTCCAGCCTGAAGAGCTGCAAGCACAGAAGATGAAGCCACTCTCTTTGTTTCGTGGAAATGGGCAATGTGCAGATTTGTATCTGGAAGCTCATCAAGAACCATTGAGAAATAGCGGTAAACATCAGGAGCTGAAGCACTGCCGTCATGGTCTGCATGTTCAACATCATGGGCACCAATATCAAGCCACCGTTTAGCAAATTTTACAGCATCTTTCATATCAGTTGCTCCACCAATCGGGCTGCCCCAGATTGTGCTTACTGTTCCGCACATCTTAATACCGGCATCTGTGCATTTTTTGATGCACCGCTCCGCCTCTTTCCAGTAGTTTGGCAAAGTTGTGCCAGAATTTGCAAAGTGATGCTGCTCTTCAGTTGATACCATCATAAGCACTCTATCTGGACCTATTCCTTGTTTTTTAAGCTCAATAGCTCTATCCACTGCTGGTTCTCTGATTGTGATAGCAGTAAAGCAGATATCATCAACATTTATGCCTCGTTTGTTGCACTTCTTTTTAAACACATCTCCTCTTACATATTTTAATAATTCCTCAGCATCGCTAAATTGAGGCATTGAGATGGGATTGCCAAGATTTGTAACCTCTATATAACGGCAGCCTGCAAAAATAAGCTCTTCAAGATAAAATTTCTTTGCTTCGGTTGATATAAATTTTTCTGCATGTTGAAAACCATCTCTTACAGTAATATCGCCAATAGTAACCTTTCTTGGCATTCTTGGGAAAATTTTCCACATATCATATTCTGTCATTCTATTTTCTCCTGATAATTTTATTGTTAATTATTATCTTTGTTTAACCACGAAAGTCATGAGCCACACAAAAAAACACCATTAAACATTTCGTGTTTTTTTGTGCTTTTTCGAGGTTAATATTTTTTTAAAATCTGAAATTACCAAATGCTGGTTCGCCAATTTCTTTTAATAGACTCACTTCAAAAGCCATTCCAAGCCATTCGCGTATTTCTGAAAATTTTAAGATTCCATCGTTTAATAGCCTTGATGCACAGAAAAAAGGATGAGCCTCACCATCATACTTTGCGATCATCTTCTCTTGAAACGCATCTTTTTCCTCTTGAGTCATGGGTTTACCGCTGCCTTTTCGTTTTGCCTCCTCAATTGAAAGAAGAACTCCTCCTGCACTTTTACCGCTCATAACAGAAGTTCTTGCTCTCATTGTTATAAATAGAAAATGAGGACGATATGCTCTTCCGCACATTCCATAGTTTGCTGCACCATTATCAGGACCGATTACAAGCTGGATTTTTGGAACTTGTGCACAAGAGACGGCACGAACTAAATTTGCACCATATTTGCCAATGCCTGCATGTTCTGAATCAGACCCAACCATAAAGCCCGGGGCATTCTGGATAAATAAAAGAGGAATTTTTTCTTGAGAGCATCTCACAATCCATTCAGTTGCCTTTCTTGCAGCCTCATGGAAGATAATTCCAACACGATTTGAACATAAAACACCAACAGGAAAGCCTTTAATTCTTATTTTACCTGTAATTATGTTATCACCTCTGCCTTGTGCATAATCTTGCTTATACTCTTGAAAAACACTTCCATCAGCAATGCAAGCTATAATTTGTCGTGCATCAATAGCTTGATGAGGAGAAATAGGCATATAATCGTAAATTGAATCAAGTGGAATTGCTGGCTCTTCTTCTTGATACCTGTGGATATTAATTGTTTGGGGCTTTTCAAGTGATAAAATATCACGAACGCGGGCTACAGCTTCAGCCTGATCATAGCAAAGGTGATCTGCTCCTCCTGATATTTGAGTATGAACAGCAGCACCACCTAAATCTTCAGCAGATATTGTCTCGCCTGTTGCCATTTTAACAAGAGGGGGACCACCCAGAAATGAGAAAGATTGCTGGTCAATCATAATAGATTGACATGCCATAAAGACAATATAAGCACCTCCAGCAGTATTCCCGCCTGTACTCATTGTAATTTGCTTTAAACCTTTTGCCGACATTCTTGCCATGTTGTAGAAAATAGTGCCAAAATGTTGATCATCAGGAAAGACATCAGCCTGCATGGGTAAAAATACACCGCCGGAATCACCGATATAAACAGAATTGATTCCGCATTGATCAGCAATAGCTTGTGCCCGCATGTGTTTTTTTAAAGTGATTGGAAAATATGTGCCAGCTTTAACTCTTGAGTCATGCCCAACAATCATGGTCCAGTTTCCGTGTATTTTGCCAAGACCAGTTACAATACCAGCACACGGAACGTCATCAACCCCAGGATAACCCATGCCAAACCCTGCAAGCGTAGATAGTTCAAAAAAAGTTGTGTCAGGGTCTATCATATCTTGAATAAGCTCTCTTATAGGACGCTTATTTTTTGAAGCCAAAGCATCAACTGCTTTTTGTCCGCCTGGCCAAATTGCTTCATATTTACGCTCTTCAAGCAAAGCCTCTTCATTTTCCCAAAACGCTCTGTTTTCGGTCATATTTTTATATCCTTAAATTTGAATTTTTAAATAAATCAAAAGGTTTGAATAGTGTTAAGCATATAGAGATTTGACATTTTTTAGAAAGCTGTCAAATCTTAGATAGAAGTTATATCAACAGAATAAAAATCTTATAACGCCTACTTGCCTTTATATACAGGTTTGCGTTTCTCTCTAAATGCAGTTAATCCTTCAATTCTGTCTTCTGTAGGAATCGTTACCCGGTAGGCATTTGACTCTATTGCAAGACCAGTAGCTAAATCTGTCTCAATCCCTTGATTTATTGCATATTTTGCCATCTCAACAGCAATTGGTCCGGTTTCTGCTATCATATCTGCCATTGCCATGCACTCATCTATAAGTTTATCTGGTTCACAAACCTTATTTACAAGCCCAATTGATAAGGCTTCTGAAGCATCAACTCTTCTTCCAGTAAAAATAAGTTCCTTTGCCTTTGCAACGCCTATAATTCTTGGAAGCCTCTGGGTTCCGCCGCCTCCCGGAATAATTGCAAGGCGGGTTTCGGTAAGTCCCATGACAGCGGTTGAGGAGGCAACTCTTATATCTGATGCAAGGGCAAGCTCGGTTCCGCCGCCAAGTGCAATTCCATTGACTGCTGAAATCACAGGTTTATTAAGATTCTGAACTGATGTGAGAAGATTTCTTATGGTAAGAATAAATTTTTTAACTTCATCTTGGGAAAGCGTGGCTCGCTCTTTTAAATCAGCACCAGAGCAAAAAGCCTTATCTCCCGCACCTGTGATAATTACGCTCCTAACTTCTGAACGATATTGCAAGGCATCTACAGCATCTCTTAAAGCATAGAGCATCTCAAAATTAAGTGAATTCATAGATTTTGGACGATTAAGTGTAAGTATTACACAGCTTCCTTTTTCTTCCTGTATAAGGACAGATTCATTTTCCATTTTTTATTCACCTTTTTTTAAATAATCTTTAGCAGCCAATATACCTTGAAATAACAATCCTTTGGACCTCTGAAGTGCCTTCTCCTATATCAAGGAGTTTTTGGTCGCGGTAAAATCTTTCAACATTATAATCTTTCATAAGTCCATAACCGCCATGAATTTGAACAGCGTGATTTGCAACTCTTCCCATAAGCTCTGAACAGTAGAGTTTTGCCATTGCAGCCTCTTTCTCAAACGGACGTTTTTCATTTCTTAGCCAACATGCCTTATACATAAGGTTTCTGGCACATTCGATCTCCATTGCACAGTCAGCTAATTTAAAGGCAATTGCCTGAAACTTTGAGATTGGCTGTCCAAACTGATGACGTTCTTTCGCATACTGAAGAGCAAGATCGTAAGCACCTTGTGCCCCACCAAGACCCATTGCACCAATTGAGAGTCTGCCACCATCAAGAGTCTTTAACATCTGGTGAAATCCATCACCCTGTTTTCCTAAAATATTCTCTTTTGGCACGCGGACATTATCAAAATAGAGTTCAGCAGTATTAGAAGCTCTCCACATCATTTTTCTGTGCATGGCAACAGCCTTCAAACCAGGAGTTCCCTTTTCCACAATAAAACAGGTATATTCAGGTTTTCCATTTGCCTTTGTTCCAGTGATTGCCTGAACTGTTACGCCAAGAGTCATTTCGCAAGCTGCATTAGTGATGAATATTTTTGAGCCATTTATTATCCAGTCATCGCCATCTGGCACTGCTGTAGTTTTACTTCCTCCAGCATCAGAACCAGCGGTTGGTTCTGTCAAACCAAATCCCCAGAGAGCTTCGCCTCGACAAAGTGGAGGAAGATATTTCTGTTTTTGCTCTTCTGAGCCAAAATAGTATAGGGGACCTATGCCAAGAGAGTTGCCAGCAGCAATTGTGGCAGCTTGAGAGCCATCAATTCTTGCAATTTCCTCAACCGCAATAATATAAGAGAGATAATCCATACCTTGTCCCTCATATTTTTCAGAGACAAACATGCCAAAAAGACCTATTTCCCCCATTTTGCGGGTAAGCTCTGGAGAAAACTCCTCTTTTTCGTCAAGTTCACTTGCAATTGGTGCTATCTCTTTTTGGGCAAAATTTCTTACCTCTTTGCGGATCATCTCCTGCTCTTTTGTAAGATCAAAGTTCACTTTGTATCCTCCTTAAGTTATATAATGGATAAATCTTAAATTTTGGGCGATGCAGTTGCATTGGTAGAAGTAGTTTTTATGCAATGAGTCAGTTTTTACAATACCTATCCGAACGAACGCTCAGTCTGTTTGGATCAGATATATATTTCTTAAATTGTTTTTGTCAAACAGTTTTTCCTTAAACAATATCTTTTTTCAAGGCGAAAAATTAGGAAGACCCACTCTCAAATATATAGAGTGGGATTTTAGGTTGGGAATGATATTAAAGAATAATTTGAGTTAAATGCTATGTTCTAACCTACTTTGGCAGTTCCAGTTTTTAGAATCAAAGTTTCAAGTATTGCCTTGTGCATGTGGCACTTATTTTCAGCTTGATCCCAAAAAACAGCACCAGGAGCTTCAAGCACATCTTCAGAAATCTCTTCCCCTCTATGTGCTGGCAGGCAGTGCATAACCATAACATCTGGCTTTGCATTTGATAACAATTCTCTATTTACCTGAAAATCTCTAAATGCTTTTTTTCTCTTCTCAAAATCATCTTCTTGACCCATGCTTAACCAAACATCTGTATAGACAACATCAGCATCTTTTACAGCTTCAATGGGATCGTTGGTAAATATTATATTGTTAGAAAACTTATGCTTCTTAGAGTCTAAATCACGCCTTGCAGCAGAAGACTCTTTTACATAATCAGATATGCCATATCCTTCTGGTGTTGCAATAACAAGATTAAGATCAATAACTGAAGCAGCATTAACCCAAGAGTTTGCAACATTATTCCCATCGCCAATCCAGACAACCTTTTTCCCCTCATAAGAACCTTTAAACTCAATTATTGTCATAATATCGCTTAAAATCTGACAAGGGTGAGAATAGTCAGTAAGAGCATTAATTACTGGAATTGTTGAGGCTTTAGCAAATTGTTGAACTAATTTGTGATCAAAAGTTCTCATTACAAGGGCATCAATATATCTTGAAAGAACTCTTGCAGTATCTTCTACTGGCTCATTTCTTGATATTTGAGTATCAGTTGATCTTATATAAATAGGAGTGCCTCCAAGCTGAATCATTGCTGTTTCAAACGAAACCCTTGTTCTTGTTGATTTTTTATCAAAGATCAGCCCAATGCTTTTACCAATTAAAGGTCTGTCAACAATACCTTGTTTAAACCTTTTTTTAAGCTCAATTGCCCTGTGGAATAGGTATGTAAAATCACCTACTTCTAAATCAAGTAGCGATAATATATCTTTTTTCAAAATAGTTTCTCCTTATATTTAGACACCTCTGCCTTAATAAGTTTGATTAGCATTGTAATGAAATAGCAGAGACGCACTGCCGCACGTCTCTACTATAAATATTGATTATTATATTTCCACAAATCATTTAGTGAAGCTACAAAATGCTCTTTAACGCCTCAACTAATGAGTCTATCTCACCTTTTGTTATAATAAGAGGCGGGGCAAATCGTAATGTGTTTCCTTGTATTGCGTTAATAATAAATCCTTTTTCTAAGCATTTCTCAACAATGGGGGCAGCTTCAATATTAAGCTCCATTCCAACAAGAAGCCCCTCACCCCTTACATCTTTGATCACAGTGTAGTTATGTTTTAGTGAGTTGAGCCTTTCTCTAAAATATTGCCCTTTTTCGCGGCACTCCTGCAAAAACTGAGGCTTTGAAATAATTGATAAAGCAGTTAAGGCAACTGAAGCCACAAGTGGAGTTCCGCCAAATGTTGAAGCATGACTTCCAATAGTAAAACCTTGAGCCGCCTTTTCAGTTGCAAGCATAGCCCCCATTGGAAGACCATTTGCAAGAGCTTTTGCAAGGGTCATAATATCTGGCTTAATATCATAAATCTCATGGGCAAATAAGCGACCGCAACGCCCCATTCCAGTTTGGACTTCATCAAATATGAGCAAAAGTCCCTCTTTGTCGCAAAGCTCTCTAACAGACTTTAAATATTGAGGGTCAGCAGCAACAACGCCTCCTTCTCCTTGAACAGGCTCCATTATAACTCCACACACTGTATCATCAAGAGCATCTTTAAGTGCGTTTATGTCATTAAATGGAATATGAATAAATCCATCAAGAAGAGGGTTAAACCCATATTTTATCTTATCTTGCCCAGTTGCTGTAAGTGTTGCCATAGTTCTGCCATGAAAAGATTGCTTCATGGAGATGATTTTATAACGCTTATTTCCATCGTCTCTATTAAAATATCGTCTTGCAAGTTTTATTGCTGCCTCGTTTGCTTCAGCCCCAGAATTTGCAAAAAAAACTCTATCTGCAAAGCTCTTTTCAACAAGCATTTTTGCAAGGTCTGCTTGTGGTTGTGTGTAGTAAAGATTAGAGACATGAATTAAAGTTGATGCTTGGTGTGTAATTGTCTCTGTAATTGAGGGATGGCAATGACCAAGAGAGCAAACAGCAATACCAGCAAGAAAATCTGTATATTTTTTGCCATCTTCGTCCCAAAGAGTTGAACCTTCTCCTTTTACGAAAACCTTTTTGATCCGACCGTAAGTGTTAAAAATATATTGGTCTGTCTTTTCTATTGTGTTCATTATATAATTTCCAATCTTCTATCAGAATATTATTCTGATATTATGTTGATATTAGGTATAAATTCATGTTTTAATAGGTAAATAAACAATTATTTAACATGTTTTTAATAAAGGTTTATCATTTTTGGAAAAAAACGGCCTGTACGCCTTGCATAATCACTATATTTATCTCCAAAAATTCTGCCCATTAGTAGTTCTTCTTTTTTTACAAGATTGTGCCAAAGAAAATGCAACAACAATACCCACAACAAATAAAACCATGAATTACAATACAAGGCAATTCCAGGACATATAAAAGTGATCCAGGCTGCATACATAGGGTGTCTAAAATACTTGAAGGGTCCTCTTGTGCAAAGTTTATCCTCTACCCACCAACTACGAAGAGTGGATAGAGACCAAAAATGCAGCCCTAATCCTAAGATAATAAGTAATATGCCAATAACTTTCATTAAACCTGCAAAATTCACAGAAATTATGAGCTTAACCATTGAATCTGCCCATACAAAAAAAGACAGTAGTAAAAGGCTAATTATAGCTCCCTTAGGTCCTATGCCGAATATCTTTTTTATCTTGTTTTTGGTTGACGCTTTTATATCCATTTCCTTTGCCTTAATTTATTGTTGGGATACAAGAATTATCACACAACAATTTTCCAAAATTCTAATTGTTGTGTTGTTATAAAGTAACCTGCGTTCCAATACCTGAATCTGTAAAAAGCTCTAAAAGCAGGGCATGTGGTCTTGTGCCGTTAATAATATGCGACTTTGAAACTCCATTTTGCAAAACTTCCAAGGCACACTCCATCTTAGGAATCATGCCCCCTTTTATCTCGCCACTTTTTATCATTCTTTTTATAGCCTTCTCATTTACAGAAGAGATAAGGTTTGAATTTGAATCAAGAAGTCCATCAACGTCAGTCATAAGAATCAGGCGTTCAGCATTAAGAGCTGATGCGATCTTTGATGCAACAAGATCAGCATTTATGTTATAGGTTTCGCCATGTTCACCAACTCCAACTGGTGCAATTACTGGAATAAAGCCTTTATCTGTAAGGGTGTGGATAATTTCAGGATTTATCTTTGAAACTTTGCCAACCATACCTGGATCAATAATTTCTGGTGGATTATCTCCTTCACTCTCCTGATATATGGTCATCTTTTCTGCAATGATGAGATTTGCATCTTTTCCTGTAAGACCAACTGTTTTTCCACCTTTTTGGTTGATTCTTGCAACAATCTCTTTATTAACTTTGCCGCCAAGAACCATCTCAACAACGTCCATTGTTTCGCCGTCAGTGTATCTCATTCCTCTAACAAAACTTGGCGTAATGTTCATTGCACTTAACACCTTATTTATCTGAGGTCCTCCTCCATGCACAACTACAGGATTTAGACCAACATACTTTAAAAGTGTTATGTCGCTTGCAAAATCCTCTTTAAGGTTATCGTAAACCATTGCATGACCACCATATTTTACAACAATGGTCTTGCCCGCAAACCTGCGTATATAAGGGAGAGCTTCAATTAATATATTTGCTACATTCATAATTTTTGTCCTTAAATTCTTATACTTTCCACAGCAATTTTTATTTTAGAATTATTCTACAGCCCTGAAATAAATTTCAGGGCTAACATAATAGAAGTCGGCTAAAGCCGACTATAATATCATAAAACAATTTTCAAAATTAGAATTGCTGATTTCTATCAAAACCGAGATGCAATTTTGCTATAAAATATACCTGCTTAAATCTTCATCTTTAACAATTTCAAGTAGCTGGTTGTCAACAAACACCGCATCAACAACAATTTTATTATCATTGGTGTCTGGAGCTTCAAATAAAATATCTTCCAAAAGTTTCTCCATCAAGGTGTGAAGACGCCTTGCCCCGATATTCTCAGTTCTATTATTAACATCTACAGCAATTGCAGAAATTCTATCAATCGCATCATCAGTAAACTCAATCTCCACTCCTTCTGTGCGAAGCAAAGCCATGTATTGTAGAATCAACGCATTCTTAGGTTCTGTCAAAATCCTTTTAAACTCATCTTTTCCCAAAGAGTGCAGTTCCACGCGAATTGGAAATCTACCTTGAAGTTCAGGGATAAGATCAGATGGCTTTGATACATGAAAAGCACCAGATGCGATAAATAAAATATGGTCTGTTTTAACAATGCCATATTTAGTTGGGACTGAACTTCCCTCGACAATTGGAAGAAGATCTCGCTGAACACCCTCTCTTGAGACCTCTGGACCGTGTCCTCCACCGTTACTTGCTATTTTATCAATCTCATCTAAAAAGATGATTCCAGACTGCTCCACGAGGTCAACCGCCTCTGAGGTTACTTTCTCCATATCAACAAGATGTGCCGCCTCCTCTTGAGAGAGAATTTTCATTGCTTCTGACACCTTTACCTTACGGCGTTTGGTATTTTTGGGCATTATGCTTCCAAGCATATCTTTCATATTAATACCCATCTCTTCCATGCCAGCATTTGTAAAAATCTCAATCATCGGCATAGCTCTTGATGGAACGTCCATATCAACAAGACGGTTATCAAGTTTTCCAGCTTTAAGCATCTTTCGCAATTTTTCACGAGTTGAAGAGATATTTTTGTCTGACTTTGACGCAACAATATCAATCTTGTTTTGGTTATCGTTAACATTGCTATCACCTTCTTGGATAGCTCCCATCATTTCAGAAACAATTTTTAAAGGAAAACTATCTGAAAAGTTAGAATCAACATTATTTTCATCTTTTCCATCTGAACCAGAACCATTTGATTTTGGCTCTGATCCCGGAAGCAAAAGATCAAGCACCCGCTCCTCTGCAATCGTTGCCGCCTTCTCCTGAACAGCCTCTTGCTGCTTTGCCTTTACGTTATTAACAGTTAGCTCCACAAGATCACGGATCATTGACTCAACATCACGCCCAACATACCCAACCTCTGTAAATTTAGAAGCCTCTACCTTGTAAAACGGAGAGTTTGTAAGATTTGCAAGCCTCCTTGCAATTTCAGTTTTTCCCACACCTGTTGAGCCAATCAGTATTATGTTTTTAGGTGCTATTTCATCTCGCAAATCTTCAGGTACTTGCTTTCTTCTCCATCGGTTTCTCAAGGCAATTGCAACTGACTTTTTGGCATTATTCTGACCAATTATGTATCTATCAAGTCTCTCTACTATCTCTTTTGGTTTTAAATCGTTTAGCATTTATCTATCTTCTCTTTTTATATTAAATTAAATGATTTTTATTTTATAATGACAATTACTTAAAGATAATTATATCTCTTCAATAGTTATATTAGTATTGGTATAAATACAGATTGATGCCGCAATTGCCATAGCATTCTCAACTATTGTTCTTGCATCAAGTTCAGTATGTCGCATCAAGGCTTGTGCTGCTGCCTGAGCTGCCACACTTCCAGAGCCAATGCTTATAACGCCCTCGTCAGGTTCAATTACATCGCCATTACCTGAAAGCAGATATGTCGTTGTCTCATCTGCTGCAATCATCATAGCTTCAAGTTTTCTTAAATATTTATCAGTTCGCCACTCTCTTGCAAGCTCAACCGCTCCTCTTGTGAGGTTGCCGTTAAAACGCTCAAGTTTCTGCTCTAACTTTTCAGCAAGGTGGAGAGCATCGGCAGTAGCTCCTGCAAAACCTGTAATAATCTTGTTATTGTATATACGCCGCACCTTTTTTGCATGATGTTTTGTAATAGTATTTCCAAGAGTAACCTGACCATCTCCTGCTATAACAACTCTGCCTTTATGCCGTAGAGCAAGTATAGTCGTTCCATGAAACTGTTCTGTCATAATATTCCTCAATTAAGTAAAGTCAACTAAGTAAGATCAACGTATCATCTTTAATTTATTATAAATTTATAAAAATATCGAAAAATTATCTATTTATTCTAATTTTTTAATTCTATTGTAGAATCACGATTTGCCACAGATTACAAGATTAAACAAATAAAAAAAACATTTGTCCAATAACACTGTATGTTCCCTGACATTGACAAGCTGATTGAACTTTGAGACACTATTGAAAAACCAGAGTAATTTGATTCCCGTTTAAGTATATGGCGATAACTTAAAATCCTTATATATCAGGAGAAAAATAGTGATAATCAAGAGAAAACTATCTATAAAGTTTAATTCTACTTTGGTTACCAAAATTGGAAAATCACTTACAATAATTATTCTTTATATTGCTTATGGATTTTACAGTAAAAATGTCGATAGTGTTAATGTTAGTTTTATATTTGCTGACACTGTATTTGCATCTGAAAGAACTATAACAAATAAGTTGGGAATGACTTTTATTTATATTCCAGCGGGCAAATTTTTAATGGGAAGTCCAGAAAACGAGATTGGCAGAGATTGGAATGAAAAGCTGCACTTGGTAACTATTTCAAAAGGCTTTTATATTCAAGAGACAGAGGTAACTCAAGGAGAGTGGAAAAAACTTGTTGGGTTTAACCCGTCTGCCTTTCCTGAATGTGGAGAAAATTGTCCTGTTGATACAGTATCGTGGGAGCAGTGCGTTGAGTTCATAAAAGTCCTTAATGAGTGGGAAGGAACAACAAAATATCGACTTCCAACGGAAGCAGAGTGGGAGTATGTGTGTCGTGCTGGGACTACAACACCATTTGCCAATGGTGATATTACAGAAGAGTTATGCACTCCTGTTGATCCTCTTCTTGATGAAATCGCATGGTATTGTGGAAACTCGGGTTACAAGGATCCACCTGATGTCTTGAGACCACATCCAGTTAAAGCTAAAAAGCCAAATTCGTGGGGAATTTATGATATGCAAGGTAATGTTCAGGAGTGGTGTATTGATTTTTGCGGGTGGAAAAGCAGTTGGTTTGGCAGAACAGGAGTTATTACCTCAACTTATAGAGACAACATTATTGATCCTATCTCAAGAGATGGTGATCACAGGGTATTGAGAGGAGGTGGGTGGCATCAATCAGCAAGAAATTGCAGAAGTGCTAAAAGAAATTTTTACAAACCTAAAGCTAAACGTAATAGTCTTGGTTTTAGAATTGTAAGAGAACTTTAAATATTTTATCAAAATAGATTATGCAAATTTTAAAAAGATTATGACAGCTTATAAACGATCTTTTCAATATTTTGTCAGGCACTTTGATTGACATTTTAATAATTCAGATATAAACTTGTTATAGTTTATGTCAATATAGTTTCACTTATTCTATTAGAGTTTAAAATAAATAAGATTGATAATGTTAAGGAAAAGAATTTACCCTTTATTATAAAGGAGGTGCATTATGTCTTTTTCAATCAATACAAATACAGTAGGGGCAAGAGCATTGAACTCATTGAATCGCTCAACAACTGATATGAGCAGTTCAATAGAGAAATTTTCAACAGGTAATAAGATAAACAGTGCTGCTGATGATGCTTCAGGCATGATGATTGCTGATACACTTGGAAGTCAGGCAAGGGGTGCTGGTCAAATGATTATCAATGCCAATGATAGCATAAGTATTGCCCAGATTAAAGATGGTGCATTAGGTGAGGCAACCTCTATAATACAAGGCATTAGGGAGAAGGTTGTTCAAGCATCATCGTCAGCTTTAAGTTCGTCAGATAGAGGAGTAATCCAACAAGATATTGCCAAGTCAATGGAATCTCTTGGAAAGATATATGAAGGTAGTCAATTCAATGGTCAGAAGCTATTTTCTGACTCTTCTCCTGGGTTATCTTCCTTGTCAAAGATTGACCTTTCAAGCGTTGAGAGTAGTCAATCTTCTATTGAGATGGTAGATGATGCAATAGAGCAGACCTCAAAAATGAGATCCGATGTAGGTGCAAATCAGAGTCAGCTTGAATCTACAATTAATAGTTTAAGTAGTGGAATGATAAATTCATATCAATCTGAATCCACAATAAAAGATGTTGATCTTGCTCAAGAATCTATGAACATGAAACAGATTGAGAACCTACGAACAGCAGGAATTTTTGCATTAGCTCAAGCAAATTCACAACCCAAAAACGTGATCTCCTTGCTTGGTCAGATGGCAGCATGATTTCACTTAGTGTCTTTTTATAGTTTTATATACTGCAAACGGTCATAAATTGAGGTTTGCCAACAAAATGTTCAACTGTAGAGACGCACGGCCGTGCGTCTCTACTAAATATAAAAAGCTCAACCTATGACCGAGAGAAGTATATATTTAGATTTTTTCTATTTAGTTACACAATCTAAAAAAATATTTAAGTTTAAGGATAATAATAGAACAAAATGGAAAATTATAACTCATTACAAGAAGAGAAAGAACCAGATGATCTCTTAAGAGAAAATATTATTCGTAGAAATAAAAAAAAGATAGCATCTGGAGCAGATTTAACTGGTAAATCAATGCTTAAAAAAAGTGATTTATCGTTAGTATTTATTGGTGCTGGTATTATTACATTAATTATATTCTTCGTATTTCTTAGACCTTCAAGTGAGGCAGATAAAGATATAGAAAAGAGTATAAATGATCAAGAAAATCCTCCAATTGAAGAGACTGTAAAGGTTCTTGAGCAGAAACTTACTACACTTGAGGAGATGTTGCAGGCAATAAATGCAAATCAAGCTAATGCAGAGGGGCAGCCAAAAGGTGATATGCCTGACATTAAGCCTTATGTTGCAAGAATTGAAAGAGTTGAGACAGCTCTATCTGTTAAATTTGATGTTTTAACTGCAAGAGTTGATAAAATTGATGATAAGTTATCTGATATTATTAGAGATGTTGAAAAAAATAATAGAATTGTGAATAACATTAAAAACACAACTGTGGCATCTTTGCCCCCTAAAAAGGCAGAAGTTGCCCGAGAAGATTCGCCTTCTTTAGAAAATACCAGTAAATCGAAATCTGAAGCTAAACAATCTGAAACCAAAAAGCCTGAGGTTGTTAAACAAAAAGAAGATGTAGAGACAAAATCATCTACAAAAGTTAGTAGTAAGGCACAAGATGAGTCAAAGAAAACGACCTCTACTCCAAATAAAACAGCGGCAAACACCAAGTCTAATAATAAATCTGAAACACCAGATAAACAGAAACAGCAAAAAACAGAAAACAGTGGTGGCTCAACCTATCATACAGTTGCTAAAGGCGATACTTTGTACAACATAAGTAAACGATACAGTACTACAGTTGAGCAATTAAGGGCTATGAATAAAATGAGTATTCAAGATTCTATTGTTATTGGTCAGAGGATTGTAGTGAAAAAATAGATGTCTGTTTTTCTTAGGACAATTAAGATTTTGAATCTAAAAATATTTGTTATTTGACTCTCTTATTTGATAAAAGGTTTGACAATTTTATAAAAATTGTCAAACCTTTTTTTGTTGTTACTAACTACAACAGGATAAATTTACATCTCCTCACCTCGCCTTACCTCATCTGCCGTAGAGCCGTAAATTTGATTCTGAATTTCGTAAATTTTTGCTTTTTTATCACTATCGCTAAGAGACGAATCATTTAATATAGCATTTTTAGACTCGTTGTAATTTTGATCTCTTTTAGCGTTAGCTTCAATCTCTAATTCTGCTGCTTCTATCTTCTCAATATCTTCAATAGGTATATATTCTTCTCTAAACTCTCTTATTTTTTTCTTTCTTTCAATTTCGTCCATCTCTTCCAAATCTCTTTTATAAAGGAGTAACTTCTCTTGATATAAACTTTCACCTGTTTTATCAGATATAGAGACGTCAGGTTTATCGCCATATATTTCAGTTGCCAATTGACGCAGTTTTGCCTCTTTTTCGCTACCATAGAGAGAATCATCATTATAAATTTGGCTGCTCATTATCTTAAATGATGTCATATTGTGTTCTTCTCCAAATAGCCTTTGGGCAAGTTCGTCCCCTAACGTGTGTTTTCTAAAGGCAAATATCTCATTCTCCATATTGAGCATATCTTCTGGAGTTTCGGGTTTTTCAAACTGGAGCATTTTTTCTTGAATAGATAGTTCGCAATCAATATAAGTTTCATAGATTTTTATTAACTTTTCTGCTGTTTCAATTGGAAATTTACTTAATAAATCCGCCCTTATTTTATCCATAAAATCATCTCTATCTTTTGCGTCTCTGTATTTGAAATAAAGTGAATGAAAATATTCTCTTAAAGAGCTATCTACTAAAGTGATGTCAAAATCCTCAGATTGTTGTAGGGCATATATTTTGGATTTTCTCAACTCTGCTTTATCAATCTGTTTACTGTTTTTTGTTAATTTTTCTGTTTTATCTGGTTTTATTTCAGGTGGTGTTGGCTGGTTTAAAATAGGAGTAGTTTTTTTATCAGAAGTAGAGTTGTTTAATTGGTGATTTTGGTCTTTGTCTATAAAGGTAAAAATTATCGCAGCGATCAATAAAATAAAAATAGTGATAGATATGCCTATTAAGTAAAACCTACTCTTTTTATTGTTATCCATTTATTTTGCCTCTTTTCTCTCTTTTGATATATAAAAAAGCGAGAAAAGGTTTGACAATTCTACGTCTCCTTATCTCGCTTCTTAGTAAATCTTTTATATTGTAAATTTATATAAACTAATATCCCTTTGCCTTTAAATCTTTAACAATAGCTTCAAACTTATCTGGTGCACTGAAAAAACCAGTAAATCCATAGGGAAGTCCAGTTGCATTGCAGTGATCAATTCCAGCTATCTGGAAAAGTCCGCCATCTTCCATACCACGATAGTTTGCCCATTTCGCACTTGTTTCGCTTACAACACCATCGCTTGGCATGTGAGGACCTTTACTGCTCTTATAACCTATTGTGTCAGCTCCGCACTGAATCGGCATGGTAAGAGCCAAAAGTTGAACAACTCCAATCTGAGGAACTCCCATACACAAAAATGACTTCATTTTGTGCATATAGCTCTGACAATAAACACCTGAAATTCCACTATTTCCACCCAATTTAGTATAAAGAGCAGCGGCACCATCTAATGAAAGATCATAAGCATTTGCCAAAGCATCTACATAAACATCGGATTCACTTGAACCAAAAAGAGTTTTAAATACCGTAGTATATAGAGTATCAACACCAATACCTACAAGTCCGCTTGTGATACCATTAGCACCTAATGCAAAATCTGCCACAGGAGAACCCTGATTTGGAGAGTCAATCTGAGTTAAACTTGCAACTTTACTTGCTGGAAGACTCCATGTTTTTGTGCCATATTTAGGGCTTGTGTAAGAAGAGAACTTAATTGCGTATTTAGTATAAATACCACCATGTGAATGACCTATGATATTAACCTTTGCATAACCTCTTGGATAAACCTGTGTATTCAAATAATTTGCAAATTGATACGCCTTTGTCCCAGTAGCCGCGATCTTATCAACTTGAGAGATAAAAACTGTTGCACCTTTAGATTCAAGTCTTGTCTTTATGCCGTTGAAATACTCTATAGCATTAGGTATATCGTTCATTGCTATACCGTGTGCAAGAATAATAGGGTATCTTGTTTTACAAGATGTGTCTGCTGCAAATAGCTGATTAACATTGATAAGAATAGCTAATACCACAATACTCATTACTACCAGATAATTGCCCGTCTTCTTCATTACTTGGTTCCTCCCTTTTGATAATTTAAGAATTGTTATTAAGCAGATTGGTCTTGGTCTAAACACTACGTTTGACCAAGATTTTCCGTATATTTAATATCTCTTATTGTCAAGAAATATTAGATATAGTGTCAGTTTTAAAGCTCCTAAAAAGCTGATATTATTTTTTTCATATCAAGAGTTTAGTCAGGTTTTACATAGCATAAATTTTTAATGTGCATTTAACAAAAGTCAGTTATAATAAACAAAAAATTAAGTCTATGGCATTGGCTTCATATTGAATCTAATAACAATTTTAAAATTATCTAAAACATGAAACTCAGAATCATTATATCAGTTCTTGCAATTCTTGCTGTTCTTTCAGCTTCTGCTGGAGGAGGGTTGTATTATTACTCTCTTAAAAAGACTGCTTTTCAACATGCAGAAAGTCATGCCAATAAGAGGCTTGAACTATTTAATAAGCAGCTTGTATCTTCACTCTCAGAACATGTAAAACCTGTGAAGGCATTCTCTGGTCTTGAAGAGTTAGAACATTTTTTATCTAACATAGATAAAGTAAAGCTAAATGGTATTAATGCCTTAACTACAGATAATAGAATAAAATTAGATAATCCTGCTTTTATAAGTTCTTATGAGAAAATTAACGCCATTCTTGATAATTTTGCATATTCATTGAATCTTGAAGTATGTTATCTCATGGACAAAAATGGTACAACTATAGCTTCAAGTAATAGAGGCGAACCTGACAGTTTTGTTGGTAAAAATTTTGCATTTAGACCATATTTTTTGGAGGCATTAGAAGACAGACCCTCAACATATTTTGCTCTTGGAACGACTTCAATGAAAAGAGGTGTTTATTATAGTCATCCTGTTTATAACTCTCAGAGCCATGAAATTATAGGAGTTGCTGTGATGAAGGCATCTGTAGAGCTTATTGAATCAAAATTATTTGCTGGCTCAGAAGGTATTTTATTAGTTGTTGATCCAAATGGAATAATATTTATCTCTAATAAGCAAGAGATTAAACTTATGCTAATGTGGGAACTTGGACAAGATGAGATTGAAAAAATCAAACTTACACGGCAATTTGGTGATATTGAATTGCTCTGGACAGGGTTTACGCCGTTAAGTGAAGGTTATATGTTTGACAAAAATATGGAAAAATATCTCTACTCTCAGATGCCACTTGATGGCTATAAAGGGTGGAAAATAGTACATTTAAGAAATGTTAAAGAGATTTCAAAAGAGGTAGCTGATCCGTTTATTAAGATTATAGGTCAGGTTATTATTATAGTATCCATATTTATAGCTATCTCTGTTTTTATACTCTACAAAAAGGCTCTTCAGGAGATATTTAAAAGAAAACAGGTTGAAGAACGAACACAAGAGCTTAAACAGGTGCAAGATCAGTTACGTAAACTTTCAGGGAACATAATGGCAACACACGAAAATGAACGGCGTGCAGTCGCACGAGAACTTCATGATCATCTTGGGCAGATATTGACAGCTCTGAAAATGGACGGGGTGTGGCTTGAAAAATATCTTGAGCCTATTGACTCAAATGCAGCACAAAGAGCAAACAGAATATGCTCCTTGATTGATGATACTATTGCTGATGTTAGGGCTATGGCATTTAGATTAAGACCGGGTCTGCTTGATGATCTCGGTCTTGTTGACGCTTTAGAGTCTCTTGTTCGGGATTTTGAGAAAAGATCAGATGTTTGGTTTCTATTTCGGCACACTGAAATTCCTGAAATTGATGATGCTGTTTCAACATCTCTTTACAGGATTGCTCAAGAGGCTTTGACAAATGCTCTTAAACACTCAAAAGCTACAGAAATTTCTGTTGATCTTTCAGCAACCCCAGTTACTATTTCAGCACACGAACTTAATTATAAAGCTGACTCTAAGTGCCATTTAACTCTAACTGTTGAGGATAATGGCTGTGGATTTTCGTCTGTTGGGGATAAGGAGTATCATGGTTTAGGGCTGACTGGCATGAAAGAGCGTGCAACTTTAGCTGGAGGAACTCTTGAGATATTTTCAGCACCTTACAAAGGAACTAAGATAGTTTGTAATCTTATCTCATAATTAGATACTATGTAAAAACTCCATATCTTTATCCTGTGAATTTTTTGTTCCTATAACTAATACCTCAATTCTGTTTCCTTCGATGTTTCTAAAATATAATCTTCCATTATATGCAAATAGAACTTCAAAAGAGGCTGTTTTATTTTTTTTGCCTGTAAAGACTTTTCTTTTAACAAGGACTTCTGATGGATCATCATTTAGCTGGTGCACTACCTCTTCTGCTTTAAGCTGCATATCTTCATCATCAAGGTCAAGTAAACCTTCGATAGCTTTTTTGTTCATATCTACATTTTTATAAAGATTTAAAAAACGTTTCTCAACTCCATCAGATGATTTCCTCTTTTTACTTACATTTTTTCTTTTTTCAACTTTCTCCAATTGGCTTTTAAGCTCTTCAATCTCAATCTCTTTTTCTCTTTGAAGTGCGCTATTTTCTTCAACCTTTTTTTCAAGCTCAACAATCTCATTAAATAGCTCTTCCTCAGCATTTTTGGCTATTTTTATCTCTTGTTCATAATCTGATTTTGCCTGAGCCAACTTTTCCGTAAGAACCTCACGCTCTTTTTTAAGCTCTTCAAGTTTCTCAAGATACTCTTGTTCATCTTTCATTAAATTTGAGATAGCCTCTCTCTTCTTTAAATGCTCTTTGTTGAGTTTTGAAATCGCATTTTTATAAAAGAGACAGCAAATATATAAAGATATGGCAATATACATGCTCAATATAAGATTGGATAAAATAGTATTGTGTCTTATTGCTATTGTTATCTCAATATCTTGAGCATCTTTTCCATATTCTTTAATTTTTACACAGGTGTTGGGTAGAAGATTAAAATATTTAAAAAAAATATCACTTTGTGAAAAACTTTTAAGAGTTGTATCTATAGCATTTTGGATAATAACGGTCTCAGCATTTCCGATATTTTCATTAGGTAAGACCGATTTTTTTTTAGACTCCTTAATTTGCTGAGTAATTTTATTTTTATATAATATGTTTAAATACTTTTCAACTCTTGTTACAGTTATGGTTGATAACAAAGGAATAAAGATAATGCAAAAAATAATAGTTTTAAGAGGAAAATATTTCATAACTTACTCCTATAATTTATTAAAAAAGGTTATTTATAAACACGATAATTAAGCTGTAACTATTTACTCCATTCTATTTTAATATAATTCAACAACCTAATAAAAGCAATCAATCAACAGACCTATTCCGTTTAACCTTCCTAAAAACGGCTGGTTACAATTCTTTTTCTCTTGATTAGATAGTCTGCTTTGATATAACCTTAAATTAAAGTTAGTTCGTTATAGTTGTTATATTTATAGATAAAAATAGATAATATTTAAGTTATCTTAAGGAATGGGAATAAAATAACACCATAAATTTCTACAAATTGAGTAGAGACGCACGGACGTGCGTCTCTACTATCAGTTTAGAGATTAATTAAATTCTCATTCATTAGAACGCATTAAAAAATGGAAAAACTATGGAATATAAAGATCATAAACAAACACACTTTTTTATTAAAGCAATCAGATTAATTTTGCCCATATTAATTATTGGAGCAGGTATTGCTTTTGCAAAGCATCTTTATGATACAAAACCAGTTGCAAAACGTATTAAACCAGTTATTCCTCCGCCGCTTGTTGAGACAATCATTCTTCAACCAATTGACCATTCTGTAATTATAAATTCAATGGGCAAAGTTATCTCTTCTCAAACCATATCTCTTAAAGCAAGGGTAGGTGGTTTTGTTATTGAAACATCACCTGAATTTATTCCGGGTGGCATTTATAAAAAAGGTGATGTAATTGTAAAACTTGATCCTAAAGATTTTGAACTTGTTTTAAAGCAGCAAGAAGCTATGCTTGCAAAGGCTGAGGCATCTTTAAAATTAGAGATGGGCAAACAAGATGTTGCAAGGGCAGAATTAAGGCTTATGCAAAATACATCAGGAAAAATGATAGGAAATTCAGACCTTGCATTAAGAGTGCCACAGCTTGAACAGATCAAGGCAGATATTGCCTCAATCAAAGTTGATATTGAAAAAGCACGTTTAAACCTTGAACGAACAACTGTAAAAGTGCCATTTAACTGCACTATTATTGATGTTCTTATTCAAGAGGGATCCCAAATATCGTCTCAAGAGCCTTTAGCAACTATTGCGGCTATTGATGAATATCGTGTGGAGACAGCCGTTCCAGTTGATCAACTCAAATGGATTGATTTTTCTGCTGACAACAGCCTTAGAGGCAGCGATGTTATAATAACCACAGCAGATGGAATAAAGTATCAGGGCTTTGTTATCAGGCTTATCGGAAAACTAAGCGATAAAAGCAGGCTTGCAAAGCTCTTAATAACTATTGAAGACCCTCTTTATTTAAAGCAGAGTGAATCTTTAAATCAAAAAGAAAAGAAAACCATAAGCCAAAACAATCAAAGTAAAATGATAAATCAAAACAACACCATTTCTAATAAAAAGATTCCTCTGCTTATAGATAGTTATGTTCAGGCTGATATTCAGGGTAAAACTATTGAGAATGTATTTAAACTTCCAAGAGCTGCTGTCAGAGACGGAGATAAAATTTGGCTTGCAGATAACGGAGTAGATAATAAAAACGATATCCTTGTTATAAAAAATATTGATGTTTTGTGGAAAGATAGAGAAGCGGTTTATATTAAAGATAGCGTGAAATCTGGTGATAGAGTTGTCATTTCTGAATTATCTTCTCCAGTTAATGGTATGATTGTTAAGATATATGATCCTGCTGTTGGACAAAATATTGATAAAAAAGATAACAAATTTAAGCAAAATAAAAAAAATAATGGCAGTGTTGAATAAAAAGCGGTGAATAAAAATGGGTATGGAGAACTATATTCAAAAATATAACGGTGCAATACCTTGGATGGCGGGTAATTCTGTAGCTGCAAATCTTCTTATGCTCTTTTTTCTTGTAGGAGGTCTTATTTTAGCGACCAATATCCGTCAAGAGGTGTTTCCTGAGTTTGAGATGGGTATGGTCAATGTATCTGTTATCTATCCAGGAGCAAGCCCTGAAGAGGTTGAACGGGGAATTATTCTTGCCATTGAAGAGGCTGTTCAAGGAGTTGATGGAGTTAAAGAGATAAACTCCACAGCTTCAGAAGGAATGGCAATGGTAAATATTGAAGTTTTAGAAGATACTGACACCAAAACATTTGCACAAGATGTTGAGAGCGAAGTAAGAGCAATAACATCTTTACCAGAAGAGGCTAAAACTCCAGTAATTACGGTTGTCAATAGAAGACGAGAGGTTACAACTCATGCTATATATGGCGATATTGAGCCAGCAGTTTTAAGACAGATTGCTGAAGATTTAAGAGATACATTAATTCAAGATGGCGGGATCACACAGGTTGAACTCAAAGGGATTCGAGATTATGAAATTCATGTTGAAGTGCCGCAGGAAAATTTAAGACGTTATGGATTAACTTTAAATGACGTTGCCACAAAGATAAGAACAACAGCGATTGAGCTGCCGGGCGGAAGTATCAAAACTCGTGGCGGAGAGATCATGGTTCGCATGAAAGAGCGAAAAGATTTGGCAAAAGAATATGCGATAATTCCGCTCATTACACCTAATGATGGCTCAAAAGTTCTGCTTGAAGATATTGCCACAATAAAAGAGGGTTTTTCTGACTCTAACAAATATGGAACATTTAATGGAAAACCAGCCATTATGTTAGAGGTCTATAGAGTTGGAAAAGAGAAACCTATTCAACTTGCAAATACAGTTAAAGAAAAAATTGAAATATTTAAAACTGGACTTCCTAAAGGTGTTTTTATTGGTTTGGTAAATGACTCTTCAGAGGTATTTGAGCAAAGAGCCACACTTCTTATAAATAATGGACTATTTGGACTTATATTGGTTTTTGTATCACTTGCACTTTTTTTAGAAATCCGTTTAGCATTTTGGATATCAATGGGCATTCCAGTATCGGTTCTTGGCTCTTTTATATTCTTATCAACAACTGATTTTTCAATCAATATGGTCTCAATGTTTGCTTTTATTGTAACTCTTGGAATTGTTGTTGATGATGCTATCGTTGTTGGAGAGAGTGTCTATTCCAATATGCAAAACAAAAGCGGTATTGATTCTGCAATTGCTGGAACTCTTGAGGTTGGTGTGCCTGTTGTGTTTAGTATTCTTACAAATGTTGTCTCATTTATCCCTATAATGTTTGTTCCTGGTATTATGGGTAAATTTTACTGGATTATTCCTGTTGTTGTAATTGCCGTATTTTCGGTCTCTCTTGTGGAGAGTCTATTTATATTGCCAGCCCATTTAAGTCATATAGGTAAACCCAGCAGGCTAATGAGTTGGATAAATTCAAAACAGCAATATATCAGCAATGGCTTACTTAAATTTGTCTCAAAGATATATCAACCTTTTGTGATATTTGTAGTTAGAAACAGATATATTACTGTTGCCGTTGCCATAGCGTTATTAATCTCAGTGGTTGGATATGTAAAGAGCGGAAGGATCACAACTACATTGATGCCTCGCGTAGAGTCTGATTATGCTTATGTAACCGCGACTCTTACCTATGGCTCTTCAGACGAAGAGATAGCTCAAGTCTTAGACACTATCTCTGATGCAGCAAAAAAGGTAATTGCTCAAAATGGCGGAGATAAATTATCACGTGGATTTTATGGAACTGTTGAGGAAAATGTTATTGAATCTGGTATTATCCTTACATCTCCTGATGTTCGTCCAATATCAACTACAGAGGTTGTTGAGGCATGGAGAGATGCTGTAGGAGAGATAGCTGGGCTAGAATCTATAATTTTTGAAGCAGATAGAGGTGGACCTGGTGCTGGTGCTGGTCTTACAATTGAACTTACACACCGCGATATTAATTTACTTAAAGCTGCAAGCGAAAAATTGGCTCAAGCACTTGGCTCATTTCCAGCAACAAAAGATATTGATGACGGCTCTGCTCGTGGAAAGGAGCAGTTTGACTTTAAAATGCTGCCTCAAGGGCTTGCAATGGGGCTTAGGTCTCAAGATGTAGCACTTCAGGTAAGACACGCCTTTTATGGTGCTGAAGCTCTAAATGTCCAGCGAGGCAGAAATGAAGTTACTATCAGAGTCCGCCTTCCTGAAAATGAGAGAATCTATGAAAACAGCCTTGAAACTTTGATTATTCATGCCCCTGACGGAACAGAGGCTCTGCTTAAAGATGTAGTTACAATGGAGCGGGGTAGGGCATATACAACAATTGAGCGAAGAGAAGGAAGAAGGATAGGCACAGTATCGGCAAATGTTGTTCCAAGAGATGAGACTGATAGAATAGTTGCTGTGGTAAACGATGAGATAATGCCGCGATTAAAAGAAGAGTTTCCGGGTCTTGAAAATCAGCTTCAAGGGCGTCATGCAGATTTAAGAGAAAGCACACAAAGTTTAATAAAAGGGCTTATGATGGCTCTCTTAGGCATTTATGCACTTTTAGCAATACCATTTAAAAGCTATATCCAGCCAATGATTATAATGAGTGCTATTCCATTTGGTATTGTTGGTGCGATTCTTGGACACATTATGCTTGGTTACCCATTATCACTTATGAGTCTGTTTGGTTTGGTTGCACTTTCAGGGGTAGTTGTAAATGACTCTCTTGTTATGGTTGATTTTGCAAATCGCAAGAGAAGGGAAAATGCAATAAATTTGCCAGAAGAAAAAATATCTGCTTTTGAAGCTATTACGCAATCTGGTGTGCAGCGTTTTAGACCAATTATGTTGACCACCCTGACTACATTTGGAGGTCTTGCCCCAATGATCTTTGAGACTTCAAGACAGGCAAGATTTATGATTCCAATGGCAATCTCACTTGGTTGTGGAATTCTTTTTGCAACTGTGATTACTCTTGCACTTGTTCCAGCTCTTTATATGGTTATTGAGGATATTAAGGCTATTTTTGATAGTAAATACAAAGAGTTTTGATTTAAACGTACAGATAAAAATATTTAAAAAAGGAATTTGATATTATGACTACATGGTATTGCACAAACTGTCATTTAAAAATGGAGCAGGGTGAAACTCCACAAAATTGTCCTGACTGTCTTGCAGACAGAAGAGTTTTTTTAAATATTGAAGAGGGAATGCCAGCAACTCCAGAAGATGTAAGAGACAGTGCCAGAAAAAGACTCAAAGGATTGTGTGCTGCATATCCACTTTGTGATGGTAATTTTGATAAAATTTGCCAAAAAGAGGCTTATGGAAAACCAATTGGATTTGGTGGAGCTGGTCAAGGCGTCTCATTTAAAAATAATGTCCAATCTCTAATGAATATAAAACTTAAGATGAGAGTGGTAGGAGAGCATACAGAGCCTGATACATCAATTGATTTTCTTGGAATAAAACTTGATTTTCCTGTTATGGGTTCATCAACTGCTGGAATTGAAAAATATAACGATGCAATGGCTGAAAAAGATTTTTGCCGTGCAGTTGTAAGAGGGTGCAAAGAAGCTGGGACAATTGGCTGGAGAGGTGATACTTGGTTTTATACACCTGAAAATAATCCAGCTCTTGATGTGTTAAAAGAGGAAAAAGGTGCTGGCATACCTATTTTTAAACCAAGATCGCAAGATGTTCTTAAACGGCTTATATCAATGGCTGAAGAGTCAGGCTGCCCTGCTGTAGGAGTTGATCTTGATGGATGTGGTTCCACAATTATGGCACGTCACGGTCAACCAGTATTCCGTAAGAGTGAAAAAGATATTAAAGAGCTTGTTGGGTTTACTAAACTTCCATTTATAGCAAAGGGAATCATGGCTCTTGAAGATGCAAAATTATGTGCAGATGTGGGAGTAAAAGTTATATCTATATCAAATCATGGTGGCAGAGTTCTTGACTCAACACCAGGTGTTGCCGAAGTTGTACCTAAAATTGCAGACGCTCTTAAAGGAAAGGTGCTTATAACTGCTGATGGCGGAATTAGAACTGGTTATGATGTTCTTAAGATGATAGCACTTGGGGCTGATGCAGTGTTGCTTGGCAGAGATATTATTAGGGCATCAGTTGGGGCTGGAACACTTGGGGTTAAGATTCACCTTGACCATATTAAAAAGGTCTTTAGAAAAGCGATGTTTATGACGGGTCAGACAACGGTTAAGGAGATTAATAGAGATATTCTCTGCTAATTTTTTTTTAAATCGGTTAAACTTTTTTATAAGATTGTCTTTACAAGACTGTTTTCATAAGATTTGACAACTTTTTAAAAGTTGTCAAATCTTTATGTTTAAAATGTGTTCTATATCACTCCTAACTCTCTTCCCACCTTTGCAAATGCAGAGATTGCCTTATCAAGATGCTCCTTTTCATGGGCAGCAGACATTTGAGTGCGGATACGTGCCGCACCTTTAGGAACTACTGGAAAAGAGAAGCCCACAACATAGATTCCTTCATCAAGCATAAGATTTGCCATCTTACCTGCAAGAATAGCGTCACCAAGCATGACTGGAATAATTGGGTGATCTCCTTGCACTAAGGTAAATCCAAGTTTTTTCATCTCATCTCTAAAATATCGACTGTTCTCTTTAAGTTTTATCCTTAGATTGTCGCTTTTTTGTAATATTTCAAGGACTTTAATAGAAGCAGCAGCAATTGATGGTGCAAGTGTATTGGAAAATAGATATGGGCGTGATCGCTGACGTAGCCACTCAATAATCTCTTTTCTTCCGCTGGTATATCCTCCAGAAGCACCTCCAAGAGCTTTTCCAAGTGTTCCTGTTATTATATCGACTCTGCCTTGAACACCACAATATTCAGGAGTTCCTCCTCCATTTTCTCCAATAAAACCAACTGCATGTGAATCATCAACCATTACAAGGGCATTATATTTATCTGCAAGATCGCAAATACCTTTAAGGTTAGCAATAATACCGTCCATTGAAAATACACCATCTGTAGCAATAACCTTAAATCTACAATCTTGTGATGCCTTCAATTGTGTCTCAAGATCGCTCATATCATTATTGCGATAACGAAAACGTTTTGCTTTTGAAAGCCTTACTCCATCAATTATACTTGCATGATTAAGGGCATCGCTAATAATTGCATCATCTTCTTGGAAGAGCGTTTCAAAAAGCCCGCCATTTGCATCAAAACATGATGAATAGAGAATCGTGTCATCAGTTTTAAGAAAATCACTTAAACTCTTTTCAAGCTCTTTATGAATATCTTGTGTGCCGCAAATAAATCTCACAGAAGCCATACCAAAACCATATTTATCAAGCCCTTCTTTTGCTGCTTGTATAATCTCTTTATTATTGGCAAGCCCAAGATAGTTATTTGCACAAAAATTTATAACATTTAATTCTTCTATTTTTTGCTTATTTGGCATTATTGATGATGATCTTACTCTAATATCAGCCTGTTGCTGCGAAGTTATAACTCTCTCATTTTTATAAAGTCCATCTTTGTGAAGGTAAGAGAGCTGATCTCCAATGTTCAAAAGAAAATCGTGGTTCATTAATATTAATCTCCTTTGTAGTTTGAGTTTGGTCGCTGATAAATATATACTCAAAGTGGGAATAAATTGAGCTGTTTTATTGTAGTAGGGTTTAACCATGGTTAAACCTTACTACTACAATTACAACCGATCGTTTATGGTATTTGGTAATAGAACAAAAAGATTAAAACCTCAATTTATGACCTTTCAGAGTGTAAATTTGCTAAATAAAAGTTGGGTAATAGCTATTCTTTCTTTTGAATTTTTACAATGTTATCAATGTTTTGCATGGCACGCTTCCCAGCCTCAGTATCAGGATATAGAGCAAATATCTCTTCAAATCGTTTGATAGCAGCTTTATATTTTTCATTTTTTAAATAAAAAATGGCAATATACTCTTCATGGTTTGCAAGACTCTCCATACATTTTTTAATCTTTTTAGTAGCTTTTGGAGTATGTGAATCGTTAGGAAAACGGCTAACAAGACGTTGAAACTCATCCATAGCCTTTTTTGCAGGTGTTTGATCTTTGTCAACTGTTTCGATACGGTTATACCAACACATAGCTATTCTGTAGATTACATAGGGAATTGCCTCATTTTCTGGATGGAGACTTTCAAACTCTTCATAGCTTGCTCTTGCATCTTCATAATCTTCAAGTTTGTAATGAGCATCTGCAATCTTAAGTTCTGCTAAGATCGCATATTGGCTAAATGGATACCAATCTCTCAAAGTTGTAAAAGATTTAATCGCTTCTTTGTAGTTCTCTTCTCTAAATTCAAGACTTCCTTGAGTTGCAAGCTCTTTTGCACTCTTTTCCATTTCATGATCTTCTGAAGTAAACCATGAACAACCTGAAATTAGAATCAAAAAAGCTGTTGAAATTAAAATTAGAATATTGGTTTTCATTTATGACACCATTAATTAAAGTTGAAATATGCAGAAATGAATCTTTTATTATAACAAGGCAACATACAAACAAAATAAGCTGGTATTACTCCAGCTTATTTTGTTGTAAATTATTTGTTTATTTTTATCGTTTGGTATGGTTTTAATAATGAATGCTTTCCATTTTTCAAATAGGTGCTTTTTAATCTTGCAACTTTTCAATGTAATGTTCAGCAGACATTACGGCAATTGCAGCATCACCAACAGCAGTTGCAATTTGTTTGAGTGGCGTAGTTCTAACATCACCAGCAGCAAAAATACCCGGAACAGATGTCTCCATATATTCGTTTGTGTGTATAAAGCCGCTATCATCTATCTTTAGTAGATTAGCCACATTAACTATTCCGCTATTATCTGTTTCTTGCTCTGTAGCAATGTGAGCGTCTATATTGTTTATATTATTGGATTTTTTAGGAACAATATTGGCTTGTAAGAAATCGGTGTTAGGTGTAATACCAACCCAGATAAAACATCCATCTGCTTTGATATTTCTCTCTTCACCTGTTTTAACACTCTTAATCTTAACATTTTCTACAGAAAAGAAACCATCCATACCAGAGACTACAGAGTCCCAGACAAATTCGATTTTCTCATTCTTAAATGCCCGCTCTTGAAGTATTTTAGTGGCTCTAAGTTGATCACGCCTGTGAACTAAATAGAGTTTTTTTACAAATCGTGTAAGAAATATAGATTCTTGAACAGCAGTATCACCACCACCTACAGCAACAACAGTTTTATCTCTGAAAAAAGGTCCATCGCAAGTAGCACAAAACGATACCCCTTTACCCATAAACTTTGACTCTCCAACATTTAACTTTCTTGGAGATGCACCAGTTGCAATAATCACAGCTTTTGTGGTTACTTTTCTATTTTTACCAAGATGAACTATTCTTTTATCGCCATCAACTTCAATTGCTGTAACATCTTCAGACTCAATGTTAAGCCCCAAATTCTTGGCCTGATTAAGCATCTTTTCGCTTAAATCATAGCCGCTGATACCATCAGGAAAGCCGGGGTAATTTTCAATCCAATCAGAGACAATTACTTGTCCTCCCAAAGCTGCCTTTTCGTAAAGCACAACATTCATTCTTGCTCTGGCGGAGTATATTCCAGCGGTAAGTCCAGCAGGTCCTCCGCCAATTATCACAAGTTCGTAATCTGCCTGTGCCATCTATTTCAAAATCCTCCTGCAATCAACTCCTTCACGTAACTTATAGGAGAGCATCAATTGCCTCTTCTAATTTTGACTTTGCAACCATTCCAGTTATCTGCTCAACAACTTGACCATTTTTGAAGAAAATAAGCGTTGGTATTGCCTGTATAGCGTATTTTGAAGGAGACTGGGGATTTTCATCAACATTGACCTTTACAAACTTAACCTTGCCAGCATAACTTTTCTCTAAAGCCTCAATCGTAGGTGCAATTGCTCTACAAGGTCCGCACCAAGGAGCCCAAAAATCAACCATTACTGGTATATTTGATTTAATAACTTCACTATCAAAAGCATCATCATCTATTTCTATAATATTTCCTGACATTTATCCTCTCCTTATGTTATGTTGGTTTTATAAAACACCTTCTAAAAGAGCTGTTGTTTAAAATACTTTTTGATGTCTATTTTTTAAATATTATGCTTAGGAATAATACAAATACTATTTTATCTATATATTGTTTTAACTATCCTTTGTCAACATAATGAAAAATTCCTTTTAAATGAGGTTTATCGTGAAAAAAAAAATAAAAATAGGAACATTAATATCAGGTGGCGGCACAAATCTACAAGCTATAATTGATAGTTGTGCTAATGGAAAAATTTATGGTGAAATTGTGTTTACAGGCTCTGATGTAGCAGGCGTCAAAGGGCTTGAACGTGCAAAAAAAGCAGGAATTGACACCTTTGTTGTTGATTACAAGAAGATTATAAAAGGTGCAAAAGAAAATCTATCATCTTTAGTTTTACCTAACGACTTCAATATTGAAGAGATAAAAGCAAAGCAGCAACTTATAAGTAATAGAGACCTAAATAAAGAGCAAATGCAAAAAATTGAGTTTTTCTTAAAAACACGGGCTGTAGCAGAAAAAGAGCTTCTTAATATAATTATTCCATACAAAATTGATCTTCTTGTTCTTGCGGGTTTTATGCGAACATTTACACCATATTTTATTGATCGTATTACCAACGCCATCAACACCATTTCAGGTCAAGAGAACAATGTTTTATGCAGCAACAACAACATTTTAGATGAAAACATATTAAATAAATCTAATTCTATTTCGCAAAAACATAAAATAATGAATATCCACCCAGCACTTTTACCAGCATTTCCCGGAACCGATGGTTATGGAGATACATTCAGATATGGTTGTAAGGTTGGAGGTTGCACAGTTCACTATATAGATTATGGTGAAGATACAGGTCCAATTATTGGACAGCGTGCATTTCAAATTGAAGATGGAGATACTTTAGAGATTGTAAAACAAAAAGGTCTTGCGTTGGAGTGGGAGTTGTATCCTGAGTGTATTCAAAAATTTGCTATGGGGTTAGTGTAAGATGCTATTTAAAAAGTTTAGAACCGTTAATTTTTGGAATTATACGTAATAACCAACTCTTTCAATATCTCAAACTTATTTAAACATGGCTCATCAAGAACAGACTCAAAAAGATAATTCATAACCTTGCCAACTTCAGGGCTTGGAGAGATGTTAAGAATCTCCATCACATCATCTCCTGAAATGGCAAGCTCTTTAACAGATAGAGGAAGAGAGGCACCTTTAAGGTTCGCATTCTTAAGCTCATTCCAAATTTTACCTACCCTGAGCTTAATATCTTCTTGAGTGTATGGTTTTTTAGCTAAATTGGCAGATTTATCAGCAATTCTCATCTGCATAAATGTCTGCCATTCAACACCATGCTCTTTTAGAAAAGCTAAAAGTCTTCTGACAGCTTTAGGGGTTGAATCAGCTTTTAGAGGACGCATGTGGGTTTTAATTACAGAATCTATAAAATTTATCTCTTCACAGCTAAATCTTAGTTTCTCAAGATCATAAATTATAGATTGTCCCATCTTTTCATGGTCAATAAATGTAAGCTGTCCATCTTTTATTTGGGCTGCATCATATTTACCAGCATCATGAAGAAATCCTGCCAAACGAAGAATTGGGTTACGAGGAGATAGTGCATCACCAGACATTAAGCAATGTTCAAACACTGTCTCTCCATGATGGGGACCTCCATCAAGCTCGCAACATCTGCTAAGAGAAGGAAATATAAATTCAAGAAGTTTAGCACTATTCAATGCTTTGAAAAATAGAGAAGGCTTTTTATAAGCCATTGCCTTTATAATCTCATTGCGTAATCTTTCTGGTGCAACACTTTTAGTAACAAGATGACGATGTTTAACAATACTTGAAAGAGTTGAAGAGTCAATTGTTCCTTGAATCATTGAGGCAAATCTGCATACTCTAACCATTCTAAGCGGGTCTTCAAAGATTCTCTCTTCTGGCGAGCCTGTAAAACGGATAATCTTATCTTCAAGGTCTTTTCTGCCATTAAATGGATCAATAATTGTATTGGTCAAAGGGTCCAAAGCCATACTGTTGATTGTAATGTCTCTATGAGCAAGATCGCATTCTGGGAAAGAATCATATAGCTTTGACTTTGATGATTGAGAAATTTTCGATAACTCTGACGATCTGTAAGAATCTGCTCTACATGAGGCTATTTCAATCCCATTAACTAAGCAGATTGAAAAGGACTTTCCAACTTGTTTTACATTTTGGGAGCCGAATATCTTTATAATATCTTCAACAGATGCGTTGGTAAGAATGTCTAAATCTGACATTTTTTCTTTATTTATACCTATTAATAAATCACGTACAAAACCACCGACAAAAAACGCTTTAAATCCTGCTGATTTTATATTTTTGACAATATCAAGACTCGTTGTTGTATCTTCAATTGTTTTCATTTTATGGCTTAAGACCTATCGGTTACTCCATCTTTGAACAAGATCATGTTCAACACCAAGGTGATCTAAAATCCTTGCCACAACTGTGTCGCATAGCTGTTCAATTGTTAATGGAAATGTGTAAAATGATGGACAAGGAGGTAGAATTGTAGCCCCAGCTCTACAAGCTCTTGTCATATTTTCAAGATGAATAAGACTTAAAGGGGTTTCGCGAGGGGCAAGTATTAAAGGTCGTCTCTCTTTTAAACATACGTCAGCAGAACGAGTTATTAGATTATCTGCAAGTCCAGATGAAATAGAGCCAAGTGTTTTCATAGAACATGGAACAATCGCCATACCACTATGTATAAACGAACCGCTGGCAGGTTCGGCAAACATATCATGCTGGCTAAAGACCTCAAGAGTTGCATCATCATGGAATTTAGTCTCTTCAAGTGCAAGAAAATCTTTTAACGGGCTTTGCCCATTGAATATCGTCTCATGCTCAAACACTCTTAAACCACCATCTGAAATCATAACAATTACATGGTATGGTCTCTCCATCAATGCTTTTATAAGCCTGATACCATAAATTGCTCCAGATGCTCCACAGATAGCAACGATATATTTTTTCATATTTTTCAATTTAAGATTTTATCCTCCGAATATGTTATTGAAAAAAAGGCTCTAATCAATCTACAGATTTTATTGTCATTGGAATTCCTGCAACCATATAAATAACTTGATTCGCTGTCTGTGCAATCTTTTGATTTACCATACCAGCAATATCTCTAAAACGGCGTGCTAATCCATTTTCAGGAACAATACCCATTCCAACTTCATTTGAAACCAAGAATATAGGCAGTGAAGATGATGTAAGTGTATATTGAAGCTCTTGTATAACAGTTGCTATTTTTCTATCATCAAAATTATTAAACATAAGATTTGAAACCCACAAGGTAAGGCAATCAATCAAAATAACATCTGCTGGTATGAAGTTCTTATCATTTGAGCTGTTATTTATATCAAAGTTCTTAATTGCTTCAGAAATCTCAATCGGCTCTTCAACTGTAATCCAATCTTTTCCCCTCTCAATTTGGTGTTTTGTAACACGCTCTTCCATCTCTCTATCAGTCGGCACTGATGTTGCCATAAAAACTTTTGAGTTCCCTGAAATTTGATTCGCTAAATTAAGAGCATAATTACTTTTTCCACTTCTACATCCGCCAATTACTAATGTAATTTTATTTCTCATAAACCTGAAAAGTTCCGTATATTCATTTTATCAAGATTATCAAAATTATTTATCATCCCCAAATAGCACTTATCTACTTACTTTTTACTCTTTTTTGATGTTTTGTAGAGCTAAATAAAAAGCACCTACCGCAAGTTCTGAACAGTGGATTTCATCTTTTGGTAATGTTTTTAGGTACTCTGCAACTGATTCTGGAGTAATCTCCCAAGCATCTTCTATCTTCTTCTTTTCAGCCATTTTTATAACAGTGTTTGCACAGGCATTGGTGTTTTTACATCCATTGATGTAATACGATATTGAATCAATAACACCATCTTTTTCCATTATAAAAAATTCAACAGTATCTCCACAATCTCCCGTTCTTATGCCATATCCATCAGGATTTTCAACTCTCTCCATACGATCATAACTAAATGCCATTTCAAGGTATTCCAATGAATGGTCTTGCCAGAAGTTCATCTATTATTTTTCTCCTTTTTAAGGTTTATTTTTATAATACTATAGCTAAAAATTCTCCATTAATTTTTTATTGACAAAAAAAAACGTGAATGCTTTACATTAAAGAATACAATTAACTATTCTACTAAACAGTTGTCTCAATAGTTATCTCAATAGTTATATTTTGAACAGTAATTTTGCCTTTGAACACTTTTAAGCCATAGATTTGACAACTTTTTAAAAGTTGTCAAATCTTTATACTGCTCTCGGTCATAAATTGAGTCTTGTATATATAAAAGCTAAGTTTATGACCGTTTAAAGTATAAATAGCATAAAACTTAAATTTATAACCGCTTACAGTATATCAGCCCATGGCTTTAGCTTAGGACGAAAAATTTATCATCAAATAAAATCCCTGTATTTTTAATAGCAGTCTCTCTTATTACAACTATCCATTTTTCTGGAAAAGAGCTTCATGATCTCTTTTATACAAAAAAGTCTTACGCTAAAAATATTAATCATGTTGATCTCAATCCTTATTCTCTCATTTGCTGGTTTATCAATCTTTACCGTAAAAGTTCAAACATCACTACTTGAAGATATGATTCAAACAGTTGACCTTAGATTAACCAACACGGGAAGTGAGACCCAAAAACAGTTTATAACTCTTGAGTCTGATCTTACAGATTCGCTTGAAAGTATGAAACAACAGGTTATTGCAAATATATCAGAATCAACTCAGAAAGCCATCTCAAAGGAAGAAGAGCTTTTAAAAAAAGGTATGGATGAGATTCTAAACAGCAATGCAAAGATTCTTGCTGATCTTCTACACACGATTGCACAACCAATACTTATGGAAGAGAAATACGATGAAGTAAAAAAGTTTGCAGCTACTGTAACTGAATCAAATGAGGTCATTTATGCCCTTTTCTTTGATGTTAACGGAACATCTCTTGTTAATTATGTAGATTATGTTGATGATAGAATTGATAGATACCTTCAACAAGGCAATGGGCAAAATGATGTTGATATTGTCCTTGCTGAGTCTAAGAAAGACCCTACTGTTCTTGTTTACGAAAAGCAATTACAATATTTTGGTATTCCTAAAGGGTCAATAATTTTATGTGTTTCAAGAGATGCAATTGATAAAGAGATAAGATTGCTTGAATCAAGGTTTGAATTATATAAAAAGAGTAATACCAATATTATTCAAACTGTTATCAACAGCTTATCAGGTAAAGTTGTAAGCAGTATAAAAGCAGAACTAAAAAGTGTAAATCAAAACAATGCACTTGCCATAAAAGATACAGCCGATCTTCTCAAAAATTCTGTTAGAACAGTAAATGAAAATATAACAAGATTGATTGTTGTGGTGGGTGGTTTTTGTTGTGTAGTAATACTTATAACCACGGTTCTCATCTTTAGATTTATGATATTAAACCCTATAAAAGAGCTTCTAAGTATGATGTCAAGCTACTCTAATGAATATGGTAAGGAGATTCATATTCCTCTAAATATTCAAGCTACAAGCTCATTGGATAATAGCCTTGAATTTATATTGACAAAGAAAAGCATGGGTGTTTTAGATAATAAAGATGTTTAAAAAAATTTTTAGGAGATAATAAATTATGATTTCTTTTATCAACAAAAGCCTTACAATTAAAATACTTGTTATACTTGTTTCTATACTGATTCTCTCTTTTGCAGGTCTCTCTTTTTTTACTGTAAAAGCTCAAACTTCTCTTCTTGGAGATGTTATTGCCACAGTTGATTCAATGCTTAAAAAAACAGGTGCAAAAACAGAAAAGCAGTTTGCCACACTTGAGTCTGATCTGACAACATCACTTGATAACATGAAACAGCAGGCTGTATCCAATATTTCAGAATCAACTGAGAAAGCCATTACAAAAGAGGAAGAGTTATTAAAAAAGGGTATGGATGGGCTTCTGAACACTAACGCAAAAATAATTGCTGAGCTTCTCTATACGATTACACAACCTATGCTTATGGAGGAAAATTACACGGAAGTTAAAAAATTTGCTTCTGTTGTAACAAAATCTGACGAGGTAATTTACGCTATTTTTATTGATGCTGATGGAAAGCCAATGATAGAAGATGTTGACTATGTAGATGATAGAATTGACAAGTATCTTCAGCAAGGTAAAGGGACAAGCGATGTTGAGATCGTCCTTTCCGAATCTAAAAAGGATTCAACAGTTATTATTCATGAAAAAGAGCTTAAATTTTTTGGTATTCCTAAAGGGAAAATCGTGGTTTGTGTTTCAAGAGATGCCGTTGATAAGGAAATAAAAGCTCTTGAGTCAAGGTTTGATTTATATAAAAAGAGTAATTCAAAAAGCATTGAAACTATAATCAATAACCAATCTGGTGAAGTTGTAAGTAATCTCCAGACTGAACTTAAAGCCGTGCATAAAAATAACACCAGCTCTATAAAAGAGACCTCTAATCTGCTTACTAACTCTATTAAAACTGTCAACTCTGATATTACAAAGATAATTATAATTATTGGTTTGGTTTGCTGTGTTATGATACTTCTCTCTACGGCTATTTTATTCAAATTTGTGATATTAAATCCAATAAACGAGATATCGTTAGGACTTAAAGATACAGCCGAAGGTGAAGGAGACCTTACCAAAAGACTTCAAGTTAAGAGAACTGATGAGATAGGAGTGCTTGCGGGTTGGTTCAATGCTTTTGTTTCAAGAATGAACAACATAATAGTTGACATAAGCCAGAATGCTCAAACTGTTACTGCGGCATCTGCTGAAGTTTTATCAGTTGCAGAGCAGCTTTTAGAAGATTCTGAAGACCTATCAATGAGGGCAAATACAGTTGCCGCCGCATCTGAACAGATGAGTGCAAACATGGGGTCTGTAGCCGCTGCAAGTGAGCAATCATCAACTAACTTAAGTATTGTTGCAGATTCAGCAAGTCAGATGAAATCAACCCTAAACGAAGTTGCCCAAAGCTGTTCAAGAGCAAGATTTATATCTGAAAAAGCAACTTCAAGCGTTGAAACTGCGTCAGAAAAGGTAAAGCTGCTTGGAGAGGCTGCAAGAGAAATCTCAAAAATTACTGAGGTTATTACAGAAATAGCAGCTCAAACTAATCTTCTTGCTTTAAATGCTACTATTGAAGCTGCAAGAGCAGGGGAGGCTGGTAAAGGTTTTGCTGTTGTAGCAAGTGAGATTAAACATCTTGCAACTCAGACCTCAAATGCAACCCATGACATAAGAAATAAGGTAACTGGTATCCAACATTCAACTGAAGAGACAGTGTCAGAGGTTGGCAATATCTCTGAAGTTATTGTGGAGGTGAACGATATCGTTGCTACTATTGCGGCGGCTATAGAGGAGCAATCAGCAGCAGCAACTGAAGTTTCTGACAATATTCAACAAGCATCTCAAGGAATTGGTGAAGTTAATGAAAATGTTGCACAAACATCAGAAGTTTCAGTGCAGATTGCAAAAGATGTTCATGTTGTTAATAACGTAGCTGAAACTATGTCTCAGAAGAGTAGCCAGATGAATCTAAGTGCAAAAGATTTATCTGATCTCTCCTATAAACTTAGGGATATGATAAGTGTCTTTAGAGTATCTACAGATCATCTTGATAATACTAACAAAATTGAAGAGAAGGTATTTGATCTTATTACATGGGGACCAAAATTTGCCACTGGTATTGAGCAGATTGACGTTCAGCATAAAGAGCTTATCAGAATGGTTAATGCGTTGCATAAAGCTATGAAACAAAAAGTTGGAATACAGCAATCAGGGGCAATTTTGGATAGCCTTGCAGAATATACGGTATATCACTTTGGGCATGAAGAGAAGCTCTTTAAAGAGTATAACTATCCTGAATATAATGATCATAAGAAACTACATGAAGAACTTGTTAAGACAGTTGTGGCATTTCAAAACGATTTTAAGGTTGGCAAAGCCTCTTTATCTGTTGATCTTATGAATTTTCTCACTCAATGGCTTAAAGATCACATAATGAAATGCGACATGAAATATGCACCATTTTTTAAAAGTAAGGGGTTATAAATCGGCTGAAAGATTGAATTAGATTAAGTCTTATTAAAATTTAGAATGGAATTTTTATAGAGAGCAACGGTATCTTATGTCCGCTGCTTTTGTTTTTCTTATCGTAAAAATAGGAGTCAGATTCGCTATCTAACGGGTTTGGATATATGCTATATTGGCTTTGGCTTTGTTTAGCTTCTATATTTTGTCGAATCCTATCAACACGAGTTTTAATAATTTCTTTATTATTTTTGTGAACACTTGAAATTCCGCCATAAATACTCCCACCGTAAAATCCAAACCCAACAAATCCAATCAGCCCACCTAAAGCACTATTGCCATCTTCAAAAGATTCAATTGCTGCTAAAATAAAAGCACTGTTAAGCAAAAAAGCTACAATAGCATCATGATAGCGGTTAGCGTAGGCAAATCCACCACCCGGAATAATTGAAGCGATACCAGCAATAAGAGGATTTTTTTTCTCTGTTTCCGTTATTTCGACCGTCTTTAATAGGTTTACTTTAAGATTATCTGCTTTATATTTTTCTTTTCCATTAGGTGTCATTCTATCTATATATCTAACAGCCTTTAAGAGTGCATCTAAAGCCTCTTTATATGAGCTTTGCACCTTTTCAACTTTTCCAATATATATCCAAGCAAGGGCATAAAGTGCTTTGTCCTCAATTTCTGGTTCATCAATCTCATTGTTTAATAAAAGAAAATCTTGAAGAACCATCTCTGCTGAAGCATCTCTTTTTATAGCAAGAAAAGTTGTGCTTAACATAAAAAGAGCCTCAATATTTACTGAATTATCTGAATCATTTTTTGAGAAATTGGTATCTATAAAATTATCTTTTGCAGCATCATCATTTTTAGCATTGCCTACTGCAAAATTGTGATGCTCAGAATCATGTTTTGTGGCGTTGGTATTTGTAGAAGTATCAAACAACGGCAATGATAACTCTCTAAAAAGATTGATAGCATCTCCATATCGCTTTGCATGAAAAAGAGAGACCCCTTTTTTAAAGGTTGCATCTTTTATCCTATTATCATTTGGGAAAAAATAGATAAAACGATTGAACTCAACAATTGCACTTTGAAAATCTTGTTTTTCAAACAGTTCTAAAGCATAGCGATACTGCATATCTGAATTTATTACCAATGTGGTCAATGTATCAGATGAACATCTTCCCATAAAGGGATAAAACAGGGATGATAAGGCTGCATAGAAAAAAAGAGCAAAGATATAGATAAATCTGACTTTAATTTTACTCATTAGAAGGAGCATAGGGATACCACCAGAAATCATTGGATTCTAAAGGGTCAAGAGTTAGTAGTTTCCCATCAGGCTGCTTAACACGTTTAGAGATATTAACTTCATCTCTTCCACACCTTATCAGACGATCGCAACTCATTATCCACCCCATAAAAAGCCCATGTTTTTTAACTGCCTCTTCTGCATAGCCTGAACATGAAGGATACATACCGCAACGTTCTCCGTCAGCAGGTGATATATAATCACTATAGAATTTGAATAACAGATTTTTAGACTTTTGATTAGTTGTATTTGATTGAGCAAAGAGAGGAGAAATATCTAAAGCAATATCTAAACAAAATAGAATGTGAACAACGGTAAATATATAGATAAAAATATTTAACTTATTGGAAAACTGGAATTTGAGACTTGATTTCATTGGATAAAAATTAAGGTCTGCGGAAAGTCTATTAAAAAATCTGCTATTACTCTTGAGTAACACGCACCACCTCTTCCATACTTGTAATGCCTTGTAAAACCTTTGAAATTCCATCTTGCCTTAAAGTAGTCATACCTTGTTGCATAGCTGCTTTTTTAATTTGGTTTGCATCTGAGGTTGTTAATATAATATTCTTAATAATATCATCAATCTCCATTATCTCAAATATTGCTTGACGTCCTGTGTATCCTGTTCCAAAGCATTTTGAACATCCTTTGGGTCTAAATATCTCCTTCCCATTTAAAAGGGTAGAGTGTCCATTTGTTTTAGATTTCCCATTTATGTTAGGTTTCACGTTTAGGTTAGAGCTGCTTACACTATTCTCAACAATACTCAAAAGAGCAGCTTCTCCAGCATCTGGTAAATATTTTGATTTGCAATAAGGGCACAATACTCTCACCAACCTTTGGGCAGCAATTGCCTTGACAGATGATGTAATAAGATATGGTTCAACCCCAAGATCAACAAGTCTTGTAACAGCCCCTGGAGAGTCGTTTGTATGAAGTGTTGAAAAGACAAGATGACCTGTAAGGGCAGATTGTATGGCAATTTCAGCGGTTTCTAAATCTCTTATCTCTCCTACAAGAATAACATCAGGGTCTTGACGCACAATTGAACGCAGACCACTTGCAAAGGTCATTCCTATTTTACGATTTACCTGAATCTGTCCGATTCCCTTTAGATTATACTCTACTGGGTCTTCAATTGTAATTATGTTCTTATCTGGTGAATTTATTATTGATAATGCTGCATAAAGTGTCGTGGTTTTTCCACTTCCTGTTGGACCTGTTACAAGAACAATGCCATTATTAAGAGTAATGAGTCGATTGAAGATTTCCAAATGGTTTGCAGATATGCCAGATTGGGATAACTCAAGAAGTGTGCCTGATTTATTTAGAAGACGCATTACAAGGCGTTCACCAAAAGAGGTAGGAACAGTTGATATACGAATATCAATCTTTTGTTGTCCCATTCTCACCTCAAGCCTTCCATCTTGTGGCATTCGTCTCTCTGCAATGTTCATATCTGCCATAACCTTTATTCTTGAAACTAAAGCTGGCTGTATCCACTTAGGTGGTTCAAGAAGATCGTATAAAATACCGTCAATTCTATAGCGTATCTTTATCGTATCTTGAAAAGGTTCAATATGAATATCACTTGCATTTGCTTTAACTGATTGGGAGATTATATGGTTTACTAATCTAATTACTGGTGCATCACTTGTGTCATCAAGAAGGTCTGATGTCTCTTCAATTTCTCTTATAATAGTAGTGCCATTCTCCTCCATATTCTCCACAATCTGTTTAGCACTCTCTTTTGTCTGATTATATATGTGGTTAATTGCTGATAAAATCTCATTTCGATTGGCAAGAACAATCTCGTATTTAGAAAAATTGAGAAAATTTGCAATATCATCTGCTGGGGATAGATCACACGGGTTGTTGATAGCAATCACAACTGAGTTGTTTTTCTCCACCACCGCTGGCACAATGCAATATTTTTTAAGAAAGTGGATAGAGATATTTTCTGTAAATTTATTATCAATCAAATATTGGATAAAAGGTATGTTATAAGATTTGTTTATCTCTTTCTCTTTTGGCTCTTCTAAGAGATTATCGTTAAACATGGCATCAACATTTAGCTTATAAACATAAGGGATTGAATAAATATCACCAAGAACTTTAAGGATAATCTCTTCTTCTATAATACCAGCAACAATAACTCCTTCGGTAAAGTTTATACTATCGTTATTGTATATTTTCTTTATCTTTTCAATGTTCTCGTCAGAAAGGTTTGTTTTGTCTGATAATTTTTCTAAGAATTTACTTAGCACTTTTTGTTATTAACCCCTCGCAAATTATATTTGGTTGGCTTATTTTTGGACTCTATACTTTATAACTTTACTTTCTGTCCAGCTTTTAAAAACCATTTGACATTGTATTCTTATAAGCTATAGTGCGTTCCATTTGTCAGAATTATACGGTTTATTTTTTAAAATCAAATCTTTAGATTAGGATACACTCATTCTTGACTCTTCCTACCAACCAAATAATACTTGCACCATTACAAGGCTATACTGACGCTGTGTTCAGAGATGTCTATTTTCGCCACTTTACAGGTGTAGATCAGGCAATGGCACCATTTATATCAACACTGAGCCAAAAAAAGATAAACCTTTCAACTCTTAAAGATGTGATTCCAGAAAATAACATTAACTGCCCAAACCTAATTCCCCAAATACTTGGTAATATTGCAGAAGATTTTATATCTCTTGCAAATCAACTTATAGAGCTTGGCTATTACACTATAAACTTGAATATGGGTTGTCCACACTCTAAGGTTGCAAAGAAAAAACGTGGCTCTGGTATGCTTCCATATCCTGAAATGGTTGACCAACTACTTGATAATGTGTTTAAAGGTTTATCGTCAGATTCCATAGATTGCAAAATTTCAATAAAAATTAGACTTGGAAGATATAATAAAGATGAGATATTTGAACTCTTGCCAATTTTTGAAAAATATCCTTTAGATGAGATTATTCTTCACCCAAGAACTGGAGTGCAGATGTATGAGGGAGATGCTGACATTGACTCTTTTATCAAAGTTGCTGATAAAACCTCTCATAGATTGGTTTATAATGGAGATATTACAAGTGTGAGAGTTTTTGATAATATTGTAAGACAACTTGAAAAGGTAAAAAGATATGGTCAACCATCGCACTCTTATAAACCTATAAATAGGTTTATGATTGGCAGAGGTATTCTCTCTAACCCATTTTTACCTTCTGAAATAAAAAAAAGATTAGGGCATTGTGGTGGTAGTTTCAATATTGATATTGACAACTTTAAGAGTAGCAAAAGCCAATCAGAGCTTTTGGAGAGAATCAAACTTTTTCACGATGAGCTTTTTGACACATATTCACGTAAATTTTATGGACCACTTCATGTTACAGGAAGAATGAAAGGCTTTTGGACATATATTGGAGACTCTTTTAAAGACAATAGAAAAGAGATAAAAAAGATTTTAAAATCAAAAAATAGAGAGCATTATAAGGCAGTAGCAGATATTTTTTTTGCTCAAAAACCAATTTTTAATCCTTATGATTAAAATAATTTGGATAGGATTTTAAATTTTAATTTGAGATTTGACAACTTTTTAAAAGTTATCAAATCTTCAAAATTTATTGTCTAACGTCTATAATTATTGTCTAACTTTTATAAAGATAAATATAGATATAGAGTATATGTGATTTAAGATAACATAAAAGGAGATAAACGAAATGGATCCACTTTTTCAACCAATTAACATCAATTTTCTTGCCGTTAAAAACAGAATTTTTATGCCTGCAATGCACCTTGGTATGGCAGATAATTTTCAAGTTACCGATCAAATTGTGGATTTCTATGCAGAGAGGGCAAAAGGTGGTGCTGGTATGATCTCTGTTGGATATGCAACAGTTGATGAACTCTCTGGCAACAGCTTAAATATTGGTGCCCATAAAGATGAATTTATTGATGGATTAAGCCGTCTTGCAAATGTAATAAAAGAGAATGGAGCAAGAGCATGCGTTCAGTTAAACCATGCGGGACGCTATAATATGTCCTTTTTCCTTAACGGTGAAAAGCCAGTTGCCCCATCTCCAATTCCATCTAATTTAACAAGAGAGGTGCCGCGAGAACTTAGTCAAGATGGTATTAAAAAGATTGTCAAAAATTTTGCTGATGCAGCACTTAGAGTTAAAAAAGCTGGGTTTGATGCTGTTGAGGTGTTAAGCGGAACAGGTTATCTTATTAGCGAATTTTTATCTCCTTTAACTAACCACAGAACAGATGAGTATGGCGGCTCTTTTGAGAACCGTATTCGTTTTGGCATTGAGATTATGAATGCTATTAGAGAAGCTGTAGGGGAAGAGTATCCTATAATTGTTCGTATGAATGGCAACGATTTTATGAAAAAAGGTCAAGGTAGAGAAGAGCTTTTAAAGTATGCTGCTGCACTTGAAGAGGAGGCTGGTGTAGATGCTTTGTGCATAAATGTTGGTTGGCATGAAGCTCGTGTGCCTCAGATTACAGCGTCAGTTCCGCGTGGGGCATTTGGCTATCTTGCACGGGGCATTAAAGAGATTGTAAACATTCCAGTAATTGCAAGTCATAGAATCAATGATCCTAAGGTTGCAAGGCAGATGGTTTTAGATGGTATTTGTGACATGGTGGCAATGGGGCGTAGCCTTATTGCGGATCCATATCTTCCTGAAAAGACAAGAGCTGGAAAAGAGGAGGAGATTATCCACTGCATCGCCTGTGCCCAAGGGTGTTTTGACAACCTTTTTAAACTTAAACATGTTGAGTGTTTATGTAATCCAATGGCAGGACATGAAAAGGCAAGGGCAATAGTTAAGAGCGATAATCCTAAGAAAGTTATGGTAATCGGCGGTGGTGCTGCTGGTATGAATGCTGCTATCACTCTTGCTGATAGAGGTCATAAAGTTCAACTTTATGAAAAATCTGATAAACTTGGCGGACAGCTCTATTTAGCCGCAGCCCCGCCCGGAAGAGAAGAGTTTGCTGAGTTTGCACAAAATCTTGTAACTCAAGTAAAACTTAGAAAAGAGAATATTGATATTTACATGAACAGATCTGTTGATATTGATCTTATTAAACGTGAGAAGCCAGATCACATAATTGTCTCTACAGGTGCAACCCCTGTAACCCCACCTATTAAAGGAGTAGATAAAACTTACACCGAACAGGCATATCTACCGGGCAGTGATGGATTGTGCTATTTAACATTGGTTGAGACCTCAAATGTTGTGCAAGCGTGGGACGTTCTGCAAAATAAAGTCTATACGGGTGAAAATGTTGTAATCGTAGGCGGTGGTGCTGTAGGCGTTGAGACAGCTCTTTTTCTTGCAGAAAAAGGGACTTTATCAGGAGAGGCTATTAAGTTCCTACTTGTGAACAATGCAGAATCTCCAGAGGTACTTCGTCAAATGGCTATAAAAGGGACAAAACATATTACCATTATTGAGATGCTTGATAAGGTAGGAAAAGAGTTTGGCAAAAGCACAAGATGGGGAATGCTTCAAGATTTGGAACGAGTCGGCATTGAGGTTAAGCTAAAAAGCCGGGCATTGGAAATTAAGCGGGACAGCATTGTTATTGAAACAGCAGACGGTGTTGAAGAGGAAATTGAAGCTGATTCAATTGTAATTGCTACAGGCTCTGTTTCTGATAATAAGTTAGCTGCTGAAATTGAAAACCTAAATATCCCATTTAATGTAATTGGAGATGCAAAAAATATTGGTATGGCATTTGATGCGGTTCATCAAGGTGTTGTAGCGGCTCTAAATATTTAATTTAACTAAATATTTGAACAGCATAAGACGCAAAAGCGGAGAAGGTTGTATGGCAACTGAAAATGATATCGTTCTTGTATACATGGAAGGTTCTCCTGTGTTTTTTGCAAGAATCGAAGCAATATGGGCAGATGTGAAAAGAGATTGGTTTAATGTAGAGCTTTTGGTTTTGCAGGTACCTGTAAAAGTTGTTGTCTGGACTCTGAAAGATATTTACATTAATGGCACTGAGTTTTTCATGGGTGGCAAGAGAATGAGAATCGAGGTCGTAAATGCCCCTCATCAAAATTTTATTACAGACAACGATGACGATGAAGAGGCTGCACTACAAGAGCCTGTAACCCATCTTAAAAGTGTAAAAAAAATAAAACCCGAACCAGAAGAAGAGAAAGAGAGTGGTAGAGTCATTTCCATTGCCGATTTTCAGAAGAAAAAAAAAGATAATCAACCAGATTAACCTTTTTATTTATACTCTAAAAGCTCAAGTTCTTAGCCGTGGGGTTAAAACCCTCGGCTAAGTTATAAAAAGAAGTCCTCTTAAGAGGACTTAAATAAAGTTAACCCAGAGCTTTAGCTCGGGGCGATAAAAATTAAAAACTCAAATCTTTAAACCCATTATCTACAACTTCATTAGAGATATTTTGCTAACCCCTAAAAAAAATCAATTACAATGCAAATAGGAAATTGCAAACTTGAAGGTCATACCGTTCTTGCTCCACTTGCGGGTGTAACTAATCTGCCTTTTAGGTATATTGTTAAGAGATGCGGATGTTCACTTGTCTGTTCAGAGATGGTAAGTGCAAAAGGGCTTCTTTATAATTCTCAAAAAACCTTCTCTCTTCTTCAAACGACCCCTGAAGAAAAGCCGCTTTCAGTTCAGATTTTTGGTTCAGAACCAAAAGAGATGGCAATTGCAGCATCAACAATTGAGAAAAATGGTGCTGTTGACATCATTGATATTAACTTTGGTTGTAGCGTAAAAAAAGTTGTTAAAACTGGTGCGGGAGTTGCCTTGATGCAGAATCTCTCCAATGCTGAAAATGTTATCAAGGCAGTTCGTGATTCTATTTCTATTCCCTTAACAATTAAAATACGATCTGGTTGGGATAGCTCTGGAACGCAGGCATTTAAACTTGCAGAGTTAGCTCAAAAAATTGGTGTTGATGCTATCGCATTTCACCCTCGAACAGCATCTCAAGGTTTTAAGGGAAAAGCAGATTGGTCTTTGATAAAACAGCTTAAAGCCAATATGTCAATCCCGCTCATTGGAAATGGAGATATTGCTTGTGCTGAAGATGGAGTTCGTATGATTGAAGAGACAAAGTGCGATGCTGTTATGGTTGGCAGGGCTGCTATGTCAAACCCATTTATTCTCTCAGATATTGAGCTTCTACTCTCTGAAAATAAAGAGAAGCCGAATTATAAATATGAATATCAATCTGATTTTGGACATCACTTTGTATCTGAACAGACTAATTTAAATGACGATCATTCATCTTGTGAATCGTCAGAATCATCTTTTAGATCGTCAGAATCAAGTTACAAAAATCGCTCCATAGACGAAATTTTTGCTCTTATGATAGAGCTGCTAAAATCCTGTGTAGATTATTTTGGAGAGTTGCAAGCGTGCAAAATGATGAGAAGTCGGCTTGTGTGGTTTGTCAAAGGTTACCCTGAATGCAGCAATTTTAGACGAGATTTAACAAATATTGAGTCAATGGCTCAAGCTCTTGAAATTATAGAGAAATACCAACATTTCCTGACAAACAAAAAGATAAAAAATGTTTGATTTCGATTATCTACAGCCAGAGGGGGTAGTTTTGACCGTTAAGAATATAAGTAGAGACGCACAGCCGTGTGTCTCTACAATTTAAGATTGTATTAAAATTCCTGAGCAATAAATTTAAGATTTATTTTTTTCGTAAACTGCTGATGCCGTAGAACTAACACCGCCTCTTGGCGTAAATTCACCAATAATTTCCATATAAAGTGGGTCAAGCATATCAACAAGATCATCTAAAATCCTATTAACTACATGCTCATAAAACATACCTACATTACGATACTGGAGTAGGTAAAATTTTAATGATTTAAGCTCAACTATTTTTTGATCTGGCCTATATTTAATTATGATACATCCAACATCAGGAAGCCCTGTCATTGGACATACAGATGTAAATTCAGGCTGTTTTATGGTTATATCAATAGTGCGTTTTGATTTATAACCATAATCAATAGGGTCAATCATCTCTTTTTTAATAGTGTCAGGTTTTTCAATAGGATAATTTATTTTGTATTCGTAAGAGGGTTTCATTTTTTTTCCTTAAAAGATAAAATTTTAATCATAATCTTTTATAAAATGTTTAAAAATAGCATTAAAAGAGGTGTTTATAAAAATATTTATAAAAATAAACTGATATATCTTGTTTGCAAAAATCCTTGACATAATACGATAAATTACAGATAAAGTAAATTCTTGAGTTTACATATATCATCGCCTAATTCACCATAAATAGTGAACATCACAAAGATTAATACGAAATTAATTATTATTAAGCTACCTTTATCATAAAAAAAATTATAACAATCAAATTAATATTAAAAAATTAGACTAACGTTCAAATTTAGGGATTCTTAGGATTGTATGTTATTTGAACTATCTGAATTTATTTTAAATAGTTAAAAGTCCTAAAAAAATGAACAAGTTAATAAAAAATTTAAGGAGAAGAATCAATGAACGATTTTCTTCAAAGTATCAGAGGTAATCAAAAAGATAAACGTCCCCCAAAAACAAGACGAAGTTTTGATAATAGTAATTTTAACACAACACCTAACTTTACTACGCAAAATTTTCAAAATCAGGGTAACTACCAATCAACACGATCAGGCAATACAAAAAGACCGAATACAAGAGTTTCGCCTCATGCTCATTTTCATGGAGACGATACTCAACCACAACCACCTTATTCACCTCAGCTTAACCCTTTTGATGTAATGCTTGACCTGCTTGATTCTTTTACTAAGAATCAGGAGATGATGATTAGTGTTCAAGAAAAAAGAATAATTGCAGAGGAGCGTAAAGCAATAGCTCTTGAAGAGATAGCAGAGTATTTAAGAGTTATGACTATGCCATCGTTTCAAGAAAAATTTAGGACTAATGTTGGTGATATGAGATCAGAAGAGCCAATATTATCAGATATAGATGAATCTGATTTTGATGGTGAAAATTTGCAAAAAACTTCCAAAGTAAATATAGAACTTAAACAAGATAAGTTTAGCAACATAGATAACACTCTTGAATCTCTAAGCTCAAAAGATGTTCAAGAGCCTATTGAAGGAGAAATTGTTGATGATATTGATGATGAACAAAATATTAATATAGAAAATAGTTACTCTGAGGATGTCGAATATTCAATAAAAGGAGTTGCCAATAAAGATTTAGAAGATGAGACTAATATAGAGCAACAACCGATAAAAGTGATAAGACGAAAAAAGGCAGAAAATAGAGAAGAGTTTTTAGTCTCAATAGAGGAGGATTCAGAGAAATTTGTTAAAGAAGAAGAGCTATCTTCAGCTAAGATAGATATACTTCAAAACAGACCAACTGCAACAGACAAAGATAATTTAACAAATAGAGAAGCACCAAATAGAGAATCTGCATTAGTTGATCAAGAAAACGACGAAAAAAAGCTGCTATCAAGGGAAGAGATAATTGAGATTATTAATTCCATGCGTGCCAAAGGCAAAACATTTGACGAAGTGGCACAACACCTTATCGATCTTGGTCAGCCAACATTTTCAGGAAGAGGTGTCTGGCACGCTCAGACAATACACAGAATATGCACAAGAGACGAGAAAAAGAGCCAAAAGAACCGTTAAGTTGAAAGTGAACGCATGTATTCATCCCACTCTAAAGGGAGCATCATGCGTTTTTTTGTATTGCATGTTTTGCAGCAAGGCACTACATTATTTTTCACAGATTGACCACCTCTTGAAATAGGAACAACGTGATCCATTGTCAACTCTTTAGGTGGAAAGTTTTTGCCACAATAATGGCATATTCCTTGAGATCTCTTACGTTTCCACCATTGGCTATTTCTTAGTTCTCTTGCCTTATGCTTCTCGTGTTTTTGTATATCTTCATCATCTGAAAAATAAAATTCCATGAAATAAACCCAAAGTGCTTATGCTTATTAGATAATTATTAAAATTTAATAACCAAATTCCTTTAACATATTTTGGTTATGACTCCAATTTTTTGTAACTTTCACAAGAAGTTTTAAAAGTACTTTAGAGCCTGTCATTCTCTCAATATCTTTTCTTGCATTTTCCCCAATCTTTTTTAACATCTGCCCACCTTTACCAATTACAATCCCTTTCTGAGAATCTTTGTCAAGATGGATACTTGCGTGAATAACTATCAATTTTTTTTCAACTTTGAATGAATCTACTGTTACCGCACTTGAGTATGGTATCTCCATACCAGTAAGACGGAATATTTTTTCACGGATCATCTCTCCAGCAATAAATTTTTCTGACATATCTGTGAGGGTATCTTTCGGAAAAAGTCTTTGTCCTTCTGGCAAAAGAGCTTCTATCTCTTTGATAAGCTCTTCTATCTGTATCCCATTCTTTGCTGAAATTGGTACTATTGACTTAAAATCATGTAAAGCAGCAGACTCTTTAATACGGGGTAAAACTATTTCAGGTGCAACAAGATCAATTTTGTTAATCGCAAGGACTACACTTTTTTGGCTGTTTTTAAGCTGTTGAATGATGAGTTGTTCTGATTCTATATCTTTTGAAGAGACATCAACCATAAGCAAAATAGCATCAACATCTTGAACAGCAGATAGAGCTTGATCAACTATCTTACGGTTTAGAATTGATTTTGCATTGTGGATTCCTGGTGTGTCAACAAAGACAATTTGAGATGTCTCACGCTCAACTACGCCAAGAATTCTATCTCTTGTAGTTTGGGGTTTATTGGATGTAATGGATATTTTCTCACCAGTTACTCTGTTGAGTAAGGTAGATTTTCCAGCATTAGGAGCACCTACAATAGCGATAAATCCAGATCTAAATATTTGGTTTTCTATATTTTCCATAAAATTATTATATTCTTAAGTAGTTATTTTAAGATGTGAATATTGGGGGGATTAGATTTGACAGCTCTAAAAAGTTGCCAAATCTTTTAAATAGTATGTGTTTTATTTCTTTTCTTTAATTTCACGAGCATCTTTACTGCCTTTCCAAAGCTCGAATGCTACTACTCCTCCTAAAGCTAATAAGCCGAACATTGGAAAAATCATAGCTGTTTTTGCTACTCCAGCCGCTTTTGCTGTTGGAACTGCTGCTGTTGCTACTTTAACTGCTGGAACTACAGTTGCAGCTTTTGCTGCCGGAGCTGCTGCACTTACTGCTGCTGGAATTGCAGTTGCAACCTTTGCTGCTGGAGCTGCTGCACTTACTGACGCTGGAATTGCAGTTGCAACCTTTGCTGCTGGAGCTGCTGCACTTACTGCTGCTGGAATTGCAGTTGCAACTTTTGCTGCTGGAGCTGCTGTGGTCGTTGTTGCTGCTTTGACAACTGATTCTTCAATCATGTTAATCTCCTAATAATATTGAATTTTAATTAAATGTGGGATTCTGAAGATACCCCATTAAAAAGCACATTAAGCTCTTGAAGTATATCATCTTTTCCCTGTTTTGATGTGGCGGAAAAGAGGATAATCTCCTCCTTTTTGCACATTAGTAGCTTTGCCATAACAGAGAGACGGTTAATCTGTCTCTGTCGCGATAATTTATCCGCTTTAGTAAGCACTCTAAGACATGGAATTCCTCTATTAGTAAGCCACTCCATAAGTTGAAATTCCTCTTTTTGCGGTTCTCTTCTTATATCAATAAGAATAACTACCCCCATTAAGTTAGTTCTTTGAGAGAGGTATTGCTCAACCATAGAACCCCACTGATAACGAACTGTTTTTGAAACTTTGGCATATCCATAACCGGGTAAGTCAACAAAAAACGTATTATTGTTAATCTTAAAAAAATTAACCAATTGGGTACATCCCGGCTTAGAACTTGTTTTTACAAGATTCTTTCTATTCACTATAGTATTTATGAGTGAAGATTTTCCAACATTTGATCTGCCAGCAAAAGCAACCTCTGGAAACTCAGGTTCAGGAAAATGAGACGGATTAACAGCACTTTTAACAAATTCCGAGTGTTTTATAATCATTATTATTAAATCTTTCAAAGTTAAATCATATCGTTATATTGAGGCTAAATAGCGTTCAAGCCTATCCATAGCCTCTGCAATATTTTCCATTGAATTTGCATAGGAAAATCGCAAATATCCTTCGCCACTTGGTCCAAAATCAACTCCTGGAGTTACTCCAACATGAGCTTTTTCTAAAATATCAACAGCTAATGAGTATGAATCCATTGAGATATGTTTTGCATTGGCAAACACGTAAAAAGCACCAGTTGGCTCCACAGTTATTCCAAGCCCCATCTCTTTGAGTCTCTTAATCATGTATTGACGCCGTTGATTATATACTTTTCTCATCTCGTCAGTCTCTTTTTTAGCATTTTTAAGAACTGATACTCCAGCAGCCTGCATGACAGAGTTTGCAGATATAAAGAAATTTTGCTCAAGAATCTGAATAGGACGAATAAAATATTCAGGTGCAATAAGATATCCAAGACGCAAACCTGTCATTGCAAATAGTTTTGAAAATCCATTTATCACAAACGCATTATCTGTAATTTCAAGGATTGAATGCTCTTTGCCGCTATATACCAACCCATGATAAATCTCATCTGAGATTATGGCAATGTTGTGAGAGTTTGCAAGTTCTGTTATTGCCTCCATTCTCTCTTTTGACATCACATTTCCTGTTGGGTTAGATGGAGAGTTTATTAAAATAGCCTTTGTTTTTGGGGTAATTTGCTTAGAAATAGCCGCTGGTGTGTATAAAAAACCCTCAGATTCTTGCACTTGAACTCTTACTGGAACTCCTTGTGCAAATTTGATGAAGTTAGGGTAACAGGCATAATGTGGATCAGAGATAATTATTTCATCACCTGGATTTATCAATGCACAGAAAATTAGCAACATCGCAGGAGAAGTTCCTGATGTAATGATAATCCTGTTTGGAGTAATCTTAACTCCGTAAACCTCTTTATAATATTCACAAATTGCTACTCTTAACCTTATATCTCCAAGGCTATGTGTATATTTAGTCTCGCTGCATTCAAACGCTTGAGATACCGCAGTTTTAACACACTCAGGAGCATTAAAATCAGGCTCTCCCACTTCCAGATGCACTACATGAATACCTCTTGCCTCCATTTCATGGATCTTCTCCATTATCTCCATAACTATAAAAGGTGTAATCTCTTTTGTTCTCTCTGCTGGTGATATTTTATTCATAACCCACTCACTATTGATAATTATTTATATTTTCTACACTTTCATTTTCTGCCATCGCATCATATCCAACGTCAAATCCGATGCTTTGAACCTGATTGATAAGCTCCATAGCATAATCAGAAGCAGATGGTTTGATTATAAAAACTGGATAGTCTCTTAATTTATCAAAATTTTCAAGATATTGAATAAATTGTCTGATTCCATTTGGATTTGCTGGCAATTGAGTTACATTAGAAAATGGTGTAACATCAATATTTGATTCAGAACTATTTGTTGTTAATGAGCTTTTATCTAATTTTCCAAATCTGATATAATCTTCTGAACACTCTATCAATATTGCCCGCTGATTAGGGTTTGCATCTTTTGCTGGAATAAAAGAGATGCTTTTGCCTCTATTAGCAACCAATCTTTCTCTCTTTTCAAGCTCAATTAACTTTTTTTTCAAGATATTCTCTTTTTTATTATAATTTGACAGCCTAATCTCAGATTGCAACAGATTATTTTTCAGTTCTTCAATCTCTTTTTTTAATAACTCGTAGCTATTGCTTGTTTGCGTCAAGGCATGAGGCGATTTTATAACTTGCCCAGTAACTATATCTACTGTTATTAATAAAACAAGTAGGATCATAATTCCAGACAGGCAAGTTATAATATCTTGAAATGAAAAGAGAGATATAGTTATTTCGCTGTTAATTCTTCTACGTTTACCGCCCATAGCACTCTCAATATTTACATTTTATTTATAACGCTTAACTTACTTATAATCTCAACTTGCTGACAATCTCAGCTTGCTGATAATATTGGCATGACAATAATCGTTGCAGTCATCAAGAAAGCTCTCCTCTTTTTTCTTAAGACCAATCATAATCAACTGAATGCAAAGTGCTGCAACTAATGCTATTAAAGTTGTGTCAAAAGCAACTGAAAGCCCTGAAGTAATCTCTTGCAAAGATGTTTTTAGATATTCAAGCCCTTGGTTCTTTATAAGAACTGTCCCAAAGCTGCCAATTGCCTGAGAAAGACCAAGAACAGTCCCTATAAACCCAAGAACTGGGATTGCCCAGACAAATCCTTTAACCAAAGCATAACTTGATTCCATCTGATCTTCATCGTTTTGAGCTTGTGCACGAAGCACCTCTGAAACTTCAGCAATTAAACCTATGTTCTTTAGATTTGCAAGTGATCGCTCTATTCTATTTAAAAGAACAAAATGTTTTGGATCATCTACAAGACCATACATTCGTGAGAGAATTGTCTTGGCGGTATCCTTTGTTAATTCAAAATCAGCGGTTTGAGGCACAACCATTAACGAGAGAGCCTTTTGTTGAAAGATTACCTTTCTCCACTTTATAAAAAGAATTGCAATTGACCAGCATGAAAAAAAAACAATAAAAAATGGGGTAATGCCTCTTTCAAGAAATAGAGCTGTTATATTATGGATAGGCACTGTAACAACATTTGAAATATAAGGAGAAATATCACTATAATAAAATTGAGGAGTGTAAAAGCCAAAAAACAGGAGCGTGGCAAAGCAGAATGTTAATGTTAGGTTGACATCAGTATATTTACCACCACTTACGCCCATTTTTTCTTCAATATCCATCTTTTCCCATTGAAGAATTTTTATAAGATTCTGATTTCGTGTAGCATTCATAAATTATAGTCTCCTTGATATAACTTAAATTGTAAAGCATTATCTACGATTTTTTTAACATACCTTTCCTATCACTTCAATTTGAATTAGCACTGTTTGCGGTAGATTCGTCTTAAGGATTTGAATAGTTAATGAGTGGGAATAAAATAACACCATAAATTTTTCGAAATTGAGTAGAACCTAAACAGGCTATGAATTAGAAAAATTCTGGCTTAACCACTCAAAATAAGGCATAATCCATTAACAGTTTAAAAATCATATTCATTTTTTTAGATTTACCTAAGAAAAATTGGACAAGTTATATTATGAAACTCTTTCCAAAATTCATAACTAAAGCTCCGAAACATATAGCTTTAATGTGGAATTATCGTAAAAATCGCACCATCGCAAATGACTTAGTAATAAGTCTAAGCATTATTATCAGCATTATTGTTGCAGTTATAGGTGGAATTTTTTTTCTTATTACAATTGAAGATGCCAAAAGAGATTGGCAGATAGAGACAGAACAAACTGCAAGTGAGATTGCCACTATGCTTGCCGAATCTGTCTGGAGTCTTAACGAAGAGCAGATGATGCAGATATTAACTGTTTATTTACAGACTGAATTAATATCAGGTATCAAAGTAGAAGATAAAGGTAAAATTTTATTTCATAAAGAGTCTCCTAAAAAGACTAAAATAAAAGTAGTTAAAAAAGCGATAGTAAAAGAGATTCCTTTTAAGAGTGGTAAAAAAGAGCAGCAAATTGGTTTTATTGAAGTATATTATTCAGGAGAGCATATAAAAAAATTAATTGAAACTATGCTCTCGCTTGGATTTGTAGTTGTTTTTATTGTTGTTATAGGAGTCTTTTTTGGAACAAGAGTGGTTTTGAATACGCTTTTAACTAAAAGACTTAATGAATTTTTGCCTATTATTCGGAATATCGCTGAAGGAAATTATAATCTCTGGATTGGTTCTGTTCCTCAAAGAGATTTTAATGAAATTATATCTGCTGTCAACTACATGACCTCTGAAATCCGTACCAGAACAGAGGCTTTGAAGTTATCTGAAAAAAAGTTGATTGAGGCAAATCAGTTGCTGGATCATCGGGTAAAAGAGAGGACTTTTCAATTAGAAAACTTAAATCAAGAACTTTTATTTGCAAAAGATCAGGCAGAATCTGCTGCAAAAGCAAAGAGCTTTTTTTTAGCCAATATGAGCCACGAAATAAGAACTCCTATGAATGGAGTAATTGCTGCTTCTGACCTTGCTCTTGCTGAGACAGCAGTTCCATCAAGAATTAAGCGGTATCTTGAGATGATAAACAATTCTGCCTATTCCTTACTTGGTATTATTAACGATATTCTTGATTTCTCAAAAATTGAGGCTGGTAAAATTGATATTGAGTATTCTCAATTTAATTTTTTCCGTATTCTTGAGAGAATAAGGGATACTTTTGCCTATCAAGTATCTGAAAAAAATATTGAATTCTTAATGGATATAAACTCTGACATTCCATATCTTCTTATTGGGGACTCATTAAGAATACAACAGATACTTACAAACCTTATTGGTAATGCTATCAAATTTTCTAAAAAAGATGGGGTAGTTGTTCTTGGGGTAGAGCATAGTCAAATTTCAGAGTCAGAGATAGTTTTAAATTTTTTTGTTAAAGACAATGGAATCGGCATATCTGAAAGCCATCTTGATAAGCTGTTTGAGCCTTTTTCTCAAGAAGATGCATCTACAACAAGAAAGTATGGAGGAACAGGTCTTGGGTTGACTATAACTAAGCGTCTTGTTGAACTTATGGGTGGGCGTATTTCTGCAATAAGTAAACTTAGTGAAGGAAGTACATTTTTTGTGGAATTGAAGTTTACTGTAGGCAAAAACGGAGAACTGAATGACATGGTTTTTCCTGATATGCTTGCTGATATGAACGTTCTTGTAGTTGATGATAATGCCATTAGCTGTGAAATTGTTAAAAAGATACTTATAGGTTATGTTAAAGATGTCTCTGTTGCATCGTCAGGAGAGGAGGCATTAGAGCTTTTTGATATTTATAGAAGCAGCGGCTCTTCTGATGATAAACCCTTTGGGCTTATTATAACAGATTGGAAAATGGAGAATATTAATGGAATTGAGCTTGCCGAGAAGATACGTAATGAAAAAAAATCCAATATTCCAATTATTATGATGACAGGATTTAGTAAGAGTGCTGAACAAAGTGCTGCGAGAAAAGCTGGTATTAATGCTTTTTTGACAAAACCTGTCAATCCATCAACACTTCTTGATGCCATTGTTCAGATATTTTGCGGTGATATGAAGCAAGAGCAAGAGCTTGTAACTGAATCATCTATGTATCACGATAAATTTAAAGGGGTTCATATTCTTCTTGCTGAAGATAACGCAACAAATCAAGAGATTGCCATAGCAGTTCTTCAAGGAACAGGCTCTACAGTTGATATTGCAGATAATGGAGAGAAGGCTGTTCAGATGATTTGTCAGCAGTTTGACTCTAACAAAATTCCATACAACCTTGTCTTAATGGATATTCAAATGCCCGTAATGGACGGATTTGAGGCAACACGCCAAATAAGACAAGGTTCTATAACACCTGAAATACCTATTATAGCCATGACTGCCCATGCTATGAAAGGTGATATGGAAAGATGTCTTGCTGCTGGAATGAATGATTATGTTGCAAAGCCTATTAGACCCACAGACCTATTTAGAACAATGTCAAAGTATCTGACTAAACAGATAGCTAAAACATCTATAAATTCAAAATCTCACCCCTCAATTATTGAGCCAACGGAACTTATTACTGATCCAAGCAAAGTTATTAATCCAATTGATCCAACTGACTCTGTCCATTCAATATCTCACTCCTCAACTATTAATCCAACCGACACTCTCTATTCAACTAAACAAGCAGATGAGCCTCAAAAAAACAAAAACAAGGAACTTTTTTTTGATATGAATGGTGCTATTGAGAGATTGGGAATTTCACAACCAACTTATATTAAAATTCTTAAAGGATTTGGAGAAGAGGTTCACGAAAAGATAGAGCATTTTTGGCAGGCTTTTCATAGCAAAGATATAATTTTACTCCAAAGGCTTGCTCATTCGATAAAAGGCGGTAGTGGAAGTATTTGTGCTGATGAACTTTACAAAGCATCTGAAATCCTTGATTTTGCTTGCCGTAAATTTATTGATTCTAATGAAAATAGCTCTGACGTTGAAAGTAATCTATCATCTATTGAGCCACTATTAATTGATGTTGATAGCAAAATAAAAGATTTAATTAATGCGGTTAAAAATTTAGATATAGATTCGGATCAAGTAAATCCAACGTCTATAGAATCAGAAGAGCTAAATATAGTATCCCAGATAAATAAATTGGCAATTCCTGTTGCCCCACCCCCGACCCCCTCCCCAACAATGGAGGGGGGAAAGAATTACTCCATCCCCTTGGGGAGGGACGGGGAGGGGCAAAACACTTATCAGGAAAGCTATATAACAACCAATAATGATTTTAATAAAAAACTATTAAATACAATTATGGAAAATTTAGCAAAAGAGTTAAACTCCTATAGTCCTTTGAAATCAGAGGAGATTATAGATAATTTGTCAGAAACTCTTTTAAGTTGGCACATTGATAAATTTAACCCAACTATATCTAAGCTAAAAAAAATGGTTAAAAATTACGATTTTGAAGAGGCACAAGAGCTGCTTAACTCTATTGAAAAGGAGCTGGATTTCAGTAATGATTTTTAATCAAAAAAAACCTCTAATTCTGATTGTTGATGATGAAATTTTCAATATTGAGATACTTCGAGAAATAGTTGAAAAATATTCTGAAGTTATTGCAACAAAAAATCCTATAAAGGCTATTGAGCTTGCTGAAAAATTTAAGCCAGACCTTATTCTTCTTGATATTATGATGCCAAATATGGACGGATGGGAACTTTGTCGTCATTTAAAATCTAATCCAAGCACAGCTCAAATTGGCGTCTTTTTCGTTACAGCAAAAATAGAACCATCAGATAGAGTTAAGAGCTTTCAAGTTGGGGCACAAGATTATCTCACAAAACCGCTTCTTGCTCTTGAGGTTGAGGCAAGAGTTAAGGGATTTCTTGCAAGAAAGCAGGAAGAGGATTTTTTAAAACAGCAGCTTGAACATACAAGAAAAATGGAGGCAATTGGAACTTTAGCTGGTGGAATTTTGCATGATATAAACAACATTCTTACCCCTATATTTGGCTATCTTCAAATTCTTATGAGCCGTATTACTGGCAAAGAGAGTGAGATGCTAAGTAAAATCTTTTTTGCAACACAAAGGCTTGCTGATCTCTCAAGACAGATTCTCAATTTCTCAAGAAAAAGCGACAATAAAAAAGAGACTCTTAGGTTAAAAATTCAGATTAAAGAGATAGTAAAGCTCTTAAAAATAGGTTTTCCAAAAACTGTAGAGTTTTCACTTACGATGTCAGATAAACCTCTTAAAATAAAGGCTGATTTAACCGCTATCCATCAAGTTGTAATAAATCTGTGCGTTAATGCTGTTCATGCTATGAATGGCAAAGGCTTAATAAAGATATCTCTTGATGAGGTTGCTCTTCCTCTAAGCAGTAATCTTTATGTAAAACTTACTGTTCAAGATGAAGGGTGTGGAATGGACAAAGAGACTATTGCAAGGATTTTTGAGCCTTTTTATACTACCAAAAAAAATGGAGAAGGAACAGGGCTTGGTCTTGCAACTGTTAAATCTATTGTTGAAGAGCATCAAGGAAAGATAGTTGTAGAGAGTGAGAAGGGAAAAGGTAGTGCTTTTCATCTTTTCTTTCCGTCAATTGAACAACTCTCTGAACAGCCAAAATATCCACAAAGTAAAATAGAGCATGGAACAGAGTCTGTTATGATTGTTGATAATGAAAAAGATATTGTTGAATCTATCTCTGTTGTTTTAAGTGAAGCTGGATACAACACTATAGGCGTAACAAAGAGTGACGAAGTTATAAAGGTATTTAGCAACAATAAGGTTGATATTGTTGTTATGGATGTTGAGATGCCGGGCGAATTAAGTGGTCTTGATTTAGAGGCAGGGATTCGCAAGATCAACCCATCAATTCCTATTATTTTTTGTCCGGGCTATCTTATTCAGAACCAAAATGAGCTAAGTAAGAATAGATATAACTACCTTTTGTATAAACCATTTAGCCCTTATGAGCTATGTCGCATGATAAGAAAGTGCCTTGGATAGGGTTCAATTGGCTTTCTGCAAAACTTTTGACTGATTTTTGACGCCAAAATACCAACACCAATCGGCAGATTTTACCTCTGCATATTAATTACCGCGAATCATTTTATAGTATTTTATCTCCTATACCAGTTTATATTTCTTATAACATATTGTAATTTAAAGCTATACTTCTTTTAATTTTATTGTGGCATATTGTTTGCACTTCATCATTTCAAAATTAAAAATATATAACTCTTTAATTAATAAGCTAATTTTGAGTGATAATTGTTAAATGATGATTGAAAGGAGAGAGGCTATGAAAGTTGAATTCAAAAGATTATTTAAAATATTGCCGCTTGTTTTTAATGCTGCTGTCAGAAATGCAGACCATGAAAAGTTGACTCAGCACATAATCAACTTGAATCAACAAAACTCTGTTCAAGGAATTATCAATGAGATGGCTATATGCCTCAAAGAGATTCTAAATTACCGTCTATTTGCATTTGTTTTACAAAGTGAGATTAACACCACACAGAACCGAGTTAATATTGATGTTTGGCTTGATCCAAGAATGTATAGAAAATCATTAGAATCTGTTTTTATTAAAGATTTCCATTTATCAGGTGAATCTCAAATCAACTATCTTAACCACACTTTTGAGCATGATGAGAAAGAGCAGAAATTTAGCCTTGAGAATCTTGTATCATATACGCTTAATGAAGAGAATTGTCAGGGAAAAATCTATATGCTTACAAGTCGAGATATATCTAAATATCACGATAATATAGTATCCATGATCTTAAAAAGTAGTGGGTTAGCTTTATCAAAACTTATAAATATTGAAAAATTAACAAATGCAGCAACAGTTGATCCTCTTACAGGCTGTTATAATAGGCGAGAGTTTGAGGTGCAGATCAAAAAGAGCATTGCTACCGCCAAGAGGCTACAGACTCCTCTCTCTGTTTTCATGTTTGATATTGACCATTTCAAAAAAGTTAACGATACCTATGGACATCAAGCTGGAGATGCAGTTCTTCAAAAAGTCTCTGCTATAGTTAAAAGCAATATACGTTCAGGTGATATTCTTGCAAGATATGGTGGTGAGGAGTTTATAGTAATTCTTCCAACAACTTCTAAGTTAGAGGCTATGGAGCTTGCTGATAGGTTACGCCAAGCAATTCAAGAGCAAACTATTATTACAGATAGTGGGACTATAAGAGTTACGGCAAGTTTTGGTGTATCATCACTTAATCCATCTTATGAAAGACCAGATTCTGCCGACATAATTAAGCTCGTTGAAGATGCTGATTCTATGATGTATAAGGCAAAACTAAATGGTAGAAACACAGTTATGCCGGGTATAATACATCTTTGTCAAACAAGAGAAAAACCAATAAAGGTATCTAATATCTAAAGCTAATCTGCTGATTTTTGAAGCTCGTGTTCATCATTCCCTGCCTTGCGGCGGGGAATTTTATTTTAGGGCTTCAAAAAAAATGGAAATATTATGATAAATAATGTTAAAATTAAAATAGCTGAATTTGATAAACAATCAAGTTATATAAAATATGGAGGTCTCTATGGGAGCTGCCAATTATTGGGCAGATGATTATGTTCATAAAAAACGGACTGTTAAAGATGCTGTAAGCCATATACAGTCGGGTCAAAGAGTTTTTATCGGCTCATACTGTGGAGAACCTCAAGCTCTTGTAGGTGGTTTGGCTGGTATGTCCGATAGGTTAAGCGATGTTGAGATAATACGCTTAATGTCACGAGAGACCACACCCCTTACAAAGATAGCAGATAAAACAAATGATCAAGTTATGAATATCCGCTCAATTTATCTTGGTTCTGCTAAATCTGAAGAACTTGCAAAGAACAAACGATTCTATACTCCAGTTAATATGGCTGAAGTGCCACGCCTTTTTAGCAGTCGTAGAATCCCAATTGATGTTGCAATGATTCAAGTTACACCTCCTGATGATTTTGGCTGGATGAGCCTTGGGGTTTCAGTTGATGTTACCCTATCTGCTGCTTTCTCTGCTGACTTAGTAATAGCTCAGGTCAACTCAAAGATGCCAATTGTTCTTGGGCAGAGCTTTATTCATGTAAATGATGTTGATTTCATAGTTGAGTTAGATGAAGATTTAATGACAATAACATCAAATCCTCCTCCTCAAAAGGCTGCAAAAATCGGTCAACATATTGTCAGGTTAATCGAAGATGGCTCAACACTGCAAATAGGGCTTGATGCAGCATCTCAGGCAACAATTCAGGCTCTTTCAAATAAAAATGATCTTGGTATCCACTCCCAATTTCTAACTGATGATATGATGCATCTCTATTCAATGGGCGTGATAACCAATAAGAAAAAGGGTTTTAATAATGGAAAGATGGTGGCTGGCTGTTCTGTCGGAACTAAGGCTCTCTATGATTTTCTACATATAAATCCAGCAGTTGAATTTCAGCCTTTTGATTACGTTAATGATCTGGAAATAATATCAAAACATAACAAAATGGTCTCTATGAATGTTGCTCAAACAATTGATCTATTTGGGCAGGTGTCGTGCGATGCACAATCTTACACTTTATATGCTGGAGTATCAGGAATTTCAGACTTTACGAGAGGGGCAAACCGTTCTAAAGGCGGCAAATCAATTATTATGCTCAACTCAACTACTACTGTTAAGGTTAATGGTGATGAAAATAGAGATATAAATACTTTGTACAAGAAAGATGCCTTGCAAAATATACTTTCAACTACTACTGTCAACGAAGGTGTAAAAGAAAAAAGGGTAAGTTCTATTGTGCCTCAGTTGAATAACACCATTGTAACTATTCCTCGTGAAGATATACGCTATGTGGCTACAGAGTTTGGGGCTGTGAACCTCTTTGGCAAAAGCACTCAGGAACGAGCTTTTGCCCTTATCAGTATTGCACACCCTGAATTTCGTGATGAGCTTTTAAATGAAGCTAAAAAAATCGGTATGATAGGTCAGGATCGCACTCTTGGAGAATCAGTTTATGGTATCTATCCTGTTAAACTTGAGGAGAACATAACAATAAATGGCGAGAAGATAACTTTAAGACCAGCAAAACCTGTAGATGACAGAAGAATTCAGGAACATTTTTACCAGCTTGATAAAGCTGATGTTATTTCAAGATTTTTCCATGAAAAGACAAGATTTTTGCGTGATGATGTTGAGGTTATGAGTCAAATTGATTACAAGAGAAATCTAACAATAATAGCACTTGTTGGTGAGATGGGATTTGACAGAGTTGTAGGTGTTGGAAGTTACTATCTTGAGCCAGCGACCAATATGGCTGAAGTTGCATTCTCTGTAAGTAAAGAGTATCAAAATCAGGGCATTGGAAGAGCGTTGATACGAAAACTTTCAGAATCAGCAAGAAACAGAGGAATTGCTGGGCTTTTTGCGGTAACTTCAACTGGTAATAAAAATATGATAAAGCTTTTCAAAAGTCTGCCATATAAAGTCCAATCAGAGATTGATGAAGATATGCTTTTAAGTTGTCGTTTTATTGAAGCAAAGTAGTTTTATAATTTAAACTGTCGTAAATTACATTATATTAAGATCTTCAGCCGATGGCTTTAGCTTATGGCGATGGATAAATCTAAGGCTGAATTTTAATAAAATTAAAAGTTTTAAATGGAAAAATTGACGCCTCACAACATTACGGTAATGCTGCTCTCTCTTGGAATTTTGCTTGGTGTGGCAAGAACTCTTGGAGAGCTTGCCCAAAGGTTTCATCAACCTGCTGTGGCAGGAGAGTTGCTTGCTGGAGTGCTACTTGGTCCAACTGTTTTAGGAACTATCTCTCCAGAGTTAAACCTGTTTCTCTTTCCAATAAATGGTGCAAATGCAATTGCACTTGATGCCATATCAAACCTTTCTATTGTGCTCTTTTTGATGGTTGCTGGTATAGAGGTTGATCTCTCAACTATCTGGAAACAGGGTAAAGTTGGTTTAAAAGTTGGAATTACAACCATTGTAATTCCTTTTGTTTTTGGCTTTATAACTGCATGGTTTCTCTCGGATCAAGTTGGAAGAGAGCTTAATGTTAATAAGTTCACCTTTGCCCTTTTCTTAGCAACTGCCATGTCTATTTCAGCACTACCTGTAATTGCTAAAACTCTTATGGATATGGACCTATATCGAAGCGATCTTGGAATGGTCGTTGTAAGTGCAGCAATTTTTAATGATATTGTTGGCTGGATAGTTTTCGCTGTTGTGTTAGGTCTTATGGGTGGGGGCAATGGGAATAACCACATATTATTAACGATTTTTCTAACTCTTACATTTGCGGGTTCTATGCTAACGATGGGGCGATGGCTCATTGATAAATCATTGCCATTTGTTCAGGCATACACAAAGTGGCCCGGAGGTGAGCTTAGTTTTGCACTAATTTTAGCTCTTCTTGGCTCTGCATTTACAGAATGTATAGGGATTCATGCTATTTTTGGGGCATTCTTAGTTGGAGCTGCAATTGGCGATTCATCGCATCTTAGAGAGCGAACCAGAGTAACGATTGCAAATTTTATCTCATTTATTTTTGCTCCGGTCTTTTTTGCAAGCATTGGGCTAAAGGTGAATTTTTTTGAAAATTTTGATCTTGTTTTAACATTGTTAGTTTTTATGGTTGCATCTTTATGTAAATTAGTAGGAGGAATAGTTGGGGCAAGATGGGGAGGAATGGCTTTAAGAGACTCATGGGCAGTTGGATTTGCTATGAATTCAAGAGGTGCAATGGAGATCATTTTAGGTATTCTTGCCTTAGAAGCTGGAATTATAAACAATAGGTTGTTTGTTGCCTTAGTTATAATGGCTATTGTTACATCTATGATGAGCGGTCCCGCCATGAGGCTTATTCTTAATCCTGTAAAATCATGGAAACTCCAAGATGCTCTTTTCTCAAAACTCTTTATAAGAGAGTTAAAGGCTTTATCACGGCGTGAAGCTATTAATGAGATGGTTGAGACTGTATGTAGAGAGTTTAGTTTAGAGCAAGATAAAGTAGAGTATGTTGTATGGAAAAGGGAAAAGGCATTAAGCACTGGAATTGGTAAAGGCGTAGCTCTTCCTCATGCAAGGATTGAAGGTCTTGCTTACCCACTTGTCTGTGTGGGAATTTCTGATACTGGAATTGACTTTGATGCACCTGACGGAAAGCCAGCTAATGTTATTTTTCTTGTGCTAACCCCTGATGATGCTCCTGAATCACAACTTACAATCGTCTCTGAAATTGCAAGGCTTTTTCGTAACCAGACCATACTTCAAAACATTCTTAAAACAAGAACATTTACCGATTTTTTAGCATTGATAAAGAGTCAGTCTGCTCCAAAAACATCTGATAGTGCAGTTTAAGGTAAAAATATGGGAAACCATAAAGAAGGTAAGCCTACTAAAGTTACTCGTTAAATAAAATGGCTAATAAAAAGAGAAAAGAAAAATAAAATAATAAGGAGAAAACAGTGTTTGAATGGATTTTTAGTGTGGAAGCATGGATTGCATTGGCAACTCTAACCGCCCTTGAGATTGTTTTGGGCATTGATAACATTATCTTTATCTCAATTCTTGTTGGTCGTCTGCCTGAAAAAGAGCGTAATTTGGGTAGAACTGTTGGACTTTCTCTTGCAATGGGAACTCGTCTTATCCTTCTTTTTTCAATTGTTTGGGTTGTTGGATTAACCAAGCCTTGGTTTTCTCTTTTTGCTCAAGAGATTTCAGGCAGAGACATTATACTTATTGGTGGAGGTCTATTTCTTCTTGCTAAAGCCACCCATGAGATACATAACAGCCTTGAAGGAAAAGCTGAACATGAAGATAAATCAGCGTCATCTTCTATAACTCTTGGCTCTATACTTTTTCAAATCGCAATTTTAGATATTGTATTTTCTCTTGATTCAGTTATTACTGCTGTCGGACTTGCAAAGCACATATCAATAATGGCGATTGCCGTAGTTATTTCTGTTGGCGTTATGATGTTTGCAGCAAAAGCAATTGGAGAATTTGTTGAAAATCATCCAACAATCAAGATTTTAGCACTCTCATTTCTGATTATGGTTGGTTTTACGCTTGTGCTTGAAGGGTTTGATGTTCACATTCCAAAAGGGTACATCTACTTTTCAATGGCATTTTCAGTATCAGTTGAGATGTTAAACTTACGTTTGCGTAAAAAATGACGGATATAGAATGAAAAAACAGATATAAAAATTGAGAAAACTTTAACTGCTCTATCTTATGTTTTTGGTATCTCCTGTCGATTTAATAGAAAATATTAGGTGTTTTTTATAAATTGAGTTTTAAAGATTAAAGCCTGAATATTTAAACTGGCTCTTAAACTAAAATAGAGAGAATAAAAATCGGGGAGGTGTATTATGAGTAGTATATCACAGTTAGGTTCATCAATTGGAAATTTACAAAACAGAGGCAATCTTGGAGACTATGCAGCTCTTTCAGAAAGAAAAGAGGCTTTACAGGCTTCTCAAAACAAGAATCTTGAACTATCTTTGACCACAAAAGATGGTGATACAGTTACTTTAAGTGCAGGCTCTTTTATGGAATTTTCAGCACTTGCCTACGATAAAAGCGGCAGAATATCCAATGGTTCGCAAAGTGCATCAGGTCATTTAAGTTCAAGAGAGATGACTCTTGCTTCTGGTTCTCAATTTACATTTTCTGTTAAAGGCAGTTTAAGTGAAGAGGAGATGGACGATATTGAAAACATAGTCAAGACACTTGATGAAGTTATAAATAAGATGGCAACTGGAGATATGGACGATGCTGTTGCAAAAGCTCTTGAGATGCAAGATGGGTATGAGAATATATCTGGCTTTGAGGCAAATCTTAGCACTTCAAGTTCATATAGTTTTGAGCAAGCCATAGCTAAACAGGAGTATTATTCAGATTCCAATGTTGAAGGAAGAGAAGATATAGATAATTTACTTGGTGGTTTATTAAATGACAATGAAAATAGTTCAGAAGATACTATAAGTGGTCTAAATCAAGAAGATGGTGCTGAACTTGATGTTCTAAAAGACTCTTCAAGCAGACTTATGGATATGATGTTAGAAGAGCTTGAAAAGTTGAGAGAGGAGAATAAAGCACTTACAAGAAAAGCAGCAGAGCCTGTAGATCAACTACTTTCCCACCATATAGAAGAACTTAAAAAAAGTGGAGAGAGCAGCGAAAATAGTGAAAAGGACGGTGGATTACTTGATCAGCTTGCAAATGCAAGAAAAGGCATGGCAGACGAGTTCCGCAAGATGATGCCTGAAGCAGAAGATTTCCGTAAAATAGCTTCATCATTTTTCAATATGTAGAAATATAGTATTAACAACTTAAAAAAGGAGAAAATCGTGACGGTCTATGTTCAGAATCACCCGCTTATAAAGCACAAACTTGGTTTGATGAGAGAAAAAGATATATCTACAAAAGATTTTAGAAATTTGGCATCTGAAGTTGCTCGACTTTTAACTTATGAGGCAACAAAAAATATTGAGACCGAAAAGCAGACAATTGAGGGGTGGGCGGGCAGTGTTGAGGTTGAAAGGATAAAGGGCAAGAAGATTACTATTGTCCCAATTCTTAGAGCAGGTCTTGGCATGATGGACGGCGTTATTGATCTTATTCCATCTGCAAAGGTAAGCGTTGTGGGTTTTTATAGAAATGAAGAGACCCTTGAGCCTGTAAAATATTACGTTAAAGTAACAAGCTCAATTGATGAAAGGACAGCACTTATTTTAGATCCAATGCTTGCAACTGGCGGAACTTTGATTGCAACTATTGATCTGCTTAAAGAGGCGGGTTGTAAAGATATTAAAGGGCTATTTTTGGTTGCAGCTCCAGAGGGTATTGCTAAAGTTACTCAAAAGCATCCTGATGTTGATATTTATGTTGCTGCTATTGACGAACGCCTAAATGATGTTGGATATATTCTTCCGGGTCTTGGTGATGCTGGAGATAAAATTTTTGGAACAAAATAGTTTATAAAGTTCAAAATAATTATTTAGGTTTTAAAATATAAAAACAAGTATGATTTAAGTTTAAAAGATAAACAGAAAGTAGAATTAATAATAAACAAGGAAATAGGTAAATGTCAGAAACGCAAATTAAAAAGAATAACCTTGTATCACAATATTCATCAACAGATTATAGTTTTAAAGTTAAAGATTCACTTCTTGGTGCCCAGATGCTCTTTGTAGCATTTGGGGCGTTGGTTCTTGTACCGCTTCTAACTGGACTTGATCCAAATGTTGCTCTTTTTACAGCAGGGGCTGGAACTCTCATTTTTCAAGCAATCACAAAAGGAAAAGTGCCTGTATTTCTTGCTTCGTCATTTGCATTTCTTCCGCCAATTATGTATGGCGTTAAAACTTGGGGTATTCCAGCTACTATGTGCGGTCTTTGTGCTTCTGGTATTGTTTATGTAATATTGAGTCTTTTAATTAGATGGCAAGGAAGCGGAATTATAAAAAAGGTGCTGCCTCCTATTGTTACTGGTCCTGTTATTATGGTTATTGGGCTTATATTATCGCCAGTTGCTGTTCACATGGCTATGGGAAAAACAGGTGATGGTTCGGCAGTTCTTTTTCCAGAAAATACAGCCTTGATTATCTCTTTAGCAGCACTTTGTGCAACTGTGCTTGCCTCTATTTTTGGTAAAGGGATTATAAGGCTGATTCCTATTTTATGCGGAATTGTAACTGGCTATATATTATCTTTAATATTTGGAATTGTAGATTTTTCAACTGTTGCAAAGGCTTCATGGTTTGATATGCCAAATTTTGTGCTTCCAGAATGGAACGCACAAGCTGTTTTTTATATTCTTCCGATTGCAATCGCCCCAGCTATTGAGCATGTTGGCGATGTCCTTGCAATTGGCGGAGTTACTGGAAAAGATTATGTAAAGGACCCAGGACTTGAAAACACAATTTTAGGAGATGGCATTGCAACCTCTTTTGCATCTTTTTTAGGTGGACCACCAAATACAACCTATTCAGAAGTTACAGGGGCAGTTGCATTAACACGAGTTTTTAATCCAGCAATTATGACATGGGCTGCAATTACAGCTATACTTCTTGCGTTTGTTGGAAAACTTGGAGCATTTCTCCAAACAATACCAGCTCCTGTTATGGGCGGTATAATGTTGCTACTTTTTGGTGCAATTATGGTTATTGGTCTCAATACTCTTGTTCAATCTGGAGAAAATCTCACAGAGCCAAGAAATCTTACCATTGTTGCTTTAATTTTAGTTTTTGGTATAGGCGGTATGAGCTTGTCTGCTGGTGAGTTTACGCTTCAAGGTATTGGGCTTGCTGGTATTCTGGGTGTTACTATGAATCTTATTTTGCCAAAAGAGAAAGCGTAGCTTGGAATTTGGCAAAGTTTTATACGGTCTTAATTTGAGCTTTTATTTTCATCGCCCAGAGCTAAAGCTCTGGGCTAACTTTATTTAAGTCCTCTTAAGAGGACTTCTTTATTATAACTTAGCCGAGGGTTTTAACCCTCGGCTAAGAACTGAATAAAAACTAAATTTATGACCTTTAGAGTATATTATCTAATCAAACATTCTTGAACGTAAGGTTTTACTATTAGTCTAATATGAGCAAGCTCATCATCGCTTAAAAAAGGGTCGGGATAGGGATTGTTTTTTTGGAAAAATAGAGGGTTAAACATTCTGACATTTCTTGAACAGTGCTGAAGCACATATTTTGATGCCCCTTTTATCATCTCTCCGATTTCAGGCATGATTTCGGATGTGATAAAAGGTTTTACACAGGTTGTTCTAAACTCGTATGCTGGGGATTGTTTAATTATTAACTTGATACTTTTAATTATTAAAGAAAAATTTAAAGTTTTATTTAAAGCGTGTTTATTTGAATTTTTAATATCTATTTTCTCTTCAACACCTATCTGCTCAGATGCTCCTATTAAATATCTATAACCTTCCTTATTGCTCTTTATGTCCATCGCAATAAAATCAACAAGCTCTCGTTTAATAAGGTTTTCAATTACATCGGGTCTGCTTCCATTAGTATCTACTTTAACCTTAAACCCCATATTTTTTAGTTTAAAGCAAAATGACTCAAGAGTTGGCTGCAAAGTAGGCTCTCCTCCTGTGATCGCAACACCATCTATCAACCCTTTTCTCTTTTTAAGAAACGCTAATATTTCAGACTCATCAATTAAATTAAGGGTATTATTAGTAAGTTTAAAATTGTTATTATTAGGTAAGGTAGAGCTATTATATGTTGTGGGAGATTCAAATATTGGTAAGGATATAAGGCTTGGGTTATGGCAGTAAGGACACCTGAAGTTACAACCTTGTGTAAAAACAAGTGAAGCCACAACCCCCGGAAAATCAATTAATGTGTTTCTTTGAAATCCTCCGATTTTAAGACTCATTACTTTTAAGATGCAACTTTAAATGTTTTACGCATACAAAACTCTGTCTGTTTGCCGTTATTCCACTGTTTAACGGGTCTTAGATAGCCTACAACTCTTGAATATACTTCTGTCTCTTCACCGCAGTTAGGGCATACTTCTGCCTCGCCTGAAATATAGCCGTGCGAAGGGCATACACTAAATGTTGGGGTAATTGTAAAGTATGGCAATTTGTAGTTTGTAGCCACTTTTTTGACAACATTTTTCACAATTTTAGAATCAGAAACCTGCTCTCCAAGGAAAAGGTGAAGAACTGTTCCTCCAGTATATTTTGTCTGCAATTGGTCTTGAAGTTCTAATGCCTCAAAAATATCGTCAGTATAGTTGACTGGTAGATGCGTTGAGTTTGTGTAAAATGGTGCTTTGCCGTTCTTATACTCTGATTCATTAGCACATATAATCTCAGGATAACGCTGTTTATCCATCATGGCAAAACGGTATGTTGTTCCCTCTCCTGGTGTTGCCTCAAGGTTGAACATCTCTCCTGTCTCTTCCTGAATTATCTCCATTTTTCTGCGAATATGATCCATCATTTTAAGAGCAAATGCCCTACCTTTTTCTGATGCAATCCCTTCTCCCATAAAATTAATACATGCCTCGTGCATACCAAGAACACCAATAGTTGAAAAGTGATTTTTCCAGTAACAGTCAGAGTGTTCTTTAATTTTTCTTAAATAAAATTTTGAGTATGGGTAAAGATTTCCGTTTGTAAACTTTTCTAATACTTTTCTTTTAATTATAAGTGAATCAGCAGCGATTTTTATAAGATCATCAAGCTGCTTAATAAAATCTTGTTCATTTTTAGCAAGATATCCGACACGGGGCATATTTATTGTTACAACACCAATAGAGCCAGTAAGAGGATTTGCACCAAATAGTCCGCCACCACGTTTTTGAAGTTGGCGATTATCCAACCTAAGACGACAGCACATGGAACGGGCATCATCAGGTGACATATCTGAATTTACAAAATTAGAAAAATAGGGAATTCCATATTTGCCAGTCATTTTCCAGACGCTTTCAAGGTTTGGATTATCCCAATCAAAATCTTCTGTTATGTTGTATGTAGGGATCGGAAATGTAAAGACTCTGCCTTTGGCATCTCCTTCCATCATAACTTCAGCAAACGCCTTGTTGATTATGTCCATCTCTTTTTGGAACTGAGAGTATGTCTCTTCTCGATATTGCCCACCTATAATTACTGGTGAATCCTTCAAAATAGAGGGGACATTGAGATCCATTGTGATGTTGGTAAAAGGTGTCTGGAATCCAACCCTTGTAGGAATATTGATATTAAATACAAACTCTTGAAGAGCCTGCTTTACCTCTTTGTACCCAAGTTTATCTTCCCTTACAAATGGAGCAAGAAGGGTATCAAAGTTTGACATTGCCTGTGCACCAGCAGCTTCTCCCTGTAAGGTGTAGAAGAAATTTACCATCTGCCCCAATGCAGTTCTAAAGTGGCGGGGAGGAGAGCTTTCAACCTTACCAGCAACGCCTTTAAAGCCTTCCATTAAAAGGTCTTGCAAATCCCATCCAACACAATAAACAGAAAGAAGACTTAAATCGTGTATATGTATATCACCTCTATTATGAGAGTCTCTCACCTCAGGAGGGTAGATGCAGTTTAGCCAGTATTCGGCGGTTATATCCGATGAGATGTAATTATTAAGCCCTTGAAGTGAGTAACTCATATTGCTGTTTTCCTTCACTTTCCAGTCCATCTTACGGATATAGCTATCCATCAACTCAACATGTTCACGTATGGTAATCTTTCTTATTTGGTTGTGTTGCTCACGGTAAATAATATATGCTTTAGCAGTTTTATAAAAAGGAGAATCAAGGAGAACACGCTCTACAATATCTTGTATCTCTTCAACATCTGGGCAATTTCCAAGACGGAGTTCTCTTGCAAGAGTTATAACTTTAAGTGTAAGTTTCTTTGCCTCGCGCTCGTCAAATTCTCCTGTCGCTTCACCAGCTTTTGCTATGGCATCACTAATTTTAGAGGAGTCAAAATCACTAACCCTTCCATCTCTTTTTTTTATCTTTTCAAACATTGATACACCTCTTTAAATAGAAGCTACACTTGAAATAGACGCACTATTAGATTATTTAATGCTTAGAAAATATTTCAAGAACTTTTTTGTAGTGCTAATTGTTATTATTTTTTAATTTGAATTTCTGGCTATCATATAAATATATTAGCCATTTTTTATGAAGCAACCGGTTAGCTCAATAATGGCGAGTAATAATGAGAATAATCAATATGTAGTTTAATGTCAAGCTAAAATTCGATATATTGTGTTAAAATAGATAAGTTGATGTGAAACAGAGTCAATAAAAAACGTGAAAACAGAGGAAATCATAGAGAATATGGAACTTGACAATACTAATTTTTGCAGACGAATCCTTACACCTTGGTATGAATCGTATCTTGTATCTTTCATACTCATTTTATGTTCTACAACTATATTTATTTTTGCACTTATAGGTTTAAAAATTGCTATTGCAACAGAAGGTTTTCATAAATATTTATGGTTTCCATTAGTGCTTGCTGGCTTATCTTGTGCTATTATGATTAGCGTTCTATTTCGGATAGTCTGGCGTCATATCAAGAGTTAATCAAATGGCAATCTAAAGTAATATTAGGCATAATAATTTCCATGAGATGGTGAATAATTTTAGCTGTTACTCCCCATATAACAACATCTTGGTATGGATAGGTAAGCTCATAAATATTTGGTAATCTGCCAAGAAAATTCTTAGATTTATGAACCCCAATTAAATGCTTTATAGGTATTTTAAAAACTCTTGCGATTTCAGACTTATCAAATTCAATATTTGATAAATTAAAATCAATGTCTCCCGTTTTCTTCCAAATTCCCAAAAATGCTTCGATATCTTTACTGTTAATGGTCTGAAAGTGTCCAATTGAACCAATAAGATCAACCTCTTCTGGTGGAATCCCCATCTCCTCTCTAAGCTCTCTTAATGCTGTCGTCTCACGGTTTAAGTCTTCAGGGTCGCAGTTACCACCCGGAAATGCCATCTGATTTCTCCACGGATAGCCTTCTATATCAGCCTTTTGAATTAAAATGAGACCTGTCTCCTCTTCAGGAGTAAAAAGAGCCATAACGCTTGTTGGTTTAAACAAATTACTATCTGGAGCTTCTGGGTGATGAGCCTCTTTTACTGCTTTTATAAGAGACTCATAGCAGCCGCTATTTGTTGATAAATTATTTTCTAATAACACTTTGTTTGATAAAGTAGTATCTAATAACACCTTGTTATCTCTCCATAATTCTTAATAATAAATATTTTATACTGTTTAAGGTCATAAATTGAGTTTTACCTAAACTATAGAGACACACGGCTGTGCGTCTCCACTTAAATATAAAAAAGCTCAATTTATGCACGCTTAGAGTATAAAGATAAAATTTGATTTAACGCCATATACTAATTTTATGTTCAACTATTAAACCATTATTCATTTGACTAAACAAAACTTCTTGACTAAAAAATTTCCATGAAAGTATAGTGAACTTTAATGTGATTTTAGAATTCAAATCCCAAGTAACTTTAGTAGAAAAATATGCTTAATATTATCTAAATGTCATGATTTTCTGAAACTTAATATACTTATATTTATGGAAATAAGCTCTGCTATTTATCGGAAAACCCAAAATTAAAGAAAATTATAGAGTCAACTATTTATATAAGAGCAGGAGAACATAACTCCATGTTTCATCAAATACAAAAAAAGATAGCTGCAAAACTCGCATGTGTAATTATTTTTATAGTAACTATAGTTAGTATAATCTCTACTTTTTACTTTAATCATGTCAACAAAAAAAACCTAACTGAATACCTTAAAATCTCTCTATCCAACGCAATCTATTTTTCAGAGATGGGTTATGGTCAACCTCTCTGGGATTATAACGAAGAGGAAATCTCGCGTTTGAGCAATGTTATATTAAAAAATAAATTAATTATTGCCATAAATGTATTTGATATGGAAAATTTTTTAACTGGTAGCACTAAAAAAATTCCTAAACCATCAGATGATATATTTTCTAACATAATGTCAGAGATAGACTCTTCTAAAGAAGAGGTAGTTTCGTTAAATAAAGCAGAAGGAACTTCACCAGAAGAGGAAGAGAGACAACAATGGCATGATTCAGATGACTTTGTTGTCTCACAAAGCAAAATATTATTTCAGGACAACTCAATAGAGTATCCAATAGTAAAGCTTAAAGTTCCATACCAGATACCATTAGAGCAGTCTCATATAAAAAAGATCTCTGGCAATATAATTCTTAAAGGTAAAGCTGTTGGCAAATTTGAGCTTTTCTACACAGAGCAGTTTATACTCAACGCCATTCTTCAGTCAAACAATAGAATGATTTTATCATTTATAATCATTGGAGTGCTTATAATTACAATTATGATGATGGGAGCTTCTAAGATAAACAAACCTCTACTTGAACTTGCCAGAGCCTCAGAAAAAATTGCTCAAGATAATGATTTCTCTGTAAAGATTAATAAGTCAGATAGGATTGACGAGGTTGGTATTCTTGTCAATGGTTTTGTTAAGATGATTGAGCAGATACGGCAAAAAGAGATGGAGCGTAATACGCTTTATGAAACTCTTGAAAAGAGTCTTGAACGCTTTAACTATCTATTCTCAAATCTTCAAATAGCAATAGATCATGCTGATTATTCGCTTAGAATAACGCCTGAATCTGAAAATGATGAGCTTGCTTTGTCTTTAAACAAAGTTATGCAAACTCTTGAAGATGCTGATATTGTAAAGCGAAATCAAAGCTGGCTTAAAAATGGGCAAGCAGAGCTAAGCAGCATAATTGGAAGAGAGCAAGATATAGTTAAACTTGCAAATAAAGCCATTGATTTTATTGCCTCTTATGTAAACGCTCTTATTGGGACACTATTTGTAAAAGATGATATTAAAAATGATTTTAGAATGGCTGCATCTTATGCTTTTAAAACCAGAAAAGGTCTATCTAATCGATTTAAGTCAGGTGAAGGTTTAATAGGACAGGCTGCATTAGAGAAAAAATCTATTATTTTTACACAAATTCCCGAAGATTATATTAGAATCGAATCCTCTCTTGGAAATATCTCACCAAAAAATATTATTGTTTTACCTGTCATATACGAAGATGACGTAAAAGGAGTTATTGAACTTGGCTCTGTTTTAGATTTCTCTCCTCTCCAAATGGAATTTCTTGAGATTGCCTCAGAAATTCTTGCTGTTTCAATAAATGGAGCAATTTTTAACGAAAAACTCTCACTTCTTTTAGAGCAGACAAAAGAGCAGGCAGAAGAGCTTAAAGCACAGCAAGAAGAGCTTAAAGCCACTAACGAAGAACTTGAAGAACAGGCAAGAATACTAAGAGCATCAGAGGAGAAGTTGCAGTCCCAGCAAGAGGAGTTAAGAGCAAGTAACGAAGAGCTTGAAGAGAAGACTAAAATATTACAGGCACAAAAACGTGAGATTGAGAAGAGTAACGAAATTCTACAGTCAAAACAGATGGAAATTGAGGAGAAAGCTGATCAGCTTCGTATGGAGACCCAATATAAATCAGAGTTTCTTGCCAATATGTCCCATGAGTTAAGAACTCCACTAAATAGTCTTCTGATACTTGCAAATATGCTTGCAGAGAATGAAGAGGAAAATCTAACACCAGATCAGATAGAGTCAGCAGCCTCAATATATCGCAGCGGTCAAAACCTTTTGCACTTGATAAACGACATTCTTGATCTCTCCAAAATAGAGGCAAAAAAGATTGAGCTTAATATTTCAAGATTCTCTTTAAAAGAGACAGGTGCTCATTTTAAGACAGAATTTTTGCACATGGCAAAGGCAAAGGGAATAGAGTTTAGAGTAATTATGGACGATAATCTGCCAGAGATGATATCAACTGATATGCACAGGCTTGAACAGATTATCAGAAATCTTATTGGCAATGCTGTTAAATTTACTGAAACAGGCTCTATTACGCTCTGCTTTGAGAATGCAATGTTATCTGATGAGCCATATTCAAGTAATATTTTAGAAAAGACTGCTCAGAACATGGTTGCAATATCTGTTATTGATACAGGTCCTGGTATTCCGCCAGATAAACTTGATGCAATTTTTGAAGCGTTTAAGCAAGTAGATGGATCTATTCGCAGAAAACATGAAGGAACAGGTCTTGGTTTATCAATATCTAAAGAGCTTGCACAGCTTCTTGGCGGAGAGATTAAGGTTAAGAGCGAATTTGGTAAAGGGTCAACATTTACTCTATATCTTCCTGAAAATTTTAGTGATGATTCAAAATCGTTATCTGTTTCAGAAAGCACTAAAAATGCTTCAACTATTTCTAATATCCCAGCTAAGTCGAATTTAGATAAACCATCTTCTACAGCTTATAAAAGTTCTCCTAAAGAGGAGAAAACAGCTCCTTCCCCTATACCTGATAGAATAGACCCACTGCCTGATAGACCACTAAACATTATAGATAGTAAAACAATGCTGATAATTGAAGATGACTCTGAATTTGCAAAAATTCTATCTAACTTCTTTAACAAAAATGGATACAGAACTGTAATAGCGTCAAATGGTGAAGATGGTATAAAATATGTAATTGATCAAAAACCAACTGCAATTATTCTTGATATTTCACTTCCCGGGATTGATGGCTGGGCTGTTATGAATGAACTTAAAACAAATCCTGATACCCGTCATATTCCTGTTCATATAATGTCAGGTTATGACCAGAGCCGTAAAGGTCTTGAAAAAGGAGCTGTAGGCTATTTGACCAAACCTGTATCAAGCGAAGGCTTAAATAAAGCTCTACAAAAGATTGAGACAGTTCTTTCAAATGATGTAAAACATCTACTTGTAGTTGAAGATAACAGCGAGCTTCAACTAAGTATTTTAAAACTTATGGGAACCAATGACATTAAGGTTACCTCCGCTGTTACTGGAGAAGATGCAATAGCCTTACTTAAAGATAGATATTTTGATTGCATGATTCTTGACCTTGGATTACCTGATATTTCAGGATTTGAATTATTAGACAGAATAAGTAGCGATCCTAAGATAGATATGCTTCCTGTTATAATTTTTACAGGAAGAGATTTAACAGCAGAAGAGACAGAGAAATTAGAGCAGTATGCTACAAGCATTGTGTTGAAAAACGCGGTATCAATGGAGCGATTAATTGATGAAACTGCCCTTTTTCTCCATAGAGTTGAGAGCGAAATGCCTGAAAATCAGAAAAAGATGATTAAGAAAGTTCGTGAGCAGCAGACCTTCTTAAAAGATAAAAAGGTTCTTGTAGTAGATGATGATATGCGAAACGCATTTGCCTTGAATAAATTTTTAAAATCCAAAGGTATGGGGGTTATAATTGCTAATAATGGTGAAAAAGCGTTAAAGGTTCTTGATGATGGAGAGAGACCAGATATTATTTTGATGGATATTATGATGCCTGTTATGGATGGTTATGAGACTATGAGACAGATAAGAAATAAAAAAGAGTTTCAAGCCACTCCAATTATTGCCCTTACAGCAAAAGCAATGTCTTCTGATAGGGACGAATGTATAAAATGCGGTGCAAGTGATTATCTTTCTAAACCCTTGGATACATCAAAACTTCTGACCCTTTTGAGGGTATGGCTGTATGACAAATAAGATAAAAAGATAATCATGGATAACGAAGATATTGAAATAAAATTGATTCTCGACGCTATAAAGTTGAAACATGGCTATGATTTTACAAACTATGCATATGCTTCAATGAAAAGGCGTATTAAGAAAATTATGGAAGATAGCCGTTTTAAATCTGTTTCCGAAATGCTCCCTCTTATTATCCATGACATTGATTTTTTTAATCTTTTTTTACGAAACATTTCGGTAAATGTAACGGAGATGTTTCGTGATCCCCAATTTTTCCTATCCATTAGAAATACGGTTATACCATACCTTAGAACCTATCCTTTCATAAAAATATGGGCAGCAGGAGTCTCAACTGGCGAAGAGATTTACTCTCTTGCAATTATCCTTAAAGAAGAGGGAATTGGTGATAATTTTGTACTCTATGCAACTGATTTTAACGATAGTGTATTAGAGATTGCCCAAAAAGGTATATACCCTGCCTCAGAGATGAAATTAAATACTGCTAACTATCAGAACTCAGGCGGAAAAGAGTCATTTGCAAAATATTTTCATGCAGATTATAACTCAGTAATCTTTGATAGCTCTCTTAGAAAAAATATTGTATTTGCAAATCATAATTTAGTTACTGATGGAGTTTTTGGCGAAATGAACATGATTATCTGCCGCAACGTGCTTATATATTTTAATAGAACGCTACAAGATTATGTTTTAGAGCTTTTCAGCAAAAGCCTTAGGATAAATGGTTTTTTATGTCTTGGAACTAAGGAGAGCATTGAATTTTCCACAAGTTCCTCCTTATATGAGCCTATTGATAAGATAACCAGAATTTTTAAGAAAAAGAGAGATTTTGTAAGTTTAGGAAACAAGGATTCAGGAGATAAATCGTCAGAAGATATAGATTACAAAGATAAAGAGTTAGAAGATATACATTATGGAGCATATTAAAAATGACAGCTCCAATCAAGGCTGTTGTGCTTGGTGTTTCTGCTGGAGGGTTTAATGCTCTTCATAAAATATTGCCCATGTTTAGGAAGGATTTATCAGTTCCCATTATAATTGTTCAACATCGTAAAGCTGATTTTGACTCTTATTTAATAAACTCTTTGAACGAGAAATGTCAGGTTCCCGTGAAAGAGCCGTTAGATAAAACAAACATTGAATCTGGAATAATATATATTGCCCCGGGAGGTTATCATCTGCTTGTTGAAAAAGGTGAAGTTCTTCACTTTGCTCTTTCAGTTGATCCACCAGTTTGTTATTGCCGTCCATCAATTGATGTTCTGTTTGAATCAGCAGCCGATGCTTTTGGTTCAGCTCTTATAGGTGTTATTTTAACTGGAGCTAACTTTGATGGTAGTAAAGGAATTAAAAAGATAAAGTCCCTTGGAGGCATAACCATTGCAGAGAATCCCGAAACTGCGGAAGTTGATTATATGCCATCTTGTGCAATTAGAACCAATGCTATTGATCACATATTGCACCTTGATGAGATACCTATATTTATTCAAAAATTACTTAGATTGTAAATATATAACTCAATTTACGGAAAATTCAAATGGATGACAACCTCTTCAAACCTAAAATCTTGATCGTTGATGATATTGCTGAAAACCTTTTTGCTCTTGAGAGAATTCTTGGTAAAATTGATGCTGAAATAGTCAAAGCATCTTCAGGCAATGAAGCACTGACACTTATTCTTGACCACGATTTTGCATTAATAATCCTTGATGTTCAAATGCCAGATATGGACGGATATGAGGCGGCAGAGCTTATTAAATCTAATGAAAAGACAGAAAATGTCCCGATTATTTTTGTTACCGCAATTGACCGTGAAGATTCAAAAGAGATAAAGGGATATACTACAGGTGCTGTTGATTTCATATTTAAACCTTTGAATAAACAGATTCTGTTAAGCAAAGTAAATGTCTTTTTAGAACTTTACAGAATAAAGAATGGTTTGGAGCATCTCGTTAATGAGAGAACCCGTGAGCTTAACCAGACAAACCAAAAACTAAAAGAGCTTATAAAGACAAATATCAAGGCAACTCGTGAAATTGAGTATTCTCATTCATATCTTTTAAAGGTAATTGACTCTATATCTTCTTGTCTTGTTAGCGTTGACTATCTTGGTAGAATAACTGATATGAACTGTCAAGGGCAGATTATATCAGGGATTACTCCAAAAAACGCTGTAGGAAGGCCTGTTGCTGAAGTTTTCCCCTTTTATACAATGCTAACTCAGATGATTCATCAGGCAATAGCTTCGGGGCAACCTGTCGAAAAACATCGTATTCCTGTCTATTTACAAAGAGGCTTTATTGACAAAGAACAATTCATCAAAGGTTTAGATTCTAAGAGTAGATGCCCTATTAACAACCTTACAACTTATAATGAGCCTATTATCAATGACTTTGCTATCTACCCTTTTTGCTTTAACAATAACCATGGGGCAGTAATAAGAATTGATGATGTTACTGAGCGTGTAAAACGTGAAGAGATGGCGATTCAGAATGAAAAGAAACTTACCATTGACACTATCCATAGGCTTACATGGGCATCTGAATATAAAGATGAAGATACAGGCTCTCATATCCAGAGAATGAGCAACTACAGCACTGCAATTGCAAAAAGACTTAACATAAATCCTAACACTGTTGAGTCAATATCTTATGCAGCTCCAATGCACGATATTGGGAAGATAGGAATACCTGACCGTATTTTATTAAAACCCGGAAAGTTGACTCCTGAAGAGTGGGAGATAATGAAACGCCATACAGTAATTGGGGCAAAAATCCTTAAAGGTTCAAAATCAGGATTTATAAGACTTGGTGAACTTATTGCTATGACACATCACGAAAAATGGGACGGAACAGGTTATCCTATGGGACTTAGAGGAACTAAAATTCCAATGGTCAGCCGTATTGTTGCACTTGCAGATGTGTTTGACTCATTAACAACAAAACGACCATATAAAGAGCCGTTTTCATTAGAAAAATCATATCAAATAATAAGAGAAGGTAAAAGCAGCCACTTTGATCCAGATGTTGTTGATGCCTTTTTTGAGATTTTAGATGAAATTTTGAAAATAAAAATTCAGCCATTTAACGAAGAAGCAAAAGTCTCTTTTATCAATCAATGTGCAATTGCTGATGACATAGTTAAACTTATGACTTAGGAAAATCAATGGATAGCAACATATTTAAGCCCAAAATTCTCATTGTAGATGACATTCCTGAGAATCTCTTTGCATTAGAGAAGATTCTATCAAAATTAGATGCCCAAATTTTCCGTGCCTCTTCAGGTAACGAGGCTTTGACTTGCATTTTAGATCACGAATTTGCCCTTATTATTCTTGATGTTCAGATGCCAGAGATGGACGGATATGAGGTTGCAGAGATACTTAAATCCAATGAAAAAACGGAAAATATCCCCATTATTTTTGTTACTGCAATTGACAGAGATGATGCAAAAGAGATTAAAGGTTATGGCACTGGTGCAGTTGATTTTATATTTAAGCCTTTAAATAAATTTATTCTTTTAAGCAAGGTCAATGTCTTTCTTGAGCTTCATAAAATTAAAAATGGGTTAGAGCAGATTGTAGAAGCAAGAACTGCTCAATTAAGCCATACAAATAAAGAGTTAAAAGAGCAGATAGAGAAAAATCTTGAGGCAACTTGTGAAATTGAACGAGCAAGGGCATATCTTCTAAAAGTTATCAACTCAATCTCATCTTGCCTAATAAGTGTAGATAGCGAAGGTAAAATTACAGATATGAACAGCCATGCCCAGAAGTTAGCAAACATTGGTTTTGGCACAGATGTAATGACAAATATTGGCTTAGAATTTGTGGCTTCTAAATCTATCTCTGAAGTTTTTCCTTTTTACAGATTTATTACCAAAAATATTCAAAATGCTATTGAGATAGGCGAGCTTGTTGAAAAAAATCGTATTCCTGTTTATATCAAAGGTAAACTTGTAATTAATAATTTTGCCATCTACCCATTTAGTTTTAATGATAATAAAGGTGCGGTTATCAGAATTGATGATGTAACAGAGAGAGTTAAAATGGATGAAATTGTAATTCAATCTGAAAAGATGCTCTCAATGGGTGGAATTGCTGCTGGTATGGCACACGAGATCAACAATCCGCTTGCTGGCATTATTCAAAATATTCAAGTTATCAGAAATAGAATTTATGGTGATCTGCCTGCTAATCATAAGGCGGCTAATGAGTGTGGTCTATCGCTTGAAGTTATAAGACAATATATGGATAAACGTGAAATTTTACGTATGATGGACTCTGTTCAACAAGCTGGAAATCGTGCGGCACAAATTGTTGATGATATGCTAAGTTTTAGCCGTAAACATGAAGGAACTTTGAAAGATGAGAATTTACAAGAGCTTGTAGAAAAATCTATAAAGTTAGCAATAGCAGACTATAAAACAAAATCTGAAAAAGATATTGGAGATATTGAAATTATTAGGAATTATCAAAAAGATATGCCATTAATCTCATGCCAGCCAAGCAAAATCCAGCAAGTTCTACTCAATATCTTTAAAAATGGATTGCAGGCAATGGAAAATATAGAATATGGTGCTGTAAAGCGGTTTAATATAACTATCGGTATAACTGATAATATGGCATCAATTGCAATTGCTGATAACGGCGAAGGAATGCCAGAAGAGGTAAGTAAAAAGATATTTCAACCCTTCTTTACAACCAGAAGGAGTGGAACAGGACTTGGTTTATCTATCTCATATTTTATTATCACTGAGGATCATAAAGGCACACTTAGCGTCTTGTCAACTGAGGGGCAAGGCACTGAATTTACAATCAAGCTGCCACTTCATAAATCAACGCCTGTTATAGCCGACAGTAATAAAATGGAATATTAAATGGATAATAAAAAAGTTCAAGCCAATATCATATCAATTGCAGGTCAATCAGGCTCTGGTAAGACCACTTTTTTGGAAAAATTGATACCGCATTTGAGTAAAAAGGGTTATCGTATTGGAGTTATTAAACACGCACATTGCAAAGTTGAGATGGAGAAAAAGGGTAAAGACAGTTGGAGGCATAAGAATGCTGGTGCTGCCGCAACTCTTGTAATATCTCCTAACCTTATCTCAATGGTTAAAGATTATAAAGAGCCAGATTTTGTTGAAGAGCTTATAGATGCTAAAAAAGAAAATATTAACTATTATGAATCACTGCTTATTGAAAACGCAAAAAATTACCTGTTTGATATGGATATTATAATTGTTGAAGGGTTTAAATATGCACCAATTCCTAAATTTGAAATTTTTAGAGTTGCTGCTGGACACAATAAACCTCTCTTTATTGATGATAAAAACCTTGTTGGCTTTATTACTGATTCAGATTACCGAGTGAATGTTCCTTGCTTTGGACTTAATGATACAAAATTAGTTGCTGATTTTATTGAGAAACAATATCTAATATGCTGAAAATTAAGAAAAATATTATATATTTTATTGAAAACTGGAAAATGGTTATCCACCTGCTTTTTAAAACAAAGCGGTTTGGGGTGAATAATAATTTATGGTCAGAGCGTGATTCTCTGTTTGGTAATTCATGCCTAATTGGTTGGAGTCAGGTATTTAAAAACTACAAAATGATGAAAGTGAGAGCATTTTCAGGGTTTATTCCATTAAATCAGGCTATTGACCTTTTTCCAGAACACTCCAAAAAGCACGGTTACAGACCTATTGACAAACAAAACAAGTGAGATTAAAATGCCTATTTTTAGCAATAGCTCATAGCTATTTATAAATTTAGAATCTATCATAATGCGATGTAAATATATTTAATGAACAAGATTTAATAAGATATTTCAGAAAGATGATTTAATAAACAAAATCTAATAAACAGGATTAAAATAAAAATGTCAGAAGATACCAAAAAAGTTATTTACTCAATGATGAAGGTGAGTAAATTTTACGATAAAAAGCCAGTTATAAAGGATATATCGCTTTCCTATTTTTACGGTGCAAAAATTGGAGTGCTTGGTCTTAACGGTTCTGGTAAAAGCTCGCTTCTTAAAATCATGGCAGGCATTGATAAAGATTACAACGGAGAGACAATTTTATCCAAAGGTTTTTCTGTTGGATATTTAGAGCAAGAGCCTCTTCTTGACTCTACTAAAACCGTTAAGGAGATTGTTGAGCAAGGTGTTCAGGAGACGGTTGATCTTGTCAAAGAGTATGAATCTATCAATGAAAAATTTGCAGAACCAATGTCAGATGATGAGATGGACAAGCTCATTGAAAGACAAGGGGTATTGCAAGAGCAGTTGGATCACTTAGAGGCGTGGGACTTAGATTCAAAACTTAAGATGGCTATGGATGCTTTGCGTTGTCCTCCTGAAGATACACCTGTAAATGTAATATCTGGTGGTGAGAAACGCCGCGTTGCCTTGTGCCGTCTTCTTCTCCAAAAACCTGATATTCTCCTTCTTGATGAGCCAACCAACCATCTTGATGCTGCCTCTGTTGCGTGGCTTGAGCAGCATTTAAGTCAATATGCAGGAACAGTTATTGCCGTTACCCATGATAGATATTTTCTTGATAATGTGGCTGGCTGGATACTTGAACTTGATAGAGGTGAGGGGATTCCATGGAAAGGCAACTACTCATCATGGCTTGAGCAAAAACAGAACAGGCTAAAAAACGAAGAGAAAAAAGAGAGCAAACGCCAGAAAACTTTAGAAAGAGAGCTTGAGTGGATAAAGATGTCTCCAAAGGGAAGGCACTCAAAAGCCAAAGCAAGAATAACCTCTTATGATGAACTGCTTAAACAGGACGTAAAAGATAGAGAAAAAGACCTTGAGATTTATATTCCGCCAGGTCCAAGGCTTGGTGATAAAGTAGTTGTTTCAAATGGAGTTACTAAGGCATTTGGAGATAAACTGCTTGTTGAGAATATGGATTTTATAATACCTGCTGGTGGTATCATCGGAGTTGTAGGACCAAATGGTGCTGGAAAATCAACACTTTTTAACATGATAACCGGCAAGGAAAAGCCTGATGCAGGAAATATTGAGATTGGTGAAACCGTAAAAATTGCTTACGTGGATCAAGACAGGCATATTCTCAATCCTGATAAAAGTATCTGGGAAGTCATATCAGATGGCAATGAGACAATTTTGCTTGGAGGACGAGAAGTTAATTCAAGAGCTTATGTTTCAAAATTTAACTTTTCAGGAACAGACCAACAAAAAAAGGTTGGAATGCTCTCAGGCGGAGAGAGAAACCGTGTCCATCTTGCAAGAATGTTAAAAGAAGAGGCAAACCTTCTCTTGCTTGACGAGCCTACAAATGATCTTGATGTCAATACCATGAGAGCTTTAGAAGAGGCTTTAGAAAATTTTGCAGGGTGTGCCATAATTATCAGCCATGACAGATGGTTTTTAGATAGACTTGCAACTCACATTTTAGCATTTGAGGGGGACAGCCAGACTGTTTTCTTTGAAGGAAGCTACTCTGATTATGAAAAAGATAGAAAAAAGAGACTTGGAATTAAAGCTGATCAGCCAGAACGCATTAAGTATCGCCATCTGACAAGATGATTTCTATAAATTTGATATTGATTTTGCAATGTTATAATTTGAATGTTTCTTGAAAGATTTGATAACTTTTAAAAGTTGTCAAATCTTGAATTCCATTAATGAATAATATAGCTGTAACCATCTGGCATTTTATGAATAACATAAACAATGATTTACAAATTTTAAACTTTAACACCGACTCTCGCACCCTCAAAGAGATTCAAAAACGCCGCACATTTGCAATCATCAGCCACCCTGATGCTGGCAAAACTACGCTAACTGAAAAACTCTTACTATTTGGAGGAGCAATTCAGCAGGCAGGGGCTGTAAAATCTCGGAAAACTGAAAAAAAAGCAACCAGTGATTTTCTCTCAATTGAGCAAGAAAGAGGCATCAGCGTCTCATCTTCTGTTATGAAATTTAACTACAAAGGATATGAGATAAACCTTCTGGACACACCCGGACATAAAGATTTTTCAGAAGACACTTACAGAGTTCTTACAGCGGTTGATTGTGCAGTAATGATAATTGATAGTGCAAAAGGTGTTGAACCGCAGACTCAAAAGCTCATGGAAGTTTGCAGAATGCGTAACACCCCAATAATAACTTTTATCAATAAGTTAGACAGAGAAGGGCTTGAGCCTCTTGAAATTTTTGCAGATATTGAGGAGAAACTTCAAATTGAATGCACTCCAATAACTTGGCCCATTGGAATGGGTAAACGGTTTCAAGGGGTATATCATCTACACAATAATGAGCTTGGTCTTTTCTCTGCTGGCTACACACCAAAAGATGGCGATGGAGTGGTGATAAAGGATTTAGCTGATAAAAAGTTAGATGAATATTTGAGAAATCAGGCACAAGAGTTAAGAGATGATGTTGAGCTTTTGCAAGGAGCATCATACCCTTTTGACATGGACGAATATCTCAAAGGTTCACAAACCCCAGTATTTTTTGGAAGTGCAATAAATAATTTTGGTGTGCGTGAGATGCTTGATTCGTTTGTTGAGATAGCCCCTTCCCCAAGTATCCGCAAAACTTCTACACGCGATGTTGACCCAAGAGAGAGAGAGTTTTCAGGATTTACCTTTAAAATTCAGGCAAATATGGATCCTGCTCACAGGGACAGAATTGCATTTTTCAGAATCTGCTCAGGAAAATTCACACGCGGAATGAAAGTAAAACATCACAGAATCGGAAAGGATGTGATAATTTCCAATGCCACAATCTTTATGGCTCAGGAGAGAAGCAATATTGATGAAGCGTATCCTGGTGATATTATTGGTATTCATAACCACGGCACAATAAAGATAGGTGATACTTTTACAGAAAAAGAGCCGTTAAAATTTACTGGCATACCAAGTTTTGCACCTGAACATTTCAGGAGGGTTATACTTAAAAATCCCCTTAAGACAAAAGCATTGCAAAAAGGGCTTTTCCAGCTTGCAGAAGAGGGAACAATTCAGGTCTTTCGTCCAAAAATCAATAATGACTATATTCTCGGTGCTGTTGGAGTTCTTCAGTTTGATGTTACAATGTCAAGGCTCATGGCAGAATACAGTGTGGCGGCTGCCTATGAGCCTATTGATTTTTCAGTTGCAAGATGGGTTACCTGTGATAACGACGAGAGGCTAAAAGAGTTTATAAGAAAAAATTCAGGGGCAATTGCAACCGATTCAGAAGGCTGGACAGCATTTTTGACCACAAGCGAATACCAGCTTGGATTTGCTGTAGAGGCTTGGCCTGATATAAAGTTCCATAAAACAAGAGAGTATAACTAATTTTTCAAATTATTAGTTTTAAATAGATAAAATTAAAAACAGTTCCACAATATAAATTTTAAGGAGAAAATAAAATGACCGAAAATCGTATTTTTAACTTTAATGCAGGACCTTCAGCTTTGCCCCTTACAGTTCTTAAAGAGATACAAGCATCTTTCTTGAATTTCAAAGGTTCTGGAATGTCAATCACCGAAATCAGCCACCGTTCAGGCTTGTTTGATGAGGTGATTAACGACACTGTGGCAAGAACAAGGCGTCTTTTCAATATTGACGAGAAGTATCATGTTCTTTTTATTCAAGGCGGTGCAAGTCTTCAATTTGCAATGATTCCTATGAATTTCTTAGGAAAAGATGCAGCAGCAGACTATGTAAACACAGGAACATGGTCAACAAAGGCAATCAAAGAGGCAAAACTTCTTGAAAAAAAGGTAAATGTTGCTGCTTCTTCAGAGGATAAAAATTTTTGCTATATTCCTCAAAATATTGAGTTTAATAAAGATGCCAAATATGTTCACATCACTTCAAATAACACCATAAAAGGGACACAGTGGCATAAATTTCCAGACACAAACGGAGTGCCAATAGTATCTGATATGTCTTCAGATATTTTTAGCAGACCGCTTGAGATGGACAAATTTGGAATGATTTACGCAGGTGCCCAGAAAAATATGGGACCCGCTGGTGTGTGCATGGTTATTTTGCGTGATGATATGCTCAAACTCTCAGAAGAGCTTTTGCAAAGCGAAAACAAAACACTTCCAAATATGCTTCGCTACAACACATATTCATCACAAAATTCAATGTATAACACTCCAAACTGCTTTGGTATTTATACTATTCAGCTTGTGATTAAATGGATAGAAGAAGATATGGGCGGTCTTGCAAAGATGGAATCTCACAATCAAGAAAAAGGTAAAATGCTTTATGATTTTATTGATAACAGCAACTTTTACCGTGCAACTGCTGATAGAGATAGCCGTTCTTTGATGAACGTAACCTTCCGTCTGCCAAGCGAAGAGCTTGAAAAAGAGTTTATCTCTCAAGCAACTAAAAGTGGTCTTGGCGGTCTTAAAGGTCATCGCTCTGTTGGAGGATGCCGTGCGTCTATCTACAATGCCACAACAATGGAAGGAATTGCGGCATTAATTAACTTTATGAAATCTTTTGCAACTGGAAAGTAAAATTAGTAGGAGCAACGATCTGAAAAGTAGTAGGGAACAACGATCGTTGTTTCCTACAAAATTTTTAATATTCTGCAATTTAAAATAGGAAAATAGGAGAAGTTTTTAATGAAAGTCCTTGTAAGTGATAAGATGGGTGAAGAGGGTCTTGAGATATTTAGAAAAGCTGAAGGAATTGAGCTTGATGTAAAGACAGGGCTGAAACCTGAGGAGTTAAAAGAGATTATTGGTCAATATCATGGTCTTGCAATTAGAAGTGCCACAAAGGTTACTAAAGAGATAATAGACGCTGCTACAAATCTTAAAGTTGTTGGGCGTGCTGGTATTGGTCTTGACAATGTTGATATTCCAGCGGCTACCCAGAAGGGTATTGCAGTTATGAATACACCCGGGGGCAACACAGTAACAACAGCAGAACATGCAATTGCCATGATGATGGCTTTAACTCGAAATATTCCAAAAGCAACTGCTACCATGAAACAAGGGCTTTGGGAGAAAAAAAGCCTTCAAGGACGTGAGCTTTTTAACAAGACTCTTGGCTTAATTGGTTTTGGAAACATAGGATCGATTGTTGCAAACCGTGCCCAAGGGCTTAAGATGCAGGTTATTATCGCTGACCCTAATGTTACTCCAGAGCATATTAGAAAAGCAGGTTTTGAGAGCGTCTCTCTTGAAGAGCTTTACCGTCGTGCTGACTATATCACCATTCATGTTCCAAAATTGGAAAGCACAACAAATCTTTTGAATAAAAAGACTTTTGAGATGATGAAAAAAGGGGTCATGATCATCAACTGTGCAAGAGGCGGAATAATCAATGAAGATGATCTCTATGATGCAATTGTCTCTGGAAAAGTTGCTGGGGCTGCACTTGATGTATTTGCAAAAGAGCCACCAGGAGATATTCCACTCTTAAAACTTGATCAGGTAATTGCAACTCCACACCTTGGAGCATCAACAGAAGAGGCACAGACAAACGTTGCGGTTGCTGTAGCCAACCAGATAGTCGCCTATCTTACTCAAAACACTGTTATTAATGCGGTCAATGTTCCTTCAGTAACTGGTGAGCTTCTGAAAAAACTTCAGCCATACCTCTATCTTGGCGAAAGAATCGGCAAGATGCACACATTTATGTCTGATGGTCCTATAAAAGAGATAAAAATTGAGTATGCTGGTAATTTCCTTGATCTTGACTTAAAGCCCGTAACTCTTGCTGCATTACAGGGTATTCTTACTCCGATTGCAACTTATGAGGTTAATTTTGTAAATGCTATGGCATTGGCAAAAGATATGGGAATCAAAATATCTGAAACATCAAGCCAAGAGAGTGATCATTATATAAATCTTATCAGAATCACTGTTGTTTATGAAAATAAGACAAACCTTATAGCAGGCACAATTTTTGGTAAAGATGATGCAAGAATTATCAGGATCAACAAATTCAGGCTTGAGGTTGTTCCAGATGGTTATCTGTCCCTTATTCACAATAAAGATGTTCCGGGTGCAATAGGAAGTATTGGAACATGCCTTGGAAATCACGGTATAAATATAGGTAAGATGACCGTAGGTAGAGAGGACGATGGAGATAGAAATATCATTTTCATTAAAACTGACACCCCAGTATCTGAGGCTGTTTCTCAAGAGATAAAAAATCTTGATAAAGTTCACTCTATTATCAATTTTTCATTGTAATCTATTTTAAATATCAAAGATTTGACAACTTTTAAAAAGTTGTCAAATCTTATACTTATCTATCTAATTCAACTTATATCTAAATTTATGCAAGCATTTGGATCTAACTTGCAACTTGTCTCAAATTTTTTAATAGCCATTCTTAGCTCTTTTCTTTTCAAAGCCTGCTTGTTTCTTCGTTTTTCCTCATCTGTTTCCAAAATAAGCTCTGGCACTTCAAGAGGTCTGCCAGTTGTTTTATCTACAGCAACAAACGTGAGATAGGCAGATGCAACATGTCTTAATGTTCCTTTAAGCAAATCTTCAGCATCAACCCTAACGCCAATCTCCATAGATGTTCTGCCTGCCATATTGATTGACGCTTTTATCGTTATCATCTCGCCAATAAAAATCATGTTATGAAAATCAATTCTATCAATTGATGCAGTAACAGCAAGATTTCCCGCATGTTTTATTGCAACCACACCAGCAGCGTTATCAATCTCTTTCATAACAGAGCCACCATGAACAATACCGCCAGGATTTGCGTCTGAAGGCTGCATAACTCTGGCAAGGGTTACCATAGTATCTTTAACACGTTTAGGTTTTAACTTTTCTTTATTCATTGAATTTCCTAATATTGCTATATTATATTTACAGCCTTTACTGCTTGTGTATAAAAAATCTCCAGTAAAATTAAAAAACTAGCTGTTAATCCTTAAAAACCAACTTACCGCCAAGATGACCAGCAATACCTGCTGATGCCAACATAATTACATTTAGAAGTATAAATACTAACGAAAGGTTAGAAGATAAAACTTCAGGATCAATAATATACCACACTACATTCAAAACAGATGTTATAGCAGTTATAGTAGCAGCGGTTATCTTTATAACGAATAGAGATGTCATTGCTTTGTTATATTTTTTTATCCACTCAACGTAGCCAGCAAACATAACAAAAGGCAAAACAAGCAAGACAAATAGAATGTTGAAAAAACCAGCAATTGAAAGCAGCGTTGAGATACCACTAACTTGGCAGGTATTTACAATATCATTTGGTGAAAAGAGCGTGTTAAGGATAAATGCCAATACAAAAAAAGTTACAGCTACAGGTAAAACACCATTTGGAAAATGGACAGAAATTGGGTGAGCATGGTGTTTTACAAGAAAATTTTGAAAAGCAGCATAAAACCTTAACCCCCTTGGTTTACTTGCTTCAATAATTGCTTTTCGTTCAGCAATCTGTTTCTCAAGTGCTTTTATTCTTAATGCGTCTTTTGATTTTTGGTCAATTTCTGATTCAACCAAAATAAATTTTGACGCTGGAGCTTTACATATTGGGCAGCGTTCTGGTGGTTCATCTCCTTCGTGAATATATCTGCAAATTGTGCATTTCCATTTTTTCATCTGTTGTTAATCTCTCCTTAAATTGATATGAAAATTAATGTGAAAATTTAACTATACCCAGCAGGGTGATAAATTGAGTTTTCGATCTATTACCAGTATTACCAGATACCATGAACTATTATTAACTAAATTTCAGCGTGTTAGCGTGCATCAATATCAACAAATGTACACTCATTTGGTCCGCAATAATCTCCAATATAAGATGCACCAGGACGATAAAGAGCAGGTTTTGGGGCAGCAAGTGCAAACTGCTCTTCAAGAACGTGGGCAGCCCAGCCGCTTACCCTTGAGATTGCAAAAATAGGTGTGAATAGATCGGTTGGAATTCCCATTGAGTAAAAAAGCGATGCACTGTAAAAATCAACATTTACAAATATATCCATGTTTTTACGTGCTTTAAAGACCTTTTTCGCTCTCTTTTCAACCTCAGTTGAAAGTTCATACCAGAGTCTATTTCCAACAATTTCTCCAAGACGTTTAGACATAGGGGCAAGAATCAAAGCCCTTGGATCGTCAACTTGATAAACTGCGTGTCCAAGACCCATGATTAAACCACCAGCATTTAATGTGTTTTCGATATATTCATCAATTTTATCAACAGAGCCAATTTTTTTGAGCATCTCCATAACTTGCACATTTGCACCGCCATGAAGCTCACCAGAAAGAGAGCCTATTGCAGCAGAGATTGAAGCATAAATGGTCGCCCTTGTTGATGCAACCTGCCTTGCTGTAAAGGTTGAAGCATTAAATGAATGTTCAGCATGAAGAACAAGAGCTGTATCAAAAAAGTGAGCCATCTCTTTATTTGGCTCTTCTGCTTTTAACATATAGAGAAAATTTGCCCCATGATCTAAAGTTTCGTGCGGCATAACAGGTTCTTTGCCATTTCTTATCCTATCCCAAGCGGCAATAATAACTGGAATACCAGCAATCAAGCTCAAAGCACTATCTCTAACATTATCAAGAGTTCTTGTTTTCACCTTTCCATCTAACTTAACAAGAATTGGAACTGACGCTTGAAGCATATCCATTGGTTCTGTGTCTGATGGTATATTTTTAAGGAAATTAAAAATAGATTCGGGCAGTTTTCTCTTTTCTCTCAATTTTGCCTTTAGCTCTCTAAGTTCATTATCTTTTGGCAGCCTCTCATACAAAAGAAGGAAAACAATCTCTTCGTAGCAGGTCTTTTCTGCCAAATCAGCAACTAAATAACCACGATACAAGAGTTTTCCTAATTTACCGTTTACATCACTAATTTTTGTGCTTGCTACACTTGCACCTCTTAAACCAGTATCAAGTATTGGTGTGCATTCGTTTTGCATAATAATAAAATCTCCATATAAAAATTGAATATTTGGAATTATATTCTATCCTAATTTTACCCACTCTATCTCAAATCTTTCGATATTTTTGCTCTCTTTTGAAAATTCAACTCCGATTAAAGCTATCTCTTTGTATTTATCAAGGTATTTTTCTTGATATTTATTCTTCCTTAGTTGCTCAAGAGCATCACCTCTTGAAATAAGCTCTATTACCTTAAACTCAAAAAGACAACATCTGTTCTTATAGAAGACCGCCATATCAATCTTTCCATGATTTGTAGTGTCTTCTGCCTTTACTTCAAATCCGCAGGCAGTAAAATAGCAATAGAAGATTGTAGCATAATAGCCTTCATAGCCTGAAATTTGATTTTTACGATACCAATCATGGGGAATTGAGGCAAAAAAAGAGTGAAAAATAGATTTAAGCTCTTCTAAATTCCCTTGAGTAAAAGCCTTATAAAATGATGTCTTATTTTTCTCTTTTTTTTGATAATCTGAGACAAGGGAGTTTAGCAAAACATTGGTCAAGCTATATTTAACCTCTAAGTTTGGATAGCCTAACCTATAGCGAATAATAGAATCGCCATCTAAAGCAGTTCTCTCTTTAATTGTTAAGTAGCCAGTTTGGAACAGCAAATTTTCAATAAATATATTATCAATATCAATCGCACCAATTAACTCATCTCCAAGCTCCATATCTTCAGCTAAAGGTATAAAATATTGGTTCTTAATCATTAAATTAATTAAAAATGATGGTGTTCCAGTTTCAAACCAGTATGGTCGAAACTCTTCTTTATCAAAATATAGCAGAACATCAAAAGGATTATATACACTCTCCCCAAGCCATCTATAACCATTATACCACTGTTTAACTCTATCCATTTTAGCTTTATCAAAACTGCAAACCCTATCTCTAAAAACAGACTCCAAATCTTTTTGGGTATAGCCATAAAGTGTGGCGTATCTGCTATCTAAGGTTAAATCGTTTAGATTATTAAGTCCGCTGAATAGAGATACTTTAGAAAATCGACTAACACCTGTTATAAAAACAAATTTCAGATATTGATCAGCTTCTTTAATTACAGAGTAGAAATTTTTAAGCTCCTCTCTAATCTCTATTGCAACTTCTTTATCTTCAATACGATCTAAAATAGGTTTATCATACTCATCAATAAGAATTACAACTTGTCTCTTGTTTTGTTTGGAAATTTTGACAATAGCTTCAAGGAATTTGTCTTTAGTTTGAGCTTTTTCGTAGCTAAAACCATATTGGTTTTTAAGGTCAATGAGAATTGATTCAAAGCTGTTTTTAAGCTCATCTAAGTTTCTTACAACCCCTGCACCAAAACTTATATAAACTACAGGATAAGTTGTCTGCCAATCCCAATTGTTTTCAAGATAAAGTCCTTGAAAAAACTCTTTTTTACCCAAAAAAGCCTGTCTTAATGTATCTAAAAAAAGGCTTTTACCAAACCTTCGGGGGCGGGAAAGAAAATAGTATCCCCCACCCTTTAGAAGAAGCTCTATAAACATGGTTTTATCTACATAATAAAACTCTTCTAAGTTTTGTCTTATCTTACTAAAACTTTGAATTCCGATAGGTAGTTTTTTCATTAGACAGTTAATTATTTGATATTTTTAATAAAATTTAAAAAAGAGCATCTATACTGATCAAGGTCATAAATTGAGTTCTACTTAAATAGAAAAAGCTCAATTAATGCCCGCTTAGAGTATATATAATTATTTTTTACAATATCAAAACACCTTTTCAGGAGGTCGTCTTTCTGGAACATATTGAGCTTCAATCTTACCATTATTCAAATCTGCTGAAACATAGAGTCCGCAAAAACATGAACCATACTCTTTTACATCTTCTGTTCTATATTCGCACGGGCAGATAATATCTCTATCTGCCTCTCTATCTCCGCAAGCAAGGCGGCAAGGGCAAGCCATATAACCGTAGGTTTCTCTATTTTTCATAAGAGAATCAAGAAGTTCATGGACAAGATCAATATCTTTATTGAAAAAATATCCTTTAGGCTCCTGACTTTTCTTCAGATTTTCATACAATGTTTTAATTTCCATGATTTATATTCCTTATAGTTAGGTGTTGCATATAAATATTTATAATAACAATTTTGATGAAATTTCTAAATACCTAATGCTTCTCTTATTTGATCCTCTTGAAAACCAACTATAACCTTATCGTTGATAACAATTGTAGGAAACGAGCATCTTGGATTGATCTTCTTAATATCTGATATGGTGTTTTGTCTCTCTTCACCTGTTAAGCAGTCAACTTCAACACATTTGAAGTCAATCTGGCATTCTGTCAAAAATCTTCTTGCAGCTTTGCAGTGGCTGCATGTGCTGAGTGCATAGATTAATGTTTCATTTTCGCTCATTGCTTATCCTTCCTTAAATTTTAATTTGTTTAGTTATTAAATTTGACAGTGTTTTATAGATTATTAATTTTTACACCCCTGACATAAATTTCATGGATAGAGAATTATCATAAAACCTTTTTCAACATTAGAATTGTTCATTAAAACTGATTTAAAAAATTAAAAATAGAATAGCTTAATTTCCAATCTTTTCAAACCAAATTTTACTTGCAAAATTCAATAAGATGCACTACCTCTCGATTAAAAGAGATTACGAACATGAAATCGTCATTTTTATCCTAAGATTTAATATAGCAAATTAAGGTCTATTGCTAATCCACTGCCTTTTAATAACATAATCAAATAATCTAAAATAAAAATAACAAGGAGATAAGATAATGAGTGGTATATATAATACTAAAGAAGTTTTCGATAAAGTCGTAAGTAGAGATTCTGGCGAAAAAGAGTTTTTACAGGCAGTGCATGAGGTTTTTGAGTCTGTGAAAGTTGTTATGGATAGAAATCCTGAATATGGGAAAGCAAAAATTTTAGAGAGAATTGTTGAGCCAGAACGAGTAATTATATTCAGAGTACCATGGACAGATGATAGAGGAGAGATTCACGTAAATCGAGGATTTAGAATCCAGATGAATAGTGGAATTGGTCCTTACAAAGGAGGTTTAAGATTTCACCCTTCTGTCAACCTTTCAATTTTGAAATTTCTTGCGTTTGAACAAGTATTTAAAAATGCCCTCACAACATTGCCTATGGGTGGTGGTAAAGGTGGTTCAGATTTTGATCCAAAAGGAAAATCTGACGCAGAGGTGATGAGATTTTGCCAAAGCTTTATGTTAGAGCTTCAAAAATACATTGGTGCTGATACTGATGTCCCTGCTGGCGATATTGGCGTTGGAGGGCGCGAAATTGGCTATCTTTTTGGAATGTATAAGAGAATCAGAACCGAATTTACGGGTGTCTTGACAGGTAAAAGTCTTAATTGGGGTGGAAGCCTTATTCGTCCTGAAGCAACTGGTTATGGTTCTGTCTATTTTGCCTCAGAAATGCTTGCAACACAGAATAAAACTCTTGAAGGGAAAATCTGCCTTGTATCTGGTTCTGGTAATGTCTCTCAATATACTGTTCAGAAAATTCTTGAGCTTGGTGGTAAAGTTGTAACTATGTCTGACTCTTCAGGCTATATTTACGATGAAGCTGGCATAACACCAGATAAACTTAAATATGTTATGATGCTCAAGAATGTAAAACGTGGCAGAATAGGTGAGTATGCTCAGAAATATCCTAATGCCGTTTATACGCCTGTTGATCCATCAAAAGATTATAATCCACTTTGGGATCACAAAGCAGATTGTGCATTTCCATCAGCAACACAAAACGAAATCAACGGTAAAGATGCTCAAAATCTTCTTAATAATGGCGTATATCTTGTGTCAGAAGGTGCAAATATGCCAACCACACCAGATGGGGTCAATCTTTTTATTGATAAAAAAATCCTTTATGGACCAGGTAAGGCTGCAAATGCAGGCGGTGTTTCAGTTTCTGGTCTTGAGATGACACAAAATAGCATGAGGCTTAGGTGGTCAAGAGAAGAGGTTGACAACAAACTAAAGCAAATTATGAAGAGTATCCATAAATCATGTGTTGATGCTTCACAAGAATACGGAACTCCTGGTAATTATGTAAATGGTGCTAATATTGCTGGATTTGTCAAAGTTGCAAATGCAATGTTGGATCAAGGATTAGTGTAAATTACTTATTGTAATAAATTTTAAGACAATTAGGAATGAAAATTTAATTAATCCCTAAGCACGTCTAATCGCAAAAAAAAAACTGATAATAGAGACGCACGCCCGTGCGTCTCTACATTTTAGGTAGAACTAAATTTATGACCTTGAATAGTATAAATCTTAGGAGATGCGGTTTTAACAATTGAGGGTCGTTATGAAAAAAAAGTTGGGAGCTAATTATAAAATTATCTTTTTTATAACGCTTTTTATCAGCATATTATTGCCGCATCTTCTGATTCAAATATCTTTTGCAGAAGAGACCATATTGAATTACCTTATTTTTCCTGCTCCACCCTATATGATTGACAACAATCAAAATAGACCAGAGAATAAAGGTTTATTAGAAAAAGCAAGTATCGAAGATAGTAAAAATGAGAATGATATAAACGACAGAGCTATTACGGGTGTAGATGTTGAAATAATAAGAGTTATAGCTCAACGTATGAATATGAGACTTAAAATCCAGAGATGTCCATGGAAAAGATGCCTTGCTTTAATGGAATCTGGAGAATCTGATATTTTAAGCAGTGTATTTAAAAAGCCAGAAAGAGAAATATATCTCAATTACTTTGAAACTCCTTATCTAAATCATCTACCCATAGCTTTTTACACCCTAAGAGACAAACAATATTGCATTGAGAAATATGATGATATTTATAGGCTAAATACTGTATTTGGTGTTTTAAGAGGTGCAAGTTACTTTGATAGGTTTGATAACGATAAAAAGGTAAGAAAATATGAGGTAAATTCTCAAGAGCAACTTATTCCGATGTTATTAGAAGAACGTTTTAACGCTTTTGCGGGCTACGTGGATACGGTCAACTATATTTTAGTAACAGAGGGATTTAACCATAAAATTCAAAAATCAACCTATGAACACAACGATATATCAAATGTTTATATGGCAATAAGTAAGAAATCCCCACTTGCAAGCCGTATGATTGAATTCAATGTGGTCAATAACGATTTGATTAAAGATGGCACTGTTGCTAAAATAATAAAAGAATTTTACGATAAATATCGTGTAGAATAAATCATCTAAAATTAATTATGAATGATGTTGCATTTGATGTTGGAAAGTATGGGTTTAAATAAAAATTAGTTTTACATTCCCCAAATAATCACCTTTTTCTCTTTGCACACTTTTGTATTGTCAATGTTTGTGCAATTGGCAGTATCTATTTTTTCATTTTGCCTTAACTCTTCTTTTCTAAAAATCTTCTCTTCCCAAGATTTGCCTTCTGTTCTGTCAAATATAATAAGATGCCCCTCGTCTGTTCCGCATCTGTCCATATATTCAAGAGTCTGTCTAACTCCATCTTTTATGGTTTTATCTAACGATTTGTAGAGAAGTTTTAGTTCTATTACGATTTTTTGAACACGCTCTTTTGAAACAGTCAAAGAATTACTATCTGTAGCAACAAAAGCATTACTACCTTCAACACCCAAAGAAGCATTATCTGGTTTTTTATTGCACCGCCAAATCACAAGCAAATCTGTTCTCATTCTGCCAAGTCCATATTCCCGCTCAATCTGACCGCCTGAATTTATAACTCTCTGCAGAAATGCCTGCATCAAAAGCTGGGGACCAGCCTCTTTGTAATCAAATCTTTCAACCCAATGTTCAGAATGCTCTCGAAAAAACTCCTGAAAAGCCGATATTAGTTTTTCCATGTCAAGTGTGCCGTCTGGCTTTACATACCATATACTTTTTTGAGAAATAGAATCTTGAGTTGTGGAGGTGAGCATTCGCGGGATTATCTCCATATATATCGGATTACTCACCATAATTGAGGGTTTTCGTCTTATAAGTCCAAGGTCAGTTAAATATTGAACATCATCTTCTGGAATTGATCCGGTCAGCATATCTCCATTTATAATCGGCTCAATAACCCTTCTTACCCGCTCTTCTCTTAACTTATCTGCCAACTGGTCAAGATGGGTCTCTCTCCGTAAAATCAGGTTTTCTTTGGCATCTTTTACCATTTGGGCTGTTACGGGTTTATTTCTATCTCTGCCCTCTTTCATCTCAAAACAGACTTCATAAGCTAAGGCATTAACAAGCCACGGCTGACCGCTTGTGTAATACCATATCAGCTCTTTTGCCTTATCCTCAAATTGTTGACCCGTCTCTTTTATATGCTCATCAAGAAGAGAAAAAACCTCATCTTGATTAAAGTCCCCAATACGCAGCGACCGAGCCTTGATATTAAATGCACTTCCTCCTGTGATTATCTCTTTTTCGCGTGATGAGTGAATCCTGTAATCTCGAATATCACGAACTCCGCAAAGAACTATTGATTGCGGAAACGCATCTGGTCTTTTATCGTAACCGCTCCTTATTTGCCGCAAAACTGAAATTAACGTGTCGCCAATTAAAGAGTCAATCTCATCAATCAAAAGAACCAAAGGCTTTGCAAGATGCTCTGACCATTGAGTCAAACACTGGTTTAATGCTGTTCCATAACCGCCTTTTATAAATATATTTCCCAAAGCCTCTGCTGGAAAAGGGTCTTTGAGAAAATATTTAGCACGTCCCGCAAGTTCGTTTAAAATATCATACATTGCCTGTTCTACATTCTCTCTTGCCCCTTGTGCCGCCTCAATATTGGCATATAAACAGACATATTTTCCCTCTTTGTTTAAATGGTGCATAAGCGCAAGCATACAAGATGTTTTTCCAGTTTGGCGGGGTGCGTGGAGGACAAAATATTTCTTCTGCTCAATCAACATCATAATGTCATCAATATTTATGCGGGATAAAGGGTCAATGCAATAGTGGTCTTTGGCATTGGTTGGTCCTGCTGTGTTGAAGAATCTCATAGTTGTTTGCCCTCTTTAGTTTTTTTGAAGCGATTACCAGAACCTTATGTTAATCAGTTTTTATCTGGTTTTTTGTTTTTATATGTTGTATTTATAGCACTAATGTAATGACAACCATCTCTTTTTGCAAGAACATTAAAAAAAAACAGAAAATAGCTCAATAAATTAGACTCTACTTATTCAAATTCTACATATTTTAGGAGGTTATCTTAAATGCCTTACCTTCCACAAACTTACGATACAGAAAAAGAACGCCTCTACTTTACATCATTTCACGAACTTATGACTAAACGTGTGGCAGAGATTTTATTAGTCTCAAGCCCTTATGACGCATTTATAATGCAAGAAGATGGAAGGCTGTCAGAGCGGATTATCCACGAATACAGAGGATTAAATTTAACAAGACCTCCAAGACTTACATGGGTATCTAATGCCAGCGAAGCAATGGCAGAACTTGAAAATAGAAATTACGATGTTGTTATTGTAATGCCGCACATAAGCGATATGGATGCTTATGTGCTTTGTGCAGCAATAAAAGATAAATTTAAAGATATTGCGGTCTATTATTTTGCTTATGATGTCAGGACATTGTTGGAAAATGAGAAGTGGCTGCAAGAAAATAAAAAGCGGTTGATGGAAGATAAAAAATGTTGTGAACGCAGCATTATTGATAGGATATTTATATGGGGTGGCAACACTGATCTTTTGATGGCTCTTGTTAAGAGCCGCGAAGATTTTATGAATGTTGACCACGACACAGAGCTTGCTGATGTGCGTGTCATTATTTTTGTTGAAGATTCTCCTCTCTACCTATCCTCAATTCTGCCTTATATCTATAAAGAGATTGTGATGCAGACCCAAGCAGTTATGGACGACTCACTTAATGAGAATGATCGTATATTGAGAATGAGAGCCCGTCCAAAAATTTTAGTAGCTGAAAATTATGAAGATGCCTTACAGCTTTACGAAAAATATCGTAAATACCTGCTTTGTGTAATTTCTGATGTTCGCTATCAAAGAGAGGGGCATGAAGATCCAGAAGCTGGAATAAAACTTTTAACAAAAATCCGCCAAGATATTCCAGATATTCCACTTCTTATGTTATCGTCAGAAGTTATTAATAAAGAGAAAGCTGAAAAGATTCCAGCTTTTTTCCTTGATAAACGTTCTCCCTCTCTTCATGCAGATATACGATATTTTTTGGTGCATTATTTAGGGTTTGGCGATTTCATATTTAGGCTAAATGACGGAACAGTTGTGGCAAGGGCATCAAATTTAAGAAGCATGAGCATTATTCTCCATTCAGTTCCAAGTGAATCTATTGCATATCATGCAAATAGAAATGACTTTTCAAGATGGCTGATGGCAAGATTTGAGATGCAGCTTGCAAGCAAAATTCGCCCATTAAAACTTAGTGATTTTCCAACTACAAGACACCTTAAAGAGCATATCAGAACCCTTATTAGAAATAAGCTGAAAATTCGTCAAAAAGGTTTGGTCTCTGATTTTATAAAAGAGGAGTTTGATCCTGAAAGTGATTTTGTAAAGATTGGTCGCGGTTCACTTGGCGGAAAAGCAAGAGGACTTGCATTTATCTCAAATCTTTTCAGGGAAAAATCAGAGTTTCAGGCAAAGTTTTTAAATGTAGATATTACACTTCCTAAAACAGTTGTGATTACCACAGAAGGTTTTGACGACTTTGAAAGCCTAAATAACACCAGATCGTTTTTAAATACAAAACTCTTATTAAATAACGATACCGCCCTAAGTGACAGAGAGATAATTGAACATTTTAAAAAAGCAGAGTTTCCAGAGTGGCTCTCAAATGACCTTAAAGCCTATCTTAAACATGTTAAATATCCGCTTGCTGTCAGATCGTCTGCAATTTTAGAAGATGCCCACTACCGCCCAAGTGCTGGAGCTTATAAAACCTATATGCTTGCCAATAACCACCCAGAGCTTAAAGTTAGGCTTCAACAACTTATTCAGGCAATAAAATTGGTCTATGCTTCTATCTATCAAGAGATGCCAAGAACACTTGCAAGAAATTCAGTATTTCGTCCAGAAGAGGATAAGATGGCTGTGATTATCCAGCAGTTATCAGGCACAGTTAATGGAGACTATTTTTATCCAGCAATTTCAGGAGTTGCCCAATCGTGGAATTTTTACCCTGTCTCATACATGAAGCCTGAAGAGGGTGTTGCCCATATTGCTTTAGGTCTTGGCAAAATTGTTGTTGATGGCGGGGTTGCTTTAAGGTTTTCTCCAAAATACCCTGAGTTTCTGCCTCAATTTTCGTCAGTTGATAATATTTTGAAAAATGCACAGCGATACTTTTACGCCTTAAAACTTACACACAATCAAGGTGTAGAAGGACAAAAAGAGACAGATACAAACAATATATCTAATAAACAAGAGGGGGTTGAATTCTTTAATAAACAAGATGGAGTTGATCTCTTTAAAACTTGTTTGGCAAAAAGCTGCGAAGAGTCGGCTGATTGTGAACTTACGAAATTAGATGTTGACGATGCAATTGACCACATTCCAGTAAAAAAATTGGTAAGCTCTTACATCCCAGAAGATAACAGAATAAGAGATTTTTTTACTCAAGATGGCTACCCTGTTTTAACTTTTGCCTCTATCTTAAAATTCAAATCATTCCCACTTGGCGAAATACTTTCAGAACTATTGGAGATTGGTAAAAATGGAATGGGCTGCTCTGTTGAAGTTGAGTTTGCTGTAAATCTCCATGATAACAAAAAGGCTGAATTTTCACTTCTTCAGATAAGACCAATGATGGTTGCAAGGCACAATATTGATGTGGATATAACACAAGATGATATTGATAACGCATTTTGTTATTCTGATAAGGCTATGGGAAGCAGCCAGATTACAGACATTTATCACATTATTTATGTTAAACCAGACTCCTTTGATACTGCCAAAACAGTTGAAATTGCTGAAGAGATTAATAAATTAAATGGATTATTTGATATACAAAATAGTAGAAATAACGAACTAAAAGGAGAATTTAAACAAGATCAGCAGGTAAAATATCTTTTAATAGGTCCAGGCAGATGGGGAACATCAGATAGATGGCTTGGGATACCTGTAAAATGGAGCAACATTACTCATGTTGGAACAATAATTGAGACAGTATCAGATAAACTAAACGCTGATCCATCTCAAGGCAGCCATTTTTTCCATAATATTACATCATTAGGTATTAACTATCTTGGAGTGCCGGCAAAAGATAAGAACTTTATTGATTGGTCATGGTTAGATGGTCTAAAAGCAGAGGTAGAGACAAATTTTTTGCGATATATTAAACTCTCTGACCCTGTTATTTTAAAAATTAATGGCAGAGCATCAAGTGCTGTAGTTTTAAAATAACGCTTTGAAATAAATTGCACGGCTATAAAAGTAGAGACGCACGGCCGTGCGTCTCTACCAATTTAGATAAATTTATGGTGTTATTTTATTTCATTCCTAACTATAAAATCTCAATTTATTTCTGATTTGGTATAAAACGCACGGCTACTGTTTAGAACTTTCTGAAATTACTATCTTTTGCGTTGTTCCTTTACCAAATATATCTGCATTATACATCTCTTCTGTATGGGTGGGCATTGCTATAAAATTACCCTTTGCAATCGCTTGAGTAATATAGGAGAGGTGATAATTTCCAGCAGGTAGATAATCAGCGTAATACCTCACAAAATCATGTCCAATCTCTTGGTGATAAAAGCTCCATCTTGACTCATTAAATTCATACCAATTTGGCAATTTAAACAACCATGAACCTTCAGGTAATAGAGAATCTGCTTTTTCAGCATCAATAACAGATGCGGTTGCAAGGTCTTTGTTTACTGGCTCAAGACCACCTGGAACAGGGTCGCTAATCACTGGAAAGTTTCGTGCTGCTGGCAAAGAGAGAAAAATATCTACCCGAACAAGGTCGCCCTGATTAATATTAACGGGTGAATTTAAGTTACTGCCAGTTGCTTTCACATTGTTATTGCTTATGGTTAAATCATCATTGGAATTGTTATCACTATAGTTTAGAAGTTTCCATTTACCATCTTTTTCAACACTATATTCTCTTCTAATCTCCATGCCAGCATTAATTGGTTGTGTGAAATCGTCTTTTGGCGAATAGCTCATACCCGCTGAATAGTAGATTGTTCCAGCTTTATTGTTATTTTCACTGGCTTTCCCACTGTTATTAGTATCTCCAAGTTTATTGATACCTTCACTCTTTTCAGAAGTATCTCTTGTTATTACTATATCTGCTTTTTTGCCCAAATCAGATTGTGTAATATTTTTGATTAATTTAACAGGAGCATCTTTAAGGCTTTTGAAAATAGCAACTCCCATAACCTCTTCTCCTCTTACTTCATGATTTAAGGTAGCTTTAGCTTGAATAGAATTTTCACCAATACCATTTTGTTCAATTGTTATTTTGCTATTTTGTGCAACTGTTATTTTGTCATCGCCATTATTTTCAAACCTTTCATATTTAGCACTGTAGTCAGCAAGCCCATTCATACAAAAGATATTTTCTTGTGTGTTCTCGCCTGATTTATCCCTGCCTCTTGTATCTGTAATGGTGCGAACCAATTTGAATGCAACTTCTCTTGCATCTTCTGCGTTATCTTTTTTCGCCTCTGCTGCTTTATTTTTTTTAGTCATTTGGGGATTAGCGTTCTTTCCCTTTTGAGTTTTATTTATCTGTTCATAATTAATTTGTCCATACTGCACAATAGCAGACAAAATAGCACCTTGAGTTCTAAGCTCTGATTCAAGAATAGTTCCAAATTCTGTGTCAAGAGTTTCACTAAAAACAACCTTTCCAGAGCTGTAGTTTGCACTTGAAAGGAGCATCTCCCAAACATTTTTTGCAATTGATTCAGCACCTTTTACCTTGATAGCCGCCATAAGAAAATGAGCTTTACCAAAAAGGCTCATCTCTTTTACGTGTGGTTCATAGCGGGTGATGTCTGAAATGTTGATTTTTCCAGAGTTAGCAAATGCTGCAAGTGCAACTGCCCTAACAGTCGAAGCCATACCACTGCTGTATCTTCTTCCAATATTTCCACCATTTTCAAAAGTTGGAAAAACATCTTTTCTAAGAAGAGTTGCAAGATAGTCCCACAATTTTTGTTCAACATCTTGAGGAATTTTAAATCCTCTTGCTTTAAGCCAGCCAAATGTAAGGGCTGTATATGCAGAAAGATATGGGCAGACATAATTGTCATCTGGAGTAAAATATGCCATTCCGCCATTTGGTGCTTGAAATTGTGATGCTAATTGCAAGGTTTTATCAGGAAGTTGTGGAGCTTCCTCCCATAAGAGCGTTTCAGTGTTAAGATAATCTTTAAGCTCCATGAAGTGGGAAGCCATAACAGCTTTGCTGATCTTTTGTTCCCAGCAGCCATAAGGGTATTTTGCCATATACCTAAAAGCCTCTTCCATATTTCCAATGACTGTTGGATAGAAGGTTACTTTAGTCTCTCCTATGTCAGTATCTATATTTTCAGGATAGAGAAGATGCTCAATAACATTTTGAGTCTCTTTGCTCGGTATCATGCCGTAATTGAGAACTGTTATAGGAGAACTCTTTTTATTTACTTTCAGGATATGAGTTATTGCATCTCCATCAAGTTCATCTTGTGCCTTAGCTGTAAAGGTTATTGTTCCTGACGATTTTATTGCTTCTGTTCTAATAGGTAAGAAAACAGTTTTACGTTTAAACGGCATAATCTCAATTTGTTCTGTTATTATATTTTCCTCACTCTCTTTTGATTGCACATTATGCACTTTAGAATCATGATTTTCCATTTTAATTGAAACTTGAAGAGTTCTTGGTTTATCTGTTCTATTCATAATATTGAAACCAGCTTCAAATGAATCTCCAAGAGTAACCTGATTTGGCATAACAGGTCTTATCTCAGTTGGACGGTTGACCTTAAAACTGCTCTCTCCAAGTCCCATCGAGTCTATTTTATCAACTGCTATTGCAAATATCTTCCAGCCTGTAAGGTTATCTGGTGCTTTAAATTCAATATCTGCATTACCGTTTTCATCTGTAGTAATAGATGGATTCCAATAACTTACATATTTAAAATTTGATCGCATCTTTAGCCCAGCACCGCCATCACCGCCAACAGCAGCTCCTTTTTTCTCAAATTTACGCCTTCCAATTATATTGGTAAGAAGACTATAATTTTCAACATCAAGACCATCTAAAGTGTGAAATCCTTTAAAAATATCAAAGTGATCTCTTCCTGATGCAATCAAATCAAATACAGATTCATCTAAAACAGCCACAGCAAGCTCAATTTTCCTACTATAGCTTTCCAGATAATTATTTTGACCCTCCCCAACCCTCCCCAAGTGGAGGGAGTAATTATTTCCCCTCTCCATTGGGGAGGGGGAAGGGGGTGGGGCAACTTCTGCATGAAGAGTTACCTTAACCATATCTGACGGCTTATAAACCAATTGTTCAGGTTTAACTGTAACGCTAATATCATGCTCTGACTCTTTTACCTTAGTCTCAACATAACCTAACCTGAATGTAGGTTTGCCAAGATCAACACCATCAAGTGGTGGAGGTACTTCTGTAGGAGATTTTAGCGAACCACCTTTGTTATCCCATACTCTTGGAGAGACTATAGTAACCGATAGAAAAAATCCGGGAACATCATCAGAGTTTAGAGGAACTTCAAGGAGTTGGGTTGAATTTTCAAGACGCTGAACCCATTGACGCAAAACTCCATAACGCTCCAAACTTATAAGTGCATAAGCTCCTGGAAAAGGATTTTTTACTAAATATTTTGCGGTTTCACCTGCTTTATACTCTTTGCGTTCTGGAATGATGCTAAGGCTATAATCATTAGGGGCTTGCCACAAAACCTGCCCTTTACCAGTAACCCATGTCGAGATGCTTGAAATATGGGGAGTTGAATTTTGATTGATTTTGGCAACTATCCTATAATCTCCGGGTTCTGATGGATTAAAATTAAATTCAAGAGGCTCAAGTGTTGAGATACGAGTTTTTTCTTCCGTATTTACCCACTCGTTTATATATTTAGTTAGATAAGCATTACCAGCACCTTTGATGCGAGCTGCCTTTGTAACTCTATGTTGAATCGCAATTTTAACCTCTTTCTCCTTTACAGGATTACCATTTCCATCAACAACAATTGCCTGAATCATTGCAGGTTTCCCAGATTCATAAACCCATTTTAGACTTTTTAGACCAACAAAAAAGTCTCTGCCAATATAAGTAGCACTCTTTAGGTTAGAAACTGATCTGCCTCGATCATCTTTGACAGCACTCTCAACTTCAATTCTACCATAAGAAATTGTAGAAATGGGCTGCATCTGCTGACGATTAAGCTCTGATGAAATTTTAGCCTCTGAAGAGAAATTTGCAGAGTTTGAGGATATATTTGTAGAGCTTTCCAATATATTTGATAAAGGAAGGCTATTTTTTAATATACCTTGATCGTCAAGAGTTGCTGTTTTTTCTAACAAAAGTTCAGGAGCATCTGAAGGGTATTCAACTTCATCACTCTCATTATATTCATCACCTTCATCATATTCCTCTTCAGACTCTTGAATAGAATCAGATGTTTTTTCAAGCTCTTGATTAGAATCAGCTAATTTAACGCTATTTTCATTATCCTCATTATGAGTTGCAAAATCATTCTCACTTCCACCAGCAGATTTATAAAATATAAAGCCATTTGCAATAGGGTTATCAGGCTCAAACAATATCTCTTTTAACCTTACAGTTACACGGGCAGAGGCATCGCTATATGGACCGCCAGAGTGAAGATAAGCTGAAGTTTCAATGTTGAGAGTATCTTCTGGTTTAAAGTGATCTCCGTTAAGTTCAGTTGAGACTTTAAATGGCGATGGTGTGAAATCGGTAACTAATACTTTAAGGGGTTCCCACGATCTATCTAAAAAAGATGCTGATAAACTAAATCGATACCACCCAATTGCACCATTTTTAGGCACTGTATATTGTCCATGAAATGCACTAAATTCTGAAAGGTTTATATCTTTCTGCTCAAATACGTTTTTACCAGTTGGGTCAGTTATTGCTAAGTTATATCCTGATTGCGGAGGAGGGGTAAAAGTGTTGTTATTTTGATCTCTTACATAAATTTTATAGTCAATGGAATCTCCTGCTTTGTAGATTCCTTGCGGGGTTGTTCCCCATGCGTGAATATGAGCATATTTAGGCTCTGTATTAGAAGATATATTCCCTTCTGATACTCTCCAAAGCGACACAGAAAAATCATGGCTATAGGTTAGCGGCATGATTGCGAGATCGCTGTTTTGCTCCGCTTTCCCCGCAATTTTTTGAGCAGTGTTGCCATCGTTATTCTTTGCTGCTTTTATGATAAGCCTTTGATGTCCATATTCCCACGAGTCATTAAAGGTTTCACGCTTTGGATCAAGAATAACCATACCGGGAAGCATTGCAACTCCATTTTCGTCAGTTATGCTTTCAGCAATTGGTTGGTTATTTAGAGTTAGATTTTCCACAAGATCACGATGCACCGTTACAGTAACACCAGAGGCTGGTTCTCCAGTTACAAGACTTGTAATCCATACTAATGTGTTGAAATGTCCAACTTTTGCGTGAATCTGCCAAGGAGTTACTACAGTAAAAAATACGGTATCTCTCTCATTTTTCTCAATAGCAGGCAATGTTGATACTACCTTTCCATAAACTGCACCGCTATTGTTATTTAACATTTCACGAACACCAAGAGGTATAAAGTAAGCAAGGTCTTGAACTCTCAAGTTTGATTTAACAATGTTTTTTTTGAAATATGGGGCAGTTTGAGCTGCTTTATTCTGCCTCTCCCCAGCCCTTTCCAAGGGGAGGGAGTAATTATTATTCCCCTCTCCATTGGGGAGGGGGGAGGAGGTGGGGCTGATAGGGCTTGTTAAAACATTGTAGGAGATGGTCATTTCGTCAATGTTAGTAACAGCCACAGGAACTTCGCTGTCAATATTTTTTTCTAAAACGCCTGTCTCATGGAGAATCTGATACCCTGCTTTTCTGTGATCTGTGTAAAATGTGAAGTCAATAGGCTTATCAAGCGTTCTACCAAACATATCTTTAACGTAAGAGCCAACGGTAGAGTCTTGCACTCTTTCGGCACTCTTTTGAAAAATTGTATATTGCTGCCATGCCTTTAAATATTGGGGAAAAGCAACACCATAAAGCTCTCCTTTTGTGTGTGGGAAATTGAGTCCATAGTTATTGTAGGCATTTGCCCAAGGGTCATAATCTTTTTGACCTTGAGCAAGATCAGGTAAAAAGATGACATTATCTTTAATCTCTTCAAAACTTACAGGAGCTGTAAATAGAAGCTCTGTATAACCCCTTGGATCAACAATATGCTCTAAATCTCCTGATAATGATTGCTCAGGCGATATTATAATTGGATTGTTATCTTTTATTGTGTAGCATCTTATTCCAGCGAACTTAAATTCAGGAAAAGTGTTAAATTCTACAATATCTTTTCTCTCAATGCTTGTTTCGCTGCCAAGAGCCGACAAAATTCCATAGTTTGCAATCAATCGTATTTTGCTATCTAAAGGAAGCTCATTTGTAGGGGAGATAAGCCATGTTGTATCAACTTTTATCTCTCTATTTTTTTCTCCTATGCTGTTATTATTTTCTATCCCTTTTTTAGAACTCTCAACCTGAACAGGGTTGTTATAAAGAGAGTCATTTTCAAGAGAAAATATAATCTTTTGAGAAACAGAATCTTTAGTTACTGGTTGATTAAAGTGAAGTGCAATTACAGGAGTGCCAGGGGTTCTCCATGTGCGAAATTCGTAATAGGAGATTGAAGGTCGCCGAGTTATAAATGTATGAACAAAAGGCTTTGCAAGTGTTGCTCCATCTTGCGTCATAATTCCTGGACTTATGGTAATTGTATATTTAGTTGCTAACTTCATTTTGTCAGCAAGATCAACATTAAATGAAAGATCAGAAGAATTTAGCCATCTCCACTGACCTTTGAGTTCAGGAGTTATTTTAATTGGAATCTCTTTTCCATCTCTTTCCATTTTTCCAATAGGAACAACCTTTTGGTCAAATTGAATCACAATCTGGCTTTGGTTATCAATATCCTCACCAGATGGAGTTATTCTTGTGATTGTAAGAGGTGCTTTTGAAGCATTTTCTGCATGAACGGTCTTAAAACACGATATTAGAGATAGAGGAGATAAAATCACAACAGAGACAAAAATAGCAATTAAGGTAGCAATAAATGAATTCTTCATATCAAAATACCTCCCTATAAACCTTTTATTAGATAACCTATCCTTCAAAGAATCCTTATATAGCAATTCAATCACCTGTCAATACTCATAAATTCTGGAGCAGAAAACCGCCCCTTTTAACGCTTTTGTGTTGCTTCTCTTTAGTGATCGGAATAAGTGAATTATCAACTTCATGCGATTGACCTGCAATTTCCTCTTTGCCATATTCCATATCATTCTGTATATTGAAAATGTCTCAGGTCTAACGACTTTTTTTAACAGTTCTCTTATAACGCCAATCTCCTGTCTGGAACAACTAAACATGGAACTTAGGGAAGAAACCTCGCAGGGCATATAAATTGAGTTTAAAGGCTGGTTTCTGCCATGTCAATTTATAAAAACTCTAACGCAGCATATATGGAGAAAAATCAAAAGTGATAGAAAAAAAGCCCAAAATACTGGTTGTTGAAGATCAAAAGGTTAATATTCACATACTCATCAACTTGCTGTCAGATCACTACAGGATCATAGTTGCTAAAAATGGAGAGCAAGCATTAAAAATGGCTCAATCTGAACCTTCCATAGATATTATTCTGCTGGATGTTATGATGCCTGAGATGGATGGTTTTGAAGTGTGTAAACGATTGAAGGCCAACGAGACTACAAAAGAGATTCCTGTTATCTTTATTACTGCAAAAGGGCAGGAGATAGATGAGACAAAAGGATTGGAGGCAGGGGCAGTAGATTATCTCACCAAACCTTTTAGCCCTGCTATCCTATCTGCCAGGTTGCGTATCCATTTGTCCATGGCTAATCAGAAACAGCTCCTTGAAAAAGAGGTTAGTTTGCGTACAAGCGAACTTTTAAAAACACAGGACGCCCTTAGAAAAGCTATGGGAAACCTTCTAACTATAACGGTCGGACAAGGTGTTTATTGGTTGCAAGTGCCTGAAGTGGATTTAAGGATACTCTGCGGCTGTCCCGGAGAAGTAGTAAAGCTCCTTATGCGCAAAGGGCTTAACAGCCCGGCTGTTAAAGATGGTATCAGCTTTGAAACTGGACCCAACGCCATCCTCCTTTCCGATTTGCTGGTACAGAACGGAAGATTTGCCAACCTGGCGGAATTTCCTGTACTTCAAATGCTCTACAGACAGGGCATGGCGATACCCGGCCACCCTAACAACTCAGGACGCAAACCTATACTTATAGGTTCTGCTGATCAAGTCAAAGCTCAACTTGAATATATACATCGCGGTAATTACGGTCTTCTTTCCATGGAAGAGATTCTAGCTTCCGGTATTGATCAAGAAACCGCTGAAATTATAATGCGGATCAAGTTGAAGTTTGCCTTTGGTCAGATTCGAGAACCGAGTGCATTTTTGGAGACTATTGTAGTAGATAAAATGCCAGTGGAAATCTGCAAAGGAGTTTTTGTTCAACGTATTGACTTTAACAGGTTTCGTTTTACCTACAGGGGAGAAAGTGCTGATATTGATCTGAACCTGCCAAATAAAGTGCTATACACATCTCCATATCCTTTACCTTATCATCGTGTTCAACGCCACTATTTTGCAGTAATACACACAGGAGAAGGAGATGGATGGGATACTGAACGTCCCAGCATGGGTAGTGTTATCATGTTCCAAGGACGAATATATCTCATTGATGCCGCACCTGGTGTTCTCAATACTCTCAACGCCCTGGGCATAGACATTAGTGAGGTAGAGGGGATCTTTCACACCCATGCCCATGATGATCATTTTGCCGGCTTACCTGATCTGATAAGGACAGATCGGCGGATAAAATATTATGCCACACCTTTGATCCGTGAATCGGTTGCCAGAAAATTTGCCGCCCTCATGTCCATTGAAGTGGATAAGTTTGGACACTTTTTTGACATTCATGATCTAAAATTCGATACATGGAACAGATTCGGCGGATTAGAAGTCATGCCCATTTACTCCCCCCATCCTGTGGAAACAAACCTGTTTATGTTCCGTGCTTTAGATGGAACAGGTTATAAGACATACGCCCACTGGGCAGATATTTCTTCTTTCGAGGTTCTTGATAAAATGGTCGGTGAAGGAGAAGCAGATGTTCCCATCGATTTTATTGAAGGGGTTAAAAAAGCGTATCTGCTTCCGGCAGATTTAAAAAAATTAGACATAGGTGGAGGACTTATCCATGGTTCTGCCCTTGATTTTCTCAATGATCCCTCAAAAAGGTTAATTCTATCGCACTTTGCCCGTAGATTGACTACAAAAGAGATGGAAATCGGTTCCGAAACATCTCTGGGTGCTATCGACATCCTTATACCTGGAGAGCAGGATCATCGTCGACAGAGGGCATTCTACGCTCTTAGAGATTTATTTCCTGAAACTTCTGATGATGATATTCGAATGCTTCTAAATGGGCATATAAAAGAATATAACGCAGGTACAATAATCAGCCGACACGATGAAAAGAGCTCTGTCGTAGAAATGATCATTGCTGGCAGGGTGCTATATCTGAATGCAGAGCATGGGATAAATAATTACCTCGGATTTGGTTCTTTCATGGGTCTAAGACAGATATTAAACGATGGAATCATGGACAACGGGACATACAGGGCTGCTTCCCATACAGCGACAATAATGATAGCTTCTACTCTGTTTAGGATATTTCTGGAAACTAACGGCATTATGGAAAAGCTTGCAGGACGTCTGGAGAAGATTAGGTTTCTGCGAGGAACATGGTTATTTGGAGAACAGACTTCATTTTCCTTTCTAAATACCCTTTCGCAATCCTTAAGCTCGGTTTCGCTGCCGGACAAAGCATTTGTCAATATAGATGATGAATCCTGTTTATGGCTCATTAAAAAAGGTCGGATTATGATGAGAGATACTTCAGGAGAACTTCTTGAAACATTAAATCCTAATGCATTTTTTGGTGAACACCGGCACTTTCGCACTGTTGATATAAGGTGGAATTTTCAGGCCAGCGGCGAGTGCGAACTCATCCGTATTCCATGGTGCATGATTCTGGACGCCCCTATCGTCCTCTGGAAGCTGCTGGAGGTCACTGAAAAAAGATTACGTCTCTCTTCAGTGACACGTTTGGCTTCTGTGCAGTCTATTGCCTGACCAGCGGCACTGCAATTAATGTCCGATTGAAACTCCCGAACAAGACTTAAAATTCATGGTGATTAATCTTTTTTTTACGCTTATTTGATATTATTTTTTCTTAACACTTGCGAGGTTCTCGTCTTTATTAACGCTAACAGCTTTGTCATTCTTTTTAACAACCACAGTTTGCTCATCTTTCTTAACGCTTACAGTGTTATCATCTTTCTTAACAACCACAGGCTGTTCCTCTTTCTTAACCGATGGAAAAGAAAAAACATCTTTAAGCAGCACGGTCTCTATGGTTTTAAGAACAGAAATCTCTTTAGGATTGAGTTGATCGTCAGCATTGGCAATGATATTTGCAAACTCAACTGCTGTAATTCTATCTTCTCTATCAGGCAATAGATCAGCTAAGGTTGTAAGAGCAAGCTCTTTGTCCTTTTCTATAATAGCAGACTGCTCACGTATCATGTTCTTTAACCGTTCAGGCTTAATTTTTTTAAGACGCTCGTCATTTCTAATATACTCTTCAGCAGCACCATATTCGCTCATACCCATTACACTATCTGCTTTTGTAACAGCGACAATGATTCGGATAATTGCCTCTTCAAAACCACCCTTTTTCATTGCAGTATGCCAAAATTGGGTTTGAATCTCCTCAAAAAGCTCTGTTTTTTTCTTTTTAATTGCAAGATCGCTTTCAGTAGATTGGCTTTCAGGATTAAAAAATAGAGATTTTGACCAATCATTGCCATACATACTATAAAACATGGTTTCAAATAGATTATCACGAGTTTGGCGATAAAGCTCTAAAGTATCAACAACCATATCTGAAAAATGTTTCTCAATTTTAGTAAAAGCATTATCTTTTTTTGCCTTAAATCTGCTTGCATTTACTATGTTTGCCATAGGTTTAATTAAAGCCATCATTGGGTTCATATCAGACCAGATATATCTTTCAACTCTTAAAGGGTGCATCTGACGCACAATCTCTGCTGAAAAATCAGAGGAGAGCATTCTAACCCACGGACTTAAGAAATCTTGATAAAGTTTATCATTAAAGTTAGAGACGGCAGCCACAGAGTGGAAAGCCTCTTCCTCTTCTGATTCATCATCCATAGCAAGAATATCTTTAACATCTCTCTCAATAAACTTTACCCCATGATCATGCAGCCAAGGTTGGCTTGGTCCCTCTTGAATCACCATCTCATAAAGACCCGGAGAGAGAAACTCAATTGCCTCAACACACCCAATTATCTCTTTGTGTTCTTTTTGGTTTACCTTACTTGATACAAAAATACCAAGATGTCCCACATCTTCGTGAAGCATATAGATAATTACCTGTCCAAATTTTTTGATCTCTTCGGTGGTTTTATACACTCTTGGTATCCAGTTTAGAGCCTGTTGTGGAGGTGTTATGTTATCGCCTCTTGAGGCAAATACCAAAATAGGACTTTTGAAATTTTTAAGATTTATATACCTGCCTTCATGGAGCTTGAGAAACCCCTGTTCAAGTTCATCACTTATAAAAAGATGACTCACAATGAACTTTATCTCTTCCCTGCTCATAAGAAAAAAACCGCCCCACCATTTTTCAAAATCAAGAAATCTCTGCTCTTCTGTATCAACTTTTGAATAGACATTATAAAGCTTACTCCACAACGTATTTGCAGGGTTAAGCTTTTCAAAACCTTCAACAAGCTGGGCACCGTCAAATTTACCATTTCCAAGATCACTTGATAAAGATGCAAGCCAACTTCCGCCAAAAAGTCCACCACGATAACGCATTGGGTGTCCACCTCTAACGCCTCCCCAATATGATAGGGGTGAGCCATTCAATACAAGGGGACCAGTAACATCAGGTCTATCAGCAGCAATAAGCGATGCTGCCCAACCAGCTTGGCAATTGCCAATAATGGCTGGTTTTGGGGCTTCAGGATGACGAGCAAAAACCTCTTCAAGAAAATGCACCTGACACTGCTGAACATCTGCAATTGTTTGACCGGGCATTGGTTCTGTAAAAAACATCATAAAATAGACAGGATAACCTGCTCTCATTGCAACCCCTATCTGAGAATCCATCTTTGAGCCACCAATTCCCGGTCCATGACCTGCTCTTGGGTCCATAACAACAATCGGGCGTTTATTTGGGGCAATAGGTGTCTCTTTTGGAGGTGTTGTGATATTTGCCTCTGGCTTAAAGCCAACTATTCTGACTAACTGATAATTAACTGGCTTTTCTCTTTTTCTTCCATCGCTTATTACCTCATAATCAAACACAAGAACAGGAGGCTGCCCTTGGTGGAGGTGTTCAAGATAACCATTGCCTCTTTTTCTTAGAATATCCAAAAATAGAGTTGATCTTTGGGCAGCATCTATCATGTAGTCATATCCATCTTCAAAGATATGGGAAATTTTCTCTACTGATTCTGGCATTATGGATTTTGGAAATATAAATTCTTTCATAATATAATATCCCTTAAAATAAATTGTCCGTTATTGCTTTTTCTGTTTTGGGGGGCTTACAAGAGCTGTTCCATCAATTACCATAACGCCATTTTGGTTAAAACATTGAGTTTTGAGATTAACTTTGTTTTTTTCGCTTTTTATCTCAATAACTTCAACTCGTGCAGTTATTGTGTCTCCTATACGAACAGGGGCTAAAAATTTATAACTCTGCTCAAGGTATATTGTTCCAGGTCCGGGTATTTTCATTCCAATAACTGTTGAGATAAAACTACCAACTAAAATACCGTGGGCAATTCTGCCTTTAAAAAATGTATTTGCTGCATACTGTTCATTAATGTGTGCAGGGTTCATATCACCGCTTACACCAGCAAACAGATAAATATCTGATTCTGAAACTGTTTTTGAAAACTCTTCAAAATCGCCAATTTTAAGCTCTTCTATTGTTCTACTCATAATGAAATTATCTCCTATTTTTGTTTAGATGTTTTTCCAGTAAAACTTGAAAAGTCCATTCTTGAAAAATCCATGCCCATTTCAAGATAGGCATTGTAAGCATTTATCTGGTCGTCCATTCGTTTACGGTAATCTAAATAATTTTCGATGCTTTTTTCTAAATATTTTTCAAAAAACTCATGCAAAAGGTTTTCGCCAAACTGAATTATAAGATGCAAAAGAGAGACTGGCAAAAGCCCTTTAGCATCTTTAGCTTTGTTCATAATGATCTGTGTTAATACTAATGCAGTTACATCTTCTCCTGTATTCACATCTGTAACTTCTACTCTGAATCCCTTTTTAACAAGTTCTGCAACATCTTCTAATGTTACATATTCACTTTGTTGAGTATTATATAATCGTCTATTTGGATATTTTTTTATCGAAATTTTATTTGGCAAACGCTATTGTCCTCCAAAGATATTTAACTGTTATATTTAAAAAAATGATTTTTGTTAGATGCTACATTGCACCATTTTTTTTGTCAACATTATTTCATTGTAAAGTAGAACAAATTGATATTTTCTTATTTTACAGTTATATTAAGGTATAAATTAAAGATTATTATCCTCAATTCTTTATAATATTTTTTTTGTGCATTGCACAATTTTTTAATTGACAAAGACTAAAAAACTTATATATTAACTCCATATCGCAGAGTTACTTAAAAAGCGGCTGATATTAATTTAAGTCGCTACATTTTAAATATTATAAATTTAAGGAGTCAAAAAAGATGGAAACAACTAAAATAGCAAAACAGATGATAGGATTTCAGAAAACAGTATTTAACAACACTTTTAATGCAATGGCAATTGTTCAAGACCAAACAGAGAGTATGCTCAATGGATTTTTAGGACAGTTTCCATTAATGACCGAAGATGTCAAAAAACAGGTAAAAGAGAGCATTGATTTTGCTAAAAAAGCAAGAGATGATTTTAAAAAAGCTGTTGATGATGGTTATGCAAAATTTGAGCAGATGTTTGAACAAAAATAGATTAAGTTTTCCAACTTGGTATTTTCAATATCCTCATCTTAAATGTGAGTTTAAACATTGAAGATGAAAAAAACAGATTAACAATAATAATTTAGGAATAAAAAAATGGATAGCAAAATAATAGATAGTAATAAAAAAATATTTTCTCAACTTGTTGATTTTCAAAAAAATATGTTTGAAAACTCTTATGCAATGTTAAGCAATATTCAAGAGCAAGGCGAACAGCTTTTCAGCAAAGCTATTGAAAAAAATCCTTTAGTTCCTAACGATACTATTAAAGTATGCACTTATTGGATGGATTTTATCAAGAAAAATAGAAAAAATTATAAATCATACGTTGATACAAACTTCATGAAGGTTAAAGATATCTTTCAACTTAATGAGTCAGCAGATTCAAGCAGCATTAAAAAATAATCTTTATTTAAAAAAATGATTTAAAGATTTGACAACTTTTTAAAAGTTGTCAAATCTTTATCTTTGATAAAACTTTATCAAATCTAATTAAAGATAATGGAGACCACCTGTGGATAATGCTAAAACTCTTTCAGATTCAGAAATAGAAGAGATTCCCAAATTACTTTTAGGATATTTTAATGCGACCAATAATCTTGTTTCAGGTATAACAAAATATAATAGTGATTTCTTTATGCCCTTTCTTACAGCAACATTTTATTTTAATAATGTTGAAATGTCAGGGGTGCACAAAGATTCTCCATTAGAGCAGTGGATTGCATATATGAAACTGCTTGAGTTTAATTTAGAAATATTATCTCGATACCATTCAGGCAGTGTTGATGCTTTAGAAGATTTTATTGAAAAGGAGTCTAAAGAGTTATCACTTGCAATTTACAACACAGTGTTTAATCGTGATGGAGAAAAACTTACCGATTTTTTTCAACGCCAATTTGATATAATTGAAGGTGTTACTCAAGATTTTCCAAAAGCTGTTAAAGATATTGAGCCAGAATATGGATTTCACTTTGAGAGAGGAGATCAAAAGCCATTTGCAGAGACAGAACGCTTTTTAGTATATCCTGTTATACCAACAGATAGCAAAATTACGATAGATAAAACGGCAAAGCCTGTTCTTATAATTCCACCGTTTGTTCTTGGCAGCAATATCCTTGGTTTTTTACCGAAAGAGAACAGAAGTTATGCCCATTGCTTTGCAAATCAAGGGATTCCAACATATATTCGTATAATGAAAGATATAAATACAACACCTGCTTTTCAGGTTATGACAATGGAAGAGGACGCTATTGATACCCGATTCTTTTGTCAAAAAATTATGGAAAAACATGGTAAAAAAGTAACTCTTAATGGATATTGTCAAGGTGGGTATAGTGCTTTGTGCAATATTCTTTCTGGAGAGCTTGATTCTGTAGTTGATGCACTTATAACCTGTGTTGCCCCAATGGACGGCACAAGAAGTAAAGGTCTTGGGAATTTTCTTAGGGCTCTTCCTACAAGATTTAATAATTTGCTTTATGGAACAAAGACCCTGCCTAACGGTAATAAGGTCGCTGACGGCAATCTCATGGGTTGGGTTTATAAGCTAAAAAGCATTGAACATGAAGCACCTCTTGTATCTTTTTTCAGAGATATGTTTATGGTTGCACAAGCAGAAGAGAAATCAGTCAAGCTAAGTAAAACAGCTTTAGCTTTAAATTATTGGCTTAAAAACGAAAGAACAGATATTCCACTTGCAATAACAGCAATGAGCTTTGCTTCATACAATGTCCCAGTAAAAGAAGATGGCACTCTTCCTGTAACCATGTTTGGAAAACCTCTCAATTTTAAAACAATTGAGGATAAAAAGATTCCTTGGCTTCTCTGTTATGGCGAAAATGACGATCTTGTAGAAAAAGAGACAGCACTTGCTCCATTAGACTACATAAAAGTTGAGACAACACCTTTTCCAAAAGGTCATGTTGCCATTGCAACATCATGGTCTCACCCCGAATCTGCTTACGCTCTTCATACTCGGTTTGGTAAAGATAAACAGTATCGCGGTCCCGTAAGGTTTCAGATGGATTTAGATACCCCAATAGTTACATCTGAGAAGGACAAAAAAAGTTAAAATAGTGTTCTTTATGTATGGCTTTAGAACATTGCTAAATAACATATATTATCAATTTTGCATCTTCAAATCAGGCTGATGTCGAGAGCATAGACTCTACTTTGGCTAAAAGGTCCTTAAATGGAGATGATTTTGACATCATGTGCTGCTTTCCAACCATTCCATCTTTAGTGTCTGATGGCATAACAAGCGAGGAACAAAAGAGAAGAGGAATATCTTTAGTCTCTTCATCGTCAAATATAGCTCTTGCAACATCACCGCCATCAACACCCGGCATCTCAATATCGCAGATTATCAAATCTGGTTTTTCTGTATTAGCAAGTTCTAAGGCTTGCTTGCTTTTATTAGTAAATACAACACTGAATTTTCCCGTTTTTTCAAATTTTGTTTTAAGAAGTGTAGTAACAGATGGATCATCATCAACAAGCATTATTTTTTTTAAATTTTCCATAAAAAAAAAGAATCTCCTTATTTTTATTTAATCTTTACTTTCAGCCGATGGTCAAAACCATCGGCTAAGTTAAAATAATTCCTCTTAAGAGGAATTGGACAATTAAGCCCAGAACTTTAGCTCGGGGCTGCAAAACAAATTAATATGTTGTTCAGTAGAGTTCCCGCAAAACTTGAGTTGTTCCCTTGATTTTACTGGATAAGAAATAGGTTTTGCAAGAGGTCAAGTATATATCAATTAACTTATTTAGCTTACTGCTAATTCAATTGCTTTTATGAAATTTTTATCCACACTTATCATAAAATCTTCCCACTCAAGACCATACTTATAAAATGCCATTGAAGAGAGCTTTTTGGTTATAATGGCGTTTCTGTAAGAAACCATCTCATCAGAGTTCAAAGTCTTCATAATTGCATCTTTGCCAAGTTTGGTTATAAGAATTTGTGGAATATAATTTTCCATAATATTCCAGACAATTCTATCATTTTCAAGAATTGTTGAAAGGTTTGCTTCACAAATATCTTGAAGGCTGAAAATCTGCTCGCTTGTTTTTTCAGAGAGCTCAAAAAGTGGAGTTGATGGGTTTGCATCATGGATTTTAATGAGCATTCCAGTTTCAGCAGATGAATATTTTTGAACAAGCAGCATAATATCCTTTGTCAATGCCCATTTTGTAGCAACATCTTTAAGGAGCTTCTCCTCATAATCTTCTCCTAAAAGAAAAGCTGTCAAAACCTCTGCAATTGAACTGCTAAAAACTCCACCCTTGTTTGCTGTTGAATCTTTTATCTGTTTGATATTGGTTGATGTGGCAATATATCGCCTTGAAGCATCATCAAAAAAGACATTTGCACCTTCAACAATGAATTTTAACTCTTTGAAATTATTAATAAAACTTTGAACATTTGAATGGTTGATTGTATCTTTAAAACCTCCGCAAGGTATAAACGCCTCAATATTTGCTTTAGCTATAAATTTACGGTTTGCGGGATCAGTTAAGAACGTTCTGTGGAACATTGCCCCATTTTCAATAAAAGTGCCATCTGGCAGGGTTATCTCTTTTGATTTAAGCGGAACCATAAATCCATCAGGACTTAATTTCTCAATTGGAAATGCAAGAGAGTTTGCCCTTGGTGAAGTATGACGCATAAATGCAATTTTCATTAACTCATTTTTATCAAGACCTTCTGGGTCAAACAAAATTGAACCGCCATCAATAATCAGGCATATTTTTCCTTTGTAACACTGAATCTGATTTGCTCCAAGATCACCATCTGGACCTCCTGTCATCATAAGATTTAGGTTCTCCTCTTTTGATCCATAGTGGTCGATCATGGTTCTAAACGAACTCATAATGCAAGTCGTTGTCATTCCGCTTGTGGTAATGATACCGTTTGTGTTTGTCATTCCGCTTGTTGAGATATAATTTGCCTGAGATTGCAGGGAAGAGGTGTTTACTAAAGAACTTTTTGAAATAGAACTCTCTTGAGAATCTGAAATTTCGCTCTTTTCAAATATTTTAGCAATTATTTGATTCATGTCAGTTGTGGTTACTATTGGTTCACCATTTATCTGCAACTCTGTTCCACTTTGTCCCCTGTCAAACAGACCAAAAACATCACCATTTGAAAATATTCCATAAGTGTCATGCGGGATACCAAAACTTTTACCAGTTGTGATTGTTCTCCAATATTTATACCCACGCTCTTTTGCATGGTATGAGATAGAGTCCATAAGAGGTGCTGTCCCCTCATCAGGACCAAAAAATATCATCTCTGTTTTGCCATAGTAATCCACGATTGTCTCATGCCCAAGCATTAAATCAATAATACCTTCTGTGTAATCATAGAGAGCATCAAGAGCATAACCATTTGCATAATCAGCATGAGGCACAACAACACCTTTTGAGCCGCTTTCGCAAATATCTTTATGTTTAAGTCTTTGAGCCTTTGGACCTAACGCATAATTGAGAAGAACAGCATTGTCAAGCTCTGTGCTGTGGTTTGATGGAGTTACTCTTATTAATCTCAATCCTCCCCTTGCGATGTCGCTTGCTCTAAGATGTGTGCCGCTTGCATAGTGTCCATTTACATAAAAGATACCATAAACAAATTGGCTGAATACAAGAGGATCAAGAATTGAGTTGTCAAAGCGGAAGGCGTATGACCGTTTTTCAGGCTTATAAAAGTTAGTTTTAAGAGTGCAAGATACAAATTTGGAGATGAATTTAAAAATATCATACCCAAGTTTATAATCCATAAATCTTCCTGATATTATTTTATCAAATTCACCTAATTTTTGATTAAGTTTTTCATCTGATATTTGTCTTATGGCTGAAGGGTTGAAACGGCTATCAAAAATATTGAATAAAAATTTAATCAAGTCTGGGTGTTTTTTAACAATTTCCATAACTATTGCAGCAGTATATGTTGATTTGTTAGATGTGTGAACCCTTGAAGCAAAAGCATCTTTGTAATCGTCATTGGAAAGGCTTGACATAATCTCTCTATCGGTTAGGTTTTCACTCTCTTTGTAGATAAACATTCTAACAAAATCAATTGCATTGCCGGCAAAAAGCATCTCTTTAAATGTAAGTTTGTCTTGGACATAAAGTTCGGTTATATCGCTTACTCTAAATGATAGGTATGCACAAAGATCATTTACAAGTAAAACCTCTTTTTTTATGGAAAGCTCTCCAAGTGCGTAAAGTGAACATATTGATGAAGGAATAGATGATTTTCCCCAATATGGCTCCCAGTAAGCTCTGTTTAAAATAAGATCATGATCTTGAAAAAGTTTCCTAAAAACAGGCAATTGAGGAGTTGGAAAATCGCTGTTAAACATAAGCCTTGTCTCGCCAGTAGCTGGAAGATTAAAGGTCTCTATCAGAGGAGTTACTGATTTTTCAGACGAGTTTAAGAAATTTTCATAACGCCTTCTTGTTGGCTCTGGAGTTGCCTTATAATCACCAGCAAGATTGAATAAGAATCTCGACTGTTCAAACTCTTTTTTGGTAAAATCTTGGACTGTTTCAGGTCTTATGAGGTATGTGTAATAATTGCTTTTGGGGCTGTAGTGGTATTCTCGCCGATGCCCTGACATAAGAGGTGCAAGAATGTTCTCCATTTTATCCCTTGTCTCTTGGGTGGCAATTCTAACCCTTTGGGCATCTGATGCTATCTCTAAGTTAAAATCAATATCAGCTACAAGTCCGTAAAGGGTTACTTTGCCATCTTGAAACCTCATGCTTGTTGCAATTGAGGATAAAATATGTTTTAGAGACTCTTTTTTAATGTGTTCAAAAAAATAGTTTGGTAAATCAAGGTCGTTTAGTAAAATCCCAGCAGCCATATTAATACAACCAGCAGTTATAAGCCCTTCTGACGCAAGATCAATTACTGCTTCATATAAAATACGGGTATCAAGGTTTACACTTTGTGCTTTATCAATTATATAGCTTGATTTTGATATATACTCTGCTTTGTTAGACATTTCAGGGTTTTCCATGAACTCTCCTTATACTATTGATTTTTTGTGTTGTCACAAAAAATTATGTTGGTTATTTTGTGAAGTTTATTTATTGATTGAATTGAAATTTAAAATATTTTTCCTTCTAACACAAATTTTGAATATACGGCAAACAATACTATAAAAAGAGCTTAACTTTGTTGAAAGGTGAAACTATGAATAGAGACAAAAATGGAATAGTAGTTATTAATAAAAATGAGGATATTTTTAATCTATTCATAGAAAAGGCGTCTTTAGAAAAATCCTCTATAAAAAGAGAATATAGTCAACAAGATGAAGTTTCAAACCAAGAGCAAGATAACATAAATGAAAAAAATATAAAGGTGCTAAGGTTTGATAAAAATGGTATGCCATTTTTAGATAAAGGGCAAAGTTTGTACAAAATATTTACAGATAGTGATAAAATGGAAAAATATAAGAACCCAGAAAGAGATTATAATGTAGAGGAGATAGATGAATCAGAAGATAATAAGAGTTTCTTTGAACTAGTCGAAGAGTCATTAAAAGGCAAAAATAGAGATGAGATGATGCGTGAAAAATCAGATAAGCCATTACCCGATCCTGTCCCATTAAAAAAGAGATTAAAACGGTATCCACCTCCTCAAGATGAGATAGACCTTCATGGATACACTGCAAAAGAGGCTGAATCTAAAGCTGAGGCATATTTGAGAAATTGCTGGAGAGAAGGGCTTTTTACGGTTCAGGTTATTGTTGGCAGAGGTATTCACTCTCCCTATGGTGCTGTTCTTCCTGATTTGGTTGAAGATTTGTTAATCAGACTCAAGAGAGAGGGAATTGCTCTTTGGTTTGAGTGGGATAAAAGGACAAAAAGCCAAAGCGGGTCAATTATTGTCTATCTAAAACAGTTTTAGGTTTTACCTTATATTTTTTAACAAAACTTGTAGGGTGATAACTTAATTTAGCATGTCTTAAGCCCTCATCTCCTAAATCTTGCTCACGGTTAATTGTTTCGTAATGTTCGGTAATAATAGATGCAAATGCCTGATTTACAAATTGCCACAAACCTTTATATCCATTTACAGCTTTTTCAAAATGGATTACAAAACTCTTACCGCAAGCAAGCTCTTCGCCAAGTGAGTATGCAACTGGAGTATCTTCTACATAATAGATTGCACCGCACAGTTGAAGTTGCTCTCCTTTTTCAAGAGCCTCTTTTGCAGCACTGTAATCTCCATCTTCATTCCCATTTTCAACTCTATATTCTCTCCATTTTTCAAGAACTTTTAAAGCATCTGGTAAATACTCTTCAAGAAGAGGACGACCTTCATAGTTATGATTATTTACAAATGCTTTTATAAGATTCCGCTTTTTATGATAATTTCTTCCCGGAAGCTCTGCTAAATGCTCTCTTTTATAGATATAATCAAAATTATCACGATCTTCAACAACGTCATAACCAAGATTTAAGAAGAAATCTGCCTGATTTTCTGATGCACACTTTAAGGTTAAATGTTCATCAAATAATTGATCCAAAATCTGCTTTTGAGGAATCCCAAATGGCAGCATAAAAAATTTTTCTTTATTAAACTTTAGCGTATCCCCGTTTTTTGAACGATCCTCTCCTGTAATAACCAAAATCTCTAAGTCATCTTGTGAAAAAATATCTTTGGATATCTTTAAATCATCTTGTGAAAAGCTATCTTTGGATAAAGAACCATATTTAATGCTATTTGGGTTAAGTCTTGCAACGCTGTTGGGGTTAACTCTTGAAATTTTATAATTGTGAGGCTTTTGGAAAAGATATAGATTTGCAAATGTAAATTCAGATATGCCATCAGGCAATCTTTGAAACATTGGGTGAAGTATCTCTCTTAAACCTATATGAATATCAACAAATTCTGGATATATAGGTACCATTATAAATAACGCTCTCCATTAAATGTGAATTAAATCACTATTTATTTTTTCTTAGTTTTAGATAGATTCTTTTTCTTTCTCTTTTTTTTGATTGATTGTTCATACTCATCAATTAATTTGCGAATGCTCTTATCTACTTGAGACGGGGACTCTGTATCCCATATAGATTTAGAAGCTAAATCAGAGACCAAAGATGTTGATTCATCAGAAGATTCAACAGTAGAAGAATACTCTCTCTTACTTATTTGGATAACCTCAATTGGCTTATGAATAAACTCTTGAATCTCTTTAAGTCGTGGCTCTTCTTCTTTACTGCAAAATGAAAGAGCTATCCCTTTTTGTGTGCCTCTGCCTGTTCGCCCCACACGATGAACGTAGTTTTCAGCTTTTTCAGGTAGATCATAATTGATAACATAGTGAACACCAGCTACATCAATACCTCTGGCACTTACGTCAGTTGCTATTAAAATTTGGAACTCTCCCATTTTAAAGCTGTTCATAACTTTTGTTCTGTCAGATTGCTCTTTTCCACCGTGAAGGTTGTATGAAGTTATGCCAACCCTTGCCATTGCCTTTTCAACACGTTCTGCCCTAACTCTTGTTCTTACAAACACAATAATTTTACTTTCAGGGTGTTCTTTAATGAATCTTTCAAGGAAAAAACGTTTGTCGTCCATCTCAACAAACATAACTGCATGAGAGACATTTTTAGAAACTGGGTCATCAGGAGATATTTCAATTCGTATTGCCGAAGATTTAACCTGAGAATATGCTAACTTTTTTATCTCTTCGTTAATAGTTGCTGAAAAGAAAAGCGTCTGGTGCTTCTGTTTTAGCATTCTCTTAACTGATTTTATATCATCAATAAACCCTAAATCAAGCATGTGGTCAGCTTCATCAAGAACTAACGTATCAATCCTGTGAAGATTTATATAACCTTGACTTATAAGATCAAACATTCTTCCCGGAGTCGCAATAAGAATATCAATTCCATGCTGAAGTTTTTTTATCTGGGCATCTTGTTCAACACCACCAACAAGAGCAAATGGCTTTGTGCGTGTATGACGCGATACTTCATTGAACACATCACCAATTTGCATGGCAAGCTCACGAGTTGGCACCATAACAATACATTGAATTCCATCTGAACGCTGGCTTGTTTTTCTTCTGTGAATCCTATCAATGATAGGAATGGCAAAAGCTGCTGTTTTTCCAGTGCCTGTTTGAGCAATGGCAAGAACATCTTCTCCATTCATTATGTGGGGAATTGATTTAAACTGAATATCAGTTGGTCTTCTAAAACCAAGTGTTGCGAGGTTGTCCTTTATCTCTTGTGAAATATGGTATTTTTCAAATTTCATGTTGTCCTAAAAATATTATCCATAATGAAAAATCGTTAATAAGTCATAATTAAAAGAGTTGATAATTTTTAACAAAGCGTCAAATCAATACCAAGAATCTTTAAAATTAAAATTGCTTTAAATATGTGCTGAAAATTGAAGTTGTCAAATTTTTAAAACAATATCAATTATTTCCTCTTTTTCTAATCTTCTGCTAAGCTCAGCACTCTTTGATTTTATCATATCTGTAATTCTATGAAGTTTCTCTGGTATATAACTTATTCCGATTGAATCAAGGTAATGCTTCACAAGTTTTTTTCCACATAGAACATTGAGATAATAGTTCTCTTTTTTATAGGTAGGTTCTTTGGAAGAGCTATCATTTTTTTGGGCAAATAAGCCAAAACCGCTCTTAGCATGAGTTCCAGCTACGTGCGTTCTGACACCATCTCCAAAAAATGGGGTGTTGTAGTTAAGAAGATTTTCTCCTGTTTGAGATTCACAGATATTGCTTACATAGTTATAATATTCTCTAAAAATTTTAACATTGTCAGTATCAAGATTTAGGATATATCCTTTTTCTTTTAGTATCTTACCAACTGTAAAAATATCGCCAATACCGTTTCTTTCACCAACTCCTAAAACAGATAATTCTACAACAGTTGCACCAGCCTTTACACCCATAATACTATTTGCAGAAGCCATCCCAAGATCATTGTGGCAGTGAACGCTGATTTGGGTATTGCTCTTAGATATATAATTCTTACTATTATCTTTTAACCTTTTTATTTTATTATAAAAAGCGTCTGGAGACATTATGCCTGATGTGTCTGGAAGAGACAAAATATCAATACAAAGATCGTTTACAAAAAAAACGGCTATTTTATCAAGAAATTCAGATGAAGATGTGCCAATATCAAGCACAGCGATTGATATTTGTGAATTAGAAACTTTGCTTCTAATTTGATATATTGCCTCTTGTATCTCTTTGAACTTACTATCTGTATCTGCAATGTTATCCACATCAGATATATTCAAATCATTTTTTATATGAGCATGAAGATGAAAATCAGTAATACCTGTGCTTATAAGAGCATCAACATCATTAATTGATGCTCTGCCCATTCCTGCAATTTTAATTTTATAGCCACGCTGCTGAACAATTTTATTGAGATGCTTTATATTGTCATGCTCTGTAATATGAGCTAACGCATATCCAGCTTGACAAATATCAACACCAAGTTTCTCTTGAAACTCAAGAATTGTCTCTCTCTGTGTTTGAGAAAAGACAACTCCTTGATACTGCATTCCTTCTCGTATAGTCTCATCAATTACAATAATCGATCTTTTTTCCATATATACGGTTTATCCTTACTGACCTTAAATTTTCTCACAATTTCCAGTATAAAAAATAATAAGCAGGGACGGTTGAAAATTCGCCCCTACTTATACTTTCAAGAAACTTATCGTTTAAAAAAAATAGAGAACCTCAGCGTGTAAGTTGGCACTCTTTACGAAAATATCTCCATACTTCACACTCAAGACCTGTTTCAGGATTAATGCAGATATATTCAACAGTTACGCCATTTTCAATTACAGGTTCAAGTTTATATCCATCATTAACGCAACGAGTTGCAGCAGGATTTGCAATTGTTTGCTTATTTGTTTCTAATTTTTCATTTTCTCCAGCAGTATTAACATTGCAGGAGATGAGAGATATAAATATTATCAAAAAAATTAAGTAGTGTTTTTTCATTAAGTAATCTCGCTTAAGGATTCAATTATAGTTAAGAATTCATTTATACTGTAAGCGGTTATAAATTTAAGTTTTATGCTATTTAAAGATTTGACAACTTTTTAAAAGTTGTCAAATCTTATGAAAATCAGGGGATTAAGGATTGGAGATAGATGGCATTGGAACTGATGATGAGCTTGGGAAAATCACCTTTGATTTAGCCTCAATGGTCTTTGTGTATATTTGACTCTCTTTATCATTAGATTCAGTATCTAATCCTTGAGAAGACGCCTCACTGGCAAATGTTCCTTGTTTTAGAGCATCATCTTTGCACTTTTGTTCTTCATCTGTAATTTCATAATTTGCCTCTTTACCATCTTCAACAATTTTCATGGTCGTGGCACCATCTTCACCTCTTGTTATCTCAACCTTTTTCCAGCTAAGTTTATTAGCATTAGGTAAGACTTTCCCATTGTATGCACTGCCTTCAACATCTAAACCTTGGGTTGAAGTATCATCTGAACGGTTTGAATCTCTATTTTGTGAACTATTTAGACCAGAACGACCACCTATACGAACTGTTCCAGAGCTATAAGAGCCATTATTTAACTCATTGCTCTCAGATTCAACATTCATATCGTCAACCCATAAAGCCATGTAATAAGTGCCAGATGGAACGGTATAACCATCATAAGTTGTATATAAATTAAAATATGTGGGGTTAGCTGTTCTTCTATAAACTATCTCTCCTGGAGCAAGAAAGAAATTAGTTGTTTCATAAAACAGATATATCTCGTTTTCGTTTCCAACAACCTGATCTTTATCAAGAATCAAATTTATATCCCAATCCATGCTTGTAGTAGAAGATGAACCGCTGTTAATTATCTCATAAGTAAGAGTGCCGTTTCCATACCTATCCCATTTTGCATACCATGTATTTACCTGAAGATCGGGGAGTGTGTTTTCAATGTTAATTGGAGTAGTTCCTACAGATATATTATCATCTTCATTTGACTCTTCGAGAATATCCATATCATCAACCCACAAAGCCATGTAATATGTGCCAGAATTTAATTGATCTGGAAACATAAAAGGAATGGAGTTATTGCTATCTCTATAAACACTCTCTCCAGTTTTAAGATCAAAAGGAATTGTCTCGTAAACCACATAATCATCATTGATAGTAAATTCAGTGTCAGCAGATAGAAGCAAGCTAACATCAGCCCCTGCATAAGCAACTCCAGAACCTGTATTTTTAACATTATAAGTTAACTCTCCATAACCTCTTGGACGTGGATCATAGCTTGCATTCCAGTCAACAATAGTAAGATTTGGAAGAATGTTATTGTTAGGTTCTGGCTTTGTAGGCTCTACAGGTATTACTGTTTCTGAATTTGTAGCATCTTCAAGGACATAGGTTTCTGACATAATATTTGATGCAAAACTATAAGTAATCCAAAAAAAACCTTTGTCTCCCCAATTCTGGCTCCATGAATTGATAACTTTAAAAGCTCCGCCATATTTATTATCGTCATAACCCACAATTGTAATTGCGTGTCCACCCTGATTTTGTCCTGATGCAGTATTATAAACAGAGTCTGAACCTTTTAAATCCATCAACTGCTGATATACATCAATACCGCCAATAACTGGCTTACGGTTTGCTAATGCCGCCTTGATCTGGGCCGTACCACTTATTCTATTCCAAGTTAATGCTTTAAATTTTGCTGCTTCTGTAAAAGCTGCTGAAGATGGTTGTGTTTTGTAATCTCTATCAGAATATGGCATTGTAGAGAGGGTTGCTACCCCTTTTTTCACAGCAAGATCAAGAGCTTCATCAATATATGAGCCATTATCTTGCCCCCCGTTAATCTGGTTATAAATAAAAGCTGGGCTAAAGAGATGAGATGGCGTGTTTAATTCCCAACCAATTTCAACTTTCTCATGATAAGATTTTAGAGCATAAGCAGTTGCCCAGCCTACGCAGCTACTTTGGTTTCCCTGATCTCCAGGGTTTGGAAAATTTACACTAAGATCAATTGATTTTGGTACAGTTGGTTGCTCTCCTACCGCACCAAAAAGTTTAGAATTTATTGCACTTATAGAGAAGGTTGAATACTCTTCAGGTGAAACATCAATCTTTCCAGTCTCTTTGTTATCATTAGAGAGGTAGCTTACCTGAACCGTAACACTTGCTGGGTCGCTGAACAACTTACCATCAGTTACTCTAAATGAGATGGTAAATGACTGATTGCCATCAGGTTCATGGGTTAAGTAGAGTTTTCCACTTAATGGATTTATGTAAGCTGAAGAGTAACCTTGTCCTGTTGAAGGTGAGGTAAGTTCATAGGTAATTGTATCGCTATCTGGATCATGAGCTATTAGTTGCTGAACAATGTATGGCACTGTGGAGTCAACATTTAAAGAGGCAGATTCTGCTATAGGCTTATTGTTTTCACCATTAGCAACAGGCACTGCATTAACAAATTTCCAGTAAAACCAGTTATTTTGAGGATGCTTATATGTTGACAACAATAGTTTATAGTTAATGCCAAGAACGTTGGCACAGACTATATTAATGTTAAGATTATTATCAATAAAAGCAGATGATGAGGGAGCTTGCGACTCTGAGGCTCTAACATCACTTAACGAAAAATAAAAATTAGAAGGATCAATGGCATTATTGTAAATATCAAGGGTAACACTATACCTATCGGATGCTGGAAAACCAGCGATTTCTGCAGATGGAATATAAATAGTTAGTTCATCACTTACAGTCGCACAATCTGCCCTTGCCTGTTCAATCATGGTAAACAATACTACAAAAATAATAGAACTTAATGTAATCAATAGTTTTTTCATAATTTCCCCCTTTTTTAATAAATGTTATCATTGAAGGTTATTTTATAGCCCTACCATAGAGCCTATTAGACATTTCTTATATACTTTAAACGAAAATAAATTTAGCTTTTATATATGCAAAACTCAATTTATGACCGATAGAAGTATAATCTAATTTAGAAATGGTTAAATGGTTGGCTAAAGTTATTGCATTATGAACAAAAAACAGTTTTTTTGCAAAAATAATTTGGTGTTGCATTCATAATCTATAAATAGTATTGAATTTCAACCTTTAGCAATAAAAAATAAAAAAATACTATTTATCCTTAGAATGGGAAGGAAATATTGATAGTCGTAAAAGGGAGATAATTGATGTTAATTGTAATGAAAAAAGGTGCAACTGAAGAGAGTATTCAAAATGTTGTAGAAGCTGCTGAAAAACGTGGATACACTGCCCGCCCAATTCCAGGTGGAGATCGTGTCTCCATAGGAATCTTATACAATAAAGGTTCTGTTGATGCTGGTCGCTTCATGGGACTTGAAGGTGTTAAGGAGGTAATTCCAGTAACAAAACCATATAAATTAGTAAGCCGTGAATTCAAAAATGAGAATAGTGTTATAAAAGTAGGTAATGTGTGTTTTGGTAATGGTTCAATGCCTATAATTGCTGGACCTTGTGCAGTTGAAAGCCAAGAACAGGCTATAACTATTGCAAAGGCTGTAAAAAAAGCAGGGGCTGCAATGTTTCGCGGAGGAGCTTTTAAACCAAGGACATCACCTTATGATTTTCAAGGGCTTGGGAAGAAAGGTCTTGAAATCCTTGCAAATGTAAGAGAGGAGACTGGATTACCTTTTGCCACAGAAGTTATGGATATTGAGAGTTTTGATTTAGTTGAAGAATATTCAGATGTAATTCAAATTGGAACAAGAAATATGCAAAACTTCAGCCTTCTTAAACGGGCAGGAAGGGCAAAAAAACCGATTATATTAAAACGCGGCATGTCTGCAATGCTTCAAGAATGGTTGATGGCGGCAGAATATATTATGGAAGAGGGTAACAGTCAGGTTATTTTGTGCGAACGTGGAATCAGAACATTTGTGAGACATAGCAGAAATACTCTTGATCTATCCGCAGTTACTGAAGTGAAGAAAGAGAGCCATCTACCTGTAATCGTTGATCCAAGCCATGCAGCAGGAGTTAGAGATCAGGTAATCCCATTAGCTTGTGCGTCTGTAGCTGTTGGCTCTGACGGTCTTATGGTTGAGGTACACCATAAACCTGAAGAAGCGATGAGTGACGGTGCCCAATCTTTATATCCTGAACAATTTGAGAAACTTATGCAGATGGTTAATAAAATACATTCCATAACTGGTTGTGCTTCATTTTAAAGATTGGAGAGTATTGTGAAAATAATTGAGGTTAAGGGTAGTCAAGGTGTATCCAAAATTTATGTTGGTGAGTTATTAAAAAATGTTAGCAAATATCTCCCAGAAGGCAAAAGATGTGTAATTATAACAGATCATAATGTAAAACTTTATTATGAAAATGATTTTCCGTCTTTTCCAGATGGCTCAAGTTCAACAAAGATTCCTGTAATAACAATATCCACAGGTGAGGAGATAAAAACACTAAAAACAGTTGAGATGATTTTTAGAGAGCTTATCGATATTGGTGCAGATCGCTCCACCTTTATTTTGGGCATTGGAGGTGGAATTGTTTGTGATATAACAGGTTTTGTTGCTTCCATTTACATGCGTGGCGTTGATTTTGGATTTGTCTCAACAACCTTACTATCTCAGGTAGATGCAAGTGTAGGTGGGAAGAACGGAGTAAATTTTGACTCTTATAAGAATATGATAGGTGTTTTTTGTCAACCGCAATTTGTTATATGCGATATTTCTCTCTTAAAAACTTTGCCAAAAGAGGAAATTTCAAATGGATTTGCAGAGATTGTTAAACATGCTTTAATTGCTGATGCCGAACTTCTTGAATATATTGAAACAAACATTGAAAATGCACTTTCTCTTGATAATGAAGTTATTTCAAAATTAGTAGAGGATTCAGTTAAAATTAAATCCTCAGTTGTCCAGAAAGATGAAAAAGAGTCGGGAGAAAGAAAAAAACTTAATTTTGGCCATACATTAGCACATGCTCTTGAAAAAATAGAACCAATTGGACATGGAAAAGCTGTTAGTATTGGTATGGTTGCAGCAACTTCTTTTTCTCAAAAAAAGGGATTTATCACTGAAAGTGAGTTTTTAAGAGTCAAAAGAATACTTAAATCTTTGAACTTACCAATTGAACTTAATCAGTTTAACCATTTGGATAACAAAATAGAGATTTGTAGTAATAACGTGCTATTGAACAGGGTTGATAGTTCTAACAAAAATTTGAATGCTTTAATGAAAGATATTATCAGTGCAGTAACTAAAGATAAGAAAAAAGATAATGATAAAATTAGCTTTGTTTTTCTAAATGGCATTGGTAGTGCTATTGTAGAAAAAATTACGTTTGAAGATTTGAAACATCTTATCTTTGGATTATTTTCTTGACATCAAAAAAAGTCGGTGATATTCAACCAAACAATTATTTATAGTGCAATTTAGGTGCGTAACTCAGTTGGTAGAGTGCTACCTCGACAAGGTAGAAGTCATCGGTTCGAGTCCGATCGTGCCTACCATTTATACATTTTGAGTAGTCCAGAAACATACAAAAGCCCTTGAGAAATCAAGGGCTTTTTATTTTGTATCGTCTATCAATATGTTGTCAAAAAAAATTATACCTTTAATTAATACATGAAATAAAAGTTCTATATATCATTTACGCTCTGTTTAAACAAATAATAATTGACGTTCCACCCTCTTCTGAGGTCTCCATTGTGATCTCACCTTTTTGAGTATGTGCAATTAGTTTTGCACTATAAGTGCCGAGTCCCGTACCTTTTTGCTTACCAGATGTTATATATTTATTAAAAAAGCGATCGCGAATATCGTGTGGTACTGCTCCTTGATTGTGGATGCGAATTACCGCTTTTTTTTTGCACATTTTTAAATCTTTTTGGAAAACATTATAATTTTCAATACTATGAGTAATCGTATCAGTAAGAGAAATATTGATTGTCCCAGATTGAGGCGATGCTTCAACCGCATTCTTCAATAGGTTTGAAAGCATTGAGTAACATAGCAACTCTTCTCCTTGAACAAAAAAAGCTATACTTCTATTAGATAGCTCATTCTTGTTAATCAATGTGTCATTCAAAATAATAGATATGGATATATTCTTGAGTTGAATATAATTTTGCAACTCTCTTGTTATATTATCTATAACTGTTAAAATATTTACAGATTCTGGTTTAAAAGGATAAATCCCTCGCTCCATTTTAAAAATATCTAAGGATAAGTTGATCATGCTCAACATTTTATAGCCGCCTTCAACAATCCTTTGAAGATATTTTGTCTGCTTTTCATTAAGTCCACCTTCAAGTCTGATTAATTCAGGAAAATTAATAATACCGTTAAGTGGTGATTTAAGATCATGCCTCGTTATACGCTCAATATCTTCTCTAAGACGATTTGTTTCAATTAGTTCTTTATTTTGTATCTCTAACTGTTCTGTCTGATCTTTTAGGCACTCTGCTTGCTCTTTTAGGCATTCAGCCTGATCTTTTAAACATTCAGCTTGAGCTTTAAGGTGCTTGTAGGCACGACTCAGCTCAAGGTGATTTTTTACTCTTGCACATACAATTGGGGGGCTGACAGGTTTTGTAATATAATCTACTGCTCCAAGCTCAAGCCCCATCTGTTCATCTTCGGTCTGATCTTTTGAAGTAAGAAAAATAACAGGAATAGCAGCGGTCTTTAGATCGCTTTTAAGATGGCGGCATGTCTCATATCCATCCATTTCAGGCATCATTATATCTAACAAAATTAAATCTGGCGGGTCGTTTGAAGATGCAATTTGTAAAGCCTTCTTTCCGTTAATAGCAACTTTTATTTTATATATCCCCTTTAATAAAGAGCTTATTAAAGAGATATTCTCAGGTGAGTCATCAACTATAAGGATAGTATCTTTCTTAGTGTTATCGCCCATATTTTTTTTATAAACTTTTGTATGAAAGTCTTTGCAGCAATCTTTAGCCATATAACCTATTAATAATACCTCCTACGAAAGAGTGGACGTTCTACAGAGCAGTGGGTCTTCTACAAAAAATATGAACATATTTTTATAATACAATATTAAATTTATCTATAAATGGTTGCAGTATATTTAGAGCATTGTCAAGCTCATATCCTTCAAGAGCCTTTTCTAAGTTTTCATACTCTTCAATTGAGATTGCAACAAGAAGATTACTTTTTACAGATTCAAAATAATCAACCGCTTCAGAGTCATCTGCCTTAAGTAAAGCAGCTAATTTTATAATAAGAGGCTCTATATCAACCCCATTTTGCTCTTTATTTTGTTCTGGTAGCACCCCACTTAACCGTGGTTGAACTTGAATTTGTTATAAAAATGAAGATTTTAAGAACTTTCTGCAACCTTTCATGCATGAGTTCTTATGAATCCGAAAACTGTTTTTTGTCCCCATGAGG
>JADFZQ010000069.1 GCA_015232455.1 Desulfamplus sp. | reverse complement strand
TACCGCGCTGGCCAGGGTAATTCGGCCCAAACCCGTCAAAGGGTCCACCGCCTCTTTTGCTGAAAACACGTCCAGTTCGGGCGGCAGCATCATCGCAATTTCCGCAGAGGACAAGGGGCGGGGAATTCCTTGTGCGGTAAAGCTCAGCGTACCTGCGGTTTGTTCAATGCGGCCTTGCAGAATCAATCGGCCTTCAGCAACAATTGCCCCACCGCGGGTCATTAGGTCTCGAATGCGCAAGTCACCCTGTGCAGACACATTGGTTTGCTCGGCATTCACACTCACTGTTTGTGCAAATACATTGCTTGCATTCTGCAAGTTGACAGACCCGCCTGCTGCGTTGAATTGGGCGTCACCCTGAACCATCAAACGGCCGGTTTGCGACACATCATTGACCGTGACATTCAGATCCTTGTTGAACACGGAATTGGCAAACACCACATTGCCACCCGACACGGCTGCATCATCTTGCGCGTTCAATGCAAGTGCACCAGTCGAGTCAAGTGCATCCAGATTCAGGTCTGTAGCACTGTTCAGTTCAATCAGCTTGCCTGACTGAACCTGTGTCTGCCCCTTGAACCGGTTGCCAGAATGATTCAAGGTAATTTTGTCCGCAGTCAAAGTTGCGTTATTCACCGCGATGGACTGATTTTGGGTCAACTCCCCTTTCACGTTCACAGTGGTGGAACCCTGCACAACGGTGTTACTCAACAACAAATTGTCGGCCTGCAGGTTCAGGTCGCCCCGTACCTGTGCTGCAAACTGCATGTTTGTCCCTTGAACAACCAATGAGTTTGAATCGGCCAAAGCAACGCGGGCTTGCTCTTCATTGCGCGCCTGAATGTTCACCAAACCGACAAAATCATTGGATGTGTTGCGCAGTTCAATATTGTTTGCCGTGAAATTGCTTTGCCCCTCAACCCGAAGGGCAGCGCTTTGGCGCACATCATTGGCGACAACCTTCAGATCCTGAAGCGAACCCAAGGGCCCCAACACCACGGTTTGTGCAGCACCGGTGAGGGAATCAACCTCCCCTTGAATTTTCAGATTGCCCTGGCTTGTCAAAACCGCCTGCGTGGCCCTTTCCAGTTGAACCGAATTCCCAGGTGTGCCATTTGATGGATTGGTAGAGGCACCCCCAAGCGAGTTGGCGCTGTGGTCCAGCTTGATCTGGCTGGCTTGAAGCAACAAATCCGATTCCGTGATCAAAGCGTTGCTTTGTACCAAGGACTGGGCAGCAAACTGCGCAGCACCTTGCACCCGGCCTGAGATGTCCAGTGTATTCTGGTCATTCACGACAGCATTGCCCGACACGTTGAGCGCTACTTCTCCCTGAAAATCATTGGCCTGGTGGCGAAGTGCCACATTGTCGGCGCTCAGGCGTGCCGCCCCGCGAACCCGCAATGCATCCCTTTGCGACAAGTTGCGGGCTTGAACATCCAATGTTCCCACCTGCCCTTGCAATGACAAATCACCTGTAGACACAAGGTTTGCGTTGTCGGCGGTGATAGCCACATCGCCCGTGGCGCGCAGTTCATTGACATTCAAATTTTCCGCTTGCGCCGTCAGGTTGTCTCCTGCGAAGGTCATCGTCAAATCATTGGAATCGACAATGTGTGCGTTGACTGAGTTCACGCGCAGCTCACCGGAAAAGTCGTTGCCTGTATCAACAAGGCTTACTTCATTCGCTGCGAGAGTCAGCGTACCCGCTGTTTCAGCCGCCTGGGTTTGAGTAATCACCGAGGCTTGCAAGCGGGCGGAATCCTGAACATTCAACCGGTTCAGTGCAATGATGCCTGCACTGAAATTGCCGCTTTCTAGCTGTACACCGCCAAGCGTTAAAGTGTTGCCGACCTGAACATCGGCCGTTCCCGCCTGCCCTGTGAGCAGCAGGTCATTGGCTTCACGAACGGTTGAATGGCCACTGACATTTAAATCAAGTGCGCCTTTGAAATCGTTATCCGCATGGTTCAACTGCACTGTTCGTGCTGTCAGGCTACTTACACCACCCAGAGATACTTCTGCAGTTTGACCAATGTTGTTCGTTGCGTTCAGGCTGCTGTTGTTACTCACCGCCAACTGGTTCAACTGAATTTGATTCGCATGGGCAAAAAGGTTTTCTGCGGTCAGTTCTTGCAGCGTCAATGTGCCACCAGATGTCGAGTCCAGGTCTTGAACGTCACCCGATACAATCAGGTTGTTCCTGTCACGAATATTGGCTTGACCCGTGACCTCCAACTCAACTGAACCCTGGAAATCATTTTCTGCGTTGCTCAATACAATGGAATTGGCGGTCAGATTGCTTGAACCGGTCACGGTAATTGCCGAGGATTGGGTGATGTTGTCCGCAACCGCACGCAATTGCGAGGCATTGCCCTGCACACTCAAGTCACCTTGTGTGTGCAAGATATTGTTGCCGCGAAGCAGCACCACATCACCCTGAAACTGGTTGTCGGTGTGGTTCAAGTTGCTTGTGGCTGCGTTCAAGGTCAGTTCGCTTTCAACGGTGATTGACTCTGTTTGCTCCAACCGGTTCGCATTGACACGCAGTTGTTCAGCTTGCATTCCATTCAAGGTCACCGTGTCGTCTGCAGAAACAACGGCATTGCCCACCGTACCTTTTGGCCTGGACGATGACATCAAGGCAGCACGGGTGAATTATTCACTGGGTCGCCTTCAATCCGTCGTGCCGGGTAAATTGATGTTGTGGGGTTTTGCGCGTGGGCAACATGCCCTGGGCAATCTGGACAGCAGCGAGCAATGTTCGCTGGGCGGAGCCACTGCAGTGCGCGCATTTGCCCAGGGTGAAACATCGGGCGACAGTTGCGACCTGTTCACACTGGAAGTCCGATACCTGCCTTCTGCAAGCTGGCTGGGAAGCAGCGCCCGCGAATTGTCGGTCAATTTTTTCTATGACCAAGGGCGTGTCAGTTTTCGCAATGACCCAAGCGCCCGTCCTGTTGATTTTGAGAACCATGCCGAACTGGCAGGTTATGGCATTGCGCTGGCCTGGGACCAGCAGAACGCATTCACTTTCAATCTGAGTTTGGGCTGGGAGCTTGCAGGTATTCGGCGATCCGACCCCAAACCACAAAGCCCACGAATTTTCGCATCCTACGTCTATTACTTCTAAAAGGCTCAGGCATATGTACACCCAAGCTATCACGCCCCATCGTTCTTTTGCCTTGAAGCCACTTGCCGCAGCCGTTCTGGTCGTTTGCGCTACAGGTCTGCACGCAGCACCCAGTTTCAATGGTTCGCCGGGAAACAATGTAGCGGTGGAGACCAACGGTTCCACAACGACAGTTACCCAGTCAGCTACACCATCCAACCGTGCGCTGGCCAACTGGAATGATTTTTCGGTACCTGTTGACGAGGTGGTGGTTTTTGAGCAGCCCAACGCAAACTCGGTCATCCTGAACCGTGTTCTGGGCAGCAATCCATCTGAGATTTTTGGGCGTTTGAGTGCCAATGGCCGTGTGTTCCTGATCAACCCAAACGGCATTGTGTTTGGTGCAAACTCCGAAGTGAACGTTGGGGGGCTTGTGGCCTCCACCTTGACCCTCAAACCGGGCACTCAAAACGGCAATGGTCCCATCGAGTTTGAACTCACGGACACGGGTGGCACGATCAGCAGCAACGGCACAATCAACGCCAAAGACATTGCATTGATTTCCACGGAGATACAAAACAACGGCATTCTGAATGCCAGTGGGGCTGGCGCAGCTGTTCAGCTGATTGCCGCCAGCGAGGTTACAGCCAACACAGCGGGCACCGATCTTGTATTGAATGTGATTGCGGGCCACGACAACGCGGTGATCAATCAGTTGGGCGAGGTGTTGGCGCAAGGTGGAAAAATTGTACTTCTTGCCCGTTCCCTGGCAGGGAGTCAAGCCAGCGTCATCAACACGGACAACATTGCACGCGCGTCTCGAATTGAAATTCAGGGTGATGTGGTTCGCCTGGCTGGGGACATTAATCTTTCAGATGCTGCAAGCAATCTGAAAGTGACAGCACAGGAGATCGAACAGACCAGCGTGTTGCGGGTTGGTGGCGCTGCGCAGCTTGAAGCCGACACAGTGGCCCTTGATCAGTCTGAGAACGACTTCATCGGTAGAGTCAGTCTGGATGTAAACAATCAGGCGACACTGCAGGATGTGAATGCACTGCTTGTTCAGGGAAATTCTGGCGCTGCAAACTTCGGTGCAGTTGATCTGTCGATGGGCGTCCTGAATACAGACAGCCTGGCGGTCAATGCCCAAACCGTCACCCAGACAGGCGCGGTGCAGGTTGTCGGTACAACGCAACTGAACGCGGACGCAGTCACGCTGACGAATGCTTCCAACAATTTCCAAGGGGCTGTGAATGTAACTGTTGGCAATCAACTGAACTTGCGGTCGGGGCAAGATCTTGCGTTGTCTGGTACTGCCAGCAATGCCACGCTACAAGCAGAAAACATTGCACTGAATGGTTTGCAAGCCACGAGCGATGTCGTGTTGTCAGCCAGCGGTTCAATTACTCAAGGTGCCGGTGATTCAAGCGCACTGGCAATTGGTGGTACTACGCAAATTGACAACGCTTCAGTTGTTCGCCTGGACAATTCAATGAACGACTTCGAAGGGGCGGTGAGCCTTGAAGGCACCGGCGCAGTGGTCTTGGTTGACCAAAACGATCTTCGTGTTCAAGGGCAGACAAATACCCTGAATGTGGTGGCCAATCGAATTGTTCAAGATTCGCAGTTGCGGGTGAACAGCACCACGAGCATTCAAGGCAACACGATTGAATTGAACAATGCTGAAAACGATTTCCAGGGACACGTCAATGTGCTTGCCACTGGGCAGGTGCTCATCAACGATGTCAACACCCTTAGGGTAACGGGCAATTCCGGCGATGCCACTTTCTCGGCTTCAAACGTGACATTTTCCGACGCCATGGCAGTTTCCGGCAATCTGGATGTTGCGGCGGACAATGTCGGTCAGACAGCCGCATTGACAGTGGCAGGCACAACTCGCCTGGATGTTACAGGCGAGGTATCTTTAAACAACATCGGTAATGATTTTGGCAATGTGGTGATTTTGAGCAATCAAGCGGATGTCGTATTGGCGGACCAGAACGGTTTGGCCGTACAAGGTACGGCAGGCAATCTGACCTTGCGTGCAAGCACCGGGCCAGCCGGCCAGGTCACACTGGGGCAACTCAATGCTGAAAGTTTGAATGTCAGCGCTAACCGCATTGGGCAGTCTGGCGCGGTCGAGATTGAAAATTCCACAACCCTGGCTGCCGGACAACTTGAATTGCTAAATGCAGGCAATGATTTTCAAGGCCAAGTGAATTTGAGTGTGAATGGGCAAACCGGTTTGCTGGACTCCAATCAGTTGCAGGTCGCGGGCACTGTCAATTCGGCTGAAATTCAGGCTTCGGAAGTAACCATCAACGGGTTGACAGCAGCAGGCAATCTGACTTTGCAGGGTGACAGGATTAACCAGTCAGGCGCATTGTCGGTGGCGGGTTCAACCACCCTTGCCGGTGGTGAAGTCAATCTCGACAATTCAGGCAACAATTTCAACGGTGTCGTGAATGTCAATTCAACCGGCACGGCAAGAATTGATGTCGCCGGTGACCTGGTATTGCTTGGTTCGGCCCAATCGTTGACCGCGCTCAGTACAGGTACCTTGCGCGTGTCCAGTCTGGATTCCGGGAACATTGAATTGACTGCAAACCAGATTGAATTACAGAACTTCAGCGCAGCAGGGAATTTGACGCTGAATGGCGGCACCGTCAACCAGCAAGGCGCCTTGACCGTGGATGGCATTACTCGCCTGGGCGCCAGTGCTGTGAACCTGCAAAATGCCGACAACGATTTCAAGGGCGTGGTTGATCTGAATTCAGCGGGCGAGGTCTTACTTCGCGATGCAAATGCTTTGCGATTACAGGGGCAGGCGAGCAGTATCAATGCCCAAGCTACTGGCTTGATTGACCAGTCTGAACCGCTGAATATCGCGCATGCTAGCGACTTTGTGGCGACAACAATTTCTCTGGATTCAACAGGCAACACTTTTGGCGGTGCAGTGACAGTGAATGCCACAGACGCGGCCAACCTGAGCGCCCAAGGCAACCTGGCTGTAGGCGGGCAGGCTAAAAGCCTGACAGCCTCTGCAAGTGAAACGCTACGCTTTGCGGCCACTCAGGCAGAAACCCTGGTTGCGTCTGGCAGGCGGGTGAATCAGGCGGGTGCCTTGCGCGTCTCTTCAAGTACCACGGTGAGTGGTGGCAGTGTGAATTTGAGCAACGCGGAAAACGATTTCGGTAGTTCGCTTGCCCTGAATGTCAGTGACAACGCAACCGTTCGAGATGCCAATGACCTGCTGCTCACTGGGCAGGCGGGAACGGCCGATGTTCAGGTCGGCAACACTTTAACGCTTGGCGGTGTACAGCTAGAAAGCGGCAATTTCAGTGCAGATACCATTGCACTGAACCGGTTGAATGTTCAGGATTCCGCCCGCTTGCAAGCCTCGGTGATTACTCAAACCCAGGCGGCTGAAACAGCGGGTACGCTGACTCTCGCAGCGAATGAAGTAAGCCTTGTTGATGCAGGCAATGACTTCCAGGGCCGCCTGGTTTTTGAGGGTGTGGGCACGGCCAACATCCGGGACACAAATCAGCTTCAGGTAAGTGGACAGGCCAATGTGTTGAATGTCACCGGAGGAGAGGAACTCACCTTCGCGGGTACATCCACGGTGGGGACCTTGAATGCAAACGCCACAGTGATTAATCAAACCGGTGCGCTGAGTGTTCTGGGTCAGTCTGGTTTGGTGGCTGACAGCGTGAGCTTGCAACAAGCAGGCAACGACTTCATCGGCCAGGTCAACCTTCAAGTGTCGGGACCTGTGC
>JADFZQ010000068.1 GCA_015232455.1 Desulfamplus sp. | reverse complement strand
GGCGGTGCAAGCACCACCTTTCTCGTTCGACTTGCATGTGTTAAGCACGCCGCCAGCGTTCATTCTGAGCCAGAATCAAACTCTACAGTTTCTTCTAAACTCTATATACTTAATATTCTCTTATAAAATTCTTATAAAAAATAACCACTAACCAGTTTTCAAAGATCAAAATAATACAAAATCATTGAGGATAAGCAGATAATTTTATATACACTCGCCCTCAACAAGTATTCGACTAATATACAATAACTCAAAATCGATGTCAATCTTTTTGAGTTATTTTTTTTAAATTAATTTTAATTCTTTATTCAGTTGCGTTCAGGAAAAATTTTAATACAGATTAGTCGGCTTGCAACCTAATTGATAATACATAGGCATCTTAAAATACTTTTAGAATAAGACCATGAGGAAGAGATTCACCATAAAGCATAACTTTTTCACAAGATTCCATTGGAATAACTTTTTGAATCGTTGTTAAATATAAATTATTAGCTTTCATCTGTTCAAGCCACGAAATTATCGTAGCAACTAAATCATCTCCGATATCTCTTGTCCTATCTCCTGTTTTTCTACATATTTGAGTAACTGTTGAGACAATGGGAGAATCAGGTGAAAGTTTCCATTGAATCTTTAAAAGTTTATGTATCCAATTTTCCACCTCCTTAGCTGGAACCACTCTATCAACCGAACCGTACAGTAATTCTCTTGCACCAATTCTTGACAATACCCAAAAGAGCTGTTTTTGTGTTGTATCGGGCTTTAAGTTAGGAATCAGTTTTCTCGCTAAAGATATTTTATCCTTTACAAGCAATCGCTCCATATTTGCCACAGCCATCCATATCTCTGTCATTTCTTGGGTAGAGCATTTTTTTTTCGTATTATGATTGGTATCAGATGACAAATAAGGAGTAATATTTTGGAAAAAAAGACGTTGCTGTCCAGCACTCAATCCACCCGCAATCCTTCTACAAAATATCCACCACTCCAAAGCATTTTGCTTGTATTTAGGAAATGTTAAACCTGTCAGATATATTTTCCACAATTGTTTTATTCGTTCTTCATCAAAAGCATCTCCAAACCCGGGACGAATACAAAAACCAGTTAAATTAAGCCATTTTACCTCATGCTCTGGACTGATTTTTCTAAAATCACTATTTTTAATAAGACAATCAGCAACTGCCCTTAAAAAAGAGAGAGACCAACCACCTTTTTTCTTACCAACTAAACTCTCAAGCTGTTTGACAAGCATCTTAATATCGTGATTTTGTGTAAATCTATTTTCTACCAACTGGCAAGCATCTTCTACAAGAGCATTGTCAAAAATTTCACTATCTTTAGCCTCACCTTTTGAGCTATCACGCAGTTGAAACTGTAATTTCCACCTATGGTTACTTATAGTTGAGCGACACCATATTGCCAAAGTGCCCATCTCAGTATATTCAGGCTCAATAATCACTGGCACATAACTTATTTCGTCTTTTTTTCCAAATCTGATTACAGTTTGGAGGGGTATCATTGGCGTTAGCGTATCATCGATATTAATAATGTCACCACTGATATCGCCAGAACGAAAACTTGAACTAAATATACTAAACGCTACGGGTTGATTTGTAATAACCTCAAATTCCATTTTGGGAAGGTTAATAATAGTTCCTTCATCAAGACCACGCTCAACAATACAGATTGCTTGATTAATACCTTCTCTCTCAATTCCAATATAGTAACTTCTGGGGCTGCCACTTCCAACTTTAACCCCTGTTCCATGTTTCACAAGTCCATAATAAGATGCTCCAAGTGCAACCGAGAGATCTGGTGATGGATTTTCAAGTATTTTTGGCAAATCAAAGTTATCAGATGAAAACCACTTTCTTATAGCATTTCTGATTCGCTCCTGCACAAGTTTAGGTTTTAAAGAGCCACCGTTAAATAGAATAAGATCCGGCATAGGCTCTTTGCCAAGTATTGATTTAATGCTATCTCTATGTTTTTCTAAAAAATAACCAATATGGCGTGTAATTGCTGGTTCTTGCTCGTAGGGAAGCCCAAACTCTGCAATAGCCCTGCCCTTTTTTTTTTCAATATCTTTCGATGGTTCAACATCAGGGAAAAAACCATTGCACAAGATATTTTCAAGCTCATCTTTTGTTAAATCTGCTGCCAAAGTTCCAGCAATTAGAGAACTTCCCTCTCCTTTTATAGTGATTCTAACTTTATTGTTTTCTTTATTAGTATTCTTGCTGCTAACTTCATGGTTCAAAATTGTTACTTCATTAAATCTGTTCTCTGAAAGATTTTTATCACCATCTTTCTCATTTAAAATTTTCTCTTTAGCAGACCTACATTTATGACATAAAGTTTTCCATTTATCAGAGCTTAAAGGCTGTTTTTTCGTAAATTTAGATTCAACAAATCTTGCAATTGCAAGATCAATATTATCACCGCCGAGGATAAGATGATCGCCAACCGCAAGTCTTTCAAAACGAGGGCTTCCTTCAACATTTTTAAGCGAGATGAGTGTAAAATCAGTAGTACCTCCGCCAACATCACAAACCAAAATAAGGTCATCTGGCTTAACATGCTCCTGCCAATCATATTCATGTAAAACAAGCCAGCTATAAAATGCTGCAAGTGGCTCTTCAAGAAGCGTAAGTTGTTTTCCAAAACCAGCTTCCCTTGCAGCCTCTAATGTGAATTCTCGTGCAGCCTCGTCAAAAGAAGCTGGGACTGTAACTACAACATACTGATTCTCAAGAAACTCATCTTCATCTTTTACAGAGTTATTCCAAGCCTTTTTAATATGCCTTAAATATTCTGCTGTAGCTCTAACTGGTGATATTTTTTCAACATTTTCTGAACCCCATGGCAATATTTTTGCCTGACGATCTGCCCGTGCATGACATAACCAGCTTTTTGCAGAAGAGACAAGCCTTGATGGAACTTGTGAACCATGTTCGCGTGCAAAAGTACCAGCAAACATATCATTTTCTCGTCTCCATGGATGTGCAATAGACTCCTTTGAGATGTCATACTCTCCAGGAATATATAAAAATGATGGAAGAACAGAAACCGCTGAAAACTCTCCAGCTCCAGTTAATTGTGGAATCTTGAATATTTTGATTGACTTGACTCTCTGCTGATAAGTTAGATTTTCTCGCATCAAACTCATATCTATATAAGATACAGCACAGTTGGTTGTCCCAAGATCAATTCCTATAACATATCGTCTATCCTTAAAATCCAAACTTATCTCCTGTCAATTTAAAACTCTTTACCTCTTACGTTCAGTTCTAATCGCCACTTTCTATCATCGTCTCTTGAACATGCCCAAAACTCAACGGTTCCAACCTCTGTTACCTTAACTTCAAAAGTAACCGGAATAAATCTCTCATTGCTACCTTCAAGCTTAGTTTCAATAGAGGTCATCTCAACAATATCCATATCTTCCCAGTCATCAACTACACTACCAACTAAATCCTCACGTCTTGTAGATGATGTCATAATATCGAATTTCACATTTTCACCAACAACAAGGTTAAACAGCTTCTCTTTGCACTCTGCGTAAGTTCCCTCTTCCATACCAAAAGGAGCTATGCAAAGTGCTCTTGTTGGCATAGGAATTCCTGGAACAGACGGCATAGAGGCTTCAATTGCCATGTAGTATGATTTTCCAAGCCCACCTCTAATTTTAATTCCATCACCGCGTAGAGCATGTCCATAATATGCTGCACCGCGTGCAACAGATAGATCAAAATCTACAGCTTCAATTTCACGAATTTCTCTATTTATAACAAATTCAGTTTCACTATTTTCAAAGAACTCTGTTTTAGCTCCATATTCTTTATTCCAATTTCGTAAAATCTCCATAACTCTGCTTCTAATCAGTGGAGATTTCATAACTCCACCATTAAATACCACAGCGGTTGGCAATATAGGATTTCCAGTTTCATCGTGGTGGGTTGAGAGAAATTTTGCAAGATGACGTGTAATTGCTGGATCAGCTTCATAAGAGAGACCAAACTCTTTAATACCAGATATATTTGACGATTTAGGTTTGTCGTTTAAATCGCATAACGGAAAAAATCCATCAATAACTATTTTTTCAACATCTTGAAGCGAAATATTTTGTTTGATAGTCCCTTTAATCAAACCAGAACCCCTGCCAAGAATGGTTATTTGATATTCTGTTGGAACATTATTTTCAAAATTTGGAGGCTCATTTAACGACTCTATTTCACTACTTGATAAATTTTTAGTATTATTTTGTAAATCACTTGCCAAAAGAGTCTCTTTTGCCTTTCTGCATGAATGGACAAGACCCCTCATCTGCCAAGAGTCTAATTTTCTATTTTTCTCTTTTAGTCTTGCTGCCATAAAATATGAGAGTGCAAAGTCAATGTTATCACCTCCGACAAGAAGATGATCTCCAACTGCAATCCGCTCTAATTCAAGTAACCCTTTTTCGCCCTCTTTGACTTTAATAAGGCTGAAATCGCTTGTCCCACCACCAACATCGCAAACAAGAACAACATCTCCTTTTTTAACATTTTTTCGCCATTGCTCCCCTGATTTATCAATCCATGAATAGAATGCAGCTTGTGGCTCTTCAATTAAAACAATATCTTCAAGCCCAGCAAGTTTAGCTGCTTTAACGGTAAGTTCGCGTGCAACTGCATCAAATGAAGCTGGAACAGTCAAGTAGATAGTTTGGTTTTCAAGTGCACAAGATGGGTCAGATTGTGCGATTTCATAATTCCACGAATCTTTTATATGGTTTAAAATAGCACACGAAGCCTGAACAGGCGAAATCTTCTGAATATTGTTAGTTGTGTCCCATGGAAGAATTGATGCTTCGCGATCAACAGAGTGGTTACAAAGCCACGATTTTGAGGAGGAGACAAGTTTATTTGGAACTTCTGCCCCCCTTTCTCTTGCAAACTCTCCAACAGAGAGGGAACCAGCGTAATTATTAAAATTTGAGCTACTTGAATCTGTCCACGGTAATTTTAATGACTCATTCTCTATCTCATGCTCATCTTTTATATATATAAATGAAGGCAGAGCGTCTCTTTTATCAACTACACCTAAACCTGTAAGTTGTGGAATTTTAAAAATTTTTATCTGAGAGGGTGCACCGCTGTCCGATATTTGACTATTTTCTCTATCAACACTCTCTTTAGCCCCCTCTTTTTCACAATTTTTGTATGTATCTGAGTAGGCAATAACACTGTTAGTAGTTCCAAGGTCTATTCCAACAATATAACGGGCATTTTTCACTGATAACTCCATCTATTTATATTTATTATCTGAATGTATCTTATTTTAACCTATTCAATCTCAACTTCAGCAGGAGAAATAATTGATGAATCAAGAACATCAGATAATTTTGGAATCTCTTTTTTTCCTGCTTTCCAACCTTTGTGCCTTAGAATCCCTTTAAATGGAGGCTCTCCAGATACATTGCCAGTAAGTTTTATAGAGTCTGGATCAAATCCAATAGGAATTTCAACAACATCTCCTTCTTCTTTTGTCAAAACTGGCTGAGGTGATAGATATTTTTCAACACTCTTTTTGCAATCTTCTTGGATACTTCTTACAGCAGCACCAATCTGCTCATCATCGTAGAGGCTTAAATCTTCACTGAAAAAATCAAGAATCCGCCCTTCACGCTGAAGTACTGATAAAAAATGGAGAAACAGACGGCGTTGACGCTCTTGTTCGAGACGTTGCTCTACATGATCTTTTTTATCTTTATGTTCATTACTTGAAGATGTAGTCTTAGAAACAACAGATTGGTTAGTATCTATCGAATTAGATATTGTTGATGAAAAAATTGGAGATATTGAGACTTTCATAATAAACCAAAGCAAAATAGCTGACATAAGGAAAAATATTGAAGTCGCAGGGACAATCCAGACAAAAAAATTATCCAATAGAAGATTAATATTTTTTACAACATCTGCAAGGCTTTGCAGAAAAATTTCAATATTAGCTCCAGGAATAACAAGTTTCATGGCAGCTTCTGATGTCATACTAAATGCAATTTGATTAAGAATAAAATAGAGTCCTAAATCAACTAATGTCATCAATAGAACCATAAAAAGAGTTATGACCATTAAAGATTTTAAGGAATATGTCTTTGAAATATCCAAAATTTTATCTCTCCTATTTCTGTTTTTTTGTCTTATTTTGTATTAAAATTCGTGCAAAATTTGATTGAATTCATTTGAGTTTACTTGAATGCAAAAAAAATAACCATATCAAAGTAGATATGGTTATTGATAATAACACAAAATTTATAATTATCAAGTATCAGGGAAGAGGTAGAATTTATAGCTATCTTGATTAATCACTTACAACTATTACATCTTTATTAAGCTCAAATATTTTATTACCTATGCCCTTTACATTCTTAATATCTTCGGGTGCTTTAAACTCACCATTTTCTTCACGATATTTTACAATTGCAGCGGCATATTTAGGTCCTACTTTTTTAAGGACTGAACTAAGTTCTATTGCAGTTGCTTTATTAATGTTTATTTTTTTTATAGCTTTAGTATCAGATTTTGGAGCTTTTTCTTCTGTTTTAACTTCTTTAGCTTTTACTCCAGCTTCACCTTCAGTTTTCACCTCAACGGTTGCTTCTGATTTATCAGAAGTTTTTTTGTCATCAGATGCGGACAGTAAAGATGCAAAGAAAAATACTACAAACAAAGCAATAAATACTGCAAAAAACTTCTTTGTAAACATGACATTTCTCCTTCCAGCTTAAATGGTTAGCAAATAACTACAATAATTAGATAAAAAATTATAACTAATTCCATAAAGAAAATTAAAATGTATCTCTTGCTACTTCAACAAATAGGTATTATAAACCATTAATGAAATAAATTGTCAATTTTAAAAATGGCACAAAGTTATTTTTTTATTGCGAAGCTCGGGTTAATACCCCGCCACTTGCGGCCAGGGCTGTTAAGTTCTTTTCAAAGTGTTGACAGAGTAGGTAAGTTTTCATAAAGCGTTTCAGAGTTATAAGTATTATAAACTTGAAAGACATGGAGACTATTATCTGAATATGAATTTAATTGAA
>JADFZQ010000067.1 GCA_015232455.1 Desulfamplus sp. | reverse complement strand
TTTCAATTAAATTCATATTCAGATAATAGTCTCCATGTCTTTCAAGTTTATAATACTTATAACTCTGAAACGCTTTATGAAAACTTACCTACTCTGTCAACACTTTGAAAAGAACTTAACAGCCCTGGGGAGGGCGGGGGGCTATCAGACTATGATTATTTATAAAGATTTTCATAGGGAAAAAATCCCTTTGGAACACCATTTACCATATTAAGAGTTGGTCTGTGAAAATTTCCACTGTCATAGATGTGGCGTAAAAGTGCATCACGAGCATTTGGTTCTGCAAGATGAGCAATTGCAACTGCATGTTCTGTAATGCTCAACCCCCTTGGATCAAAAGCACCATATTCTGTTACGATAATCACGGGATCAGCCGCAATTGCAGTTGTTGTAATGCCTTCTGGACACTTATCAACAATTTTTGACACACCTTTTGATGTTGTTGATTTCATAGCAATAATTGGCACACCACCCGGGGATAAATATGCACCTCTTAAAAAATCAGCCTGCCCACCAACTCCACTGTAAATTTTTCGTGCATGAAGTGAATCTGCCCATATATTTCCATGTAGATCAACTCCAATTGCACTATTTATAGCAACCATTTTTGGATGTCTTGCAATATTAATAATGCTGTTTGTCCTATCAGATGGGCGGCTCTGAATTGAGCTATTACAATCAAGCCAATTATAGCCGCCTCTGTTACCAGATAGAAAAATAGTTGCAATAGAAAATGGGTTATTTAGATGTTTGTTATTAACAATCCCTTTTTCAACCAATACTCTCATAGCATCAGCAAAAAGTTCTGTTCTTATGCCTAAATCTTTTACCCCTTTTTTTATAATAGCTTGGCTTACTGCCTCTGGAACTTCGCCAATTCCATATTGAAGAGTAGAACCATCTTGAATATAAAGCTCTGCAATAAGTTCTGCTATCTTCATTGATAGTTCATCAGGTTTTTTTACAGGGCTTACTGGAAGGTCATAATCAACATTTAAGATATAATCGATAGATGTTTCGTGAACTGTTGCTCCAAGAATAAAAGGCATTCTGTCATTTCTCTCTGCAATTACAATACCCTTATTCTCTTTTACGCATCTTACAGCCTCTGCAACTCCTTCAACTGTGGTTCCAAGACTGTAGTTACCACCATTATCAGGACCTGAAACAGAGATCATTGCAACATTTGGTTTTATAAAGTGCTGTAACTGTCTTGGAATATCAGATAGGTGCATTAACTGGTAACGTGCAAGTCCATTATTAACCGCACTTCTGGAGTGGTGTCCATTAAAGATAACTCTATGTGTAACTCTCTGGCAAACTTTTTCATCAAAAATAGCACCAACATCTCCAAGTAAAAGAACGCTTAATAGTTCAACATCAGTTATTGAGTCATCTTTTGCAATCTGCTTTAAAAAAGATTGGGGAGTTGCAGCATTACCAGAGCAGTATATTCTGCTTTTTGGTTTAAGAATTGAGCTGTTTATAACCTCTTCTACGTGTTTAACTATTCTCATTTTGTTCTCCTGAAAAATGGTTAGAAAAAAGATGTCAGATTACTTTACACTTTGTAAAACTAAACTTAATAAAGAGAAAAGATGTTGTCTGTAAAAAATAATATGTGCCAAGAGTTTTTTCAATTAAATCAAATATATCTGCTACTTTAAAACCTCTATTAATACAATGGCATATCAATTGCACGATTTACGATGAGCTACAACCTACGTATAAATTAGGAGAAATAATGTATAAAGCATTCAGGCGTAAAATGATAATAATGACTCTGATAATATCGTTTGTGCCTTTAGCACTTCTTGGCTACACATTATATTACAGCTTTGCTAAAGCCTACCATCAAAAAATTGATCAACAAATTAACTCAAGACTTCGTGTCTGTGCCCAGACACTTGATATTTTTCTTGAGGAGAGGCTTGTTATTCTATCGGCAATTGCAAATATGTCAACTCTTGAATATTACCAAGATATATCACATCTTCAAAGCCTGTTTCAAATTATAAACCAAAAGACAGGAGGAGGTATTATCGACCTTGGTGTAATCAACAGCAGTGGTGAACATCTCGCATATATTGGACCATACAATCTTAAAGGACTTAATTACAGTAAAGAGCCTTGGTTTGATCAGGTTATGGTAAAAGGGACTTATATCAGCGATGTTTATATGGGGTATCGTAAGATTCCACATTTTATTATTGCGGTAAGAAGTAATAAAAACGGAATAGATTGGATTCTACGGGCAACAATTGATCTTGATATTTTTACAAACATTGTAAGCACAGCACAGATGGGCAAAACAGGAGATGCCTTTATAATAAATAGGGAAGGGATATATCAATCACCATCACGGTTTCAGAAAAATAAAATATTAACAGAATCTGGAATAGAGACAAGTATGTTTGGTGCAAATATAACAGTTATAAAAAGAGGTGAGGGACCTGATAAAAACCTTGTTTATAATGGGTTATGGATAAAAAGTGGTCAGTGGCTACTTGTTGTATCGCAAAACCCTGATGAGAATGTTCTCTCATTTTCAGATATGATAACAGAACAGATTACTCTATTTCTACTGGCATTGCTTGGAATTGTTGCAACAACTGTCATCACAACAAGTATAAGTGTAAATACTCTTCAGGAGAGGGATAAAGAGGTAGCAGAGTTAAATGCCCATCTTATTCAAACAGATAAACTTGCAGCACTTGGTAAGATGGCAGCAGGAGTTGCCCATGAGATAAATAACCCGCTTGGCATTATATCAACAAAAGCAGGTTGGATGAGAGACCTTTTAGAAGAAGATGAATTTAAAGATAGCCCTAATTTCAAGGAGTTTGAGGAGTGTCTTGATAAAATTGAGGAGCATGTTCAAAGGGCTGGCAAAATCACTCATAATATGCTTGGATTTGCAAGAAGCATGGAACCTGCGATGGAGAAAGTAGATATAAATGCTATTTTAACTAAAACTACAGAGTTTTTAAGCCATCATGCACAGAGTAATAATATCAGAATTAAAACAGATTATGATCAATATCTACCTGAAATAACAAGCGACAAATCTCAGTTGCAGCAGGTATTCTTAAATATTTTAAATAACGCGATTGATGCAATTGAAAAAGAGGGAGATGTTATAATAACAACGAGAAGAGATCATGGTTCTCGCAAAGATCACGACAAAATTGTAGTTGATATAGTAGATACAGGCTCTGGTATTCCTGAACATATTAAGAATCGCATATTTGACCCATTCTTTACTACAAAAGAGAAGGGCAAAGGAACAGGGCTTGGGTTATCAATCAGCTATCGTATAATTGAAAAACTTGGAGGAACAATCTCTGTAAAGAGCGAAAAAGATAAAGGATCAACCTTTACTATCTCTCTGCCTGTAAATATCTCTAATGGTGAGAATTAGCAATGGTTCTAATTTTGATGTGGTGTGTTTCAATCCTTGTTTTCGTGGAAGTAGCCTTAGAACATGGTTACAAATTTTGGTAAATTCAAGCCTACACAACATAGGTGTCAATCCTTGTTTTCGTGGAAGTAGCCTTAGAACTTTGAGAAATGCTTTAGAATATATTGATAATAATTTGTTTCAATCCTTGTTTTCGTGGAAATAGCTTTAGAACCTTGAGGCAGCAATCCCCTTCTAACCACCCACCCCGCGTTTCAATCCTTGTTTTCGTGGAAATAGCTTTAGAACGCACACCGACAGTTAATCTTAAGAAAGCTCTTGGAAGTTTCAATCCTTGTTTTCGTGGAAGTAGCCTTAGAACAGAATATGATGAAAATGGATTAACACTAACTATGTTGTTTCAATCCTTGTTTTCGTGGAAGTAGCCTTAGAACAGAGAGACAAAAACTTCTTAGTGAAGAGGTTATTAGGTTTCAATCCTTGTTTTCGTGGAAGTAGCCTTAGAACGGTCATCTAACATCATGCTTTGATTGGCAAGAAGCGTTTCAATCCTTGTTTTCGTGGAAGTAGCCTTAGAACACAAAAGGATTCCCCATTGTTGATGAGTATAAGCAGTAGTTTCAATCCTTGTTTTCGTGGAAGTAGCCTTAGAACGTTGAAGTGCGTCTAATTCAGTTTTTATCTGTGTTGGTTTCAATCCTTGTTTTCGTGGAAGTAGCCTTAGAACTTCAAGAAATCCTTGAGCTTGTTCCTATCTTTTAAGTTTCAATCCTTGTTTTCGTGGAAGTAGCCTTAGAACTGAACATCTGGGCGTTGCGATTAGACGACGACCAAAGTTTCAATCCTTGTTTTCGTGGAAGTAGCCTTAGAACAGCTCAGGAATCTTTTTATAGACAAGCGGGTAGTGATGTTTCAATCCTTGTTTTCGTGGAAGTAGCCTTAGAACAGCTCAGGAATCTTTTTATAGACAAGCGGGTAGTGATGTTTCAATCCTTGTTTTCGTGGAAGTAGCCTTAGAACATTCAAAGCAGAAGCAACTACGCGACGGATAACGGTGTTTCAATCCTTGTTTTCGTGGAAGTAGCCTTAGAACTAGTTGAAGGGACATCCACACCATCATATAATAAGTTTCAATCCTTGTTTTCGTGGAAGTAGCCTTAGAACTTTAAGTAGACACACTGAGCTTGAGGGATATGTTGGTTTCAATCCTTGTTTTCGTGGAAATAGCTTTAGAACGCTTCTGCTTTTGTTTCTGTAGTCTGATTTAATTTCTGTTTCAATCCTTGTTTTCGTGGAAATAGCTTTAGAACGTTTAACTACCTTGCCAGCTTTGTTGTCTTGCAGGTTTCAATCCTTGTTTTCGTGGAAATAGCTTTAGAACAGATACCATGGCAAGCGAACGGACAACCCCGCGATGTTTCAATCCTTGTTTTCGTGGAAATAGCTTTAGAACTTCATAAGAACTTGTCTGGAGCTTGCCCTCAATGGTTTCAATCCTTGTTTTCGTGGAAATAGCTTTAGAACATTTGAATTGTTTTGCGATAGGCTTTCTGGATTGGAAGTTTCAATCCTTGTTTTCGTGGAAATAGCTTTAGAACATTAGACGACGATCAGATATCCCAATTTTTAAAAGGTTTCAATCCTTGTTTTCGTGGAAATAGCTTTAGAACATCCTCTGTGCATGATGACTCCATTTACACTAATTACGTTTCAATCCTTGTTTTCGTGGAAATAGCTTTAGAACACAACATTGCAAGCATGCCTGTACCTGCTTCTTGTCGTTTCAATCCTTGTTTTCGTGGAAATAGCTTTAGAACGTTCCAACTTCTTTTGAAATCTCAATATCCTCTGTGTTTCAATCCTTGTTTTCGTGGAAATAGCTTTAGAACCTTGTGCTGGTGTCATTGCTAATGTTGGCATTAACGTTTCAATCCTTGTTTTCGTGGAAATAGCTTTAGAACAGATATTCTGTAGATTCAACAATTGGGCATAGAATGGTTTCAATCCTTGTTTTCGTGGAAATAGCTTTAGAACTCAAACCAAAACACGGTCTTGATAGTCTATATTTGTTTCAATCCTTGTTTTCGTGGAAATAGCTTTAGAACTTAAGACAAATGACTGAGTTGAATACATATTGTTGTTTCAATCCTTGTTTTCGTGGAAATAGCTTTAGAACTAGCCCCGATATATACACCATCAGCAGTTGAGATGTTGTTTCAATCCTTGTTTTCGTGGAAATAGCTTTAGAACCTCTAATTTCAATCTCTTTGTCGTCAATATCTCCGTTTCAATCCTTGTTTTCGTGGAAATAGCTTTAGAACTATGGACTGTGATGCAGATGCTTTTGAAATAGATGAGTTTCAATCCTTGTTTTCGTGGAAATAGCTTTAGAACCTCATTTTATGATTTTTATTAATAAATTCAATAGGTAAGACTAATTTGTCAAAGAGCGTTATTATTTGAGATTTAACAATTATTTGCATAATTTTGATGATTTTCATACACACCAGAGTTAATATAAGTAGTTGATAATAAAGCAAGATAATTGCTAAATCTGCTTTTCACAGATATTTTTGTAGCAGCAGTCATCACATTTACGTATTGTTTTTGTTGCATTTGGATAATTACACCCTTGTATTATTAACTTGATATTCTTTAAAATTTCATCAAGCTCAATAAAATCTGCTGGAGTGATTTCTACTTCAATAAGTTTATTTTGACTTCTGGTATATATAAGAAAACCTCGTAAAACGTCAACATTATAGTTCTCTTTTATCATTTTTGAATAAAATACAAGCTGATATTTATACGTTTTATAAAGCCTTTCTTCATACTGTGCATATTTATAATCAAGCGGAGCTGCTGTGCCGTCATTTAAAAACAAAATTTCATCAACAATGCCTTTCATTCCATCTTTTGACGACAAATAGACATCAGATTCTTTGCCAGTTTGGCCTATTTTTTTTCTAAGATAATTGGGATTCACTTTTCTGACTTCTTCATGGACTTCTCTGCCTTTTTGCACTTTGAATCTTTTATCTTCGTTTTGGCTGATTCCCAAAACATGTTCAAAATATGTGTATCTCGGACAATACAAATATTCAAGCATATCACTTGCTGTAACACTATATTCAGCGGATTCATTCATCTTTGATCCAAAAATTTAAAAAAAATAAAAAACTCTGACTAAAAAAACATTGAGAGGATTTCATCATTTACAAGTTTTTTGTCAAACCCTTGACCAATAACAGCAATTTTACGAAAATTTTCTTGAGAAAACGGAAAAATATAAACGCTGTCGCTCTTTCCATCTATCAATTCTAAACACTTTTGACCAAGTTCATCAAATCTGTTCCAATTGAGCTTACCAAGAAAAATACTTTTCTGCACCCTGTAAAGACCTGCTTTTTTGCACTCTTTTGCAACTCTGTTTCTTACTTTATCCTCAACAATATCATATACAACCCAGACTAATGTATCGTTCATAAGGAGTTCCTTTAGAATTCTTTAATTTCAAGCCATTTATCATATCCATCACCCCCTTGAAGAAGGATATTAGCCATTCTATGGGCTTCATGGTTAATGATATATTTGCGTTTTACATTGCGGTTTCTATATCTGACACTCTCTTCAAGATGTTTATACTCTAAACGGTCAGTAATTGAGCTTTTTCAAAGTTCTGAAAATTGCAGGATAAAAGCGAATCCAATTCCAATTTGTAGGTTGAATGGGTTTGTTTTAAGCAATCTGAAATAGCAGTTTT
>JADFZQ010000066.1 GCA_015232455.1 Desulfamplus sp. | reverse complement strand
GTTCATAGTTTATCTCTTCTATTATTTCTGGTGTGAATTCAAGTTCTATTGTCATAAACACACATTAACAAATTAAAGCAAAAATGAGAATATAAAAACTCAATTTATGACCGCTTGCAGTATATAATACCTTAATGCAGTGTAAGCCACAGATAACTGAAATTATGTTAAAATCTAATTGCCAAAATTTAAGAGTCTTAAAAAAAAGTATCGAACTCATTGTAGAAATATTGTCGGAAAAGACTATTATACTTCCTACAGAGCTTGTTTCTATAATACTTGCCTTCCAAATTGAAGATTCAGGTGGAGAGTTACTTGAGAAAGATTTTTATAATTTCACTCCACTTAGCTTAAAGGTTTCTCTCAGAATCTCGAAGGATTATAAGAAAGAGCCAGATGAGTTAACAGAAAACCGAAATAAATTTCTTAACAAATATTTTATAAATTCATCTAATAAGTATTCTTTCATAGAGTCATTTTATGATAGGGTTAAATGTGGATATTATAATTGGGAAAAATTGAAAAATGAAATTAATCCAGAGCCTCCACATCAAAATAGTATAGATTCATTATTAGGACAAGAAAGAGAGCTGTCATTTTTTTCAGATAAAGAACTCTCAGAATAGATTCATAAAGTAGAAGAAACAATCCTTTCCGATCAACAAATCACAACATCACAATTAATACCTCTAATTATACAACTAAAAGATTCTATTTATATCTCAAAAGGTAATTTAGATTCAAACGTTGATAAACGAATCAAGGAAAGGTTTAAGCTCAATGCATTATCGGGAGATGTGTCATTTTCAAACAATTACCCATTAATAACTGCAAGGAAAGAAATTTGGGAACCATATTTTGAAGGATATCAGGATGCATTAGACGCTGCAACCCTTCAAAGCACTATTTCACATATAAAAAATATGATTATTGAGAGAGATATAAATTCTTTTAGATCTCTACTCAATACCACGCATCAAGGATTAAAAGCAGGTTTATCAAAAGCAAGTCTATCTGCTTTACGTGAAGTATTTGGCGAGGATAGAAGTTTTTTTATGAAACTATTTCAGCAATAAAAGAAGCTCTATCCGACAGTTCAACTTTGAAGGATCAAATTTCTCTCATCCACGAGTTTATTACTGACATGCTTGAAAAAGATAACCTTGATAACTCAGCTAATCATCTCCTAAACCTGTTATTGAAATGAGCCTATACTGGGGTTGTAAACCCTAAACCCCTAAATGTTTAATTCTACCCTTTGTTACACAAAAGAAGAGAGATAGTCCTTAACTTTTGTATAAAACTTGGGCTGTTTGAAAACGCTGTAAAAGAGGAGAATATGTGATGGAAAATCTTAATGATAAGGTGGTTGTAGTAACTGGTGCATCAGAAGGTATAGGGCGTGCTTTGTCTATTAAATTTGCAAAACACAAAGCTAAAGTTGTCCTCTCTGCAAGGAGTGAAAAACGATTGAACGAGCTTAAAAATCAGATTGAGTCATCTGGTGGCACTGCCCTTGTTGTTCCAACCGATGTAACCGATATTAATTCATGTGAAAACCTTATCAAGACTACAATTAACTCCTATGGACACATTGATATTCTGGTTAATAATGCAGGAGGCACAATGTGGGCTGATTTTGAAGAGATTAAAGAGATTTCAATCTTTAAGAATCTAATGGAATTGAATTATCTTGGAAGTGTCTATTGCACATACCATGCACTTCCATATCTTAAAAAAACAAAAGGGCAAATAGTTGGAGTCTCAAGTGTAGCAGGATTAAGTGGTGTCCCATCCAGAACTGCATATTCAGCCAGTAAACATGCAATGTTCGGTTTTTTTGATTCCCTGAGAATAGAACTAAAGGATACAGGTATTTCAGTAACAATGATTGCTCCTGATTTTGTGTTATCCGAAATACACAAAAGAGCACTTGATGCGTCTGGAAAACCATTGGGAAAGAGTCCAATGCAGGAATCTAAAATAATGACATCTGAACAATGTGCTGATTTGATTTTTCAATCCATTATCAAGCGTGACAGGCTGCTTATCACATCTTTAAGGGGGAAGTTGGTACGGTGGATTAAATTGATAGCACCTGATGTTGTTGACAGATTGGCAGCAAAAGCAATTAAAGATGCAAAGTGATGGATTATCCTTGCCGTTAAATATCCTTGAAGGGAAAGGGACATATATTCTTGTCCTAAATCTGAATAAAGAGACCGTAATTTCAGTAGGAAGATTGGGAAACCTGAAATTTGATAAAGGTTATTATGCATATGCGGGAAGTGCCTTTGGCTCTGGTGGACTAAAGAGTCGGATAAAGCATCATCTCATCTCACCTAAAAAGAGACTGCACTGGCACATTGATTATTTGAGAGAAGCAGCAGAACTAAAGCATGTGTGGGTATCTTATCATGGAGAGCGTCTTGAACATGAATGGGCATCAGCCCTCGGAAATATTGCATCTGCAAAAAGGATTCAGAATTTCGGATGTTCAGACTGTAAATGTCAATCCCATCTTTTCCATTTCAGGACTTTGAAGTTTATGCAGATGTTTCATAATCAGATGCGGGAAAAAGGTTATCAAATCGTGATGTTCAGTCATTAATCTTTATACGAAATATCCTAAAAAAATATTCAGAGGAACTATGACAGAGACAGTTAAAATAGAGTTTGAATCAGGAGAGCTTGAAGCTGTTTTCAAAGGCTTGGGCAATAACCGTGGTGTTATTATAACTCATCCTCATCCGGATTATGGAGGAGATATGCACAATGGAGTCGTGATGATTTTAGAAAGGTCATATAATGATAACGGTTACAGCACACTCCGGTTTAATTTCAGAGGAACAGGTAACAGTACAGGAGATTATGACACATTCCATGATTTGTGTGATGATGTATCTTCTGCTTACCGTTTTATGATTGACAGGGGAATATCAGATATAGCTCTCGCTGGTTATTCTTTTGGTTCATGGGTCAACGCCCATGCAGATGAAAATATTGAACGGATCACTCACCAGCTTCTTGTTTCTCCGCCAGTCAGTTTTATGGATTTTTCTCAGGTAAGAGGATTTTCATGTAGCAGCTTTGTGATTTGCGGAGACAGGGATGAATATGCAGCTCTTCCAGCGATAAAACGACATTTGGAAAGCTGGAATGTTACATCATTTGAAATAATCAAGGGGTGTGATCATTTTTATTCAGGAATGAGTGAGCAGCTATACAGTGCTGTTGAAAAAATTCTCATTTGTGAATAGCAATTTCCCATCTATTTTGTCCGTTATGTTTTTTCATCATCTCCACATCATTCAAATTTTAATATTCCAAATGATTCAGGTATATGGAAATTGGGCTTTGGAAAATCTACTGGAGACCATGTCAGCCAATGCGGGTGGGAGGTTTTGTCAGCACATTTATAAAAATTGGCTCTCCATTCAACATTTAGAGCTGGAGTGATGACCTTACAGTATCTTCTCAGCAGGGCTATAGGTATTGAGTAAGAAACTGTCCACGTAACTGGTTCACGGATTTCAGGAACAACAATCTGTGGTAAAGAATGGCTGCATACTATCTGGCTGCATTCGCTTTTGGGGATTACAATTTTCTCTTTTATATCTGCTTCTGGATGAAAGTGGAAAAGCATTGTGCCTCCGCAGTTCATCTCAAGATTGAAGTAGCCAACAGAGAGATCAGAATTTGGTGTAAAAAAGAACTCAACACAACTGTCCTCCCAAACATTCCCCTGATGCTCTTTGGCTGCTGCACGAACATATCTGTCCTCAACTCTAAACATCAAGTATATAGCTGTATCATCATAAACAATCTTTACCTCTGTCTTTGGAAAATGGTCAGGTCTGCTGCCCATGTAGTTCTTTAGAAGTTCTGATGGAATATCTCTCCATGAGGAACTGTCCCAATCTGTATTGTCTTTGAGAGGGGTGGTTTGTCGTTTAACCTTGCACTCCATAATTTGTCCTTACGTTGCCAATATATCAACCATTAAACTATTCAGACGGTGGAAATGAAGATTCTGAGTCAAAAATAGCATATTCAGTCATTTTAATCCTCATCACTTAAAAAATAATGTTGATATTATTTCATAATCAACATATTGCGAGAATGATCTTTTATATATTCCCAATCTTTACCATGATATTTCCTGGTTATTTTATGGAAAGTATTGTCAACAGACAGATAAAAAAACAGGTCGTAGTTAATAGCGTTAATATCAATAACCTTTGATTTTAAATAAGAATCTGCATAGAGCTTGATGATATATCTCCATTGCTCTGGAACAAAAACAGCAGGCTCATTCTGAATGATTGTTGAGCTGTTTACCATAGATAATACTTCTTCTTTACTTCAGTTAAACAAATTACCTTGGAGTCAGCTTCTTGATCTTTATTGTACATTTAATCCCAATATTTCTATACCTTCTTTCTGGCTGCTTAAATGATATATCTGTTGAGTAATATACGAGCTTATATCTTTTCATAGTATTTTATATCTATACTTTAGACAAAATATAATATGATACTTGCATTCATACAATGAGTGAGGTAATTTTTTAAAATTAATGAGTTGTTATGTATCTCTTGTTAGTTTCGCACCTTCCAGGTTGATACATGATACTCGTCTTATTCTATGCTCTGGTAGGACCTTTTTTTAGACTACTACCAGATGTAATGGTTTTCAATTTTAATAAAAATGCTTAGTAAAACCAATAAATCGTCAATAAAAATAAGAGGAACACCATGACAAACATTAAAATTATCAAAGGCGATATTACAACGGCTGAAGTTGATGGAATCGTTAATGCTGCCAACCCTGTAATGCTTGGAGGTGGTGGAGTTGATGGTGCGATACACAAAGCAGCAGGGCATATTTTACTTGAGGAGTGCAAAAAAATTAAACCTGTAAATGGTGTAAGGTGTCCTGTTGGTGAGGCAAGAATCACTCCTGCTGGAAATCTGAAAGCAAAGTATGTGATTCATACTGTTGGACCCATTTACATGAGTGATGCAGCTCCTGAAGAACATCTTAAGTCTGCATATAAAAACAGCCTTGAACTTGCTATCTCTCACAACTGCAAATCAATAGCATTTCCAGCCATCTCATGTGGTGTCTATGGCTATCCTGCAGAAGAAGCAGCAGATATAGCTCTTTCGGTCTGCATGGAAGCTGCATATAAGGATTTATCAATATACTTTTACCTTTTCAGTCAAAAGATGATGGACATCTGGAATGAGGCTTTAAGGTCTGCTAGGAGCATTGAAGGATAGATTGATTAACTACAACAACTTTGTACCCAAAGGCACTGGTTTATCAGGAACACAAAGCACCACTTCACCTTTGTCATTGTGAAATCCTGTTACCAAACACTCTGACATCAGTTTTCCAATCTGCTTTTTGGGGAAATTTACCACTGCAACAACGAGCTTACCGACAAGATTCTCAGGCTGATACAGGTCTGTTATCTGTGCACTTGATTTTTTAACCCCGATTTCATCACCAAAATCTATGTGAAGAATATACGCTGGTTTACGTGCCTCTGGAAATGTTTCAGCACTTACAACACGACCAACCCTAAGCTCTACTCTGGTAAAATCATCCCATGAAATAGTATCCAATGCCTTCTCCTTACTCAGTTGACCATCTTTTTTCTGATTACCCATGCTGCAGCTCCAACTACAGCTGAAACAGAACAGAGATAGTAAACACCATATTGTGAAATGATGTTTAAAAAAGGGTTTGAATCAGAAAATGGAATAAACGGATGAATATCATAATATATAAAACTGTCAAGCAGCAGATGACTCAAAGTTCCAAAGTATGCACTTGAGTAAATAACCATGGGTGAAGCTGTCTCTGGTGCAGATAACCAGCCAATCTTGTAAAACTCTACTTCACGGTTAAATCGACCAAGGATTAGACGACAAATACAAGGTGAGATAAGAGCAGCCAGTATAGCAATAATGATAGCACCAATAATCGTATGTGTAACTCCATGAAGCGTTCCAGAGTTCCTGAATAGACCGATTAAAGGTTCAATGTCCATAAGAATTTGAGCCACGCTAAAAGTGATAACACTAAAATGGTTATCTGCAACAGGCTTTACAACAAGTGCTGCTCCAATATGAAATGGTGTAGCTGGCATAAAAATTACTTCCTCATCTGACCTGTATGATTATTAAAGCCTGTTTAAAAATTATATGTAACATGTAAAATGAATTAAATAAGCAAGTGTTCCATGATATAATAATCCTGTAAATAATGACAAGTTAAAGACATGAGAATCAATCATGGAACGAGCCAAATATAGTAGCGATTTAACAGATAAGCAATGGGAAATAATAAAAACTCTTTTAGCCTTGCCAAGTTGAAGGGCAGGCTGTCTGCCTAAATATGATTTACGTGAAATTATTAATTCTATTCTTTATACAGTGCATACAGGCTGCCAATGGAGAGAACTTCCGCGTGATTTTCCTAAATGGCAAAGTGTATATTATTATTTGAGCAAATATAAAAAAACGACAGATGGTCATTGATTCATATGTCAATAAATAGGGATTTGCGTGAACAATTAGGTAAAGACCCAGAACCATCTGCTGCAATAATTGACAGCCAATCTGTGAAAACGGCTCAAATGGCTGGCACAAGAGGATTTGACGGACACAAGAAGATAAAAGGTAGAAAACGTCATATCGTTGTTGATACACTCGGCTTTTTGCTTGTAGTTAAAGTTCATAATGCAAGCCTATCTGATTGTAAACAAGCATTTGAGATTGTGCAGGACTTTATTTTTCTGGTTTACGACTATAAACATACTATGGGCAGATGCTGCATACAGAGGTGAACTTGCCACCTATCTATTGTGTGCCTTTCTATGTGAGCACCAAATTTCTGATACTCTTAAAACTAAAGGGTTTCAAGTTGTTCCAAAAAGATGGGTTGTAGAAAGAACTTTTGGGTGGCTTCAATGGGACAGACGCCTTATGATTGACTATGAAAGACAGAGTCTTATTTCTGGAACTATGGTCTATATTGCTTTAATTGGTAAAATGCTTAGGGGTTACAAATAATTTTTAAACAGGCTCTTATCGGGTTACAGCACTTTGCTCTCTCTATTTCTGATGTTCGCGAAAAATTAGCAGATATTTCTGATATGCGTGATGTTATTGTAAAGGATTTGTGGGATTCAACCCAAAGTTCCCATGCTCAAATTATTGATATTGCAAATAAAAACAACTGTGCAAAACAGGTAGGAAATCTTATTTTAACTGCAAGTCTTCCAACTGCTGTAAATTCTATAAAAGGATTGAATGAAAATGAGATGCTTCAATATCTTATTGATCCTGTTAATAAAATCAGTGATTTTAAAGCAGCATTCAGCCAACTGCAAAAAAATGCTTAGTATCTTCATCAGACACCAGAAAAAACAACCTATTGGTTTTATACTCTAAACGGTCAGTAATTGAGCTTTTTCAAAGTTCTGAAAATTGCAGGATAAAAGCGAATCCAATTCCAATTTGTAGGTTGAATGGGTTTGTTTTAAGCAATCTGAAATAGCAGTTTTGA
>JADFZQ010000065.1 GCA_015232455.1 Desulfamplus sp. | reverse complement strand
TCAAAACTGCTATTTCAGATTGCTTAAAACAAACCCATTCAACCTACAAATTGGAATTGGATTCGCTTTTATCCTGCAATTTTCAGAACTTTGAAAAAGCTCAATTACTGACCGTTTAGAGTATAACGAAATCACAAGCTATCCTGAATGCAAGGTTTATATCCTTCATCCTTGATTCAGCTTGCTTCTTTAGCACAGGATTATTATTAAAAAGGTCGGGGTGGCACTTTTTAGCCATAGCTCTATATGCTCTTTTTAACTCTGCTATTCCTATATCTGACCTAACTACAAGTCCAAGTATTTTAAAAGATGTAACAACATTCATATAAAATTACTCTCATAAAAAATACATTTAGCAGGTATAATTATTTATATAACCATATAAGAGATGACTAATATATCTATTCACAACCATCAACTTTATTTAAAAATGTTTTCTTTTTATAACTTCCCAATTTTCCACATCTCCGCTGACCTTTTCAAACTTCGGATGAACTTCGATCTCCACTATTTTACTCAGCTCTATATATAAATTAGGAGCACGTTGTTTCAATTTGCCCAAAAGGTGTTCGAACTCATATTTAACTTGTCCTAATGTTACAGAAATCTTACTTTTACAGCGTTGCTTTACGATCTTGCTTTTATCAAAATTATACCCTCTATTATCAGCTTCATCAGCAACATATCCCAGATAATCAGCTACAGCCCCGACAGGATTTTTCATCTCCTTGAACCTCGTTAATTGAGGATGATTAGTATAGCCAACGGTATTACCTTGCAAAACTTTTTGAGCCAGCAGTCCCTCTCTCCAAAGTGCGTTCAATCCTTTTGTATCCAAATAAGACGGATGTATTGACCAAATTCGCATTTTTCTATCCTGTAGCTAATCATAGAATCAAATGGTTATAAGACTCACTCTGGAAACACTTTATAATGAACTTTATTTTTTAACCAGTTAATGTATATAAAATATCCTACACTATCAAAATTATCAGAGCATTTATTCATAAAGCCATGAAAATATTCTGTGTTGATGCAATTAACATTATACGTTTTAGATAAAGTTAACGATAAATCTGATACTGAAAAAGAGGTCTCTTTACATGGAAAAATTAAGGTGGTTGCACAACAAGGCTTTAAATTGCTTTTATCACGTATGCGGGAGCCATAAAAACAGACTGCTTCTTCTATCATGCAAGCACAATCACTCGAAAGAGTATTCCAAACTGCTGATGCACCAATGCTGAAACCAACAATTAATATTTTTTCATTACTTGAGTCTATTCTTTTCTTAAGAGAATCAGTATATCTTTGTAAACCGCATACAGTAGAAAAATAGTTGTATGCCTCAGACTCTGATTCAAATGCGATTACCTGTCCGTTATATGGGTCAACTATCTCGTATTCTGGAGAGAGGCTTTCAGCAAGAGTTATCAAATGGCGAGTAACTCCAAATATATCTGATACAATAATGAGCTTCATTGTCAGGATAACTATTTATAACCATTCTTAATGTAAGTTCTGTACGTTTCCCACATTTCCAACATCCATTTTCCACCTGCATCTTTGATAAAACCATTGAAAACGTAATAATGTTTAAACGGCAAACTGGAATGAGCAAACATATTCAAATAATAATCATTCGAGTGAATCTTGATCCAACAGGCATTTTTGATTTTATTTTGAAAGCTCTCTTCATCAATAGTGATGGTTTTTCCAAGTTTCTCTCCAAATGACTTGGCTTTGAATCCATAAAGTACTCTTAAGTTATCGTTATGAGTATCAAGCCAATACCAATAACCTTCTATTGAATTAAACCCACCATCTTGTGTTTGAATCGGAGAGTATGCAAAATTACTAAGGTATCTTCCTAATTCTGTCCGCCCTTTAGAATAGATGTTTATATGGTCTAAGCCATCTTTAGTATCAACTACATCATCTTTTTGTAAAAGTTCTGATATGGGGTTAGAAAACAGATCTTTAACATAAACTGGTTTTCGTATTTTATTTATTGCGTTCACTGGTTATCTAAACTGTTTTTAAATTCATGCTGAAGTTTCAACAACACTCTCATTACGTTACCAGTCGTTTCTACTGGAACAAAAATATGATCATGAAATGCAGCAGCAACTACATTACAACTTATATTTGCATTTCCAAGAGCTGTTGAACAATGTTTTTTTAAGTGTAAATTAATCTTCGTCAGCTTATATTTGCTTTTTTAAATAATATGTTGAATATTAAGTATTGATCGTAAGTTAGTCTGAAATAATTATAAAGTAAAGGAGCAGTATGAACATTTATATTGAATATTGTAGTGCGTGAAATTATCGTCCCCAAGCCTCTCGTGTAGAGGCAGAATTGAAGACAAGCTATCCTAATGCAGAAATTACATTGAACAAAAGCAGTGGAGGCATCTTTGACGTAACGTGTAATGGGAAATTAATCTATTCCAAACAAAATAGCGAAGAAAAACGGTTTCCCAATGCAGGAGAAATAACAGAGTTAATCAAAAAAGCCATAGGCTGATTACCATCTCAAGAAGATTTCAGGGAGGTACTGGCAATGGAACAAGGAGGTCAACTATATACGGGTCTGATAGCTATTAGAGTAGAGATAGAAGATATTGAGGCTTGAAAGTATTTGGTGAAAATGTTAAAGAATAACGGTATGTTAAATTACTGTAAAAAATTTGTTATGCTGTAACGTATCAATAATGCACAGTAAAAAAATCGCTTGAATTGACCCATTTACGCCTAAAGGACGTGGTTTTAAAGTTCTAATAAATTTTATCTCCGTATATTAATATAAAGAATTATTATGATTAAAAAAAATATTTATGAAGGAAAACTTAAAGATCAATTAAAGGCATCATCAAAGGATAGGCTTTATAGATTTATACTATCTGATGGTATGTTAAGAGGAGCTATTGTAAACGCAACTAACATGGTTAATGAGATGAGTGCTAATCATAACCTTGGCTATATTGAAACTTTATTGCTTGGTCAGGCTTATATTGCATCTTCACTATTAACTACAAATCTAAAGGGCAATGATAGAATAAGTATAAATATTGACTGTTCAGGTCCTTTGAAAGGTATTGATGTTGAATCAAATGCTTTTGGAGAGGTTAGAGGATATTTAAAAAATCCAAACTTTTCTGAAACTCTTTCAGATAAAAAGATAAGTTTATCAACTCTGTTTGGTGCTGGTTTTTTGACGGTAAACAAATATCTTGAAGATTCTAAGAGTCCATATTCAGGCAAGATAATTCTGGAATATGGAACTATTGCCGAAGACCTTGCAAACTATTTTCTTAAATCAGAACAGACACCAACTGCATTTAATCTAAGTGTCCATTTTGATGACAAGATACAAGTGCTATCTAATGGTAGCGATATTGAGAGCAAGTTAAAACTAGATAGTAAACAAGAGCAATATTTAGATAACCATTTAATGGTTGATGGAGCTGGCGGGCTTTTTTTACAAGCTATGCCAGGAGCTGACTCTAATGTTGTTGAACAAGCTGAAGATATAATGAGAAATATCAAATCGTTAGGAGCAACATTTGCAAAAGGTATTTCTCCTGATATTTTTATTTTAGAAAAATTTGATAATATGAGTCCGCTTTTGCTTGGAAACTATAGAGTTGAATTTTTTTGCAGATGTAGTTCTAAGATAATTCGTAATTATATTTCAAGGCTTCCTAAAGATGAGCTTATGGATATTGCAAAGAACGGACCATTTCCCCTTGAGGTTAGATGCCATCAATGCAATACGTTTTACAATTTTACTCAAACTGATATTGAAGAGATAATATTATTGAATAAATGACCTCCTTAAAACTTGGTTGACCCCTTGATTTTACTTTATAGAAAAGTGTTTTTTGAAGGAGGTCAAATTTAAGTCTTGTTTTTGGAGGTTAAAATCGCAGCAATTAACAAATAGAGGAGTAATATTTACTATGTGCAACCACTGTAGCGACCATGAACACGAACACACTCATCATCACCACCACCCAGAAATTATCCAGATAATGCCAATCCAGCAGACACTTTTTGCGGTTTATGTAACTGACAAGCCGCTCAAATACTCTGTTCAGAGTGGGAAAAATGGAATAAGTCTTGTGCCTGTAATATTTTTGGCACTTATACAACATGGAGATAAAACCATGGTTGAAGGTTTTTTTGCATCTGATGTTATAATGTCATGCGAAGATATGGAAGGATTTAAAGGATATGCTTCATCACTTGAAAATGCTGAGAAACTTTATGGCAAAGATAGTTAATGTCAGACGCATATCCCAAATATTTTTTCTGGTTCTTTTTTTCTGGTTTTGCATAACATCAACTATTGGAATAAATTGGTGGCAGCTTAGAGGCTGGAGTGTTAATTGGCTTTTAGAGCTTGACCCGTTGGTTGGATTTTCCACCCTTCTTACAACAGGCAAAATATATAAGGGTTTAGTATGGGGAGTTCTAACCCTTATTTTGACCCTTATTTTTGGGCGTTTTTTTTGTGGATGGGTCTGCCCGTTTGGCACTTTGCACCAATTTATCGGTTTTTTGGGTAAAGTTTCTAAGTCAAAATCTGAACTTAGAAACTTGAATAAGTATAGCTCTCTTCAATCAACTAAATATGCAATTTTATTTTTTTTTATAGCATCTAACCTTGTAACTTCACCGCTTTTTCCGATCTATTTAACTCAAGCTACACCTCTTCTTTTAAACGGGTTGCTTGATCCTATTCCATTTGTCTATAGATTTGTAAATTTAACGCTTTTACCTTTTGCAGATAGTGCTTTTTTGCACCTTAGCACAAATGCAAGATATTATGATGGTGCTTGGATTATTGGAAGTTTGGGAGTTGCTGCACTTCTTTTAAATCTATGGATTCCAAGATTTTACTGCCGTTATATCTGCCCTTTAGGTGCATTTTTTGGATTATTTTCAACAATCAGTTTTTGGCAGATTGGAAAAAAAAGCTCACCTTGCACAAACTGCATGAAGTGCCAGTTTCAATGTGAAGGTGCTTGCGATCCAATGGATAAAATTCGTATATCTGAATGCGTTTTGTGCATGAACTGCTTAGATCATTGTGATTTCTTAACCTATCAAGCAGAACCATCAAAAAGTGAAGAGATATACCCAAATAAAAACAGACAAACACCGTTTTATAAAGATGGGCAACTTTATAAAAACGGGCAACACTCAACTCCTGACATATCTAGAAGAGCATTTATAGCATCTGTTGTGTCAGGTGCAGCAGTAGTTCCTATGATGCACCTCAATGGTCAAACCAGCACCAATTGGAATCCACACCTTATACGACCACCCGGCTCTTTACCTGAAAGTGAGTTTCTCTCACGATGTATTAAGTGTGGTCAATGTATGAGAGTATGCCCAACAAACGTGATTCAGCCAGCAGATATTTTCACTGGAGGATTTCAAGGACTTTGGACACCAGCTTTAAATTTTAGAATCGGCTCAAGCGGGTGTCAGCTTCATTGCATTGCTTGCGGTCATCTTTGTCCAACTGGTGCAATTATGCCGCTCAATCTTGATGAGCGTTTTGGAATCAATGATTATAAGAAAAATGGACCAATACGAATTGGAACAGCGTTTGTAGATCAGGGCAGATGCCTTCCATGGTCAATGAACAGACCTTGTATTGTATGTCAAGAAAACTGCCCTGTAAGTCCAAAGGCAATTATGATAAATGAAGCATTTGTGGAGTTAAAGAGTGGCATTATCAAATCTGTTGAGGGGAATCTTATCAAGTCTATTGAGGGCAATGAAGGCGGTAAAAGTAACTTGATAAACATTATAAACTTGGATATATCAAATCTTATTGATGGGGCATACAGCACAGGCGATTATTTTGTTAAAGATATGATGACATCAGAAAGGTCTCTTATTGTTGCTAATACTAAAAACAGCATAACATTGTCATCTAAAAATAGAGATAAATCAAATAGTCGTGGATTCCAAGTTAGCTCAAAAATTGCAATTGAGGTCAGACTGCAACGCCCATTTATAGACCCAAGCCGTTGTATCGGTTGTGGTGTTTGTGAACATGAATGCCCCGTAAAGGGAAAACGTGCAATTAGGGTAACGGCTGAAAATGAATCACGGAGTAAAAACCATGTCTTGATTGGCTAACAGATATTAAAATTTAAAGATTTGACAATTTTTAGAAAAATGTCAAATCTTGCATCATATTAAAATAATACAATGAAATATTATTTTGCTCAAATTCTAAAATACGACAGGAGATATAGAAAATGTCAGACAATACAAACTCTCAATCACGTAGATCATTCTTAAAAATTGCTGGAATTGCAGGGGCAACTGGAGTTGGAACTCTCTTTAACCCTATTTTATCTAAAGCAACAGATAAAGTTGATGCAAATAAACCTCTTGAAAAGATGCCAACACGTCCATTTGGTAAAACAGGTGTCAATGTCTCAATTCTTGGTCTTGGCACAATGTTTGATGTTGTTTCAAACCAACTTCTGCTTAAACAAGCTCTTAAATGGGGTGTGAACTACTGGGATACAGCAGATTGCTACAGCGGCGGAAACAGTGAAAAGGGAATGGGTAAATTTTTCACCAAATATCCTGAAACAAGAAAAGATGTCTTTTTGGTTACAAAATCTTGTGCAAGAAAACCAGAAGGCATGACAAAACTTTTAAATCAATCTTTTGAGCGAATGCAGACAAATTATATTGATCTATACTTTGCACATGGAATTAAAGATATTTCAGAGGTAAATGACGACACAAGACGTTGGGTAGAAGATGCAAAAAAAGCGGGAAAAATAAAATTTTTCGGTTTTAGCACCCACAGCAATATGGAAAAGTGTATGATGGCGGCATCAAAGATGGATTGGATTGATGGCATTATGATGACCTACAACTACAGAATAATGAATACTCCTGAAATGAAAGAGGCAGTTGCAGCCTGCACAGAGGCTAAAATCGGTCTAACTGCCATGAAAGCCCAAGCTATGGCTCAAGAAAAGGAGAAAGATAATACAGAAACAGAACTTGAGATGATAGATAGATTTATGAAACTTGGGTACACAGATAAACAAGCAAAAATGAAGATAGTTTGGGAAGTTCCAGAAATTGCCTCTATTGCCTCCCAAATGCCAAACATGACAATTCTTGCAGCAAATACAGCAGCAGCTCTTAACTCCACTAAAATTTCTGCAATTGAACAAGAACTAACTCAAAAATATGCTTATGAAACCGCATCAAACTATTGTCGTGGCTGCACAGATATTTGTGAATCTGCTTTAAATAACGAAGTGCCTGTAGGAGATGTAATGAGGTGCTTGATGTATTCAAGACAGTATCAAGATAGAGAGCTTGCAAAATCTGTATTTTATCAGATTCCTGAACAGACACGTAAATCTATGATTGAGATTGATTATTCAAAAGCAGAGAAGAAATGTCCTCATAAGATGTCAATAGCAAACCTTATGAGACAAGCAGTTGAAGAGTTGGCTTAAAAAAGTTGACCTCCTGCAAAACTAAGACTCAAACCTTGATTTTATTGGTTAAAAACTTAGTTATGCAGGAGGTCTAACAGGGCAAATGCACTTAAATTGTATTGACGCCAAGGACTTTCATAAGGTAAGTATCATCCCATCCCGCCTTAAGGCGTTTTGTATTTATGCTCTTTTTCAAACTGTTCTCCTGTTTCAGAAGGTTTA
>JADFZQ010000064.1 GCA_015232455.1 Desulfamplus sp. | reverse complement strand
CGTTCATAGTTTATCTCTTCTATTATTTCTGGTGTGAATTCAAGTTCTATTGTCATAAACACACATTAACAAATTAAAGCAAAAATGAGAATATAAAAACTCAATTTATGACCGCTTGCAGTATAAATTTTCATTCCTTAATCAGTTATGGGGATAACCGATTAAACAAATATCATGAGTAGAACGTTCAGGCATAGCCTTTAGACGATGACCACGCCCACAGGACGTGGTTTTAAATTTCTAATAAAAGAGCTGGCATGACCAACTTTACTTCTCACACCAATCATGCCTCCCCATGTTTCTGCACATTAGCTTCTGCTTGACAAGGTAGGATTACTGTAAAAAATGTTCCTTTATTGACTTCGCTTTGCACATGAATAGCACCCCCAAGGTGTTTCACAATACCAAGAACAACTGAAAGACCAATACCTGAACCTTTACCACTTGGCTTTGTTGTAAAATAAGGGTCAAATATTTTTTCCAAATTATCAGGAGTAATTCCACTACCACTGTCACTAATCGTTAATGCAACATATTTGCCGGGTATCTTGAGTTCATATAACGCAATTGCATTTATATTCCCAGATTCCCCACCTTTTTTTAAAAAGTCATATATATTACTATATTCATCTCTATTTTCAATTAAAACGGGTTTTACCGTAATATCTATATGACCCTCGATTGGAAGCTCTTCGCATATTTTATTAATGCCAAGCGAATCACCACATATTGCATGGACTGCATTTATAACAATATTGAAAAATATTCTCTGCAACTGAGAGGAACTTGCACGAACAAAGCATTCATCAGAGCTGTTGTATGAATAGTCAATTGCAACTATTCGTGAGACCATTGACTTTATAAGTGCAACCTGAGCCTGAATTACTGTATCAATGTTAAGATATTCTTCCTCGCTTTCGTCAATCTCACACTCTTCAATATCAGATTTTCTGAAAGTGGCTATTTCATGAATAAGGCTTTTAGCACTGTTAGCCGCTTTCTGAATATCCTCAATACAAGAATAGTTTGGATCGGTAACTGGAATTTCATACATAAGCAGTTCTGTGTTACCAAGGATTATGAAAAGATAGTTTTTGAAATCGTGGACAATTCCTCCAGCCATACGTCCTATTGCTTCCATTTTAGACTTTTGCTTTACATATTTTTCTCGATTAATAAGTTCTGTATTTAGTAATAAAAGATCTTTATTCGTTATATCAAGTTCTTTGTTTAAAAGCCTAAGCTCTACATTCTTCTTTTTAATAAGCTCTTTGCTTTGCCTTAAATTCCTGCTTTTCAGAACTGTATCTGATTCATTTTTAATCTGAACTAATGCCATATCTTTGTAAGAGTTGTAGGGCTTGATAATACAAGTCTGTCTCATTTTGCCGTCAGAAAATCTTTTATCGTTAAAAGGTATAATCCATTCGTGAAATGCTTGAGAAAGAACAATTATAGATTTCTCATTAATAACTTTAACTATAATTTGTTCAATTTTATCTTTTTTGTTCAAATCTGCTTCATCAGAGCCGTAAAGCATTTTCAGGTTAAATGTTTTTTTTAACTCCCATAAACTTTTAAGCTCTTCTGATAACCTTTTGATAAACCATCTGTTTAGGAAAATAAAATCTAAAGCCTTATTGATAATAATAATACCAATATCCAATTCGTTATAATAACTCTCAAGCTTTTTTATCTGCTGTTCATTTATCACCGTTATCAAAATCCTCTCCTTTTCTGTTATTATCATAAAAGAAGGTTACGTCATCATCATCGCTTTTATCAGATGCTGGTTCATCAAAGAAGGTTACGTCATCATCATCGCTTTTATCAGATACTGGTTCATCAAAGAAGGTTACACCATCATCATCGCTTTTATCAGATGCTGGTTCATCAAAGAAGGTTACATCATCATCATCGCTTTTATCAGATGCTGGTTCTGGTTCATCAAAGAAGGTTACATCATCATCTTGTTTTGATTCTTCTTTTTTTATTGTGGTTGCTGTTGTTTTTTCAGTTGCCTTAAACTCTTTTTCTTTATGATTTTGAGCCTCTTTAGAAATGTTTTTTTCTTTAGGCTTTTCAGCTTTTTTGGATATATTTTTTCCCTTATCTTCTTTTATCCCAAGAGACTCTTTTGCAAGTTCCCGCTCGTCTTCCATTGTAAACAGAGATTTTGCAGAGTTAAATATTTTCTCTTTTATAGAAGTGTGCTTGTTCTTCTCTGCTTCTGTATCTTTGCCGATTTTTAAGCTCTCAAGGTCTTTTTTAATATTATCAAGAATTTCAACTGTATGTTGAGACATCTGGTTGCAGATATCTTCAAACTGAAGATTAAAGACAATAGAGTTCACCTCATCACGGAATGTTGATGAATCACCAAGCGTCTTTTCAACAGCCTCTGAAATCGAGATAAAAGATTCTACAACTGACATCACCACATCTTGCAACAAGATTACCGTAGAGTTTATAAAACGGGATTCAACATCAATAGCCTCTTTAAGCTCTATTGTTGTATTATCAATAAAATCAGTGATTTGACTAAGCTGTTTTTCCATCTGTTCAGCAGAAGTTGTTGATCTTTGTGCAAGATGCCTGACTTCTGCTGCAACAACCTCAAATGTTCTGCCAGCTTTACCAGCTCTTGATGCCTCTATAGCCGCATTCATGGAGATAATTTTGGTGTTGTAGGCAATTGATGCAATCTCTGTTGAAAATGGCTTTATTTTATCAGCACTCTGTTTGATATGGTCAAGTTTTTCTATATCCTCTTTTTTACGCTGGATAATCAAATCAAGCTGCTCCATTACCTCCTGAAGCATGAAACCGTAACGTTTCTGAATCTCTTTTAAATCAGCTTTGTCAGAATTTTGCTCTCCTGTTTTTGATACACATACTGACATCTTAGCTCTTATGGTATCAACTACTTTGGTTGTGTTTTTAATTGAATTGTTGATACTTAATATTAATTCGGAAAACTTACTAATAGCAGCTTCAGTTCCATTTCCTATCTTGCTGGTAAATGACTGAACTTGAGTTGTAACAATGGAGGCTCTGGCAATAGCTTCATTAAGTTTCTTTCTTCGTTTGCCTCTGATAAATAATAGAAGAGTTACCCCTCCTATAATATAACCAACCAGAAAAATTATAATATCAGATAGCACACATCCTCCATGATTATCTTTTTATCTTCTGTTCAAACTTGATGAAAAAATATTTCATCTTTTCAAGAGTAATAGGCTTTTCAATAAATATATCAGTCCCCATGCCCAAACAACGCTTCTTAACAGGCTCTTGAATATTTGAGCTTAAAACCGCAATAAAACATTTTTGTTCAATCTCATTCAGCTTTGCAAGCACACCTTCACCATTAATTTCGGGCATTAAAAGGTCAAGCAAAATAGCATCAGGCTCTTCTTTAATGTATATTTCAAGAGCTTCCCGCCCGTTTTTTGCTTCAAGAAGCTCAATATTCTCTATCTCCATTGCAGCCAACAGCCGCTTTATAGTATTTCTGACAAGCAGTGAATCATCTGCCACAAGTAACTTCATTCATCGCTCCTTATTTATTGTAAATCTCGTTATTATCTTAACAAATCAAGATAGTTATCCATAATAAGCTCTATGTTTTTGTAAGCATATATCAGAAGAATAACACCTTCGATATCAATCCCTTTTACATTAAAAAAAACTTCGCCAAAAAGGTAAATCTCATTCTTTTTCAGCTTTTCCCTTGGAACAATATATTGAGATATAACAGTTTCAGGCAGGTGGTAATTGCTCTCTGCTGGAACCATATTGCTGATTGTACCCTGAACAGCGTTTATGATGTTGTTGCCGACTTCACAGATAGCCTCAAGCTCTGTTACAGAAAAATCGCAATCTGCCTCCTCATCACCTTCATCTTTTGAAAGAAGCGTATTGATAAAAGTTTTTCCATTCACAACTGGAAACGATAAGATTCCAGCTCCTTCCATAGCTCCATCAAACTCTTGAACAACATTAACAAATGTTCCTTGCTCTCTTGATGTAAGCTCATCTTGCATATCTTTCAGGTCAAATACTTTTATTTGAGGAAGACTAAGCATTATCTCATACTGCAAAAGCTCGTTAAGTGTTTTTGCAGCACGTCCAACCCCTGTATTTATAAGCTCTGTAAGGATTTCTCGTATCTCGTCAGTTATAACCATAACTATTTGGTCTCCGCTATAACTTAAATTAAAAACAGATAACTAAAATATGATATCCACAAACATATATTCTAAAAAAGTAGAATTTACATTAAAAGAAGGTAACATCATCGTCAGCACTACTCTCTTCTATAGAATTGCCTGAACATTCAAAAGAGACCAAAGGAGTTCCTGTATCATCAAGTATTCTCTCTTTAATCCTGTATTCTTCTGGAATGACAGCCTCAATATCACATCCTATAGTGTTTAGAATGTTTAATATATTGTTTGACATTTGATGGCAAATATCCTCGAATTGAAGGTTAAAAACTATATCATTGACTTCATCACGAAATGTTGATGAGTCGCCAATTGTCTTTTCAACAGCTTCTGAGATTGAGATAAATGATTCTACAACAGACATTACAACATCCTGAAGAAGTATCATTGTGGATTGTATAAATTTAGACTCAACATCAATAGCACTTTTCAATTCTTTAATAGAGTTATCAATAAACTCGACAATCTCATTAAGACTTTTGTCCATATCTTCTGCTGAATTTCTCGATTTGTCAGCAAGCTGGCGAACTTCCAAAGCCACAACGCCAAAGGCTTTACCATGCTGTCCTGCCCGTGCAGCCTCTATAAAAGCATTGAGTGACAACAATTTGGTTGTAGAGGCAATTGAAGATATATCATCAGCAAAAGGCTTTATTCTGTATGCACTCTCCTTTATGTGGTCAAGTTTGGCAATATCCTCTTTTTTACGCTGTATTGTTAAATCAAATTGCTGCATCACCTCGTTGATCATAACCTGATAACGCTCCTTGATTACAGTAAGAGCAGTATCCGTTATTTTTTCATTACCTGCAATACATGAGGACATTCTTGAACGAACAGTTTCAACAACATCAGTAGTCCCTTTTATTGAGCTGTTGATGCTGGAGAGAAGCTCTGCAAATTTGTTTATAGCATTATCTGTATTGCCTCCTATCTTCTGGGTAAACGACTGGACATGGTGTTTGAGGATTAATGTCCGTTCAATGACACTATTAAGAATCTCTGGAGTATTGATTTGGGTCTGGTTAGATTGAGACAGCATTAAATCTGTATCAATATTGTCAATAGCATCATTATTATAGATGTTTTTTTTATTTGTAATATTAAAAATCATATCAGTAAGTTTTGTAATTGATTGATGCTTTAATATTGCTGTGCGATTTAACAGCATTATTACAACAAAAGCAGTCGCAAATCCTGATATATAGGTAATTAAAAACGGTATAAGGTTTTTATACATGTTTTCTCCATATTATAATTGTTGCTTGCTGCATAGCTGCAATTAAACAAGGGATATTCTATTTATTTGATAACCACAACAGTCGTATCATCATAGTCTCTGCGAAAATTGTTAATTATGTGGTAGGCAATCTCTTGGGGTGATTTTGATAGTATATTTTTATCAAGCTCAAATCTGTGCGATATTCCGTCTGTAAATGATACAATGCAGGAAGCTCTGATGTATGGAACAACAACAGGATTCATAATTGGAATCGCAGCCCCTACAGTTCCATTGACGCTGTGAAGGTGGGTAGCACGCTCTGTATTGTAGATTCTGGTCTCAATATTGCCAATGCTTATATATTCAACTGTATCTGCTATTAAATCTATCCTTCCAACACAGATTGCAGCCCCTCTCTCTTTTTTCAAAGCCTCATGGCACTGGGTGATTATCCACACTAAACTTTTACTATAGTTATTTTCAAGAACGGCAAGAGCCTTGATAGCTGAGACATTTGCCCCAGCACCATGACCAAGAGCATCAATAACTCCCCAAAAAAAAGATGATGGCAGAGATTTGATATAAAACGCATCGCCTGAAACGGTCTCCCCCTGTTTGGGGAAACTCATTACTGAATATTTTGTTCGGCTTTCTGAAATACGGCGTCTATGTTTTACAGCAGAGATAACAATAAGACCGCTATCTTCAACTGTAGTTTCAAATTCATCCATAAGCCGTTTTATGCCTGATAACCCTATCCCAAGTGAGCCTGAAAGAGAAAAACCGTCCTGAAGATACTGTTCCATATCCATCTGAACTGCTGGAATAATGGGTATATTTTTTGATATTAACCTGAGGGAAACCATGCTGCCTGTGATAGATGGAATAATAGAAATTGAACCGCCTGATTTTGCATATTTCACAATATTGCTTGTCATCTCTCCAACAGCAATTTCGATTTCAGCCCTTTCAATTTCGCTGAATCCCATTTTGTTTGCAAGTTCATCGCCTCTTTTTCTTGCTCTTAAAACATCCATCTCGTTATGGATAAAGATTTCAAGAGGCTGCATTATTTCCACTCTGCAATCTCAATTCTTGTTCCCTTTCCGCGTGTTGACTGAATAGAGAAATTTTTGCAAAGTTTCTTTGAGCCGCTTAAGCCTAAACCAAGAGAATTTGTGGTGCTGTAACCTTCCCGCATTGCAAGATCAATATCTGCGATACCAGGTCCTTTATCTTCAAAAATACACCTAAAACCTCTTCTTCCTGACTCATCATATTTAATGATTGTCATCTCTCCTTTTCCAGCATGAACTATTATATTTCGGGACAGCTCAGACACTGCTGTTACTACTCTTGTCTGATCTAACAAGGAAAACTTCATCTCATTCATAAGCTCCCGAACCTTCTGCCTTGCCACAATAACATCTTCATAGCTTGCAACAAAAATTGTAGTAGAAACTGACTGCCCTTGCCCTGAGTCTCTGCTATCCTGATATTTTTCCATGAAGCGTCTCCTGTAATTTCCGTAGAAGGTTAAGACCGTCTTCAAGGTTTAGGGCAGTGTTTAGGTTTTCCATACGCAATCCTAACTGAATCAGCGTAAGAACAACCTCTTTTTTCATCCCTACAATCACAGATTCCGTTCCCATAAGTTTAGCCATTTTACTTGTATCAACTAAAATTCTTCCCAAGAAACTGTCAATAATAGAGACTGCAGAGACATCAATCACAAGACCAGAAGCAGTTGTCTTTTCAATCTTGTATAACACATCTTCCTGCATCTTTTTTGCTCCAATATCGTTAAGCTCGGTCTGAATTGGAACAACAACATTTTTTCCAATCATAAGAATAGGAATATCAACCATAAATAAACCCTCCTTGACCTATATAAGTTTTTGTTCAGTCATTTGAAGAGCAAGTTGGAGTCCGTCAGCAAGCGTTGTTTTGGTTACAATGCCTGAAAGGTCAACACCAAGCTGAACAAGAGTCTGGGATATTTTTGCCCTTATGCCTGTTATAAGGCACTCCGCACCCATAAGTTTTGCAGCTGAAGCTGCGGTTATAAGGTGTCGTGCAACAAGAGAGTCAACAATTGGAATACCTGAAATATCAATAATCGCAACTTTTGACTGTGTATCTTCTATAGCAGATAACATGGTCTCCATCATAAGTTGTGTGCGTGAGCTATCAAGCATACCGACAAGCGGAATAAGGACAATATCTTTCCACACCTTTACAACAGGAACAGATACGTCCATAAACGCCCGCTGCTGTTCTTTAATCAGCTCTTCTCTTGATTCAAGGTATATCTGGAATGTTAAAAGACCAAGTTTGTCAACGATTGAGTTTATAAAGAGAATATAGTCGGCAATTATACTATTTTGACCGTAATCCTCCTGCAGTATCGGGAATATTGCATCTTTTATAAAAAATATGAGCTGGGCAGTTTCCGTTGGAGTGATGTTTCTTAGGCTCATCTCTCTGCTAAGTTCAGCCACCTGCTTCTCTAATTTTTTGTAATCCTCATGTTCATGGGTGTTGATGGTTTTAACAGCCTTTATAAGGGAGTCAGAAATCTCCTGTGTTATCTTTTCCACCTGATTGAGTCCAATAAGCTCAACAAGTGTGCGGGACTGTATTATCAACTGTTTTTTCCATGAATCACAGATTTTGTTCCTGTTTTTAGATAGAATTGAACTTATCTCATTTCCGATGAATGTCATTTTTTTCTTTTCCTTTAAAATTTTATTTATAAACTGTTAGTAAAATATATATAGTTTTCCAGATAAATATTTTGCCCCACCCTGCCTCCCCAAGGGGAGGCAGGGCTGTTAAGTTCTACACTAGTTTTTTTAAAAGCTCTTTGACATTACTTGCAAAATAAATTGACGCTGCTTTGATGGAATCAAAGCCAATTTCACGACAGATGTTAATGGCTATGTTTTTG
>JADFZQ010000063.1 GCA_015232455.1 Desulfamplus sp. | reverse complement strand
TTCTGGAATACAAAGTGCGTCCTCAACCATGGGTTTTCAAGGGAAGAGGACGAAGAAGTAAAAAAACACTTGAACGCATCAAAAAATGGGCAACTTTTTAAACCACGGTTGAGTGAGGTGCTACCCAATTTGCTTGTTAGTATATATTTGTGGTCTTACTCAATAAATTCTCCAATTGCACTATGTTTCAATTTTATTTGATGAATGTGGTGATCATAATTTCTCATTTTAAATATTGAACGCATAATAAGGTAAAAACCAAGAAAAATCAAAGACAGATTGAGTACAGCCAATGGAATAAGAAAATGTAAGACATGCCAAATGTCATAATATTTGGAGGTGGCTATCAGTACACTTATAACCGATAATGGTAAGGCTAGAACAGCAATACCTGTCCTCATAACAGCTAATGATGTACGTTTTTCTGCTAAAATCAGTTGCACTTCGTTAATTATTATTGAATCAATTTTGTCAGTGCTATTAGTCAATTTTACTTACCATCCTAACAATGCTTTCTGCCCCCTACATCTAAGTTACAATATATTCTTATTGGCTTTTGACCATCTCTTCTAAAGATTTGAGGACATCATGTTGATGAGAGTAAGAAGAGTTTGAAAATACAAATTGAACAGCCTCTTTTGTCTTCTGATTAACAACAATTGGTCCCATCAAATTAGCGGTAATTTTCTTATCCTCTCCATCTCCTGAAATATTTACAACAACATAGACCATTAACTCTTCTTTTTTTAAACCATGCCAATTTCTTATTTGAATTATAGTATCAAGCTCTGGTTCATAATCAGGCTTAAAGAAAAAAGGACTCATTATTACTAAATTAAGATTTGGCTGTTCAACAGATTGGAACCAGCAAAAAGGAGCTGTTTCAGTTTTTTCAATTAGTATGAATCGATCAAACCCAGGAAAGCCTGGCAGACCTTCAGGCATCGTCAGGATCATATTTTCGTCAATATCAATTTCACCAAATTTTCTTGTTTGAATTTTCACCTTTTATATTCCTCCGCCTGTTTTTTTTTTAAATTTTTATTACTACTAATTTTGTGAGCATATCTCATATTTACCCCAAAAATAGTTTACATCTTTCTAAATTATTTTCCCATGTTTATTAAACTGCTCTTTTATCATATCAACCGCATTTTCAATATCTGCAATGTTTTTTGATGCTGATTCAATATTTTCTCTTTTAATCTGCTCAAGAATCTCCATTCTAAGAATAACAATATCTCTTGGTGCATCAATGCCTATTCTCACATTGCTGCCATCAATATCAAGTACTTTGACAACAATGTTCTCTCCTATTTTAATCTGTTCTTCCACTTTTCTGGTCAATACAAGCACAGATATTGTCCTTTATACTCATAAATTAGATTTTTTACAATTATCCATTCACTTTATCCATTCAAATATTTAAGAATAACACCAGCATATTTTAAAAATGGATTAAGTGATAGGCAACTTTTATTTTATATATAATCCATTAGACTTGTTTTCATTATTTTAGCAGTTGAGTCAAGAGCTGCTTCATAGGCTGATTGAATTGATGTAAAGTTCATAATAGCTTCAACAATATCAGCATCTTCAATGCTTGAGCGTCTCTCGTTTAGATTTAGATTCATCTCAGATGTAATGACTTTTCTTGTTTCAAGACGATTATATTTCATTCCAGTATCTGCAATTGTTGATGTCATATATTCATAGCTTTTCTCAAGTCTGCCAATAGTTCTCTCTATACCGTCAACATCATCATTTTGCAGATAACCAACTAAATCTATCAAAGTATTAAAAATTCCACGCTCTACTGGTTCATTGCTTCTTAAAGGAGAGTTTATATCATCTTCAGGGTTAAAACCAATAATAGCACCAATACTTTCACCACTTCCACCTTTATCAATAGGTGCATTTTCACCAGACCCCCACAATAGATTAAACTCATCAAGTTTTGTTCCACCTTCCTTAAGGGAGAACTTTTTTGATGTATCATCCCATGATACTGAATAATCTATTTTATTTCCTTTTTCGAGAGAAACAGCCTCCATAGCCTTTTCAATCTCTGAAGCAAGATCGTCATAACTTGCGTAATCTTTCTCTTTTATAGAAGCGGTTAAAGTATGAACTACACGGTTATCTCCTATTCCTATAACTTCCTGAAAATCAATCTTATTTGTGCTGCTATCAATTGTTAGTGGATCGGCAAGAGAGATAGGATAAAGAGGAACTTCATTATCAGAAATTGGGGGGGCAGAGATCATATTTTTGCCCGCAAATCCAATTTCATGCCCAATAGATGTATCGTCTAACTGGACAACTTTTTCAGGGTTTAGTGTGAATTCAACATAATCATCTTTGCTAACCGACTTGTCAAATGTGATGCTTATATCTGGAATTGGATTACCATCTTTGTCAATGTCGTTGTCAAAGTATATATCCGCTCCATTAGCATTTCCCACAATTTTTGATGGTAATGCTCCTCCATTAGATTGATAAGTAACTTCAACATCAGGTAGAGAAGAATCATCAATTTTTGCTGGAAGTAGAACCCCTGTGCTGTTTTCTAAACCCCAATACTCACCTGTAAATGTGAAGTCATGGTCAGGTGGTGAAAAAGAACCCCATGTTCGAGTCAATTTAAAAGTTTCTGGTTGTTCTGAAATATTTACAGCACTTGCGTCATAAATCCTTGTGTTTATATCATCTAACAAGACAGTTCCACCAGCAGCTACGGTATCAATATAGGCATCTTGTTTAATAAAATTGCCTTGAGTATTGGCATCTCCACTACCATTTCCAGGAACACCCCACAAAAATTCAGTAGCCATGTAGCCTTTATATGAACCATTTTCAACAATTGAGAATTGTTTTGTATCTTCATCATATTTAACATCATAAGCAACACCATAACCATCTTTAGCAGATGCTTTGTTAAGCTCATTCCTTATCGTTTCTGCAAGAGTTTCATTATCATACTCTCCAGCAGGCACTGTTGCTGTAACTGTTTTTATATAATCTGACCCATGCCCCGGGTCTTCTTTAAAAGATATAGTGTTGTTAGTGGAGTTAATATCAACTGTATTTTCCCAAAAGACATCAGCACCCACTCTGCCCACTGCAATTTCTGCATTTTTATCAGAACGTATTTTAAATGGATTGCTCTCCCCAACATAAGCAACACGCGGAGGATTTTCGTCAGGATAATACTCTATAGGCTTAACATTAGTGCTACTCCCACTAAAAATATAGCTTCCATTCATGCGAGTATTACCAAGACTTACAATCTGCTCAATGACATTGTTTATATTGTCAATCGCATCTTCTCGGTTATCAGCACTCAATGATGCGTTTGCATAACGTAAAACATCGTTTTTAACATCAAGTATAATGTCATTAACGCTTTCAAGGGAGCTTTCAACGCCAGTTAGCCATGTTCTTCCCATCTCAACATTGGTCTCTATCTGTTCAAGGTGTTTGATAGACTCTTTGAGATCAAGCACCTGTGTCATTCCAATTGGATCATCTGACAGGGTGTTAATCTTCTTTTGAGTACTCATAACATCATTAGCATCTTTTAGATTGCTTGTAATAACACCTAACTGATAGGTTGCTGTGCTATATTTTGAAATTGTTGGGACTCTCATAAGCACCTCCTGAAAAACTCTATTTCAAGGCATTTATTTTTTGTATTAATAGGTTACAGGTCTATATAGTTTCAATTGAGGAATGAACTGAAAGTGCTTTATGTTAAGCGTATATAAAGAGAGCTGATGAACTAATGCTGTAGCAGCAATAAGTGCATCTGGAAGTCCTAATTTATGGCTCAAAGAGTAGGTTTGCATCAATAAAAGAAAACATTCCGAAATAGTGGTATCTAATGGAAAACGGAAAATAGTAGCTAAATGCTGATGAATCTTCTTCAATTCTCTTTTATCAAATGCTCCAAAATATAATTCTGCTTGAGTGATTGCACTTACGCTCAGATTTACCTGACCAATATGTTTAAGTTCGTTAATAATTACTACGTTGTTTTTATAGAATTCAATCAAAATATCAGTATCGCATAAAATCATATAGATACATCTCGCCATGCCTGTTTACGAAGGTTCTCAATAGTTATATTTCTGTTTTCCCATAAACCAGCTAATGAGAAAAAATTATCACATATTTCCGTACCTGATGTCTGTTTAACGGTTTTTTGGTGACTGTTGTCAAATGTTTTGATACCTTTAACAAAATCTAAAGCTGTCAAGAACTCCATAAATTTTAATGCTTTTTCATGATCATCTATTTTAACAATGACTTCCATAAAATATTTTTATCTACCTCAATCCTATAATTGTATTTAACATTTCGTCTGCTGTTTTTACAAGTTTTGATGCAGCAGTAAAAGCGTGCTGATACTCCATCAATTTTATCATCTCCTCATCAAGAGATACTGCCGAAATAGAGTCTCGCTGTTCTGTGATGTAGTTTACCATTAATGTTGAAAACTCTTTTGAAGTTTGAATATTTTTAGCGTCAACTCCAAGAGAACCAAGCATTGTGCTGTAATAGCCATTTAAAGTTGCACTAGTCATGCTTGTTTCAGCTTCTTTACCTCTTGTAAATGACCACTGTTTCATACTTAAGCTCTCAAACTGAATATCTGCAAGTACTAAGGTATTACTGTTATCGCCTTTATAAATTTCTCCTGTTTCTGAGTCAATGGTTGCGGCAGCAATAAAATTTGTGTCTTTTATAACCTCATTTAATCCCATACTTAAGGCATCTTCACCTTTAAAAAAGGTATTAAAACCCAATGCTGCCATAGTTCCAGACTCATCAGAAAATGAAAAGCCAATATCAGTTGAATCGTGTTTTACAATATCAAATGCAAAATAATCCTCATTAACACCATCTCCTGTTATCTTCTTTTTAAAGCTAAATTCAACGTCTGCAAGACCATCTAAGTCAAAATCAACTCCAAAACCATCATCGCTTCCCTCGTCAGGTAGAAGAGTGGGACTTAAGCTATTTGGATAGTTCTCAACTCTCCACACGCCGTCTGTTCCTCTAATAAATTTGAGATTTTGAACTTGAAAATCAATTGCACCCCAATCTTTTACATCAACAGATATATTCTCATTAGTAAAGCCGTTTTTCTCAGAGTTGTCAGAGTATGAGATACTACTAATAACATGATAATCTTGAGATGTAGATAATTCTAATTCATTCTTTTCATTGATAGTTGCATTCATTCCCTGTCCATCTCGATTAAATTGATTTTTAAAAGAATCCAGTGTCCAGTGCCAATCAGAGAGAAGCTCACCTGTCGCTTTCCCATTTTGATCTTTTGATATGGGTTTACCAGATTCATCAGTTGTGATGGTAAAAACATCGTTTTTAAATAGAGTGCCATTGGTAAATCTAAGAGTCATTCCATCAACCTCAACATTGTAAGGAACATCAGGGGTCATTGGTGGGTCTGACTCTTTAATCTCAAATGTTCCAGAGCTGGTACCATTATTCCATTCAATTGTAATTGGCACTTCACCTGACACTGTGTCTGGTAAAACTCCAATAGTTCCACCTGAAATTATTTTAAATTGATATATTTCATTTTGGCTTTTTGCTGTTCCATTTATTGTGAACTCTAATGGGTCTGGTTTAGCTTCTGTTGGTAAAAGGGGGTCATAAGATGGTGAAGCAGGATCATTTATAAGATTAACATTTATGCTCATTGTATTTCCAGCTACAAGGCTACCCTCTGTCATATTAAATATTAAAAGCTCATTGCCGTCAGAATCCATAAGTGATATTGGTTGTGTATCCTCAATAACTCCAACATTAATAAGTCCCTTTATACCAGTTGACACTCCGTTAGTATCATACTGTTCCCAAGCAATTATAGCTTCATCGTGAGGTACTATTGAATTATCAATAGTTGCGTCTGTACCAGCAAAAATACCACCATCTGCTCCACTAACAGAAGATGATATTGTTATTCCTTTTTCAACTTCGATAGTCAATTTACTTGCTACAGCCGCAGCATCTCCAGCTCCAACAGCATCACCTGAGAAATTAATAGTACTGCCACCACCACCATTAACAGTTACATTTTCTAACCCTATTGTCCTACCTGATTTGCTCGTAAGCGTAAATTGAGTTCGAGTAGCTGAAGTATCTTGAATATCCCATGTAAGTGTTAGATCATCATCTCCATAAATTGAATTAATAGCTTTGACTGCATCAAGAAGTTCATCTTCAAATTGCTCCTGAGCCCCTCCTAATGTTGAAGAGACAGTAAACTGTTCGTAGTGGGTTACACCATCAACATATATGCCAAAACTTATCTCATCATTATCATTTGCTGTAAAACCTGCAACATCAAGGATAGCACTATTTTCTGAAGCATGAGCTGTTACCCCATCAATTTTATTTAATGACTCTGCAATAGATGCAGCAGATTGCTTAGCATCTCCTCCTCCATACTTAATATCAATTTGTTGAGTAGTGCCTGATTCTCCTCCTAATATTGTGATTGTCTGTGCAGCAATAGGAGATAAGGTGTCTGATTGCATAAGTTGAGCTACTGTACCGCTTGCACTTGATTGAACTGACCCAATTCTGGTACCATCTGTTATGGTAGCTAAATTGTAGCCTATTTCACTACTTTCCATAACAGTAAATTTATAAATAGACGGTTCTGTGGTTACGTCCGTCAAATTTGCTCCTGCTTCCCAATTAGTTATTTTTGCATTTGATATTCCCATATCCATCTCAATTTTTGAATATTGAGACTCTGCTGTTGTTTTATCCTCAATCCACATGGTCAAATCTTTTGAATGATCAATCTTATCACCATAGCTTAAACTTGTGAGCCAACCACTCTCATCAACTGAATATTCGCCTGTAAGACCATTAGAAAAATATTCAAGCCCTACACCTTGTGAGTGCTGCTCATTAATTGCCCAAATAACTTCGTGTGAAAGTTCGTTAATGTCAGCTTGATATTTAGGTATTACAGAATCACGAATATCAAGCCAGCCGCCAATTTGTCCACCTGTTATTTGGTCGGTAATATCTTGTTTGACCCCAGCAGAATTTACCCAATTAAGTTTGTTCTCTTCAACTGCAAGTTTATATTGGCTTTCACCATTAACAATAGGCAGACCATTATTAACATTAACAACAACAGAGCCATTTGTCTGTTCAAATACTTTTATGTCAATAAGTTGCCCAAGTTCATCAATCAAGGCATTTCTCTGATCTCTCTTATCATTAGATGTTCTTGCCTGCTCTTGTCCCATAATATCTACATTGAGTTTGGCAATATCAGCAGTAATGTTGTTAATACGGTCAACTGCATTAACAAGCTTCATGTTTATCTCAGTTTCAACTTGGCTAAGATAATCATAAGCACTATTAAAACGCTCGGATAACTCCTGACCATTTTCTAAAATTATAAGTCGTTCAGAATCATCGCCCGGGTTGTTTGAAAGGTCGTTCCATGAGTTCCAAAACTCTGTTAATACATTACTGATGCTGTTATCTGAAGACTCATTAAAGTGGTCGGAAATTATTTTAATGTAAGATTCTGCCTCTTCAAAACCAGATAGGGAAGATTTTTCCCCTGTAAGGCGATTTTCAAGTAGTTGATTTACGCTCTGTGTAACTTGAGAGGAGTTTACACCTGTCCCAAATAGAAAACCTGCATATTTTATGGAACCGTTGTTGATCTGCTCAACACTTTGTCTGCTGTAATCTGGGTTATTAACATTGGAGATATTATTTCCAGTAACATTTAACCCATATTGCTGTGCAGCAAGTGCCCCTTTAGCAATTTGAAGTGTAGAACCAATGCCGCCCATGTTAAACCTCCATGTTACACAGCACTTACTTAAAATCTGTGTATTAATGTCAGCGAGCCAAGTCAATCGCCTCTATCATACACTTTTACACATTTTTATGCTCGTGCTGAAATAAGAGTAGTTGAAGCACTCCTTCCAAATCGGGTGCCATAGAATGAAGGGGGAACTGTTGAGACAGAAAGCCCTCTTTTACCATAAGATTGTTGTTTTGAACCCCCAGTTATTGTGGATATAACACCATCAATAACACCAAGATAATCTTGAATATATTTACGGTTTGAAGATGCAAGCTGCCTTATTTCGCTCTTTTTACCCTCTATAGCTATCTTGATCATCTCAAAGTCAGCCTTGATTTTTGCTGATAATGGAAGAATCTTAATGATATTTGCAATATCAAATCCCTTTGAGTTCATACCATGATCAATCTGCTGTTCGTCAAGAAGAAAAATAATACTGCTTCTTACCCGTTCAATATCAGATGCAAGCTCTTTTTTTCTTGTAGAGGCTTTCCAGAGAGAATTGACATCCATTTTTACTATATAGTTTGTCTCTGCTTCTAAAAGCGATGTTAATTCACTGTAAATTGCAAGTTTCTTCTGTAGTAGCTTTTCTATATTGTATGCAAATGTTGTTTCCATGGCAATCTCTCCCTGATGTTATATCTTATCGGCATTAAAATCTTCTGCTTAAATCATTGAGTGCTAAAGGGAATTTTTTTCCTATTAAAACCCTTTAATTATAAGATAATGCAATGGGTATGCCATAAGTTCATAATTAATTCTATACTAATAATTATCATAGGTAAACCTCCGGCTCTGCCGGAGGACTCCCAAAGTTTGACATATACGGGAGTATAAAAGAGAACTCTTTAGATGAACCGCTCAAAGTT
>JADFZQ010000062.1 GCA_015232455.1 Desulfamplus sp. | reverse complement strand
AAGTTTGTAAAGAAAAAATCTCTGTATTCCAAATATTACTCAGAATTTACTACTTTCAAAACTGCTATTTCAGATTGCTTAAAACAAACCCATTCAACCTACAGATTGGAATTGGATTCGCTTTTATACTGCAATTTTCAGAACTTTGAAAAAGCTCAATTACTGACCGTTTAGAGTATAACCTTAAAGTTTATTGTGGTGGAATCTTCCACATCTCAATAAGTTTCCCTTTCGCATCTAATACACAACCAACCATATCTCCTACTCTAAAGTCATACTTAGACAAAACTTCTTCGTTGCCTTCTCCAAAATATTTAGTAGTATCAGAAGTAAAAAATATTTTTTTATGAAAAACGAGTTTTGTGCCGTCAAATTCTCTAATAACCCCTTTAAAATCAAAACGATTAGTCCTTTCTTGTTGATTCTGTTGCTCATCATCAAGCTTAATATCAGAAGGAGGCGTTGGTTCAATTATTTCTGGAAGGACTTGTTTTGTCTGTGCATTAATAGATATTGCAGGAACAACAAACAAGTTTACCAAGCAATAGATCAAAATTATTTTTCTCATGCAAAACTCCTTTTTAGAATATTGTATATAAAATATCTTAATAGGTTATATTTCCCGCCGCAAGCAGCGGGATTTTTCATTTTTAATTTGAGTTTTCTTTCCAGTAATAAATTCCTGTTTGTTCAGCAGCCTCATCAATCATTCTTATAGTGCCAAGAGATGTTGAGAAATATTTACGTTCTCTTTCATTTGGATCAACAGTCAAGATTATTGGGATATGGTACATTTCGGGTCTTATCCACCCTGTGGGAGGAACCTTTATCTTTTTATTGGGATCAGGATCATTAGGATCATCAATCTCAATTAAATCATTAGCATCAATTTTACCATCTTCATTATAATCAAACTGAGGTTTGTCAAGACGCCCACCATTACAAGCATCAGCTTCAATAATAACTGATTTTCCTCCAGCCTCGCATGGTACATTTGACGGTATGGAAGATACAGCAATGACAACACCTCCTCTTATAACAGGCTCTTCACGGATTCTTTCGCCTGTAATAGGGAGATCAAAATACCAACCTACATGTTCCCCTTCGTCATCTTTTGGGGAATACCAATCAATCTCAGTATCACTTAGCACACGCCCTTTTGAATCGGAATAGATTTGAGTTTGTTCTAATAAAGTAACTTTTTTTCCAGTAACAGAGAGGCACGATAAAGATGCAGTGTTAGAAAAACTTCTCTTACCACTTTGAGGCACATTAAAAATACCATAATATTTGTCATCAGGATTCTTTTCTTCATCAGTCGTGCCGCTTGCTTTCCACTCATCAGCCCAATCCCAAATTCCATATATACTCTGAACTGTAGTATCAGCAACATCATCAGAGCCAAGGTAACGACCTGTTCCGAAAACTACTATATGGCCCTCCATGCCTTTCACACAGTGCTTCATTACATCAGGTTTAGTTGTTATGGGTTGTACAGCTCCGTTTTTATTCCTTGCCTGAAATAGTGGCATGGGAGTGTTTGATGAATTTTTATAAGATACCGTCCAGCTTGCAGTGTCAGAACTACTTAAATTAAATTTCCAAAGATTTCCCATCAGATCGCCAGCATAAGCATAATCAACTTTACCGTCCAAATTTACATCAAGCAACGCAGGTGTTGATAATCCATTACAACCAGCATTAGCACCAATACTTCCTCCAAATCCCGTATCAATTTTTTTCAATAAAGTACCGTCAGTCGCCTTAAGCACATAAAGCATAGCCTTTGTGTTAGTACTGTCATATCCATTACCAAAAATAACTACCCAGCCATGACTTGAATTTGAGTTTACAATAAAAGCTCTTGAGTACGAGTAGCCCATATCATCGTCTGTTGAAACAGGATATTCCCATTTGAACATAGAAGCAGCAGTGGTTTCTGAGTCAGGTGCAAGTTTATTGGTTGAAATATCAAGACAGTAATAGCCTTTTCCACCTCTTCCAAGCCCACCAACCAGAAGAGTAGTTGAAGCGTCAATATCTTTTGCGTAAGGAGTCATATCAACAAAAAATTTATGGCTATAAGTCTGACTTGCAAGCTGGCTCAAGTTTGGAACTACGAATTTTGGTATATAGGCAAAAATCTCTTTACCGTCAGAGGCTTTAAAAGCGTGAAGCATTCCATCATTGGAACCTATAAAAATAGTGTTATTTACTAAATATGGAGCAGAATGGACAATATCTCCAAGTTTTTTATTTCTGACTCTATATCTTCCAGAGCCAGTTCCTTCATTGCTAGCATCGCCTCTTATGTAGTTAATAATCTGTGCATCCACTCCAATTGTAGTAGCGTTGGTAGAACTAAATGGAATTCCCGAGGAGCTTCCTTTAGTGAATATTTTTCTTCCGCTTGACCACCACCCTGATGTTTTTAGACTATTCTCTAATTGCTCACTAGCTGACCATGTATAGTTCTCATTAACCTTCCATGTGCTTTGAATAAGACTGTATGCTTTAACATCGCCTGACCATGTATCAGTTGAATATGAGCCTTGATATATAACAGTTCCAGTATTAACCTCTTGAGAGTTCACAGACAAAGATGCACCTGAACCAAGCCTTTTTTCTATATCTTGCATTAATTCTGTAAGAGCATTTGCAAGCTGAGTAGGATCCTCAGCACTCCACATCTTGCCTCTACCATTTACAGCTGCATGATATAAATCATCTATCTTCTTTTTGTCAGTATCAAACGGGTCTGGCCATGTTGAGGCTGTGGGGCATGCTCCACCGCAGTCATTAGGATTAGTAGTTGTACAGCTTGATGGACAATTAGGGTAATTTGCGGGATTAAGGGTACCATTAACACCAAATGCAATACCATAAGTTACCATGTGTTGGGTATTTAAGCTATCATAGTCGTTAGTTGGCACACTATTCGCTAAAGTTGTTGATAAGTCTCTCTTATAAAAATACATTGCCACATCTGCAAGTGTGTTCTCGTAAGAGTCATCATCTTGATTTCCTAAATTTGGAGAATTGCTCTCAGTCCAGTAACCATCTGTCATTACAATAGCAAATGTCTGTTGACAAGCTCCGCCTGAAGAAGAAGATGCATAAGGAGAACCCCCAAGTCCAGACGGCTCGACACTATCTGTAGCATCAAAGTATTGTCCTACTGTTTTAAAACCACTTCTTGTAGGAGTACCTATGCCATATTGAATTTCAAGGGTATATAGCAAATCTACTAATACGTTTGAATTATCAACACCATTAACATTAACTGGCAATACTGGTTGTTTAATAGAGGCAATAGCGTTAGCAGTAGTAGTAGTCAAATCTGGATTAATAGTGTAAATTCCTATATTCACCCCGCTCATGCTTTTAATAACTTTTCCAAGAGCAGCATTAGCACTTAATGATCTACGTCTGTAAAATGTAAACCAATTAGCAAAGTTCTGTCGTTCTTGAAGATAGGTTCTTGAAGTAACTGGAGGGATATTCACACCAGTCACTTCTGTTGTTCCAGAGGCTTTTACACTTATTTCAGAAGGATTATCAAGTTTGTAATACTTTATAGAACCTCCTGTCATCATGACAAGATATGTATTGTTATTATATTGAGTATAATAGTGAGCGTTTTTAATTGAGAGACCAGATTCTGTATATGATGAGAATTCACCATCTAAATCCATAGTCTCAGTTCCAATTACAGGATGATTCTTAACAAGATTGGTACTTGAACCTGAAAATGCTTTAAGATCAGAATATGTAGTAGTCGCTGTCCAAGGTACATAAGTAATTGAAGGATCGTAATATAATTTATTATACCCTGACCATTGAGATTTCCATAAATCTCTATCGCTTGAAGGAAGATCGTTATCGTATTTGTTAGAAGACATTGGAAATACATAATATCGCCCATTAAAATTACCATCATTTTCAGATGTTTGAACTTCAAAGTCCATACTGCCTGAGTTGTCCAAAACGAACATGATATTAGCAGGAGCAGCACGAAATTTAGTGTCTAAAGGAACATTAGAGATATTAATACAAACAGTGCCAGAACAATTTTTACCCTCTGCAATAGAGCCAGGGTTTACTGTGGCATCGGTATCATCACAATCAGTATTATCGGAAACATAGCCAGAAGGCTGAGTTCCACAGGCAAGAGTAGTGTTATCCCGATTACCATAACCATCATTATCGCTATCCCGATAATAAGTTGTCATTATAGCGTCTTCGTCAGTTAAACCATCACAATCGTTATCTACTCCATCACATACTTCAGTATTTCCAGGAAACCCGTTTGGATTATTATCATCGCAGTCAATCTTGCTATTATCCGTAATATACTTTGAAGAAGGAGGAGAACAAGCTTGTTGCGAAACTAAAGGGTTAGCAACATAACCGTCTTCATCATTGTCTAGGTAATAAGTAGTGTTTACTTCTTCATCAACTAAACCATCACAATTATTATCAATCATGTCGCAGGTTTCTGGATTTCCAGGAAAGCTATTTGACTTAGTATCATCACAATCATCATCAATGGTTACATAACCAGTAGGAGCATTACAGGATTGGGTGGTACCGCTGGAAGATTTTCCGTGACCATCCCCATCATTGTCTTTATAATAAGTTGTTTTTACACCATCATCAACTATTGTATCACAATTATTATCTACTCCGTCACATATTTCAGGATTATTAGGAAACCTGTTTGACCTAGTATCATCACAGTCAGTGCTATAGATTGAATAGCCCGTAGGAGGAGAGCATGCTTGAGTGGTGCCACTGGAGGATTTCCCATAACCGTCCCCATCATTATCTTTATAATAAGTTGTTTTTACACCTTCATCAATTGTACTATCACAATCGTTATCTACCCCATCACATGTTTCAGGATTTCCAGGAAACCTATTTGAATTATTATCATCGCAGTCATTGCTAGTGGTTGCATAACCCGTAGGGAGTGTACATGCTTGAACTGTACCGCTGGTAGACTTCCCAACACCGTCTCCGTCATTGTCTTTGTAATATGTTATTCCGCTTTCATCAACAGAGCCATCACAATCGTTATCTACCCCATCACATACTTCAGTTGCCCCTGGCTTTATGGCTACATTGCTATCATTGCAGTCAGTACTATTATTTACATAACCAGATGGAGGGGTAGAAGCACAGGTAAAAATAGTACCACTGGAAGAATTTCCGTAAGTATCGCCGTCAAGGTCTCGGTAATATGTGCGCCATGTTGCACCTTCATCAACTGAGCCATCGCAATCGTTATCTATGCCATTGCATGTATTGTCACTTACCCCTGGTCTTATGGATGAATTGTTATCATTACAATCAGTATTATTTGTTGCCCAATTAGTGCCACAACTCGATCTTGTTGTGGCGCTACTACCAATCCGACCGTAACCATCATCATCTGCATCTGGATAACAGGTTGCGGCATAAACTTGAGCTTCCACTATAAAAACAAATGAAAAAATAAAACAAAATAGCAATGAGTTTATTGTTTTTTGTATTAAATTGTTTTTACAACAATTAGGTATATCAGGTAAAAAATACATACATTCCTCCTCTTTTAATGTCGTCTTCTATAGCCGATTTCTATGTGTACCTCGCCGCTATTGGAATTGCTATATCCTCTAACTGCATAATCATACATATTGCTTGTAGCTGTCATGTCATGCGAACTTTTAGGATCTATTCCTTTTTCAACGGCAGATAATCTGGTATTTGGTACATTATCTGATGTATCCCATGTAGCAGGATTATCCTGATCAGCAGGATTAGTATCATCTCTATAATTACCATCAAGACTTTGTTTAAGCCATTCTTTTACTGCAGCAGGTTTATTATCAAGGTCAGCCTCAATTGCCTCTTGAAGTTTCTGTACAGCCTCCATAGCAGCAGCCTCTGCCAAGTTAAAATTCTGTCTATAAACTTTTTCATTTCCCGCTATTTTCAACTCTATTACACTTGTGTTTGTTGCAGATATACCAATAAGAGTAAGAACTACAAGTATCATTAATGAAATAACTATAGTGGAACCTTTTTGGTTATTAAACCTTGAAAAGATATTATTGTATATTAAAATAGACATCTTCATTTGCACCTCCTTTGATTTTATTTATTTGAAAAAACTTTATGGCAATATCAGCGATTCTATTTCAATCTGCCTTGTTCCTGATTCTTTCCACTGTACACGAAGTTTTACCTTTTTAGCAGTAGGAGCAGCTATATCATCAACACTCCAAAAAAAATCATATTTGCCAGCATGATCATTCTTATTTGCTGGATAAACGCCATTTGTGTCGCCAAGTAGAGGATCTGTATATGGAATCAATGACAAATATTCAAGTTTGCTTTGCCCTACTATCAGAGCTTCTGTAAATCCAGCAGCACTATCATTGCCACGTATTGAGGATATCTGCATTCCCGCAACAGCCAGAATTCCAACAGAAAAAATTGACATAGCAATTAGAATTTCAAGAAGCGTAAAGCCTGACTCTTTAGATAAATTACTACTTTCCATATTGTCCTCCATAATATTACATTCCCATATTGCGGCATTTAATATTTATATCCAATAGTACCCTCCTGAAGTTGTCATTTGGGGTAATACGGTTAGAACCAACAACGTATGTCTTTGTATCAAGATGCTCTCTATCTGGTTTATCGTTTCTTACAAGTACCCAAACTCTTACGGCTCTTATATCTGCAAGAACAACTGGTGTTCCAGTGTTCACGCCACCTGCTGCATCAAGTTGATCTATAACTCCATTATCGTCTGTGTCTAATTGCCACCAGTTTCCAGCATTTGGATATGCCCAAATAATATTATTACCAGCAGTAAGATCAATATTGTTATCGCTGTTTGCATCATAGGCATAAGCAATTCTAAAATCTTCGATATTTTCTGCAATGGCGGTACCACCAGGAGTTCTTCTAAGGCTATATACTGTGCTACCAGCAGTAACTACCGGATTATACAATTCATATAAAAATATTTCTGCTGTAGCTCCTCCCCCAGGTGCACCTCCATCGTCATTGAGATCAGCACTGAAGCCAAGCACAGAACCGTAAGGTGCAACAAGAGGAGGAAATACTAAAGGTTCAATCGCAGTATTTATCGTATATAAAGATGTATCAGAAGGATCATAGCCAGCACTTCTTATATCTCGCTCAATAATTAAAAGTGTTCCTCTCAAAGTTTGTTGCATTTCAACAATACCTTCTTGAATGATGTAACTTTTATTTTGGCTTGTAAAAGCCTCATAAATAGCAAAGGTAACAATAAAAGAAATCACAAGAGAGACCATAAGCTCAATAAGTGTAAAACCCTTATTATAATTTAACTGAATAGCGTATTTTAATTTTCCCATGCTGCACCATTATATTTTCTTAAGTTTATTAGACCTGTAGCAGTAACAGTTATAGCAAAGCAAATATCATTATTTTTATTTTCTAAATATACCGTGCCAAGCGTGTTTGAAAATCCTCTGCTTGTAAAGCTACATCTATTACCACCAAAAGACACGCCATTTGATGGAACAGAAATACCGCTCCAGTTATTAGCAGCAGCTCCAGAGCCAAAATTAATACCGCTTTTGTAGTCAGCAATCATTATTCTTTTTTCACCAGCATCGTAGGTATTGTCATTGTCAGTATCAAAAAAATAGTACCCTGGAGAAACACTTGTATTAAAAAAAAGAGTAATGGTTCTATTTTGCTTAATAGCTTCAAGTTTTGCCTCCTGCATAATTGAAACTACATCTCTTGCAGCGGACTTAAGGCGTTGTTCAGGAAGCCACTCTATTATATTAGGTATGGCAATAGATGCCAAAACACTTACTATAGCAATTACAACCATTACTTCTGTGAGTGTAAACGCACTGTTTCTACTTTTTATACTCATAGTATTTATCCTTTATTTAAACAAGCAGTATCAAATTTGATTGTTTGATGACTATTCGCTATTAACTATCTATAATTCACTATTTTATTTATTATTCACTACTGTTATTGTTTTTAAAACCATCTCTTATCCAAATACCAGCCCATCCTAAAGCAACTGGCAATATCGCAACAAGGATAAAAATAATATATCTACCTTCCCAAGGTTTAATAGCAAATAACATTATCGTGGGTAAGAAAATAGAAACAACAATTCCAAGTCGTTTATTTCCAGACATTTTTTGGCTAATATTTGACTTTTTATGGAAATTGTAGGGTCTATTTATTGATAGTCGTGGAATTAAAAATATCAATGCAATAATAAAGCCAATTGTTAAGACTTCCTGAATTCCTGCCAATTTTTTTCTCCTGTTAGTCTCTATGCAGAGATTCTAATTTTGAAAATATTTTACCACAATTTTTATAGCCGAGCGATAAATTTCAGGGCATTAATACAAATCTCAATTTTCCACTGTTTTGATATTGAGTAAGAAGTGTTTCTACTTCACGGATAGTATCGGAACTTACTTCAACATCATGGGATACTTTATCAAAATAGCGTGTATCTGTAATCTTTGCCTCAAAGCTATTAAGATGGTAAATCAGAGTATCATTAAAAGAGTATGGTAGGTCAATTTTATATTTTTTTACCTTAACTATTTTTTTTAGTGCTGATAGCTCAATTGCAGATACTACAGCCTGACTATAAGCATCAATAAGCCCTCTGACACCAAGTTTTACGCCTCCATAATATCGTGTAACTATAGCTACAATATTTGTCATGTTATTTGCTTGAAGAGCGTTAAGCATAGGCTTTCCGGCAGTTCCTGCTGGCTCTCCATTGTCTGAAGAGTGGCTGATTTCTCCGTTATCTCCTACAATATACGCCCAGCAGTTATGAGTTGCTGTTTTATGTTCAGACGATATATATGATATAAACTCTTTTGCACCTAATATGCTATCAACATATTTTAGAGAGCATATAAATGTTGAACGTTTAATTTTTATCTCGGTACGTCTATCGTTGTCTATAGAGTAGAAGATGACCATTATTTATCCTAAATTTAGACAAAGCATCTATAATCAATATATATTCCTATGAGCTACCAAATTGCGACTTAAGATTCAATAAAGATTTGAAAAGTTCTAAAAATTTGTCAAATATATTATATACTCTAAACGGTCAGTAATTGAGCTTTTTCAAAGTTCTGAAAATTGCAGGATAAAAGCGAATCCAATTCCAATTTGTAGGTTGAATGGGTTTGTTTTAAGCAATCTGAAATAGCAGTTTTG
>JADFZQ010000061.1 GCA_015232455.1 Desulfamplus sp. | reverse complement strand
TCAAAACTGCTATTTCAGATTGCTTAAAACAAACCCATTCAACCTACAAATTGGAATTGGATTCGCTTTTATCCTGCAATTTTCAGAACTTTGAAAAAGCTCAATTACTGACCGTTTAGAGTATATCAAAGGCATTCAACAATTAGTAGTTAAACTTCTTTATGGTAGTGGACTCAGAATGATCGAGGCTTTCAGGTTACGGGTGCATGATAATGATTTACACTTTAGTTTTGCCTAAACTGTAGAGACGCACGGCTGGCGTCTCTACTTATATATAAAAGCTCAATGAATGCCCGATTATAGGATTACTTGAGCTTTTTCCTTCTCATATCAGGATGTAGATCAAGCCCCATAGTTCCACCCGGGTTCATAATGCTGTTTGGATCAAAGTGGCTTTTTAATGCCCGAAGCACATTCATCTGTTCAACTCCAAGATGGTCTTCCATCCAAGGAGCTATCATTTTGCCTACTCCATGATGATGGCTTAATGATCCTCCAAATTTTGCAATATTATCAATAATACCATGTTGAAAATCTCTATATTCATCTATATCAGACATCTTTGCGATAAAAATAAAATATAAGTTTGTTCCCTGTGGATAAAAATGAGAAGCATGAGTCATGCAGATTGTTTTGGGTCTTTTCTTTACAAACGCCCTAACTCCTTGATGGAGATTGTGGATATTATCCCATGTAACACCGGACTCAAGTGTGTCTATCATAATTCCGTAATCATTTAAATCTTCACGCAGATATGGGTCTTTGTATCTTCCATGTTCCCAATTTTTAACAGGAATGCCAGTTAAGAACATACCGCCATTTTCCTGACACAAATTACGCACCTTTCTCTTTACGTTTTTAGAAAAATCTAACTCCCCTTCAGTATGTCCAATACACAGGCATCTCTGGTGCGGTTTGAACCCTTTGAGCCTAATTGCCTGATCCAACACAGAACCTTCAATACCATAGAGTTTTAAAGCTACATCAGTCTCTTCAGCGTCAGAGATTCGTAAAACAGATGGCATACCAAATTGACCTTGAGAAATCTCGCGAGTTGCGTTAACAGCAGACTCCCAATCAGGAAATATAAATGCAAAACGATTGCGATTTTGAGGAAGATTTTTAAAAATCTTCATTGTAACGCTTACCAACACACCAAAGGCACCTTCTGAACCTTTCATTATGTCGTTAAGTTTTGGACCTGTGGCTGTTGCAGGGTAATCAAGAGTTTTAAAAGTGCCTCGCGGAGTTATATATTCCTGACTTACAACAAGATCGCAAGCATCTCCATAATAAGAAGATTGCTGACCAGAACCCCAAGTTGATACCCAGCCACCTACTGACGAATACTCAAATGATTGTGGAAAGTGTCCGCCTGTATAGCTATGCTTTGCATTAAACCGTTGAGGTGCTTCATTTAAAGCAGCTTCATAATCAGGACCCATCATTCCTGCTTCAACTGTTATTGTGTGGTTTGTCTCATTAAGCTCAATAACTTTGTTTAAATGGGTTTGCATTACAAGGGTAACTCCGCCTTTTGTGCATTGAACTCCAAAATTTACAGAGCTTCCTCCACCATAGACATAAAGAGGAATCTTCTCTTTATCGCAAAAATTCACAATTGCCTGAATATCAATCTTGTTTCGAGGGTGGACAACTACATCAGCCACATTACCAACTAATTGATTGCGAAGAAGCATTGCCTCTTCCATTGTCTTTCCATTTGAGTATTTGACCCGTTGATAGTCGTCAGTGCTAATGTTTGATTCACCTACAATATTCTTAAAAACCTCAATTTGTTCAGAAGATAATTTGATTGGAATATTGCATTTAACAGGTTCATTTCCCTCTTTTAATCTTGTTTTGAAATCAGCATCTGTCATGGCAAAGGTATCTTTAATCATCTGAAAGAGCCTGCGATTAGGATGCTTAAATTCAGCAGGTGATCCCCATTTAAAAATAGATCGATATGATCCACGCTCTGGTGGAGTTTCATTCCATTGAGGATAGAATCCTCTATTTCCAATATTTCCAAACATTATAATTCTCCAATATGTTTTATATTTTCTCTGGATAGCCTGTAATATCTCGTATCTCTTCGTAAATTTTTTCAAGTGATGGGTAGAGTTTAGTGTAAACTCTGTTAAAAAGCTGTTGATATAGTTTAGCGTTAGCAGCGTTTGGGTTATACCTCTGTTTATATGATACCATAGCCTTTATTGCACTTTCAAAAGAGCTATGGAGCTTAACACCCTTAGCAGTTACGATAGCAGCTCCAAGCCCTGAAGTCTCAAAAGTTTTACCTCTTAAAACTGGACGGTTAAAAATATCTGCTGTGATTTGGCAGATTTCTTCACTTTGAGAAGCTCCTCCAGATACAGCCAAAATCTTAGCAGTTGAACCACAGGCTTTTTCTATTTTTTTAAGTCCATCAAGAAGCCCATAACAAAGTCCTTCAACTACAGCTCGATAAACATGAGCTTTTTTGTGAACATCGCCAAAACCAACTATTGCACCTTTTGCTGATGGCGTTTTAAGACCAGGTCCCCAATATGGCTGAACCATAAGCCCCATAGAGCCGGGTGGAGATTTGGCAAGCATTTCGTTCATCACAACTTCAGGCAGCACACCCCGTTCTGCTGCTGCTTCAATCTCTTTGTGGGCAAATTCGTTTTTAAACCATGTAATCATCCAAAAGCCTCTAAAAATCTCAACTTCAGGATTATAGTGGGCTGGAATAGGGGCTGGATAAGCTGGCATAAATTTTAGTGGCTCACAGTATTGTTTGGTTGTTGTCTGAACAGTTGCTGTTGTCCCAAAACTTAAACTTGCCATTGAAGAGTTAAGAACTCCCATGCCAATTGTCTCGCAACCTTTATCTGATCCACATGCAACCACAGGAGTTCCAGCACTGATTCCTGTCATAATTGCAGCCTCTTTAGAAATACTGCCAATAACTTCACCAGGAATTGCAAGTTCAGGTAGTTTTTCCTTTTCTACAGGGCAGACTCTCATGTTTAAAGAGCCGCTCTTTGCCCATTTCATAGATTTATAATCAAATGGGATATGACCTATCTGAGAAGCAACTGAATCAATAAATTCACCTGTAAGTCTGTAATTTAAAAATCCTGAAATTTGAAGGTATTTATGGGTGCGTCTCCAAATATCAGGTTGATGCTGACGTATCCAGTTACATTTTGCATCACACTGAATCTTAATTATAGCCTCGTTCATACCAGCTAATGAGAAAGCAGCTTTCATAAAAGGGTTTGGTTGATATAAAGGTTTTGCCTTTCGTTGATCTAACCATGTAATTACAGGTCTTAAAATTTTACCACTCTCATCTATATTTACCATGCTATCTCTTTGTGCTGTAACTCCAACCCCTTCAATTGAATGATATAGCTCAAGATTTCGTTCTTTTAACATTAACGATGCTTTACACAACCCTTGCCAGAAAATTTCAGGGTCTTGTTCTGCCCACCCGGGTTTAGAGCTTATGTATGGTTCATAAAGCACCTGTTCTTTGTCTATAAGCTCCCCAGTTGGTGAAAAAAGGAGAACTCTTATACTTTGAGTACCACAGTCAATTGATAAAACAGTTGATGTTTTATTAAAGGCATCTGATTCATTTTTTTGTGAATATGTGTATGATGTCATGGTGTTTACCATTATTGTATTGATCTGTTTATACTTTTTAGATCATAAATTGAGGGCTGCCTAAACTGTAGAGACGCACGGACGTGCGTCTCTACAGTTTAAGATTGGATTCAAAGTTCTAAGAAATTAAATCGGAACGCTGTATGCTTTGTGCCACAACTCCCTATACCGTAAGATTTCTTGATTAAAGTGGAGATCGTCCCAACCAAGAATTGGCTGACACAACTCTTTTATCCGTTTAAAATGCTCTTGACCACCATAAGGAAGGAGTAAGCCTATTCTAACCCGCCTCATCAAAAGATCGTCAAGACTACGAATCTGTCCATTTGCTGCTGAGTATGGAAGCTCTGCCCATAAATAGTTGGTTGATCCAATTCTTTCTAAATCTTCTATTTTTGAGTTTTCAACTATATCCAGTGCATCTTTTCCATAACGCCCATATAGCCTTCTCCAATCTTTTAGAGCTATCTTGTTAGAATATGGAGATTTTAAGATAAGCTCTTTATCACTCTCAAAGATAGGTGTATCAAACTCAAAGATAGAGTTATCAACATTAAATAGAGAACCATGGACAGTTTTTGTTTTTTCAAGCAGCTCTGGCTCCTCTCTATCCTTAATCTTCATAAAAGGCTTTGCAGCGTTTAGAGTGTCTGCTGCTAACTGCCTGAATGTAGTCAGCTTTCCACCAGTAACAGTAACAAGCCCCCTATCCTTCCAAACAACATGTTCTCTTGACTCTTCAGATGGATTACGCTTTCCAGAACTTAAGACAGGGCGAATACCAGCAATAGTTGCAACACTATCTTTGATTGAGAGTTTAATATCAGGAAAAGCCCATTTAAACCCATCAATGAGATATAAAGCCTCATGTTTTGACATAGCAGGCTCTTGGTTAATATCTATCATACCAGCATGTTGTCTATCACTATCCCCCATATTAACTTCTAAGTTATGCCCAATTTTATTGTAAAGAGTATCTTCAACATTATTACTAAATTTGTGATCAACATCAGTTGTTCCAAGAAAAGTTGCCCCTTCCCAAGGAAAGATAAAGATAGGCCGCCTATCTTCAGGGTGGATAAAACTTACAACTTGATTAATCGGCAATAGAGAGTGGGGAAAGACAAGATGACTTCCTCTAAGGGGGCGTAAATGCAGCTTTGAATCAGGGCATGGGTGAAGTGTTGATGCCCACGCACCTGATGCGTTTATAACCACAGGAGTCTCAATGGTTCTCTCTTTTTTCAGAAAACAATCCTCAATCAAAACCCCTTTTACAAACCCTTGCTCGTCTCTGAGAATCTGTTTAACCTTAGTGTAGTTTAGTGCTGTTCCGTTAGGCTGTGAGCTATTCCCTTGCTTTTGCTGACCATCATTAATAAGACGCAAAACAAGCCTTGCATCATCAACACCAGCGTCCCAAAAACTATAACCACCCTCTAATCCATCAGAGCGAATAGATGGAACACGCTTTAAAAATGCGTTTTTATGATAATATTTATGCTGAATAGAACCTGCCAAAGCACTGTAAATTGTAAGACCTGCACCCATTACCCATTTTCCGGGTGATTGATCTTTGTAAACAGGGGTAAGGAACTCTAAAGGTTCAACAAGTCCTTCTGCTTCTCTTACCAATCTTTGACGCTCTACGACAGATGTTCGAGTTAAAAGAAGCTGCCCCTGTTTCAGATACCTTAATCCGCCATGCACCATTTTTGATGATCGGCTTGATGTTCCCCATGCAAAATCACGTTGTTCGAGAAGCAAAGTTTTAAGCCCTATTCTGACAGCTTCTCTGAAAACACCAGCCCCTGTGATTCCACCTCCAACTACAACTAAATCCCAGCACTTACTCAAATGGTCAATGGACATCTGCTTTTGGTCTCCATGATATAAATTCCATTAGGAATAAAAATTTAATAATGCCCGAAAATTATACCCAGCAATGTCATAATATAGTAGGTTTTAACCATGGTTAAAACCTACTATATTATGAACTAACTTCCATAACCTGCCATGGAAGACCATATTTATTGAGTGCTTCCATAAATGGATCAGGGTCAAACTGTTCCATGTTCCAAACTCCTGCTTTATGCCATTTTTTTTCAAGCATCATCATAGCACCAATCATTGCTGGAACTCCTGTAGTATATGATATTGCTTGAGAGCCAACCTCTTCAAAAGATTCCTCATGGCTGCATATATTATATATAAAAATGGTCTTCTCTTTACCATCTTTTATACCTTTCATCTGACAGCCAATACAAGTGCGTCCTTGTGTCAAAGGTCCAAGAGAAGCTGGTTCAGGTAAAACTGCTTTTAGAAATTTAAGCGGAATGATTTTGTTTCCATCATAATCCACAGCATCAATACGGGTCATGCCAACATTTTCTAAAACTCTTAGATGTGTTAAATATTGTTCAGAAAACGTCATCCAAAACCTTGCACGTTTTAACCCTTTTAGATTCAAAACTAAAGATTCTAACTCTTCATGGTAAAGAAGATAGCACTTTTTAGCTCCAATTCCATCTGGAAAATCGTAGTTCATTGACCATGAAAGAGGGTCTGTTTCTACCCAATCACCATGATCCCAAAAACGACCTCTTTGTGTAATCTCACGAATATTTATCTCTGGATTAAAATTTGTGGCAAAGTGCTGTCCATGATTCCCAGCATTACAATCAATAATATCAAGCTCATGTATCTCATCAAAATAGTGTTTTTGAGCATAAGCACAAAAGACATTGGTAACTCCCGGGTCAAATCCAGAACCAAGAAGTGCCATAATTCCCTTTTCTTTAAATTTTTCCTGATAAGCCCACTGCCACTTATATTCAAACTTTGCAACATCAGGTGGTTCGTAATTTGCGGTATCAAGATAATCAATTCCAGTTGCAAGGCACGCCTCCATAAGCGGAATATCTTGATATGGCAGAGCCAAATTAACAACAATATCAGGCTGAACTTTTTTGATAAGTGCAACTGTCTCTTCAACACTATCTGCATCAACACTAACAGTTGAGATGGTTCTTCCGCTTCTTTTTAAAACATCTTGTGCAATGGCATCGCACTTTGATTTTGTCCGACTTGCAAGGACAATTTCTGAAAAAACTTCTGGAATCTGTGCACATTTGTGTGTTGTTACGCTCCCTACTCCACCTGCTCCAATAATTAGGACTTTAGACATTTTTCATTAACCTCCGTTTTTTATTTTTATCTATTTTCTCATCATTTACTATATGAATCAAGATTTTCAGGATAATTTGAACAAACTGTAGAGACGTATGTATGACCATACGTCTCTTACTCTCAATAAAAATGCAAAAAAGCTGCATTCAATTGAATAAACTATCTTGCAATATCCTTTTTTATCTTGGGTATCTTGATTCATACAATTTAACAGTTCAATCAATTGAGAACCGCTATACATTGGTTGTTTGAAGCTAATAAAAATCACCTCTCAAAATAGGTATATCCACGCAGCCCCATCTCATAGGCTTGCATAATCTCTCGTCTCTCTTGAGCTGTAATATTACCTTTACGAACAGCTTTTTCTGCTGTTTTTCTAAACCTTACAAGAAGCCGTTTTGGGTCATATTCAACATAGGAGAGAATGTCAGAGACACTATCACCTTCAAGCTCTCCTACAAACTCATACTCTCCATTATCAAGAACACGTATTGTTACTATGTTAGTATCGCCAAGGAGATTATGAAGGTCTCCTAAGGTCTCTTGATATGCCCCAACGAGAAATGTACCAAGATAATACTCTTCAGATTCTTTTAATTCATGTAAAGGAAGATAATATTTGATGTCATGGCGATCAATAAAACGATCAATTTTGCCATCGCAATCACAGGTTATATCTGCAATTATCGCATTTCTGGTTGGCTCTTCGTTTAATCTGTGAATCGGCATAACAGGAAATAACTGATCAATTGCCCATGCGTCAGGAAGCGACTGAAACACACTGAAATTACAGTAATAAATATCTGATAATGCTCTTTCAATCTCTGCTATTTCAGGAGTTACGTGCTTTAAACCTTTTGATATTCGTGCAATCTCGTTTATAGTTGACCAAAATATCTTTTCAGCTAACGAGCGTTGTCTTAATGTTATTTTACCGTGGTTAAAAAGCTGACGAGCTTCGTCTCTGTAGTAAATTATATCGTTAAAACACTCTTGTATATTTCTAACAGATAGAGACTTAAGAGAGTCAAACATATACTTTATCTGTGCAGGCGAACCTTCAGGTAATTCGTCAGGAAGAGGTTCAGGTTGAAAGCGTGTAACATCTAAAACATTGAACAGAAGCATTGAATAGTAAGCAACAAGAGCCCTTCCAGACTCTGTTATTATCGTTGGGTGTTCAATTCCAACCTCATCAAGTGATGTCATAACAGCTTCAATTATATCTGTGCAATACTCATTAAGTGTGTAGTTCTTGCTGCTTAAAAAATTTGATTGAGAACCATCATAATCAACTGCAAGCCCTCCACCAAGATCAAGATATTTTACGGCAGCCCCTTCCAAGGCAAGACCTGCATAGACTCTACACGCCTCATTTACCGCTGTTCTTATCTCACGAATATTTGAAATCTGTGAACCTAAATGGTAGTGAACCATCTGAAGGCATTGGAGCATATTCTCTTTGGCGAGCAAATCCACAGCTTCAATTATCTGAGTAGTATTAAGACCAAATATACTTCTCTCGCCTCCTGATTCTCCCCAATGACCACCAGCTTGAGTTGCAAGTTTTATTCTAACACCAAGAATTGGTGCTGCTCCAAGTATCCTTGAACGCTCAATAATTAAAGGTAATTCGCTTGGCATCTCAAGAACCAATATACACTTATAGCCCATCTTTGTGGCATAAAGACCAAGATCAATAAACTCCTGATCTTTATAGCCATTACAGATCAAAGGAGCCTGCATATCTGTAAGCATAGCCATTGCTGCAATTAACTCAGCTTTACTTCCAGCCTCAAGACCATGATGATACTTAGAGCCATAAAGTGTTATCTCCTCAACTACCTGCTGTTGCTGATTAACTTTGATTGGGTATGCACCAGTAAAAGTTCCCTTATAATCAAGCTCTTTCATTGCATAGAGAAAGCTCTCGTTAAGTTCGGCAATACGAGAGTCAAGTATATTTTCAATACGAAGAAGAACAGGCATTCCAAGCCCTCTATCTTCAATACCTGACAAAATATCTCTAATACTTACCGCACGACTCATAGCACCAGGAGATGGCATAACCATAAGATCACCATTTTCTGCAATGCAGAAATATCCACCTCCCCACTCATTGACACCATAAAGATCAGTTGATTTTGTTGTATTCCATCTCTCAAAAGTATGATTCACAAGGTCCCTCCTGTAGTGTTTTCAAAAATATAAATATTTCAATAAAATGCAGTAGGGGCGACCAAACGGTCGCCCCTACAATTTCATTTTCGTTTGCTTTGACGTAAAAATATGATTTTTAATATACAATGTGTAGATTTCTAAGGCAAAGATTATTTAAAACACATTAATTCCTTACAGTTTTAAAGATGTCAGAAAGCTCTTTAATTGTTTATACTCTAAACGGTCAGTAATTGAGCTTTTTCAAAGTTCTGAAAATTGCAGGATAAAAGCGAATCCAATTCCAATTTGTAGGTTGAATGGGTTTGTTTTAAGCAATCTGAAATAGCAGTTTTG
>JADFZQ010000060.1 GCA_015232455.1 Desulfamplus sp. | reverse complement strand
GCTTCTGGAATACAAAGTGCGTCCTCAACCATGGGTTTTCAAGGGAAGAGGACGAAGAAGTAAAAAAACACTTGAACGCATCAAAAAATGGGCAACTTTTTAAACCACGGTTGAGTGAGGTGCTACCAAAGTAATAAATATCAATAAGATATTGCTAAATATTTATGCTCTATAATTTTGATGCTATCAAATTGGCAAGATCATCAACTTTAGCACCTGATTTCCGTAAGTTTCCAAGACATATCGGGCAAAAAGCAATAATCTTATCTCCCGTAGTATTTAGATCGTTTAGCCGTCTGTCTGCGATTTCGCTGGAAAGTTTTGGCGAAATTGATTCAGCCGGACCTCCGCAGCAACTTGTAAATGTGCCTGAATTTCTGATATTTGCACACTCAATATCAAGATTTGCCAGAACTCGGCGGGGAGTATCAGAGACTTCAAGGTATCGTCCATAAAAACATGGATCATGAAGTGTTATTCTCTCTATACCAACAGTCAATAAATTATTGACTGTTAAGTAACCTTCTGTTTTCCCCTCTTTTTGATGATCACTCGATGTTCCCTTACCGTGTGCCGCCTTTTGTGATCTGAAATTTATCAACTCAAAATAGGGTTTCACATCAAAACTAATGCCCGTGTATTTGGGAAACAGAACTTTTAAAGCGTATGTGGTGTGCGGATCAACTGTAATCAGCCGTTTGATTCCAGCCCGTTTCAACTTTTTTGCTACATATCTTGCATGGCGAATAAAAGCATCCTGATCTCCGAGATCATAGAGCAAAATACCGCTGTAATCATCAAGCTCAGGTCTGTAGAAAAAATCTACATGAGAGGCTCTTAAAATACGGACAATATTCTGCAAAACAGTATCATACTCTTTTTTCTGATTTTTCAGGGCAATAAGCCAGAGTCCTGAACCAGACAGATAACCCGGAACATACTTTGCAAATTTAAGATACTCCTGCCATTTGCTATCTTCAAATTGTGCTAAATACTCTGTCGATTTTTCGATATATGGCGAAAATTGATACATCAAACCGGTAAAGAGCATTGAATCACCGCTTCGAGCAAGGGGCTTAACCCCAAGATGCCATCTGTTAAGCAGAAATTTGGGAATCCCAAATGGATTTTTAGTTGTTCTGACATTATTGGAAATAGCATCAATCATATATTTTGGATTATACATGGTCAGCAACTCCTCCAGTTTGCAACAACATAGCGTTTAAGATTCAAAATAATCTCTCCGGGATTTGCTCCTCTTGGACAGGTTTGGGTGCAAAGTCCACAATGAAGGCATTTCCATAGCTCCTGTGCTTGTTCCAAAATCCGCTCTTTTGCCCCAATCTGAATGTAGCGAATAACTTTTCTGGGAAAATGATCGTTTATAAGAGGGCAGATAGCGGCACATGTACCACAGTTAAAGCAGACAGAAGCTATATCTTCCCCAAAAGGCTTTATCTCATCAATAAAATCTGGGTTAATCAATGACATGACTCTCTCCTTGCAATGAATACCTATAGTATCCGTCATCCTTCTCTTTTTCAGCAATCTGACCATATTTTTTCATGGCTGCCACATACCATAATACAATATCTGTCGGCATATCTGTGCTGGCAGCAATCTCAGGAATAGTAGAAGGTGAATTTGCCAATTGTGCACGTATCGCTTTCAAGGCTCTCTTCTGTTCCCTGACTATTTCTGCAACTCTGTCAATTCTATTTTTGCAGCTTTTACGAAGAGCTTTCATAGCATCTGCTTTTTTATCCAAGTTTTTACTCAGCTCATCCGTTTTTTTATGTTGCTGGATATTTTCCTCAACCATTGGAATCCCTCATATAATCATTCTTAGCATTTTTATATTTTCGTGTAGAGACGCACGTCCGTGCATCTCTACAGGTTAAATGTGGTACTCAAAACTCAATTTATGACAGCAAGAATATTTTCAGCCACAATCCTGTCAACCATTGCCTCATATTGTCTCAATGTCCACCCTGCTATATCAATGGCATTTTCCGAACAGACACCAACACAGGCACCACAACCAAGACAGAGTGGAGGTGTTACCTCAGCACGCTTTATTAACTCTCCATCAGCTTTTATATCAACAATACGTAATGCACCATCGCTGAGACAGGACTCAACACATGCTCCGCATCCATTGCATAGTTCAAGGTTGATCTGAGCTACAAAAGGATCAAGTTCCACATAACCTTTGGCAAGCATGGCAGCAGCTTTAACAGCAGCAGCACCAGCAGCATTGCATGACTCTCCGATATCCATTGGTGCCTGACATGTTCCGGCAAGAAATATCCCAGAGACAGGCAGTTCAACAGGACGGAGTTTTGGATGAACTTCAAGAAGAAAACGGTCAGCTCCAACAGGCAGCTTCATCTTTTGCACTAAATCAGAGACATCATTTGGCTCAATACCAGTTGCAAGCACAACTAAATCAACAGGTGCCTCTATCTCTTCTCCAAATGTAAGTACATCTTTTGCTTTCACACAGATTGGAAAATTATTTAATTGAGAATTTGATTCAAAGTTTTTTCCTGATTGAGACTCTCTTGACTCTATAATTTCTGGAGGTTCATCTGCCTCAAATCTGAAAAATATAACCTGATTGTGCGATGCTTTTTCGTATATCTCCTCCTGACCACGTCCATAGGTTCTTATATCGCGGAAAAAGTCATAGATTCTGGTAGAAGGGTATCTTTCACGGATTATATTGGCAGCATTCAAGGTTGCTGTGCAGCAGGTACGAGAACAATACTCATTTAACTGCCCTGAATCATTTTCCTGATGGATACCTGGAGTCTGTCTGCTGCCTACACAGTGGATCATTGCCATGCTTCTGATTTTTCTTCCGTCAATTTCTAAAAATTTTTCTAAGCCTCTGACTTTTCCTGAACAGGCTGAACCCTTTTGCATGGTGAAACTATCTTGACTGCTTAACCTGCCTGAGTTGAGGCTGTCAGCCATACTCTTGATAAGCTCTGGAAGAGTGATAACCTCTTTAATTTTTTTATAGCCATATTCACCAATATTGGGAGTATAGGACTTAAACCCAGTTGCAATAACAATTACGCCAGTCTCAATAACATGGGATTTCCAATTTGAAGAAACTGACAAGTTTTGGGAATCTGACCTGTTAGAGAAATCAGCATCATCAACTGCAAATACACCAGAAAATGGGATATAATCGCCTTTTTTATATTTGTCTGTTTCGTTTGTTTTTTGTATATCCGATATATCTGCCTCTGCTGTTATATCTGAGTCTGCTGCTTTTGATGGTAATGGTTCAACTTGTTTAACCCCAAGTGTAAAATTACCAACATAGCCCTCAAAAGAGTCCACAACTGAACCTGCATAGATAGTAATAGATGGATGACACAAAACCTGAAGAGCAAGTGTAGAAAGAAGCTCTTTAGCTGACTCTCCTGTTGGTGCAATCTTGTCAAGTGGGGCAAGATTACCTCCTAAAAACTGAGATTTTTCAATCAGTGCCACCTCAATACCGCAATCAGCCATATCTTTTGCAGCCCTGAGACCTGCAACGCCGCCTCCGATTACAGTTGCATGTTTTTTTGCATTTACCCGGATCGGCTCTAAAGGGCTCAACTGCTCTGCTTTGGCTGATGCCATGGATATAAGTTTTATGGCTTTTTCAGTTGCCTGATCTCCATGATGAACCCAGCTTACCTGTTCGCGTATATTTGCATGTTCATAAATGTATGGATTAATGCCTGCCCTTGATATTGCACTTCTGAAAGTTGTTTCATGCAGACTTGGGGCACATGAGGCTACAACAACCCTCTCTACTGTTCCGTTTTTAAGATCATCCATTATAAGCTGCTGACCAGGATCAGAACACATGAACATATTTGTTCGGGCTACTGCAACCTCTGGAAGGTTTTCTACATACTCTCTAACCCTTTCCACATCTACATGATCAGAGATGTTGCCTCCGCAGTAACAGATATAGACACCAACTTTTTTATCTTCTCTATATTCTTGATTTTCTTTATGTTTTTGGTCTTCTTTTTTATCTTTCATAACTAAAGAGTCTCCTGCTATGCAACTGCTTTAAGTGATGAGATGGTAGAGACAGGTTTTAAACCTCTCTCTTTGCCGTATAGGTAACGCAGATATTTAGATACTTCAATTGCAGCGGATCCAGCCTCTGTTATTGTGTCAACAATATCTTTTGGACCAGCAGCAGCCCCAGCAACAAAGACCCCCTCCATGTCTGTCAAGGTTGGTGAAAGTTTAGAGTTAATAGTGTGAATAAAATTATCCAACCCTTGTGAGACATTGCAGATACCTTTAGGACTCCATGCAGAGATAACTCCCATTGATGCAACGACAAGGTCATGGTTCATCGTAACCATTCCATAGCCATTCTGGTCTTCATACTGCAAAGTAACGCTGCCATCTTCGCCTGCATCAACTCTTGCCACTTTTGCTTTTACAAACTCAATGCCCATAGCTTTGGCGTTCTGGTAAAACTGCTCATAGCCTTTTCCAAAAGCCCGAATATCCATGTAATAGATACGGATTTCAGCCAACGGCAGAGAACCTGACAATAACATTGCCTGCTTGATTGCATACATGCAGCAGAACCTTGAGCAATATGGCACACCCATACTTCTATCCCTTGAACCTGCACACTGTATATATGCTATTGAATCAGGCTCTTTGCCGTCTGAAGGTCTCAATACCCTGTTATATGGACCATGAGGAGCAAGAAGCCTCTCCATCTGAAGTGCATCAATAACATTTGGGATTTTACCCATGCCATACTGTGGTTTGTCTGATAATGATGTCATCTCATAGCCAGTTGCAAGAACAATGGAGTTGGCTTGAATCACAAAATCGTAAGACTCTTGAAAATAGTTAATCGCATGGGTAGGACATATTTTTTCGCATTTACCGCACAACATGCAGTTATCAGCATCTAAAACCGCAATCTGTGGAATTGCATTGGAAAATGGTATAGAGATTGCTTTTCTTGCTGAAAAACCCCCTTGCTCTACATCAGATACAAGAACAGGACACTCATATTCGCACTTACGGCATCCAATACATTTATCTGCATCAACATATCTTGCTCTTTGTGTTACTACAGCTTTCAGAACAAAGCGATTTCTCTGAGTATTATTATTTTGTGGTGAAATAGAGTTTGATATGTTTTGAGTTGAAAGAGTTCTCTCTCTTTTGATTGACTTTACATCGCAGCAGGTAAACAGGGTTATATTGTCGTTATGGGCAGCAGCAGCCATCTTAGGGGTTGTAATGCAGCTTGCACAGTCAAGAGTTGGAAATACCTTGGAGAGACGAATCATTTTACCGCCTATAGAAGCCCCTTTTTCAACAACAGCAACACTGTAATCTTGACAGGCTATATCAAGGGCTGTCTGGAGTCCTGCAATACCTCCGCCAATAACCATAACGTCAAATGTCGTGGTCTGGATCGATTTCATAATTCAGCCTCCTCATTAATTGGCACCCCGATTTCGTCAATCAGCTCATTCATCTGGTTGATCTCTTTTAGAAATGCACGGTTGCAGACTGTGCAGATTGCAGTAAGCCTTAACCTTCTTATGTCAAGGGCAGCAGCTTTCATCAGTTGATATACCCGATCTATACGTTTTGCTAAGGCTTTGTAGGCACCCTCATAAGGACACTCTTCACCACAGGACATTATAATGATCCCGCTGATACCTTTTCTAAAGCAGTCCATATAAAACTGTTCAGGAAAAAGCACGGGTGCCCTTACTCTCAGAATAAAGGTGTTTGACGGATAACTTGAATGAGACTGACCTACCGAGTCTGCACCAGGGTAGGCACAGGTTTCTGTGGCAAGAATCAGAATTTTTCCCCTATGTAACATCGCTGTTTTATCCATTGTGTATTCAGAACTCCTGAAAATCATTTAAGTTACGGTATCTAAACGGCATCTACCAACATGGTGAACGGCATCTAAAAAGCATTTACCAACATGGTGATCTGTCAAGTAGTGCTATTTTTTCCTACGCACATAAAGTTTGTCGTATCCATCTCCTGCAACAACTCCAAGATATTCGTGCCCAACTTTACCCGCCCATGCTGGAATATCGGTTTTAGTTCCGGGATCATTTGAAAAGACCTCAAGCACTTCTCCGACTTTTACCTTGCCAATACCTTTTTTAGCCTCAAGAAGAGGTCCTGGACATGCACTGCCTCTGGCATCAACGGTGTTAGATGGTGTGATTTCGTTTAAATTGATTTCGCTCATTTTAGTGTCTCCTTAAAATATGTTTCTTGATTAATATGCTTCTCGATATGTTTCTTTATATATTTATTGACTAATATTTGTCTTGATATGTTTCTGGATGATAATCTGCCATCCAGCGTCCTTATCCGAATATTTTTTATCTTCCACCACTTGAACATCAAAATATTGCAGCAGACTCAGAAGGTTCAGATGAGAATCTGTATCTTCAATAATAATCCTCATTATGCTGCCTGTTTTCATTTCACGGCATATCTGGGAAACCTTCAAGAATGCTATAGGCTCTAAAAAACCTCTCACATCAATAATATTCTCGTTCTGCCTGTTCACAATGTTCCCATCCTTTTGCTTAACTCCTGCCTCTACTTTGGTGATGTTTTTGCTGTCATTGGCATTAGCAATGTTGATGCCATCTATAGTTTTCCAAATAATTTAAATTTAGCAGAACCGCTACATAACCCACCGAATACAGGGCATATTCAACCAAAATACTTTTCTGGAAAACTATAGCTGTTCTGCATTGCTCTTTTTGCAAAAAGGTTAACAAGCAATTGCGATTGATTTTATGTTAAAAAATTAATAATGTGTTTAAACAACTGTTAATGCGTTAAAATTAACTTTAACAATATTTATGAATGTTAAAATTAAAGAATATTGACAAAAAAAGGGGAGAGTAAAATGCTTGATCACGAATTGAATCATTACTGGAAAACGGTTGTTGATACCATCCAAGATGGAGTTATGATCGTTGATCTTAAAGGGATCATTGTTTCGGCAAACAAGGCACTTGAACAGATTACCGGATATTCAAATCAGGAGTTGATTGGCAAACCTTGTTCAGTTCTCAATTGCAGTAGCTGCAACACAGTATTTGAACGCACTGGCACCCATTGGTGTCTGCTGTTCCGATCTGGAAGTCTTAAAATGAAAAAATGCTCACTTATAAGAAAAGATGGTTCTATTGTTAATATTATTAAAAATGCTTCTGTTCTTAATGACAGTGGTGGACAGGTAATTGGTGCTGTTGAGACAGTAACCGACATTACAGATCTAATGGAAAAAGAGAACAAAATAGAGGCTTTTCGCAGAGAGCTTGAAGCAGGGGAGACTTTTCATGGAATGGCGGGTATCTCTCTACCTATGAGACGTGCATTTGATCTGATTACAAATGTGGCTGCATCAGATGCACCAGCACTTATACTTGGTGAGAGCGGAACAGGCAAAGAGCTTGCAGCAAGGGCGATTCACCTTAATTCTGAACGTAAAAATGGACCATACATCAAGGTAAACTGTGCAGCACTTAACGAGTCGGTTCTTGAGAGCGAGCTGTTTGGTCATGTCAAAGGGGCATTTACAGGAGCATATCAGAGTCGGACAGGGCGTTTTGAAGCTGCTAATAATGGCACTATATTTTTAGATGAAATTGGAGATTTGCCTCTATCCATACAGGTTAAACTTTTGCGGGTGCTTGAAGAAAAAGTTATTGAAAGAGTTGGAGATAACAAGGCAATACCCGTTGATGTCAGGGTGGTTACAGCAACCAACAAGAATCTTAAGCAATTAGTTGAAGATAGCTCTTTTAGAAGCGATTTTTACTATAGAATCAATGTGCTGCCAATCAATCTACCCCCTCTTAGAGAACGAGTTGAGGATATACCTTTGATAGCAGAGATGTTTTTTAGAAGGATTCGGCTTAAAAGCAACAAGCCTGTTAATTCCATCTCTCCTGAAGCAATGCAGGCTTTGGTCAAATATCACTGGCCCGGAAATGTCCGTGAGCTTAAAAGTGCTTTTGAATACGCATTTGTAACCTGCACAAACAGCAGGCTTGAACTTGACCATTTCCCACCAGACATTGGTCATCAATCTGATATGAATAATTCCGACTCTTCACATCATTTTGCAAAAATCAACCATAGTGAGATAAAACAAGATGAGCCAAAAAAAGACGAGATAAAAAAACAGCAGCTTATTCATGCACTTATACAGGCACAAGGCAATCGTTCGCTTGCAGCACAGATATTGGGAATATCACGGGTAACTGTTTGGAACCGTATGAACAGGTATGGCATAAAATTTGAAGTGCAGGAGGAATCAGGTTAAGCAGATTGACAACAATTAATATTTTAAAGGAGTAATCTATGTTAAAATATCTATCTAAAATCACAAAAAATTTGACGATAGCTATTCCTATCACTATGGTATCTGGTTTTATTTTTGGGCTGCTTTTCAGTGCAGAATTTATGAAAAACCTTATCATACCATTTACATTTCTTATGGTTTACCCGATGATGGTGAATCTTAATATCAAAAAGGTATTTGAAGGCGGAGATTTAAAAGCCCAGGTGTTGACCCAGTTGATAAATTTTGGAGTTGTTCCATTTCTCTCATTTGGATTGGGATTAATTTTCTTCAAAGATAGCCCGTATATGGCTTTGGGGCTTCTTTTGACAGGTCTTGTCCCTACAAGCGGCATGACCATATCATGGACAGGATTTGCCAAAGGAAATCTTGAAGCTGCCGTAAAAATGACTGTGATTGGACTTACTGCTGGATCTATTGCAACTCCATTTTATGTAAAGTATCTTATGGGTGCAACCATTGAGATTGATTTTTTTAAAGTTGTGCAGCAGATTATAATCATTGTCTTTTTACCCATGATAGCTGGTTTTTTTACACGCCAGAGTCTTGTAAAAAAGTATGGTTTTAAAGACTTTAAGCAAAATATAGCTCCAAAGTTTCCGCCTGTCTCTACTCTTGGTGTGATTGGCATAGTGTTTATTGCAATGGCTCTCAAGGCAAAGGGTATTGCATCATCACCTCAGATGCTTTTATATATCCTTATTCCGCTTGTTCTGATTTATGGCTTTAATTTTACATTGAGCAGTCTTGTAGGAAAATTCTTCTTATCAAGAGGAGATGCAATTGCATTGGTTTACGGCTCTGTTATGAGAAATCTTTCAATTGCTCTTGCTATTGCAATCAATGCTTTTGGAAAAGAGGGGGCAAGTGCAGCCCTTGTTGTCGCAATTGCATATATTATTCAGGTGCAGTCTGCTGGGTAGCACCCCACTTAACCGTGGTTGAACTTGAATTTGTTATAAAAATGAAGATTTTAAGAACTTTCTGCAACCTTTCATGCATGAGTTCTTATGAATCCGAAAACTGTTTTTTGTCCCCATGAG
>JADFZQ010000005.1 GCA_015232455.1 Desulfamplus sp. | reverse complement strand
CAAAAACATAGCCATTAACATCTGTCGTGAAATTGGCTTTGATTCCATCAAAGCAGCGTCAATTTATTTTGCAAGTAATGTCAAAGAGCTTTTAAAAAAACTAGTGTAGAACTTAACAGCCCTGCCATTAAGGGGGGGGGTAAGCGGTCATATATAACTATAGTTTATATATGACCGTGATTTTAAGACCGTAGTTAGAGTTTTTTTATGCCGAGTTTACGCATACGAGCACGAAGTGTACTTCGTTCAAGCCCAAGAATTTCCGATGCACTGTTTTTCCCGCTTACCTTCCATTGGGTTTGCTCAAGTATCTGGATAATGTAGTCCCGCTCTACCTCCTGCATTGTTTTTGTCAGTATGCCTGAATCACCAGATGATGAAACAACAGGGCTGCCTGACAATTTTTGGAGTTCCTCTGCAAGACGAAGCTCATTCCCCGAAGAATTAATAACCCCTCGCTCAAGGACATTTTGCAACTCTCTGATATTTCCGGGCCAGTGATAACTCTGTAAAGCATTTATTACACCATGCGGGATCATCTGAATCGTCTTACCCAATCTTCTTGAAATTTTTCCGAGATAAAAATATGCAAGAAGAGGTATATCATCAATTCGATCACGAAGTGGAGGAACGATAATCGGAAAAACATTCAGTCTATAGAAGAGATCATCACGGAATCTGCCATTTTTCATCTCTATTTCAAGATTACGATTTGTAGCAGTTATAATCCTTGCATCTGTTTTTATAGTCTTATGGCTGCCAATCCTTTCAAACTCGCCGTCCTGAAGCACTCTGAGCAGTTTTGCCTGTAATTCAAGAGGAAGTTCTCCTATTTCATCCATAAAAAGCGTGCTTCCGTTTGCAACTTCAAATCGTCCATGACATGTTCTGTTTGCACCTGTAAAAGAACCTTTTTCATGACCGAACAGTTCACTTTCTATAAGATTTGAAGGAAGGGCGGCACAGTTTATTTTCAACATGGCACGATTTCTGAGGTTGCTAAGGTTATGTAAAGCCCGTGCTACCAATTCCTTTCCCGTTCCTGTTTCGCCAAGAATCAGCACAGTAGTATTGCTGGTGGCAATCTGTTCAATTTTATGGATAACGTATTTAACAGCATCACTTTGACCTATGATATTTTGATAGTTGAGTTCTAATTTGATCTCTTCTTGAAGATACTCTTTTTCCGCTTCAAGTTGATTTTTTAATCTACTGACTCTGGAAAGTGCTGCTTCAGCTATCTGTGTTTTTTTCTCAGCTATTTCCGTTCTTTTTCGTTCAGTGATGTCGCTCATAACAAGCAGGAACACTGTAGAATCCCCATGAGCATCAACAAGAATTGATCTCAAATTAATATGCACAGATAAACTTGATCCATCTTTGCGAACCAACCTTAAATCAAACATCGTTGGCTCACCTGTATTTGAACACTGTTTGCAATGTATGTAGTAAATATCTTGATCTTCTCTAAAAATATAGCGGCTTGCAGGCTGTCCTATTAAATCACTTTTAACCGTGCCAAGCATGGCGGCAGCAGTTAGATTTGCCTCAATAATCAACCCCTTTCCACTAACTGTAACATATCCAACTGGTGCCAAATCATATAGATCAAAATAACGTGACCTTGCCGAATCAAGCTCTGTTTGCGTACGGCGAAGCTCTTCGTTCTGCATCTCAAGTTCAATCTGGTGAACTCTTAACTCATGGATTGTATCGCTTATCTCCTGAAAAGATAATTTATCGGGAGTTTTTTGCAAAAGAGCTGCTTTTTCCTCTGCTTGTTTGCGTAGTTCGCTTTTATCCTCATTCACTCTTTCTCTCCTGTTGTTCTGCTGGCTATAAATGTTGGGTTATATTGGAAAAAAAGTTTAAACAGATAGTATGTTATGAGTCAAGAAGATTAAATATATATTCAATAGTAAAATATAAAAAGCTCAATTTATGCCAGTTTAGATTATAGTAACAATGACTAAAGTTAAATTACTATTTTTTTATATTTATTACTTGGCATATAATTTGCTTTAATATTTATTTTACATTTGATTCTTTAATCTTGTGAAATGATTACGGAAAAGGCGGTAAATTTTTTATAATAGTGCAGAAGGAAGGTTATGGTTAAAAAGTCTGAAGGATTAAAAGAGTTGCCAACTTCTCTCTTTAGAAGAACTATCAAAGAGAAATATGACGCTGATGAACTCCCACTAAGAGCAGAACTGTTCAGCAGTGAACAGATGAAGCAACACGGCATAACGCTGGCTGCTACTCATAAGTTGAATCCCATGAGTCTGCCTAACCAGCTTCTGCTAAGACTTGCAGATAATGAGACTATTCTGCTTGGAGTCCGCAATCTTATGACTGACGCTGTTAAGGCAGGACACCAAATTGCACCAGCAGGGGAGTGGATGCTTGATAATTTTTATCTGATTGAGGAAGAGATACGTACTGCAAAACTCCATCTGGATAAGGGCTACAGCCGTGAGCTGCCACACCTTCTCAAGGGTCCATCAGCAGGGCTTCCACGAGTGTATGACATTGCGTTAGAGACTATATCGCACAACGACGGCAAGATCGATCTTGAAAGTCTTAGCGGCTTCATAGCTTCTTATCAGACTGTAACTATACTCAAATTAGGCGAATTGTGGGCGATTCCGATTATGCTGCGAATGGCACTTATCGAAAATCTCCGCAGGATTGCAGTCCGCCTTGCTGCTGACAGGATCAACCGAAATCTTGCTGACTCTTGGGCTGACCGTATAGCTGAGATCGCTGTAAACGACCCGAAGAGCCTTATTATATCTATTGCAGACATGGCACGTTCCAATCCACCAATGGTAAGTTCATTTGTTGCAGAGTTTACATGCCGCCTTCAAAACAGAAATACAGCTTTGGTGATGCCGCTCACATGGATTGAACAGCAGCTTTCTGAATCTGGTCTTACAATCGAACAACTTGTGCGATCAGAGAATCATCAACAGGCTGCGGATCAGGTCTCAATGAGCAACAGCATCGGCAGTCTTCGCTTCATGGGTGCGATGGACTGGCGTGAGTTTGTTGAGACAATGAGCGTTGTTGAGCAGACACTGGGTGAAGACCCTAATGATGCTTACCTTCGTATGGATTTTACCACCCGGGATAGATATCGTCATGTTGTAGAGAGGATCGCAAAAAAAAGCCCCTTCTCTGAGAGTGAAATAGCACGTAAAGCTATTGAGCTTGCAAGTGAGCAATATAACCTAAAAGGCAGCGATGAGCGTAAGACACACGTTGGTTTCTATCTTATTGATGAGGGTTTAGAACAGCTCGAACAGATGGCAGAAATGAACTTAACCTCTGCTGATGTTTTTCTCAAAATAACCCGCCGTTTTCCTCTGTTTTTCTATGGAGGCACTATTATTTTAATGACCACCTTTTTCTCATGGTATTTAATGGTAAAATCCTATGATGAAGCCTTGCCAAGCTGGTCGTTCTGGCTTATCGGAGTATTTTTGATCCTTTCTACCAGCCATTTAGCAGTAGCTATTATGAACTGGATAGTTACGTTGATTGCTACTCCTCACCCGATCCCTCGTATGGACTTCTCTAAAGGTATTCCAAACGAATTTAGAACTTTGGTTGTTGTCCCGACTATGATTACAAGCAGTCAGAATATTGAAGATTTGATAGTGGCATTGGAGGTGCGTTTTCTTTCAAATCGTGATGATAGTCTCCACTTCGCTCTTTTGACTGATTTTCGTGATGCCATGGAAGAGACTCTTCCAGAGGATGAACTCCTCTTAAAAGATGCAAAGCATAGGATTGAAAAGCTGAACGAGAAATACAAAATAGAGGGATGTGATACCTTTTTCCTCTTCCACCGTCCACGCCGATGGAATCCCAATGACAAGATATGGATGGGTTATGAACGCAAACGAGGCAAGCTGGCTGATTTGAATTGGCTTTTGCGGGGAGGATCAAATTCTGACTTTAGTGGACAGTTTTCAACAGAAGGATCAATCTCTGGCTTTAATAAGCGGTTTTCGCTTGTAGTTGGTAATACATGGCTCTTATCGAACGTTAAGTATGTCATCACACTTGATACTGACACTCAATTGGTACGCGATTCTGCGTGGCAGTTTGTTGGTGCAATGGCACATCCCCTTAACCGTGCTGTTTATGACGAAAAAAAACAGCGTGTCGTTTCAGGTTATGGTATTCTTCAACCACGAGTCGGAGTGAGCCTATCCAGTGCTAATTTATCACGCTATGCAAGGATGTGTTCAAGTGAGCCAGGAATTGATCCATATACGCGTGCTGTTTCTGATGTTTATCAAGATATTTTTGATGAAGGATCGTTCATTGGTAAGGGTATCTACGATGTTGATACATTTGAACTTACAATGAACGGACGTTTTCCAGACAACAGGATATTGAGCCATGATCTGCTGGAAGGATGTTATGCCAGATCAGGACTTATCAGTGATGTAGAGTTATATGAAGAATACCCGTCTGGTTACATAGCAGATATGAGACGCAGACATCGCTGGATTAGGGGAGACTGGCAGATTGCCCGCTGGCTGCTCCCAAAAGGTATTGATTCTCTTGAGACTCTTGAGACGCAAACGCGAAAGATTTCACTCTCCATGCTCTCACGCTGGAAGATATTTGACAACCTGCGGCGAAGTCTTACTGCCTCTGGTTTAACAATACTGCTGCTGCTTGGCTGGACAGTATTGCCATCAGTCTGGTTCTGGACAAATGCAGTATTTGCTATCATTTTGATACCCTCTTTATCAGCATCTGTGGTAAAGGTGTTTAAAAAGACAATTGATATTACTTTTGAGCAACATTTTGCCTCTATAGCATACTCTGCCTATCAACAATTTATCGGGTCAGTATTGACGCTTATATGCCTGCCATACGAAGCCTTTTTTAGTTTAGATGCAATCGTTCGCACAATATGGCGGCTTATGATTACGCATAAACTGCTGCTTCAATGGAATCCGTCAGGTGACACTAATCATAATGGACGAACTGATCTTGCAGGCACATGTCTGACCATGTGGAGTGCCCCTGCCATAGCCGTTATTTCCGCTATTATCATCGCTATATTGAGACCGTCTGCATTATATGTGGCTGTACCTATATTGGGACTTTGGTTTGTATCGCCTGTTATTGCATGGTGGATAAGTCTCCCCATATCCCGCTCTGAATCAAAACTCACGACTGAACAGACTATCTTTCTGCACAGGATTTCCCGTAAAACATGGTCATTTTTCGAGACGTTTGTGTGTAAGGAGGATAATTGGCTGCCGCCTGATAATTATCAGGAACATCCTGTTGCAGTGATCGCACACCGCACTTCTCCTACCAATATTGGACTTGCACTGCTCGCAAATCTATCTGCATACGATTTTGGCTACATTTCAGCAGGACAACTCATTAAACGGACAGCTAACACTTTCCGAACAATGGAGTCATTAGAGCGGTACAAGGGGCATTTCTATAATTGGTATGACACACAGTCCCTGAAACCACTGTCGCCTCAATATATTTCTTCTGTGGATAGCGGTAATCTTGCAGGACATCTGATGACATTAAGACCAGGTCTTATTGAAATTTTAGACCAAAAAATCATGGGAGAACGATTGTTTGAGGGGTTAAAGGACACATTGATGATCCTTACTGACGCTCTCTCCACTGCTCAATCAAAATGTGTAAAGACTACACCAACAAAAGTAAAGGATATAAAAATCACATTAACAAAGATAAAAGATATAAAGAGTACACTAACAAAATCAAAAGATATAAAGACAGAAACTCCTCAGCCAATAGTTGCTCAAGAAATAGAGTTATTGGATACACTTGCCCAACTTAAACAGGATTTCGATTCCGTTATTAGTTCACCCCCCATGACACTTAAAGCGTTAAGGCTATACCTTGAGCAGTTAGCAACGTCTGTGGCAGTATTATCATCGAACGTGGATTTTCTGCTGAATGTAAAATCATCTCCCAAGTGTGCGGATTCTATTAGTAATGTGAATAATTTAACAAGTGAAGATGCTGCTTCCACCAACACCAGTGAGGATACTCTCAATATCAACTCTGCAAGCCATATAAGCTGGTGGGCAAACTCATTCTACAGGCAGTGCGAAGATGCTTTAGATGAACTGACAATTCTTGCTCCATGGACGGATACTCTATCTTCTCATGACTCTCTGCAAGAGTTTTGCGATCTCAATGGCTTTTCTAATCTCAATGGAACTTTTGATTTCAACGCTGTTCCGACACTGCGGGAATTGGCAGCACTCAAGGTAAAGAGTGCTGAAAATAGAGTTGCTGATATCAAAAAACTTGTCTTGCAATGCAACACTTTTGCACAGATGGAATATGAATTCCTGTTTGACAAGATGCGTCATCTACTTGCTATAGGCTACAATGTAACTGAATCAAGACGAGATTCAAGTTACTATGATCTTCTTGCCTCTGAAGCAAGATTTGCAAGTTTTGTGGCAATTGCTCAGGGAAAAGTGCCACAGGATAGCTGGTTCACATTAGGTCGTCTCCTCACAACTGCTGGGGGAGAACCTATCCTTCTTTCGTGGAGCGGTTCTATGTTTGAATACTTAATGCCGCTCCTTGTGATGCCAACATACCAAAACACCTTACTTGATCAGACCTGTAGGGCTGTTGTGGCAAGACAAATTGAGTATGGAAAGAAGCGAGGGGTACCATGGGGAATTTCTGAATGTGGTTACAATGCTATTGATGCCAATCTTAATTATCAATATCGAGCCTTTGGTGTACCAGGCTTAGGTCTTAAACGCGGTCTTGCAGATGATCTTGTGATTGCCCCTTATGCCTCGGTATTAGCACTTATGATTGTTCCAGATGCTTCATGTATTAATCTTGAGAGGCTTACTGCTGAAGGCTTTGAAAGCAACTATGGCTTCTATGAAGCTATAGATTATACTGCCTCGCGTCTTCCTCGCGGACGATCTCATGCTGTGGTTCGATCTTTTATGTCCCATCATCAGGGTATGAGCCTTTTATCTTTGGCTTACCTGCTCCTTGACCGACCGATGCAGAAGAGGTTTGAGTCAGAACCTATGTTCCAGTCAACTACGCTTTTACTCCAAGAACGAATTCCCAAGGCTACCGCATTTTATGCACATACAACCGAAATTTCTGACCAACAGATGAACTTTGCTACTACTGAGACTCCAATACGCATTTTCACCACTCCTAATACTCCGAATCCAGCAGTGCAGTTGCTCTCAAATGGCAGATACCATGTAATGATAACCAATTCAGGGAGCGGATACAGCCGCTGGAATGATATTGCTGTAACACGCTGGCGGGAAGACAGCACCTGCGACAACCGCGGAATGTTCTGCTACATCAGAGATATTAATAGCGGTAGTTTTTGGTCAACAGCATATCAGCCAACACTTAAAAAATCGAAAAACTTTGAGGCAGTCTTTTCGGAAGGGCGGGCGGAGTTTCGCTGCCAACACGATGACATTAACGCCTACACAGAGATCGTTGTCTCCTCTGAAGATGATATCGAGGTTCGCCGAACAACTTTGACTAATCGTTCAAACAGATTCAGACAGATTGAGGTAACAAGTTATGCGGAAGTTGTTCTTGCATCTCAAGCCTCAGATGCTTTGCACCCTGCGTTTAGCAACCTGTTTGTAGAGACTGAGATCATTCCCCTGCACAGGGCAATCCTTTGTTCTCGCAGACCTCGCTCTGAAGGCGAGCATTCTCCTTGGATGTTTCATCTGATGGCAGTTCATGGAGCTGAAGTTGAGGAGGTTTCTTACGAGACGGATCGAATGCGGTTCATCGGTCGTGGAAACACTGTAGCAAATCCGAGTGCCATGAAAAAGGCAAAAGCTGTTAATGATCCTAAGGTAAGCAATGATCCCAAGACAATCAATGATTCAGAAGCGGTTAATAACTCAAAGAATAGCAATGCTTCATCAGATTCACCAGATTCATCAGATATGCTTTCGGGTAGTCAGGGTTCAGTGTTTGACCCTATTGTCGCTATCCGTTACCTGATAACCCTGCTCCCTAATGAATCAGCAACAATAAATATGATCTCTGGTATTGCTGAAAACCGTTATGCAGCCTTAACTCTGGTTGAAAAATATCAGGATCGCCGTTTAGCTGATCGTGTATTTGATCTATCATGGACGCATGGTCAAGTATTCCTTCGTCATCTCAACGCCACTGAAGCAGATGCACAGCTCTACTGTAGTCTTGCAGGCTCTGTTATCTACGCTAATGCCTCTTTGAGGGCTGACCCTGGCATCATTAAGAAAAATCACCGTGTGCAGTCAGGTCTATGGGGATACGCAATCTCTGGTGATTTGCCGATTGTGCTTGTTCAGATTGAAGAGCCTGACAATATCGACCTTGTTCGTCAGTTAATGCAGGCACGCACATACTGGCGTCTTAAAGGGCTGGCAGTTGATCTTGTTATTTGGAACGAAGATCATGCTGGCTACCGCCAGATTCTTCATGACCAAATCATGGCACTTATAGGAACAGGAATTGAGGTCAACTTATCGAGTCCACTTGGCGGTATTTTTGTAAAACCTTCTGATCAAATAGCAGAAGATGATCAAATACTTTTTCAGGCTGTTGCACGGGTCATCATCACAGACAGAAGAGGAACACTTGCCGAGCAGATAAACGGGCGTGTTCCGTTAGAAACAACTGTACCACTTCTTGTCCCGACCCGTACTCACCGCCCTGAACAAGTGCCAACAACCGCACTGCCTCACAATAATCTTGTTTTCTACAACGGATTAGGTGGCTTCACTCCTGATGCTCGTGAGTATGTTATTACCACTACACACGAGCATCTTACGCCAGCACCTTGGGTTAATGTGCTGGCAAATCCATTTTTCGGAACAGTAATCTCGGAAAGTGGTAGTACCTGCACATGGAGTGAAAATGCCCACGAGTTCCGACTTACCCCTTGGGGAAACGATCCAGTGAGCGATTCAGGAGGAGAGGCATTTTATATACGTGATGAGGAGAGTGGGCATTTCTGGTCGCCCACCCCTCTGCCATGCCGTGGTGCAACACCTTATGTTACAAGACACGGATTTGGCTACACTGTATTTGAACACACAGAACGTGGAATCCGCTCTGAAATGTTGATTTATGTGGCTCTTGATGCAGCGATTAAGTTTACGGTGATCAAAGTGTGGAACGAGTCAGGACGACCCCAAAGAATCTCGATTACAGGATATATTGAGTGGGTGCTTGGCGATCTCAAGAGCAAATCAACCATGCATATTATTACAGAAGTTGACCCAAACACAGGAGCATTCTTTGCTCGGAACCCATACAACACAGAGTTTAGTGAACGGACTGCCTTTTTTGATGTGGACGATAATATTACCCGCACGGTAAGCGGTAATAGAACTGAATTTATTGGACGCAACGGCATGCTCCTCTCGCCTGCTGCTATGAAACGAACACGCCTTTCAGGCAGGACAGGGGCAGCAATGGACCCTTGTGCAGCTATTCAGGTGAACTTTGATTTAGCTGACGGGCAGGAGAAAGAGATTGTTTTCAGGCTTGGTGCTGGTCGGAACATAGCTGATGCCCGAAACTTGATCAATCGATTCCGCGGATCAACTGCTGCCCGTTCTGCTCTTGGTGCTGTGGGGCATCACTGGAAACAGACACTCGGTGCTGTAAATGTGGAGACACCTGATTTAGCACTCAATATGATGGCAAACGGATGGCTTATCTACCAAACTATAGCTTGCCGCCTTTGGGCAAGAAATGCAACATACCAGTCAGGAGGTGCTTTTGGTTTCCGCGATCAGTTGCAAGATGTGATGGCACTGATACACGCAAGACCGCATATTGTGCGTGAACATCTGATTTTGTGTGCTTCACGCCAATTCATAGAAGGAGATGTTCAGCACTGGTGGCACCCTCCGACAGGTAGAGGAGTACGCACTCACTGTTCTGACGATTTTCTCTGGCTTCCGCTTGCGACATGCCGTTATGTACAAGCCACAGGTGACATAGATGTGCTTGATACGCCTATCCACTTTCTATATGGTCGTCCTTTAAATGAGGGTGAGGACTCTTATTACGATCTACCTGTCTGCTCTGAAGAATCTGCTGATCTTTACGAACATTGTGTTCGCTCTATCAAAAACGGAAGTAAGTTAGGTGAACATAGATTACCTCTAATTGGCTCAGGTGATTGGAATGATGGAATGAATTTAGTTGGTGAACAGGGTAAAGGGGAAAGCGTGTGGTTAGGATTTTTTCTCTATGAAGTGCTAACTCGTTTTAGTGAAATTAGCAAAAAACGTGGAGATATAGTTTTTACTGATTATTGCCTGAAGGAGGCAGCCGAACTAATCCCAAATATCGAAAAACATGGTTGGGACGGAGAGTGGTACTGTCGTGCATATTTTGATGACGGCTCGCCCCTTGGTTCAGCCCGCAATGACGAATGCCAGATTGATTCGATTGTACAGAGCTGGTCTGTTCTGTCCGGTGCAGGAGAATATAATCATTCACGCATGAGCATGGAATCTCTTGATAGACATCTTGTCCACCGTGATCAAGGATTGATCCAGCTTCTTGATCCACCCTTTGATACGTCTAAATTAGAGCCTGGTTATATCAAAGGGTATGCCCCTGGAGTCAGGGAAAACGGAGCACAATACACACATGCTGCTATCTGGGCAGCAATGGCTTTTGCACGATTGGGGGACAACCGGCGGGCTTGGGAACTTTTTAACATAATCAACCCCGTAAACCACGGAAGATCAATAGAGGAGATTGGCACATACAAAGTTGAACCTTATGTAGTTGCTGCTGATGTTTATGCCGCCCCACCTCATACTGGACGCGGTGGCTGGACATGGTACACTGGTTCGGCTGCATGGCTCTACAGACTTATTGTGGAATCTATCTTAGGACTTCGCCTTGAAGTGGATAAATTATTTTTTACTCCTTGTATCCCTTTGGATTGGAGTGGTTTTAAGCTTAACTACCTCTATCGGGAGACGGTTTATCACATTTCGGTAGTGCAAACGCCTGAAAGGAATGGCTCTGGCGTGGATAGCTCTACCTTGAATCGTGAGATATGCGTTACTGTCGATGGAGTTGAGCAACACGACAAGACCATACATCTTGTTGATGATCATAAGGAACATAGTGTTGAGGTGAAGATATGCACAAAATAGCCATTGGGCTTTAGGGCGATAAAAAATAAATGTGTCGGCTGCGGTAAAGATATAGTCGCAAACAAATGATTTTGGGTGTGGAATATAGCAGACACACCTTAAATGCCAGTCTATTTTTTGATACTGGATAATAAAACGACTGCTATACAAAATTGAGGATATTTAACATGCCTAACAAAGACGGAACAGGTCCACAGGGTCAGGGCAGTGGAGCAGGAAAAGGCAGTGGTCAAGGTGGTGGTCGTGGTCAGGGTGGTAAAGGACAGGGTGGTGGTGGTCAAGGCGGTAAAGGACAGGGTGGTGGTCGTGGTCAAGGCGGTGGTCAGTCATCTGTCAGACCCGAAAGAGAAAAGGATAAATAGTTAAGAGGTTCATTGCCTGAGGAGTATTTTCCTCGGGCATCTTCATTAAAAAGAAGGTAAAAATGGGAAACCTGCATCTTTGGGGTGAGGAGAAAATAATGAAAAATCGAAGTGTGATTATGTTTGCAGCGTTGTCAGCATTGGCAATGGTCAGTGTTGCATGTGCTAATGGAGTAATAACCAGATTTGAAAATGTCCCTGTTGGTGAAAAACTCCTGATCAATGAGATGGAAGATATATTGCGGAACAAAATGTTCAGGGATTATCCGCCTGGTAAAACGAAACGTGATGCACACCCTAAGAATTTAGCTTGTCTTAAGGCAGAGTTTATTGTGGAATCCAACATTCCTGAAGAACTTAAGGTGGGACTCTTTGAATCTGCTCAAACCTATCCCGCCTGGATTAGGATTTCCAGTTCAAGCGGCAAGATTGAATCTGACAAAGTCAAAGACTTACGTGGTTTTGCCATAAAAATCATAGGTGTTAAAGGGGAGCGGTTTCAGACAGAAAACGATGAGAAAGAGACACAGGACTTTATATTACTGAGTTACCCTGTAATGCCCTTGGGAACTGTAAAATTGTTCCATGATGCTGTGTACTACAGTGTAAAATGGTCGCCCTTTATCTTTATTTCCCGTCTTGTTCTGTCTGGCAATTTCCATATAATCAATCAACTTCGCAAGGCAAGACAAAACCAGACCTCCCCGTTGGACATCCGTTACTGGAGTACAACTCCTTATATGTACGGAAAAGATCACATTGTAAAATACTCAATCGTCCCGACTTCACACATAAAAAGCTCTCTGCCTCCTGTTCTTACTGACCATTATCTTACTGAAAACATGGAAAAACACCTGTTAGGAAATGAGGCAAGTTTTGATTTTATGATTCAAATGCAAAAAGACCCTGTCTTAATGCCGGTTGAGGATGCTGGTGTCGAATGGGACGAAAAAGAGTCGCCTTTTATCAAAGTGGCATCAATTCGCATCCCTCCCCAGCCATTCTGTACCAAAGAAAGGGAGATTTTAGCAGAAGATTTATCATTCTCTCCTGCACACTCCCTGAGTGTGCATTGCCCGATCGGTGGCATTAATCGGGCGAGGGTTCAAATTTATCGGCACTTATCCGAATTCCGCCATAAGCAAAATAACAAGAAGTTGATAGAACCAGCAGGTCAGGTTCAACAATCTGGTTCATCTCAACACAAAACAAGGGGGCGAAATTATGAAAATGAACTTGAAATCCATGAGTATCGAACAATTAATAGCAGAGGCTGATGAGCTTATCCAACAGATTAATTCTGATGCAGTCAAAGAGATGAAAGAAGAGCATCTCATTCAGCTTGAAAAACACGCCCAGAAACTAGAAAAAATCAAATTCGAGGTTAAAGATAAAATCAAGAAGACGGAAACATCGGAAATACTCACAAGTGCCAAGGGTGTACACGAGGCTATTTTGGATATTGTAAAAGCCATAGATGATCAATTTGTGCTACGGTCGGTTAATGTCAAAGAAGAATTCTAATAAAAAGAGAACGCAGTATCTTACTATACTTTCGTAGCTCTATTTCTTCCACTTTCTTTTGATTTATAGAGAGCATTATCTGCCATCTCAATTAGCTCTTCATGTTTTTTTGTGTGGTCAGGAATAGAACTTGCCACTCCAAGACTTATAGATACAAAATCACTTAAACCTAAACTACTTGACGCACTATGGGGAATTCTAAGCTCTTGAATAGTTATTCTCATCTTTTCTGCAAGGTAGAAAGCACCTTCAATATCTGTATTAGGCAGCAAAGCAATAAACTCTTCCCCACCAAAGCGTGCTGCAATATCAGGCGGTCGTCTAAGTGAACTATTGATTGCAGATGCAACAGCTTTAAGACACTCATCTCCTTGTTGGTGTCCATAGGTATCATTGTAGAGCTTAAAATAGTCAATGTCGCATAAAATAATTGATAAATTGCTCTTCTCCCTTGCACCTCTTTTCCACTCATGCTCTATTACTTTCCCAAAATATCTTCGATTTGCAATTCCTGTTAAATGGTCAATATTGGCAAGTTCTACAAGTTTTGTATTTGCAAGCTGTAACTCCTCTTCCGCCTCTTTTCTCTTTTCAATCTCTTTTTGCTGTATTTTTATTGCATCAGAAAGCTCTTTTGACTGTGATTCTGTCTTATCCATCATTCTATTAAAACAGGCTGATAAAATACCAATCTCATCTTCGCGTTCAACAGGAGACCTGATAGATAAATCTCCTGTATTCTCTACCGATTGGATCAAAATGGTAAGTTTTAAAAGAGGTTTTAAAATCATTACGTTTGTGAAACATAGAAAAAGAATAAGAACCACTATACCAACAAGAAGTATATAGACAAGGGCGAAATGTATAGTTTTAATTCCTTGTCTTGAAATCTCTCTTGGAAAGGCAAAAGAGATAATCATTGCTGGATTTTCTTCAATATCAAGAATACGGGAATAGACAACAAGTGCATTATCATCAATTCTTTCAAGATAGTAAGGAGAATCTTCTATTAATGAGTTCTGTACCATTGATCTTTGTGTTAGCGATTGTTCTTCTATGGAATTTTCTTTCAGTTTTGAGATTACTCTCTCATATTTAATAATATTATCTTTGTCATAAAGTGAGATAATATTAAAATCAACTCTTGTCTGAAGAGTGAGGTGTTTTACAAAACTGTTGTCTAAAAAACGCCCCATAATTAACGCACCTCTTGCAGGTCCTTGGTTGCTGCTTGTTAAAATAGGGCGTGAGGCAACCATCAAAAGTCCATGTTCAGTATTAACAATTCCTGATGTAAACAATTTATCAGGAATAGAGTAGTATTTTGGAAAAGAGTCCATTGAGAAATTAACTAATTTTTTCTTTAAAGATGGGGAATTGAGAATGTTCTTCATCGTAATATTTTTCCCCATATTCAAATCATAGACAGCTTCCCACAGAAAATTTCCATTTGCATCACAGATATAAACAACATTTATCTTATTGGAGATAAATGAGCCTGCTGTTAGATTAGACTCTTCAAACGCCTTAGATTTTGATACAGCATAGTTGTATGTATCGTCCCATGATGCCCAGTCATGGCAGAGTATATCAATATGTTTTATCTCTCTTTCAATTGCTTCTGAAGCTCTATCAAGATTTTGAAGAGCCTCAGACTCTTCAAGAGCAAGGTAGGTTGGGAATATGACTGCTTTTTGTATCCAATAATTAACTGCAAGAAAAAATAGAGTTAGAAGAGAAAAAATAATAAGAACTCTGGTTTTAAGTGAGACGAAGTTAAATACTATTTTTTTCTGACCCTTAGTTAATTCCATAATCTTTTTAAATCCTCAGGGTGGACAGGTGTGTTTAATCAATGAAATAGAAAATATGCACGATTTTTAGCACTGTATCACTTTATGATAAGCCAGATACCAACCATCATAACACCCATACCACAAAGGCGAGAAGGGGTTAAAAGTCTAATATCAGCCCCAAGAAGTCCAAAATGGTCAATTAGGGCAGCAGATATAAATTGTGCTGCCACTAAGAGAGTTGATGCTGGCACAAGACCTAAACGCGGCGTTACAAAACCAATTGAACCAACAATGACAAGTCCAACAATTCCGCTTGAAAGAGCGTATAGAGGCACAGTTTGAAAAGCTGCAAGGTTTCCGCCTCTTAATGCAGCCATAACAAGACCAACACAAAGTCCGCCGCCACCGTAAGTTATAAAGACACTTTCAAGCGTTCCAAGATTCTTATCAAGCACACCCATAAATTGGGCTTGAATGGTTACAAAAATACCGCCAACTACAGCTATAAAAGCTAAAAATATGGTATTTGACAATCTAAATCTCCTTGTTTTGTTATTTCTTGAATTAAATTTTGAAGTTTATTTTTTTTAAATATGATATTTGTCCCTATAAAACAAGGAATAAGAGATAAGGTGGACAAAAGGGTTTGCCTTTATAAATTAGTTGTAGATTAAGAGTTATGAATAAAATAAGGAGTAAATTGCGTTGAACTCTTCAAAACTCATATTCAATGTTGATTTAACCAATAAGACAATACTATCAACTCCGTTCACTATAGAACAGGCTAAATATATTTTGGGCGGGTTTGGTTTTAATACATGGTATCTTTATAAGCATCTTGCTTGTGATAAACGACTTGCTTGCGATAAACATCTTACTTTTGATGAACCTCTCTATTCTGTTTCGCTGCCTCTATCTCCTGAAAATATCTTAATCATAAGCCCTGGACTTTTAACAGGCAGCGAAGTTCCAGCATCTTCTCGCATTCATATAAGCTCACGTTCTCCTCTTTCTAATCTTATGGGAAGCTCCAATGTTGGTGGTCATATTGGAACAAGGCTTCAATCTATTAATGCAGCTTCAGTAGTTATTACTGGAAAGGCATCTTCTCTGTCGTATCTGCTTGTCAATGAAAATGGAATCTCAATTCACAATTGTGAATATCTTAAAGGTAAAGACACCCGTGTTACAGAAGAGGAGCTTAGAAAAAAACATCAAGACAAATTTACAGAGATTTTATCTATTGGTGTTGCTGGTGAAAATTTAGTCCATTATGCCTGCATCATGCACGGTCAAGATCATGCTGCTGGACGGACAGGTCTTGGGGCTGTCATGGGATCAAAAAATCTTAAGGCAATTGTGGTAGAAGGTGTTAAAAATATTAATAAAAAAGAGATTGAGATTACTCAATCTACCAATATAGCTAAACAAAATTGTACACAAATTAATTTAAATCCAGACTCCTCAACCAAGACTGTTATTAAAGAGTATGTTGATAGCATAAGAGCATCGTTGCCTGTATTTGACGATTTTTCTAAATTTGGAAGTGCTGCCCATATCTTGCCGTTAAATAACGCTGGGCAGCTTGGAACATATAACTATCGTGAAGGTTGTATGGGAAATGCAAAAGATATTGATGGACGCAACCTTAAAAAATATGTGAAAAAAAATACAAGCTGCCATCGTTGTCCTGTGCATTGTAAAGCAGAAATTAAAATAGAAGCTGGTCGTCATCAAGGATTTACAGGAGGCAGACCTGAGTATGAGACTATTATAAACATGGGTTCACTGTGTGGACTCTCTGACCCTGAAGAACTTCTCTATCTAAGCAATTTTGCCAATATACTCGGTATTGACACAATCTCCACAGGCTCGGTCATTGCCTTTGCAATGGAGCTTTTTGAACGTGGAATCCTCACAGTTGAAGATACAGGAGGGCTTGAGCTGCGATGGGGAGATGCAAAATCAATGGAGATTTTGATGCTCCAGATCGCAAACCAAGAAGGGCTTGGAAAAATCCTATCGCAAGGGGTTAAACGAGCATCTGAGATCATTGGAAAAGGGTCAGAAAAATTTGCATTTCACACAAAAGGGGTAGAGATTTACGGAGGAGATCCAAGAGGATCGCAGGCTATGGCTTTAACTTATGCCATCTCTCTTAGAGGGGGTGATTTTACAAGTGTCTATCCTATTCCTGCATTTCGCTATTCTCCTGAACAGGCTCAAAAAGATTTTGGCACTTCTGAGAGCGTAAATCCATTGGTAACAGAAGGAAAAGCTTCGTTAATCAAAAAATGTCTTTTTGTAAGTGCTGTTATTGATTCACTCGGACTTTGCAAAGTGCCAGCTCTATCAATTCTTGGAAAGTTTGACCTTTTGAATGAAAGTAGGCTCATTAAAAGTATCACAGGGTTAGATTTATCAAATCAAGAGCTTTTCATCATTGGCGAAAGAATTATAAATATGGAAAAATTATTTAATCTTGCTTGTGGTGCAACTGTTCAAAACGATAGTCTGCCTGATATTTTTCAAACTGAGGGTTTACCAGAAGGTGCTGTAAAAAGGCAAAAGGTTCATGGGCTTTTTAAGATGGTTCAAGAGTTTTATAACCTTATGGATTGGGATAAAAATGGTGTGCCAACTAAAACGGCTATGGATAGGCTTGACATCTGATTATTTCCAAATTTTACTTCATAGCGATTTTTAAATTATACTTCATGCTGAACTAAATTTTTATCTAATAAAATTAAGGGTCAAATTCAGATTTTGCAGGAGTTCAATTATTTATCAAAAAAGGGGAAATTTTATGAGGTATATTCTTTGGGGTATTGCTTTTGCAATTTTTATCGGGTTTATCCCACACTATTCCTACCCAAGAAATGAGATATTTGGGTTTATATTTGGACTATTATTTGCTGAAATTATATCTTTGAGAAGGCGTATCTTGCTCTTGGAGAAATTTCAGGAACGATTTAGCAATAATAATATTAAAGAAAAACAAATTAAAGAAGAGCAAACTCAAACGGAACAATTTGACACTACAACCCAAGAATCTGCAACTCAAACTCAAAAAGCTGGAATTGAAATTGAAAAAGAAGATTATGAACAACCTGAGCAAATAAAAACAGAAACACCAATAGCCCCAGAACCCTCTAACTCTAAAGAAAAGATTACAGATGACGGGGCTACGGTTAGGATTAGCTTTTTGAAAGGACTCTTTATTCGTATAAAAGAGTTTTTCACAACAGGTAATGTGGTTTTAAAACTTGGTATTATCATCATTTTCTTTGGGGTCTCTTTTTTACTCAAATATGCTGCCCAGCACAATTTTTTTCCAATAGAATTTAGACTTATCTGTGTTGTAGTGGCTGCTCTTGCCATGCTAATTACTGGCTGGTCAATGAAAAACAGGGAAACATATACGCAAGAAAAAGACACACAAAAAAAAGAAGATAAAGTTGGAACATCAGCTATCAGTCAGTATGGCAGAGGCGAATATGGCTTGGTGCTTCAAGGTGGCGGCATTGGTATTTTATATCTTACAGTTTTTGCTGCATCAAAGCTCTATAATCTTCTTCCAAATACCTTTTCTCTCTTAATTATGATTATGCTTGTTGCTCTTTCTTGTGCTTTGGCTGTTATGCAAGATGCAAAATCTTTAGCAGTATCAGGAATTATTGGTGGTTTTCTTGCCCCAGTTCTTATGTCAACGGGCAGTGGCAGCCATGTGATGCTATTTTCCTATTATACACTACTCAATTGTGGAATTTTGGGGATTGCATGGTTCAAAGCGTGGCGGGAGCTAAATCTTATTGGGTTTGCATTTACATTTATAATCTCTTCTCTTTGGGGCAGTGAACATTATAAACCAGAGCTTTTCTCAACTACTGAGCCATTTTTAATCCTATTTTTTCTATTTTATGTTGCAATATCTGTTCTTTTTGCCCATCGGCAACCTCCAAAATTAAAAGGATTTATTGATGGTCCTTTAGTATTTGGATTACCCTTGGTCAGCTTTGGATTGCAAAGCTCTATTGTTGAGAATATGGAGTATGGGCTTGCAATTACTGCCTTAGCCCTTGGGCTATTTTACATAACTCTTGCAACAATTCTTTGGAATAGAGTTGTTGAAGGAATGCGAATGCTCACTGAAGCATTTCTTGCAATGGGTGTTGCTTTTGGCTCTCTTGCAATTCCTCTTGCTTTGGATGGAAAATGGACATCAACCGCATGGGCAATTGAAGGTGCTGCAATGGTTTGGGTTGGAGTTCGCCAAAATCGTTTGTTGGCTCGGCTCTTTGGAATAATTCTCCAATTTGGTGCTGGTATCGCATTTCTTGGAGCAACTGATTACCCTTATAATTACAATGGCTATTATGCATCTTCAAATGGAATGGTATTTCTAAACCATATCTATTTGGGTTGCATTTTTATAAGCATTGCTGGACTCTTCTCCTCTTATTATATGATTTCGCAACGAGAAAAGCTCAGAAGATGGGAGAGATATTTTAATATCCCACTTCTTTTATGGGGGCTTATCTGGTGGTTTGGGGCTGGTATTAATGAGATTGACAGCCATTTCTCAAGCTCAAATTATAATGAATATCATATATTTCTTATATATTGTGCAGTTAGCTGCCAAACAATGGCAATGGTTGGAAATAGGTTTAAATGGAAGCAGCTTATTTTTGCTATGATGGGCTTTTTGCCTGTTATTTTCTGCACTCTTTGTTTAGAGATTCTTGATCTTTCTGGCAGCTCCCATCTCTTTGCAAAATTAGGAAGTGTGGCATGGATTATCACTTTTGCGGTGCAATATGGAATTTTATGGCAATTAGATAAAAACTACACTCTAAATACTGAATCTAACATAGAGTCTGATATACAGCCTAATTCCAAATCTGATATAGAGCCTAATTCAGATTCTAATATACAACAGCCTAATATAGAATCCAATTCTGGTAAATTTAGCAAATTTGTTAAATCTATTGGATTTACAGCTAAACTAATATCTTGGTGGCACATTAAGACACTTTGGCTTCTGATTTTTGTTGTTTCCCATGAAGCTGTTTGGGCAGTCGAGCAACTATTTACTCCAAACACATTCCACTCTTTTGATATGGTATTTGAAAGCTCTTCAACATGGTCAGGGATTTTCTGGGGAATAGTGCCGGCTATTTTTATTCTATTGATTATCCGAAAAGGAGAGCTAATAAAGTGGTCGCCTTTTGTAAACAATTCGAGCCACTATTTTAAACAAGGTTTGACTATTCCTGCACTTTTCTTAGTCTGTTGGATTTTGTGGACTAACTTTTATGACGGTAACCCCTCACCTTTGCCATACTTTCCTATTGTAAATCCATTAGAGCTTTCTCAAATTTTTGTTCTGCTTGTTATTTTTATTTGGGCATTCAGAAATGTTGAAGCAAGATTCAAACAAGTTATCACGCTGCTTCTTATTTTTATATGGCTTAACTTTGTTACTGGTCGTTTTGTCCATTTCTATTTTGATGTGCCGTTTTATTTTGATAGCCTTACATCATCAGTTGTTTTTCAGGCTGCAATCTCTATTCTTTGGGGAGTTATTGCTCTTTTTACAACTTCATTTGCTGCAAAAACTTCAAGACGCAAAATGTGGTTTGCTGGAGCAGTTCTGCTTGCTCTGCTTGTGTTGAAACTATTTACGGTTGATCTTTCAGGCATCAGAACCATTGCAAGGATTGTCTCGTTTTTAGCTGTGGGTGGCTTAATGTTGCTTATTGGTTATCTTTCACCCCTTCCTCCAAAGGGTAAAAAGGCTGCAATAGAGGTCAAATAGATGAAAAAATATATATTTTTGATTTTGCTTTTTGCAACAGCATCTGACTCTGTTTACTGTGAGTCGCTCTCAACAAAAGATTTTGCTTATGGGTTTACTCTAAATGTAAACGGAGATAGTCCAATCTATAAAATGGAACTGCCAGAAGCTGTTTATCAAGGAGTGTTGCGTCAAGATTTAGGAGATATTCGTATTTTTAATAGCAGCGGGGAGATAGTTCCACATCTGTTGCGTAGCACAGATATATTGGATAGTAGTGATATGTTGCGTAACGATGAAGCGTTGTCTGTTGTTCTTAAAGAGGGTGAGCCTATCTCTGAAAAGCAGATAAAAAATAACAAAGAAGAAAATAACAAAGAAGAAAATAACAAAGAAGAAAATAACAAAGAAGAAAATAACAAAGAAGAGAATAATAAATATCAAATTGATATTCCTTTTTTCCCTCTTTACAACGAAAATAGGAGTGAAAAAGTTGGCGATCTCTCAATGAGCATCACACAAAATAAAGATGGAACTATTATCCGTGTTGACTCTTCAAAACAACAAGAGATCATATCAAAGAATGACAAAATAACAGGCTACCTGTTTGATATGAGTAACTTTGAACCATATCCTCTATCTGTTGAACTTGAATGGAGTGGAGGAGGAGACAATTTTGTTCTCAATGTGGAACTTAAAGGCAGTAATGACCTTACACAATGGTATTTTTTAAAAAACAAGACCCTTGCAAAACTTAAATTTGGAGGAAATGCGATCTATCAAAATCAAATTTCATTTGATGAGAATAACCTATACAGATACCTTCGCCTCTCTTGGCTTTCAGGAGATTTGATCTCAGGAGAGCAAAATTCAAAATCAGATGCCCAGCTATTAAGCGTTAAAGCTATCTTTCCAAAGGCTGAACTTAAAATAAAAAGAGAGTGGAGAGAGATTACAGGAAATTTTAGCAAGACAAATAATATGATAGTTGATTTTGACTCTGGTGGCTATTTTCCTGTAGATGCTGTCCAGATTAAATTTCACCAGAACAACAGCATTATTAGAGCAGAAATTCAATCTGCTAAAATTAAAGAGAACCTTTGGCAATACCGTTGTGAAGGAATATTTTATTCTCTGAAAGTTGGAGGTGTTATTTCAAATCAAATCTCAAACGAAATATTTACATTTCCAATTACCTCTGACAGGTTTTGGCGAATTAAAATAGGTGAAGATGGGGCAGGAGTTGCAGGTGCTGTCTATCCTCCGATACTAAAGATTGGCTGGAGACCGCACGAAATTTTGTTTGTTGCTCGCGGCAATCCTCCATACACTTTAGCTTATGGAAGTGCAAAGCTCTTAAATAAAAATATAGATTCTCAAACCATTCCAGAGATGATTCTTAACTCTGCTAACATAGAAGAGCAGAGATTAGATACTTACAATAATATTTCTAATAGTAAAACTAACACAAATAAGCCGCATATTTTAAATGCAACCTACACTAAACCAATAATACTTGGCGGTGATGAAGCATTGAAGTTACCACCACCTCCATTGCCTTGGAAAAAGTGGCTTTTATGGGCTGTTCTTATTTTTGGTCTCTGTTTGCTTTCATTTATGACGTGGAGACTTGCGACTCAAATGAGAGATAAATAAATTGGCAATTCCTATTGCCCCACCCCGTCCCCTCCCCAATGGAGAGGGGATAAATACTCACTCCCCTTGGGGAGGGCGGGGAGAGGCAAAATAATTATCTGGAAAGCTATAGATTCATCAACTACTTTAAGAGGTAAAATGATATGGAAGCTGCAATTATAAACTGCTTTATAGAGGGAACTTTTCATATATTAGATACAACTGCTTCGGTAATGTTTAAGCCTGATGCTCCTTATATTAAAACTAACTCTATTACAAAAGGCGACATTACTGGGCTGCTTCAAATTTCAGGAGATATTAATGGCACAGCAGCAGTCAGCTTTACAGAGAAAAGTATTCTTGGCGTTGTATCTAAAATGTTTGGAGAGGAGATGACAGAGCTTAATGCCGAAATTACTGACGCTGTTGGTGAGATAGGCAATATGATTTCTGGTCATGTGAACACTAAAATGACAGAGATGGGAAAAAAGGTTAAAGTAAAACTTGCAGGTGTCAAAGATGGTAAATCTCATAGAGCAGATCACGCTGAGGGTAGAAAAATACTTGTTCTTCCGTTTAAAACAACAATGGGAAATATCTGGATAGAGCTATGCTACTAATTTCAACAAGAGTTCTTTGTATCACGGAAAACTTAATCCAACATCTCTGATGCTTGGCAGGTTATATGCAAGTTAAGTAGAAAATCTAAAATTATTCCATATAGTTAAGGAGGTATTGTATGGCATTAGCAACTATTACAAATAAAGGTCAGGTTACTATACCAAAAAACATAAGAGAGTCGTTAAAATTGAATACAGGAGATAAAATTGAAATCATAATAACAGATAAAATGGAAGCTGTAATAAGACCAGTTTTAAAACCAGCTTTTAAAACAGTAGATGATCTTTTTGGTAAACTTCATAAGCCAGACAGAAAAGCAGTATCCACTGAAGAGATAGATGATGCAATTAGAAATAGAATGAGGAAACAGTTTAAATGAAAGCTGTTGATACAAATATTCTAATTCGTTTATTAACTAAAGATGATGAACTTCAAGCCAAAAGAGTCTATGAAATTTTTAAAAGTGCTGAATCAGAAAAAACAAGGTTGTTTGTGCCGTTACTTGTAGTTTTAGAGGTAATTTGGGTCTTAGAATCTGTTTATAATATTACACGAGCTGAGATTTTAGATTCTATAAATGACATGTTATTAATGCCTGTTTTAGCATTTGAAGCTCTACCAGCTTTACAGCAATTTATAGAATCTGCTGAAAGTAATAAATATGACCTTTCTGATTTGTTGATTGCCTATTCTGCTAAATCTAACGGCTGTAAGTCTGTTATTACTTTTGATAAAAAAGCCTCTAAATTTCATTTATTTGAATTGTTTTAATTTTAAGAAAGCATGTGCAAAATGACAAATTTTTATGAAAACCTCCAATCAAATTTTTGGCTAAAGGCTGTAACGCTTGTTTTGGTAACTCTTGCTCTCTATGCCTCAAGTCTGCATAGTTACCTTATGTTCCACATATTTGCTGAATTTTTCAGCATTATGATAGCCTTTGCTCTTTTTATAGTTTCATGGAATACGAGAGATTACACAGACGAACCAAATCTTGTCTATCTTGGAATAGCCTATCTATTTGTTGGTATTTTGGATCTATTCCATACAATCTCTTACAAAGGCATGAACATTATTACTGACTACTCATTTTATGCAAATCAACTCTGGATTGCTGCTCGTTATTTAGAGAGCTTAAACCTTTTGGCATTTGCACTTGTCAGTAGCAAGAACCGCTTTATTCCACGTTTTTCTTATACTAACTTCATGGGATTGTTCTTTTTGATTTCTATTTTGATTCTGCTCTCTATTTTTTATTGGAAAATTTTTCCAATATGCTTTGTTCAGGATTTTCCTGACGGCAGAGGTCATCAAACTCAATTTAAAATTATAAGCGAATATATAATCATAGCAATATTGGCAGTAACTTCGGCTATTCTCTATAAAAACCGAAAAGCATTTGACCCTTATGTCTATAAACTAATCATTTGGTCAACCATGCTAACTATAGGCACAGAGTTCTGTTTTACACTCTATATTAGTAATTATGGAATATCTAACCAGATTGGGCATTATTTAAAAATAGCCTCATTTTATTTGATCTATTTGGCAATTGTTGTAACAGGATTAAGAAATCCTTTTCAATTGATGTTTAGAAGGCTTAAAGAAAATGAAAAAGATTTGCTGATTGCAAAAGATAAGGCAGAAGCTGCCAACCATGCAAAAAGTGCTTTTCTTGCAAACATGAGCCACGAAATCCGAACACCTTTAAATGGAGTTTTAGGGTATGCCCAAATTCTAAAACGCCGTCCAGAAGTTACTGAATTTATGAAAAATGGTTTAAACATAATAGAGCAGAGCGGTCAGCATCTTCTTACGCTTATTAATGATATTCTCGATCTCTCTAAAATAGAGGCTCGAAAAATGGAGTTGCACCCTATTGACTTCAATTTTAAAGGGTTTTTGGAAAGCATAGTGGGTATTATAAAGATGAGAGCCCATCAAAAGGGTTTATCTTTGGCTACTGAGTTTGATACCTCTCTGCCAACAGTTGTCCATGCTGACGAGACACGTTTAAGGCAGGTGATTCTCAATCTACTTGGCAATGCTCTTAAATTCACAGATAGCGGAGGCACAGTAACAATATCAGTAAAAGTTGCTGATAACAGCGTCAATACAAATAATAATGTGAATAAAGATTCTGGAGTGGTTTCTCTTATATTTAAAATTACAGATACAGGAGTTGGCATGACACCAGAACATAAAAACAGCCTGTTCAAAGCATTTACACAGGTTGGCGATATATCACGAAGAGCAGAAGGAACTGGGCTTGGACTTGCTATAAGCAAACAGCTTGTAAATCTAATGGGTGGAGATATTGAGGTTGAAAGCACATTGGGAAAAGGTAGTTCATTTTGGTTTAAAATTGATCTGCCTGTTATTGAGATGAAACTACACCATACAATAAACAATTTTGAACAATGTATAACAGGCTATAAAGGAGAGCGTATAACCATTCTTGTTGTTGATGATATTATGGATAATAGAATGGTGCTTGCTCTTATGCTTGAACCTTTGGGCTTTTTGATTTTTATGGCGGAAAATGGAGAAAAAGCCTTAGAGCTTGTTGAAAAAATTACACCAGATTTGATTATAACTGATCTTGTTATGCCAATTATGACTGGATTTGAGTTTGTTAATAGAGTTCGCCAAAACTCAAATTTTCAGAAGACACCTATATTAGCTTTATCTGCCAGTAGTTATCCGTTAGATGAATCTGAGAGTTTAAGAATTGGCTGTGATGGTTTTCTTTCAAAGCCTGTAGATGCCGTTTCTCTTGTCAAATTTATAGAAAATCACCTGCAAATAGAGTGGCTATATCAAGAAGATACTTATAAAGAAGATGTCCAAATTGATAGAACAAACATATATTCTAAAGATTTAAATTTGATTGACATTATAAAAGAAGAGATTATTGTTCCGCCGCCTGAACAACTTGAAGTTTTGTATGAATTGGCATCTTTAGGTAAAGTTGTGCAGATTGAAGATTTTACAGAGAAGCTCAAAAAGATCGATCCACGTTATATCAAATTTGCAAAGAAAATTAGCAGCATGGCAGCAGCTTTTGAAGATGAGAAGATTGTAGAGTTTATAGAGCCTTATCTAATTAGGAGAAATAAATTATGAAAAAATCCCAGACAATTTTAATAATAGATGATAACCCTACAAATCTTGGAGTTTTGACCGAAAATTTAAAATCGTGGGATTTTGATTGCATGATCGCTCGAAATGGAGAGAGTGGTTTACAAAAAGCAATTAAAGGCAAGCCAGATTTTATTTTATTAGATATTTATATGCCGGGTATGAACGGTTTTGAAGTTTATGAAAAGTTAAGAGCAAATCCCTCTACTTCCTCAATTCCTGTAATCTTTCTAACCGCAGATTCTGATCAAACAGATAAAATAAAAGGGCTGCAAATGGGGGCAGTTGATTATATTACAAAGCCTTTTCAGCCCGAAGAGGTTCTTGCACGGATCAATCGTCATTTGGAAATTCATATATTGAGAAAAGAGCTTGAAGCTCAAAATGCTGAGATAAAACTTAAAAATATCCAACTTCAGAACGAAATAATAGATCGTCAAAAGTCAGAGGAAAAGCAAAGAGAGCTTGAGGCTGCAAACTTAAGACTCCAAAAAGCTGAAAGTCTTGGTCAAATGGCAGGAGGAATTGCCCATCTTTTTAATAATTATCTTTATGCTGTTAGCGGACATTTAGAGTTAGCTTTAGAATATTTAGAAGAAGATTCCTATATTAAGGATAATATCAAAAGTGCAATTCAAGCTGTCTGGCGTGCGTCTGATGTCAGCGGTGCAATGCTTACATATCTTGGACAAAAAATCATTACGCTTGAACCTATTGATATTTCAGAGTGCTGTCGCAGAAGTTTGGCAGTAATGCCGCCTTTTACAAATAGCAATATTATAATAGAGACAGACTTTACCGATAAAGAGCTTATTATCAATGCAAATGCAAGTCAGATGCAGCAACTTATAAACCATCTTATTGCAAATGCTTATGAAAGTATTGTCGAAGATAAAGGCAAAATCAATATTATTACAAAACTAATAGACAGCTCTGATATTCCACAATCTAACCTCTTTCCTGCTGGTGCTAAACCATCTTCAGATAAATATGGTTATATCGAAGTTACTGATACTGGATATGGAATTCCAGAAGAGGATATAGGCAAAATATTTGACCCCTTTTTTACAACCAAATTTATAGGTCGTGGATTAGGGTTAGCAATTGTGTTAGGAATAGTTAAATCATGGCAGGGTATTATTGCTGTTAGTAGTAAAACAGGTCATGGAAGCTCATTTATGATTTTTGTTCCTCTATCTTTAGACGTCTTAGTCCGACCATTAAAAAAATCAATTCAGCCGCAAAAAATAAAATCATCTCCTACTGTATTGCTCGTTGAAGACCATCAGATGGTGCGTAATATGACAACATCTGTGTTAAAAAATATTGGTTGTAAAGTTATATCTGCTGCTAATGGTATGGAAGCTGTAGAACTTTTTAAAATCCATAGAAACTCTATAAACTGCATAATCACTGATCTTTCCATGCCTGAACTTGACGGGTGGGCAACTTTATCAAAGATAAGAAAGATAAATCCAGATATCCCAGCAATTTTGGCAAGTGGCTATGATGAAGCCTCTGCCATGTCTCCCGAAAATTCAGAGAAAATACAGGGATTTTTGCACAAACCATACTCAATGAAAGATTTACAGATTGCTTTGGAAAAAGCTCTTAACTCTTCAGTATTATAGAAAATAGGTGCAATGTTGGTATTAGCGATATTTGTTTAAAAAGGTATAATTTATGAAACAACAGCAGAATATCTTAATAATTGATGACAAGCAGACAAACCTTGCTATTTTGACACAATCTTTAAAATCCTGGGGCTTTTCTCCTATGGTGGCAACTAATGGAGAAAGTGGAGTTCAAAAAGCAATAAAAGGAAAACCAGACCTTATTTTGCTTGATATTCGTATGCCGGGAATGGACGGTTTTGAAGTGTGTCAGAAGTTAAAAACTAACCCATCAACATCTGATATTCCTATAATTTTCCTGACCGCAGATAATGAAAGTTCAGATAAAGTTAAAGGTTTTTCAATTGGGGCAGTTGATTATATAACTAAGCCTTTTTTAATAGATGAAGTTCTTGCAAGAATTAATAAGCACTTAGAGATTAATGATTTGCGAAAACAACTTGAAACTCAAAATGCCGAGATAAAACTTAAAAACGAACAAATAGAGCTTAAAAACTCTCAACTTGAGAACGAAATTATAGAGCGTAGAAAAGTAGAAAATAGGCTTAAATTGAATGAACAATACCTTAAAAGGAACGAAGCTCGCCTTCAAAGCCTTTTAAGAATTTCGCAATACAAAACAGATAACGCAAAATCTCTTCTTGACTATGCACTATTTGAAGCTATTGAACTGACAGAAAGTAAGATAGGTTATATCTACTATTATGATTCAATTAATAAGGAGTTTATATTAAATACGTGGTCAAATGAAGTTATGAAAGAGTGTTCAATTACAGAACCTCAGACCATTTACCATCTTGATAAAACAGGAGCATGGGGCGAAGCTGTCAGGCGGAAAGAGGCTATTATTATAAATGACTTTCAATCTCCACACCCTTTTAAAAAAGGTTATCCTGAAGGACACGCTAATCTTTACAGATTTATGACAGTGCCAGTCATTATTGAAGATACTATTCAAGCAGTTATAGGGGTTGCAAATAAACCTTATGACTATGATAAGTCAGATGTTCGCCAGCTTACTTTGCTTATGGATTCAGTTTGGAATGTTGCAGAGCGTAAAAGAGTGGAAGATAATTTAATAAAAGCAAAAGAGGCTGCTGAATCTGCCAATCGTGCAAAATCTGAATTTCTTGCAAACATGAGCCATGAGATAAGAACGCCGATGAACGTAATCATTGGTATGAGTAGGCTCATTAAAGAGACTAAGCTTGACAAAGAGCAGCAAGAGTATGTTGATATGCTCTCTACATCGTCTGAAATATTGCTATCACTTATTGAAGATATTTTAGATTTTTCAAAAATCGAAGCTGGTAAAGTTGATTTGGAATCAGTTGATTTTGATCTTAAAAATCTAATTGGCAAGATAACAGATATGCTAAAGATAAAAGCCTCTGGAAAGGGTCTAACACTTGGGTGCAACATGTCGCCTGAAACTCCACGTTTTATCAAAGGGGATTCTAATCGCTTGCGTCAGGTTATTTTAAATCTTCTCAACAATGCTGTTAAATTTACAGCCAAAGGTCATATCAATATTGATGTTGATGTTAAAAGTGATGTCAAGAATGAAGTGGTTCAATCACAAAATGCCAATGAAATTAATCAATCACAAGAGCATTTAACAATAACTTTTGAGATAACCGACACTGGTATCGGTATTCATAGAGATCGTTTAGATAAAATGTTTAAGCCGTTTTCTCAAGCTGATGCTTCAACAACAAGAAAATATGGTGGAACTGGTCTTGGTCTTGTGATCTCAAAAAGGCTTGTTGAGCTTATGGGTGGCACTATTTCAGTGCAAAGCGAGTATGGGAAAGGCTCTACATTCAAATTTACCGTAAAGGTTGAGAAGGGTTTAGAAGTTGTTGACGGCGGTTATATCAGCTCTGATAAAATGAATGGCTCTGATTTAATATCAGGTTCGGAATTTCATGGACTTACTGTTTTAATGGTTGAGGATAATGAGTTCAATCAGCGTCTTGGATTGATAGTTCTAAAAAAAATGGGAATTTCTGCTTATGTTGCCTGTAATGGCAAAGAGGCTATTGATGCAATACGTAAGAATAGCTATGACATAGTTTTGATGGATGTTCAGATGCCAGAGATGGACGGAATTGAAGCAACACGGATAATAAGGAGTGAAAATTTCAACACTCCAATCATTGCCATGACAGCTAATGCAACACGAGATGATAGTAAAGTGTGTATTGATGCTGGAATGAATGACTACATATCTAAGCCAGTTGACTCTGAAAAATTACGTGCTGCAATCCTCAGACACATCAAAGTATCAAAGAAAATTTGTGTTCCTGAAACTCAATGTTCAAGTGAAATCAAAAGTGAAGTTAGTGAAACAGAAAGTGAAGTTTTGGATTTAAGAAAAATATTTGACAAAGAAGAGTTTTCGCATCGTGTAGGCGGAAATGAGGCTGTTATAGGACAACTTCTTAAAGTCATTTCTGAATCATTACCAAAGTATATAGAAAGCCTAAAAGAGTTATTACGTAATGGTGATATTCAAGGCGTTATGAAGCAGGCACATAGCATCAAAGGAGTTGCGGCAAACTCTTCTGCCCATAGATTAAGCGATGTGGCTTATAAGATTGAGCTTGCCGCTAAAAGTGGGGAGATGGAAAAAATGAACCTACTTATGAGTGCAGTCCAACAAGAAACCGAGGCTTTTTTATCGGTTATTTCAGATACTTAACTGTTAAATTTATCGTGGACCCATCTTTACCTCATTTTTGATCAACAGGGATATACCAATCAATGCTGTTTTTAGGTATTAAGACAAATTTTGGTCTGGCAGATTTAATTTGACCCGTCTCTATAGCATTATACATCTTTACATGAGCTGATTTATCGTCATCAATAAAATCAGAAAAGCGTTTATAATCAAGAATATTAACTTTTCCTTGAAGTTCACGTCCACTTTTTAACAAAATAGTTACCATTACTTCACGTTTATTATCTTCATTCAATTTGTTTTCTTGATCCATTATTGTCTCCTTTTTCTATTATATTGACTTAATTTAAGTAACCACAAACACTATTACAAAATAATTTTAGCAAAAATAGCAATTATTGAGATCGTAATAGCGATAACTGATGACAATAGCATAAGTTCACAAGCCATCTTTATAGCTTTTATATTAGGATCGGCAAAGTTCTTACCTATATAGGGCTTTTGAACAAGTATTCCGTGGTAGTAATTTGGTCCTCCAAGTTTTACCCCAATTGCACCTGCAAATGTCGCCTCTGGATAACCTGAATTTGGACTTTTATGTTCTTTTCCTTCTCTTACAGCATTTATAAATGAACGTTTCCCCCGTTTTAATGAAATCATGGCTGCTGCAATTGAGATTATAACTACAGAAATTCTTGCTGGAATAAAATTTGCTAAATCGTCAATTCTTGCTGATGCCCTTCCAAAGAGAATATATTTATCATTTCGGTATCCAACCATTGAGTCTAAGGTATTGATCATTTTATATGCAAATGCTGCTGGAATCCCGCCTATAATTGCAAAGAATAAAGGGGATAAAAATCCATCAACAAAATTTTCGGCAACTGTTTCAACAGCAGCCTTTACCACTCCTGTTTCATCAAGATATTTTACCTCTCTTCCAACTATCATTGAGACTTTAAGGCGTGCTAAATCAAGTCCGCCATTTTTAAATGCTTTGTCAACTTCTAATGCTGCTTTTGCCAAAGTTCTTGTTGAAAGAGAAAAAAAGAGCAATATCACTTCAACTATTGTGCTTAGAAATGGGTGAATAGTTGAAGATAGTTTAATTATTGAAAAAGCAAAAAGCCATGCTGAAAATATTAGAAAAATAGCAAAAATAAGACCTGCAAAAAAATCGCTTTTAAATAGCCGCCTAAAACGTGGTTCATAAAAAGAGATAGCATTTCCCATAAAGACTACAGGGTGTGGAAGCCAACGAGGGTCGCCCAGAATTATATCAAGAATATATGCAAATATAACAATATAGAGAAGCTGATCATTAAACATTGAAGCACCATTGTTTACCACAAACAACATTAGTAGTTACGAAGGTTAACTCAAATAGTGTATCACATAGAGTTTGCAAGACTATTTACTATAATTTTTGCCAACTTCAAGTTAGTCTCTCTATCTCTTAGTGAAAATCTAACAAACCTATCTGATAAACCTTTGAAATTAGAGCAGTTGCGAATCAAAATTTTATTTTCGCCAACTTTGCGGCACAGCTCATCAGAGTTTATTTTTCCCATAAGTTTTGCAAGGATAAAATAGCTCTTTGATGGATAGAACTTAATATTTTTACATAAATTGACCCTATCTAAAAAAAACTCTTTTTCTATCTCAACAAATGAGCGGGTCATCTCAAGAAAAGGCTCTATTACTTCATAGTTCTCAAGAATATGAACAGTTGCAGCTTGAGAGAGAGCATTTACTGACCAAGGCTGATAATATCTCATCAATTTTTGGATAACATCAGGGTCAGCACACAGATACCCAGTTCTAAGTCCGGGAATCCTAAATATTTTTGACATGGAAGATAGTACAATCAAATTTGGAAATGAGGTTTGTGAGATTAAACTTATCTTTTCTGCATTTTGTAAAAAAGGAAGATATGATTCGTCAATAATAAAATATGTTGCGGGATGGCGTTTAAGAAGCTCAATGATGCTATCTATTGGAATAAGTGAGCCAGTAGGGTTGTTAGGGTTGCAGATAATTACTGTATCTGAACTCTTTGCCATTTCGCTTATTTTGTTTATATCTGGCTGAAAATTATTCTCTTCGCTTGTCATGCAAAATTCACATGTTACCTGATTCATTATACAACCATCTTGATAATCTGAATATGTTGGACCAACAATCAAAATTTTTTTAGAGTTAAGAGCTATCGGCAGAGTATAGATAAACCAAGTAGTGCCATTACCAGCCATTACTCTATTTAATGGCACTTTATAATACTTGCTAAATGCTGCTGTCATGTCAGCAGCATCAGGCAGGGGAAGTGAGCGAATAAGATGGATATTTTCTACAATAAACTCCTCCAACCCTTCAGGCGGTCCTAAAGGATTAATGTTACTGCTCATATCTATTATTTGATCAATTGAGCAATTATGTTGTTTAGCTAAAGCATGAACATTGCCGCCATGACCTTTGATCATAAATCTAAACTCCTTAAGGAATGGGAATAAAATAACACCATAAATTTCTTGAAATTGGTAGATACGACTGGCAGCGTCCTACTTAAATACAAAAGCTCAATTAATACCCGATTAGAGTATAAACAAGCCAGCACCACAAATGAGAAACAGGCTTGACTCTGTTATCTCACACATTGCCCCCAACATATCGCCTGTGATACAGCCCATCTTTTTTTTATAAAAAAGAAGAATCAAAAAGACAGTTAGCACAAAAAAAGAGTTGAGAATCAAACCTTTGAACCCAAGCATTAAGGATAAAATCACTGGAACAGATATAAAAATAAAATCTCTCAGTGGTAACCTCTTTTCAAAAAGGCTATGACCTGTGCCAGAATCTCTTCCATATTTAAAATATCGGATACCAAATAGCATTGATGCTCTTGAGTATGATGGCACAATAGTTAGCACCAATATTTCGCTTAATAAATCACCACTACCACTGTATAGAATTTTAACTGAATAGATTCCAGCAATTTTTATAGCAAGAGATATAAAGATCGCAATTAACCCCATCACTCCTGTTCTGCTATCTTTCATAATCTCAAGAGAGCGTTCTTTAGAACGATGGCTAAATAGTCCATCAGAGGTATCTCCAAGCCCATCTAAGTGAAATGCTCCAGTTAAAATGACTAAAAATATAGCATCTATAAGGGCAACAACAGGGGCAGTCCAGAACAGAGAGGCAAAAGCATCAACACAGACAAGTAAAAGACCAAGAATTAGCCCAACAACGGGAAAAAAGCGAATCATTCCAATTGGAGAAAATGGGGCATTTCCAACTGGAATGATTGTAATGAACATTATTGCAGAACGTAAGTCATCTATTTTCATTGCTTTGAATCTCATTTGACCTCCTGCACAACTCATTTTCTATCCAATTAAATACAAGAGGTTGATGCAGGTTTTGCAAGAATTCTATTGTTTTGAAGGGTTGTTTATAATACCACCGCCGCCGCCACGGTATTGCATATCATCATTTTTCCCTTTAAGCCTTGAAGCAATAATTTCAACAGGAATAGGCTTAAAAGTAAGGTTTTGTTGAGATTGGGTTTTAGCTGATTGAGTTTCAGTTAATTTGGCTATTTTTTCAGATTCTTTAGATTGAAGATAGTCTCTGATTGATTCAAGTAAATCTTGTGATGCAGGGATTAGATTAGCTATAGCCCCTGGTCTATCAAGAGTGTTAAGTTGTATAACATCTGGATTAATTTTGTAACACGCATCTTTTAGCAACTTGATATCTTCAGTTGAGTCATTAAAATTTGGTAGAATAAGAATCTCAAGAGCAAGTTTGCCTTTATAAATATCTCTAAAATCGACAATGCCCTGAATATAGGAAACTAAATCTATTGAGTTATGTGGATGGTTGATATTTTTAAATGATTTTAAAGATGCTGCATCAAGTGAGGGTACTACAAGGTCTGCTTTTAACAACCCATTTCTGACAGCTTTGTCTCCTAAAAGTGTGCCATTGGTAAGCACTGCAACAGAGATTTGGGGTGTTGAGCTTTTTATATACTCTATCACATCTCCAATTCGAGAGTTTAAAGTAGGTTCTCCAGAGCCTGAAAAGGTTATGTAGTTAGGAGCTGGGTGATTTAATAAGTAGTGTCGAAGCTCCTCAATCACCTTGTTGTAAGGGACATACTCTTTTCGTTCAAGAGTAAGTTCTGTAGTACTTCCACATTCACAGTAAACGCAATCTAAAGAGCATATTTTGCGTGTAACTAAATCAACTCCAAGAGAGACCCCGAGTCTGCGTGATTGAACAGGTCCGAAAAGATATTTATACATATATTATGAACCAACAAAAAATTGAGTGCAAAAAATCAAAATGTATATAAACTTAGATTTGACAATTTTCTAAAAATTGTCAAATCTAAGTTTATTTTACAACTATACGCTTTAAATATTATGGAGCATTAGAATGGAATATCATCTTCTGGTGGAATGTTGCTAACCATTCCTGGATCATTTGGCATGGGGTTAGGATTTGGATTAGTCTGCGGTGCTGCTGGATAGCCCCCAAAGTTTTGATTAGATGGTTGTTGTTGCCTTTGAGGTTGGTATCCACCGCCGCCTTGATATCCGCCTCCTTGTTGGTATCCTCCCCCACCTTGTTGCTGATAGCCGCCTTGATTGTATCCAGCACCATCTTGCTTTGTTCCAAGGAAATTTACAGTGTCTGCCATTATTTTAGTGATATAGTGAGTCTGACCATCTTTTTCATAAGAGCTTGTCTGGAGTCTACCTTCGACATAAACCTGTCTTCCTTTTGATAGGTATTTAGCACAGTTCTCTGCTGTTTTTCCAAATGCTACAATTTTATGCCACTCTGTCCGTTCTTGTTTTTCACCTGTACTTTTATCAGACCATAATTCGGTTGTTGCAACCGAAAAATTGGAAAATGCCATTCCTTGAGGTGAATATCGAAGTTCTGGATCAGCCCCGAGGTTACCAATAATAATAACTTTATTAATACCAGCCATTTATGATCTCCTTAAATTAATTTTTTTAATTAATTAATAAAAATGCTCAGAATTGAATAAAACAGTTTAAAATAGTTAAATCAGTTGTCAATTTAAAATGTTCAACAGCTTTTACCCGAATAATTAAGATGTGTCAAACTCTGATATAAATGAGTCACGGCTCAGAGTGAGATAAATCAATAATCCCTGCAATATCAAGGATTAAACTCACCCTTCCATCTGGCATTATTGTTCCACCAGAGACACCTTTAATTTCATTAATTCCCATTCCAAGATTTTTTATTACGGTGTTCTGTTTTCCAATCAGTTCATCTACTAAAAGTGCTATATGAAACCCATTATCTTCAACCACAACAACAACTCCATCTAAATCATCTATGTATTTTGAATTAGAATTTAAGTTGGAAAAGAAATTTTTTGAGCCTTTATTTAGTTTGAAAAGCCTATTGAGCCTGAAAAGTGGAATAAGTTTTCCAAGCACATTTATCATCTCACCTTTTTCAAATACATTTGAAATATCTTTTTTATCAACTTTGAGTGATGTTACGATAGATAGTGTAGGAATTACATATACCTCATCTCCCACACGAACAACAAGACCATCAATGATAGATAGAGTCAGAGGAATTTTTATTGTGCAGATTGTCCCTTTTCCTTCAATTGAAGATATTGAGACTTTACCTCTACAAGATTCAATACTCTTTCTGACAACGTCCATACCAACACCTCGACCAGAGACATCAGTTATTTTATTTGCTGTAGTAAGTCCTGGGTGGAATACTAAATTGAGTATCTCATCACTCAATAATTTATCACTAAATAGCTTTTCGCTCTCTTGTAAAGTTGGCTTTATAACGCCTTGAGATATAGCTTTTTCTAAAAGCCTTTTTTTGTTGATTCCTCTGCCATCATCTTCAACCTCAATAAAAAGATACCCACCTTTATGAAATGCTCTAAGTTCAATAGTTGCAGTTGCTGATTTGCCAGCATCTATTCGCTCTACTATGCTATCCTCAACTCCGTGATCTACACTATTTCTGACAAGATGGATCAAAGGATCTCCAAGTTTATCAACAAGAGTTTTGTCAAGCTCTGTCAACTCCCCTTTAATTACGAAATGAATCTGTTTACCAGTTTTTTTAGCAAGATCACGAGTTACCCTCTCCATTCTGTTAAAAAGTGATTTAAGAGGAATCATTCTCAAACTCAAACCAAGACTTTGAAGCTCTTTAGTTATTTTATGAAGCGAACTTAATGCCCTTAAAAGGGTTGATGATGCTATATTCTTGATTTCAGAAGATTGAGTAACCATAGACTCTGCAATTGCAAGTTCTCCGATTATATTGACCATTCTATCTAAACGAGCTGCATCTACATTTATAGATTCAGTCAATATTGGCGATGTGTTAGTTAGAGAGCTAAACTCTTCAACTTCAGAAGAGTTCAACTTTTTATCAGCTTGATCAGATATATCTGCACTTTGCTGTACATTATCTTGATTACCATTAAGTTTATCCGCATTGTTAAGAGCAATTTTATCTTCATCAAATAATAAAAGGATATCTTGAATAGATGGTGCTACAGCAGAATTTCCAGCATAAACACTATAAGTTGACTCAAGCCAATCTTTTACAGCAAGAAGTGTATCCACAATATTTCCAAAATTTTGGGTATCCATAAGGTCTTCTGCCTTATGACACACTTTTTCTACATCTTTAAGCCCTAAGAAACCTGCCTCTCCTTTAGTTGTGTGAAAAAGGCGTTTGAGCTCGCCTTGTGCATAGGCTCTGTTGTTATTTTTTTCAATATCCAAAATAAGAACTTCCATTTTTTCAAGTGTATTGCTTTGCAATGATAGAAATTCTGCAAAATCTTCAATATTTAGAAAAGCTGGAAGTTGACCTGGGTGGCTTAAGTTTATCTCTCTTTGTTCAATTTTAACCTCTTGAGCAACTATATTTGGAGTAATTTCATCTAAATCAACTTCTTGAGTTCTATAGCTTTCCAGATAATTATTTTGCCCCTCCCCACCCCTCCCCAAGGGGAGGGAGTAATTATTCCCCCTCCCAATTGGGGAGGGGGGCGGGGGTGGGGCAACAGGAATTGCCAATTTATCTATTTGGAATACTATATTTTCAATAATATTTGAATCAGAGTGTTGAACTACCTCTGGAGTGTTTGAAGAAGGAGTTTTTGTTGATGACTGCGTAATAAAGTGTAGAAAAGATTTCATTTCAGATATTATAAGGTTTACAGAATCAATCTGATTCTCAATATCTGATATGTTATCCGATAACTTATCGTTGCTTGATGTATCATGAGATAATGAGTCAGATTTTTTATGTTCCATGATAGATTTTACAATTTTGCCAGCTTTTTTTGCATCTTCAGCAAGTTCTGAACAATTACAATCTTTTGCCTTTTGAAAAAATCTCTTTAGAAGCACTAAAAGTTTTGAAAAACTTTCGGGATCAGCAATATCGGCAAGGACACACTCAAGTGAAATATCTTCAAGTATAGAGTCTAAAGTCTGTCTGTCATCTTGTGAATTTGTTGTATCTTGTATAATCGTTATATCAGGCATAGTATTTCTCAAAAAAACATTTATGTTCTGTAATATATATGTGTAAAAATTCGGGTAAGAAATAATTTTAGAGCTTTTTTAACTTATAGCTTTATACAATCTTTGTGCAAAATTGCATCATAAAACTGATTGTAGATCAAAACATTTTTTGTTTTGTATATGCAAATTAAATATGTTGCCACTGAAAATAAATAATGGTAATTCTTTTAACTTATAGACTTTAGATATGTTTTTAATTTCTTAGTTACTTAAATTAGGATTTATATATATGCCAAATATATTAATAATTGATGATTCATGGCTAACAAGGCGTGGTGTAAAAAGAATATTGTCAGCAAAAGGTTATATAGTGAATGAAGCGGAAAATGGACTTCAGGCGTTAGATATTGTCCTTTCAAAAGATAAACCTATAGATGCAATTATTTTGGATCTTCTCATGCCTGAAATGAGTGGGATAGAGTTTCTTGAAAAATTAAATGATCATAATATTAAAATTCCTGTAATTGTCCTTACAGCCGATATTCAACACACAATTAAAACAAAATGTATTGGGCTTGGAGCAACTCAATTTATTAATAAACCACCTGATCCTGAACAGCTAATTAATATTCTTAGTAATTTATTTCATAACCAATCAAATGCTCACTAATAATTAAGCATTTTTTTGTTTGATACACTTAATAAATAAATCACCAAAAAGTAAAGGTTGATATAATTTTAAGATGGATAAAATAAATATATCCCACGAACAGCTTGAAGCAATAAAAGAGTTGTGCAACATAGGTGTAGGCAAAGGTGCTTCTGTTTTAAATACCATGCTCTCTTGCCACATAACTCTGAGTGTCCCTCATGTTAAAATAGTTTCAAGTAAAGATTTTAAAGAAGAGCTTAAACTATTTGCCAAAGATAGTAGTATATCGGCTGTTTCACTTAGTTTTAAAGGTACAATAAGCGGCTCGGCTCAATTGATGTTTCCTACAGAGACAGCATCTTCATTAGTTGCTGTTCTTGTTGATGAATCTGATGATTTAGACATGGATGCTTTGAGAGCTGGAACTTTTTGTGAGGTTGGAAATATAGTGCTTAATGGTGTTATGGGTTCTATCTCAAATATACTTGATTTAACATTTGACTATTCAGTTCCTGAATATATTGAGACTGACCCAGAAAATTTTATTAATAAACCCTCAGTTACCCAGCAAGATTCCCATGTACTACTTGCAAGAACTCGTTTTTCCATAGATGAGCTTGATATTGATGGTGATATTGCTCTTTTTATGAAAATTGCCGCAATTCATACCCTTATTGAAACTATTGAAAAAAAGTTTGAATTTTAAGGTATGTATGCTTTAAAAAAGTATGCTGGGTGAATAGAATGAATATGCCTCAAATAGATATTTTGGAAAAAGATTTTAGTAACTTTGATGGAGTTATAAACCATTGTCCTCATGGCTATCGTGTCCTTGATTATGTGCCTGTTGGTATATGTATATTTGATAAAAATTATCAGGTTATCTTTTGGAATAAATGCCTTGCTCAGTGGAGTAATGTTGAGCCACCTGATATTGTGGGTAAAAATATTATAGAAAAATTCTCAACGCTTAACTCTCCTGGATTTAAAGAGAGGGTTGACTATGTCTTCAAAGGTGGTCCTCCTGTCCTTTTCTCCTCGCAGCTTCATAGAAATACAGTTCCATGTACTCTATCTGATGGCTCTTATATGATACAAAAGACGGTTATTTCATCTATGCCATCTTCTGCTAAACCAGATGAATACTTTGCTCTTATGGCAATTGAAAATGCAACTGAACTATCAAGAAAAGTCTCTGAATATAGAACTCTCAGAAATAAGGCAATGGAGGAGGTAAAGCTTAGGAAGAAGACTGAAGAAGATTTAAGAGAAACTAATAAGAAACTTATTGAGCATCAAGATATTAAAATGAACGAAGAGAGGTTAAAGGTGCTTTTAGAGATGTCAGGAGCAACTGCCCATGAGTTAAATCAGCCTCTTATGACTCTTCTTGGAACAATTGAGTTGATGTGTATGACACAAGATATTCCTGAAGAGACTTTGAAATATATTAATAACATAGAGAAATCAGCCAGAAGAATTGCAAATATTGTATCCAAAATCCAACAAATAAGACAATATCAGACGAAAAAATATCTCAACGATGTTTCAATAATTGATTTTAATCAGGCTGATCCATTAGCCGATTCATCAACAGAGGTTAAAATATGAATTAAGATTTGACAACTTCAAAAAGTTGTCAAATCTATCAAACCTATAGTTAGAAAAATCTTGACAAGATTTAAGTGTCAATGTAGAAAGTCCACGTCTTTTTTTTAAAGATTCTCTTTAGAGCGGGAATAACTCAGTGGTAGAGTGCGACCTTGCCAAGGTCGAAGTCGCGGGTTCAAATCCCGTTTCCCGCTCCAATCCACAATCCACATTTTAGACCTCCTAATTGTTCTTATTTCCTAATTCTCTCCAAATCTTCTCCAGTTGTTTTAATTGAATTTTTAAATTATATATAATTTGTTGTTGTTTGCCTCTATTTCAACCATTAAATTGTTTCTAACTAAATTAATCAGGAGGAATAAAAGTGTCTTCTACATTCTCAGTTTATGACATGCTCAAACGAAATGCCTTGCTGTTTCCCGATGATATAGCAATTGTGGAGGGTGAGAAATCTCTTACCTTCAGTGAATTTTTTTTTAAAGTAAATATTTTTGCCTCTAAACTTTCTGGTTACGGGGTCTTACCACACAAAAGTGTTGCTGTTCTTTCAATGAATAAAACCGAATATCTTGCTCTTTACGGTGCTACATCTGCAATTGGTGCGATGCTTGTGCCATTAAATTGGCGTTTATCGCTTGATGAACTTTCATATATTATAAAAGATTCTGGCTCAAAGGTTCTATTTTTTGATTCTACTCAAAGCGAACAGGCTTTTGCTTTAAAAAAACTATCAGAAGTGTCAGCATCAAAATTTAGCTTAACCCTTGTAGATTTTGATGAAAATTACGATGAAAACTTAAATTGTGATAAAAATACAACTTGCGATGGTAATAAAAATAGAGATGAAACAGCAGATTGTAAGTTTACACCGTTTCTACATAATCCTGATGATATTTTTACACTTATTTACACCGCCGCAGTTGCTGGAAAACCACGAGGAGCAGCTTTGTCTCACAACAACATAATTGCATCTAATCTTCAAACTTGTCTTACCATGAATCTTCGAAAATCAGATAGTTACCTGAATATGCTGCCTCTTTTTCACATAACTGGTATGAATTTATCTCTTGCAGTTATGCAGATGGGTGGAAAAAACGTGATTATGGAAAAATTCAATGCTCAAGAGGCTCTTTCAATGATTGAGAAAGAAAAGGTTACCTTAATGGCAAGTTTTCCACCTATTCTTAACAATATACTTGATGAATTTGATAAAAATACCTATGACATATCATCACTTAAAAACACGGTTGGCATAGATTCACCCCCAAATATAGCTAAATTCTGTGAAAAAACTTCAAGCAGATTCTGGATACTCTATGGACAGAGTGAAACATCAGGGTTTGTAACTCTATCTGACGCATCAGAGTGTATTGGCTCTGCTGGTCGTCAATGTTGTATATCAAATATGGCAATTGTTGATGAAAATGATATGATTTTGCCTTTTGGTCAAAGTGGCGAAATTGCTGTTCGTGGTCCTCTTGTTTTTCAGGGTTTTTGGAAATGTGGCTCTTCAAAAAATGAGCAATCTGATGCTTCAACAATTGAACACGATAGTTCAAGAATGGAATGTGATAGCTCAAAAATTCAATACAATAAATCAATAGTTAGATATGATAGATCGACAATTAGGAATGGCTGGCATCACACTGGAGATATTGGTCATATTGACTCTAAAGGTTATCTTTGGTTTGAGGGTAGAAAACCTGAAAAAGAGCTTATAAAACCGGGTGGCGAAAATGTCTATCCTGCTGAAGTGGAAGCTGTTGTTCTTGAACATTCTGATATCGAGGCTACCTGTGTTATAGGCGTTCCAGACCCAAAATTTGGTGAAGGAGTTAAGGCTGTTTGCGTAAAAAAACTTGGCTCTAATTTAACTGCAAAAGAGCTGATTGAGTTTGTTGGCTCTCGTATTGCTCGATATAAAAAACCAAGTTATGTTGAGTTTGTTGAGAGTTTGCCCCGAAAAAGTGATGGCGTGATTGATCGCAAGCGTGTTAAAGAAATTTATGGTGTTGCTTAAGTAGCAATTATAATTTTTATAGCAGAGCGATAAATCGCACGGTTAAGAATGTAAAGAAGTCCACTAAAGTGGACTGTAATAATAGTCGGCTTTAGCCGAATTCAGTTATTTCAGCTCAGAAATTTATTTCAGGGCTAAAACTAAATGAAAGATTATGATACATAATGCTTGATATAGTTAAAGAAAAATACGATCTTGCCCCATCTGACCCCGGAGTTTATCTTATGAAGGATAATCGGGGTCAGATTATTTATGTGGGTAAAGCTAAAAATCTTAAAAAAAGGCTCTCTTCATACTTTGTAAGAGAATCTGGGCATGCTCTTAAAACAACCCTGCTTGTTAAAAATATTGTTGATTTTGACGTTATTGTTACTGCAACTGAACACGAAGCTCTTATCCTTGAAGCCACTCTAATAAAGAAACACAAGCCAAAGTATAATGTGTTTTTAAAAGATGGAAAAAATTACCCCTGTTTTCGCATTGATACCAAACAAAATTACCCTCTATTGCAACTTGTCAGAAAGATAAAAAATGATGGTGCTGCCTATTTTGGACCATACTCTTCGGGCGAAAGCGTCAAGAAAGTGTTAAAGCAGGTCAATAGGATATTCCAATTAAGAAAATGTCGTGATAACAGCTTTAAACACAGATCAAGACCTTGTATCCAATTTCAAATTAAAGCCTGCTTAGCTCCTTGCTGTAATGATGTGCCAGTTGAACTATATAAAAAGATGGTAAATGATGTAATGCTCTTTCTCAAAGGAAGAACTCAAGACCTTATAAAACAGCTTAAACAAGAGATGACAGAAGAGGCAAATAAGCAAGAATTTGAAAAAGCGGCAAAAATAAGAGACACAATATTTGCAATTGAAAAGAGTCTCGAACAACAAATTGTAGCCTCAAAAGATATGATGGACAGAGATGTTGTGGCATGTGTTGGGAAAGAGGGTAGGGCAGTTGTTACTATACTCTTTGTAAGATCAGGATATGTTGTAGGCACAGAGCATTATCCATTTGATTTGGAATTAAATCTACACACACTAAATAGTAATAATAGTGGTTGCAGTGATACAGCTTACATATTGGAGGCTTTTTTAAAGCAATATTATCAAATAGATTCAAGTAACGATCATAAACCCATTGTAAATTCAAATTGTAAATTAACTACATTTATTCCATCTCAAATTCTTGTAGCAGAAGATTTTGAAGATAGAACCCTTCTTGAGGAGACTCTTTCTGCTGCAAATAGTAGAAAGGTCTCTATTTTAGTGCCAGAAAAAGGCGAAAAGAGGCGTATTGTTGAGATGGCTATTAATAATGCAAAGAGAGAATTTATCGCCGCTATCTCTAAAAACAGTGAAAGCAGAGAGACTCTTTTAACTCTTCAAAGAATTCTTGAAATGGAAAGGTATCCTGAACGCATTGAATGTTTTGATAACTCTAACATTTCAGGAACAGCCCCTGTCTCTTCTATGGTTGTTTTTATAAATGGAGAGCCTGCAAAATCATTGTATCGCAAATTTATCATTAAAAATGTTGATAAACATGATGACTACTCCTACATGGCCGAGGTTCTTAGGAGACGTTTTGCTGGGGAATGTAATTATGATTCTAAAAAAAATGAAAGTGCTGATTCTCATATAGAGAGCAAGATTGGAAATGATTTTCCTAATATTTTGGTTGTTGATGGCGGAAAAGGCCAACTTTCAATTGCTTTGGCTGTTTTAGATGAATTAAAGTTAGAAAAAAGAGAGTTAAAAGAGAAGATAGAGGCTATAAAAGTAATTGGCATTGCTAAAAAAGATAGTGATAAAGGCGAAACCCATGACAAGGTTTATGTTCAGGGTAGAAGTAATCCGTTAAATATGGTTCAATCACAGGATAAGCTCAAGGCTTTGCATCTTCTTCAAAGGCTTAGAGATGAAGCTCACCGTTTTGCAATAACTTTTCAGAGGCAAAGACGAGAAAAATTGGCAGAAACATCAATTTTAGACAATATTCCGGGAGTTGGAAAAAAGAGAAAAATTATGCTTTTAAACCATTTCAAAGGCATAACTGATATGAAAAAGGCAACCGTAAAAGAGATTGCTGCCTTACCCAATATGCCTTATAGCGTTGCAGAGAATCTGGTTAAAAGCCTAAAATAAAGCTCTAATTAATCATACAATCAATTGTAGATAGAGAGAACTCTCCTGCTTTTATCCTTGACATAAAATGAGAGTATAGATATATCGCTTAGATTAAAAAAAATATGGTCTAACCTGAATTATTGTAGTTATTTTAAATGGATATTAATCAAATAATATGGATATTAATCAGCAACTTGAACTCAAAAAAGAAGAGATTTTAAAAAAATGGTTTGAATCTGCAATCAACTCCTATCCTGAAGATACAGCTAAATTTCTAAAAAAATCCAAGAACCAATTTGACAACCCAGTTGGAAGTGCAACGCTGCAAAGCCTTGAAAATACTTTTAGAGATATTTTAGAGATGAAAATTTCTAAAAATTATAAATATTCTCAAGATATTGTAGAGCAAAACAAAATAGAAAATGCTCTTGATCCAATTATTCGTATCAGGGCTGTGCAGAACTTCTCTGCATCTGAAGCTGTGGCATTTGTATTTGAACTAAAAAACATTGTTAAATCTACAATTGGCAAACTTAATGATCAAAATAGCTTGGAGGAATTTAGAGGAAGCTCATCTAATTCTGTAATCTCGTCTTATGAGCTATTTGAACATAAAGTTGATCTTGTTGCCCTTGCAGCATTTAACAGGTTTATGAAGTGTAGGGAAAATATATTCCTTTTAAAGGCAACTGAAGCTAAAAGGCGTATTCACAGTGCTTTTGAAAGGGCGGGTTTAGTAACTGAGCTTAATGAGAACGAACTTGTTGGCTCAAGCAAATCTTAAATCAGGTCGCCATTAATGTTTTGTTGGACAAAGATATATAAAAAACCATGTTTTGTTCATAAGTTTTTTTATTGTATTAGTAACAACATAAATTAATGACAACCTAAAAATTGTGAGGTGTTTGGAATATGAATCAAAAGTACATGTTGCCCCTTGCAGGAGTATTCCTGCTCTTTCTGCTGGCTTATGCAGGGGTTGAAGGAGTCGGTCTTCAATGGCTCTTCGGGATTGTCATTCCATATCTTGCGGTTATTGCCTTTATTTATGGCTTTGTAAATCGCGTGATGTGTTGGGCAGGCTCGGCAGTTCCATTCAGGATTCCTACAACTTGCGGACAGCAGAAATCGCTTCCGTGGATTAAACAGAACCGCATTGATAATCCTGATACAGCAATCGGAGTATTTATCCGTATGCTTTTTGAGATTTTTCTATTTAGATCTCTTTTCAGGAACACAAAGGCTGCGTTCAACAGAGATGAAAACAATAAACTTACCTATTCATGGGAGATTTTCTTGTGGCTGGGTGCTTTAGCGTTCCATTATGGATTTTTAGTGGTTATTTTACGCCATTTAAGATTCTTTTTAGAGCCTGTGCCTGTCTGTTTGACTTTTCTTGAATACTTAGATGGCATTGTTCAGATTGGTCTTCCGGGAATTTTTCTCTCTGGTATTGTTCTTCTTGCAGCAGCTCTCTTTTTACTTGCAAGAAGAATTTTTGATGCAAAGGTGAGCTATATCTCTCTTGCAGCAGATTATTTTCCTCTTTTTCTGATTATTGGAATTGCTGCAACTGGCATTGCTATGAGATATTTCACAAAGGTTGACATTGTAGGCGTAAAGGAATTTACAATGGGCTTGGTTACATTCCATCCTGTGATTCCACCCGGAGTTGGCGGACTTTTTTATGCCCATGTTCTTATGGTAAGTGTATTGTTTGCCTATTTTCCAATGAGTAAACTTATGCACGCTGGCGGAATTTTCTTAAGTCCTACAAGGAATATGGCAAATAATACCCGTGCAAAAAGACATATTAATCCTTGGAACTATGCTGTAGATGTTCATACTTATGAGCAGTATGAAGATCATTTCAGAGAAAAAATGATAGAAGCTGGACTTCCAGTGGATAAGGAGGAGTAATAGATGTCTGACGAACTTAAACCTGATCAACTTTTGGACAAAATTGATCACACCCCTTCCTGCGGCAACTGGATGGATACACCTGTCCATATAAGACCAGGAATGTATTGCTATGCTGCAAAAGCAGAAAGCGTTGAAACTTTGGGACTTCCCAATGCAAGACCATGGAACCCAACTGATGATGATTGGAAACTTCCTGAAAACTGGAAAGAGATCATTCATAACGCCATAAAGGAGCGTCTTGAGAGATTCAGAACTTTTAAGGTATTCATGGATATATGCGTTAGATGCGGTGCGTGTGCTGACAAATGCCATTTCTTTCTTGGCACAGGCGATCCCAAAAACATGCCTGTTTTAAGAGCTGAACTTTTACGTTCTGTTTATAGAAATGATTTTACCAAAGCTGCCCAAATTCTTAAAATGATTCCGGGCGGAGAAAAGCTGTCTGGCGGCAGACCAATGACCTTAGATGTGCTTAAAGAGTGGTGGTATTACTTCTTTCAATGCACAGAGTGTCGCCGTTGTTCAGTATTTTGTCCTTATGGAATTGATACTGCTGAAATCACCATAATGGCAAGGGAGATTTTCAACCTTCTTGGACTTAACATTGATTGGATTGCAACTCCAATTTCAAACTGCTACAAAACAGGTAACCATCTTGGAATCCAGCCTCATGCGTTTAAAGAGATGATTGAGTTCTTTACTGACGACATCGAAGAGATTACAGGCGTTAATGTTGAACCACAATTTAACAAAAAAGGTGCTGATATTCTCTTTATTACACCTTCTGGTGATGTTTTTGCTGATCCCGGAACATACACCTGCCAGGGCTATTTGATTCTTTTTAAATATCTGAAAGACAAATACGGGCTTGATGTTACATGGAGTACTTACGCATCTGAGGGTGGAAACTTTGGCTTCTTTACCTCTCACGAAACAATGAAAAGACTTAATGCTAAGATGTATGCAGAGGCAAGGCGTCTTGGAGTTAAGTGGATTCTTGGTGGTGAATGCGGACACATGTGGCGTGTAATTCATCAATATATGGATACAATGAATGGTCCTGCAGATTTTCTTGAAGAGCCAGTGAACCCTATTACTGGAACCAAATTTGAAAATGCAAAATCAACAAAAATGGTTCATATCACAGAGTTTACAGCAGACCTTATAAAACATGGAAAACTTGAGCTTGATAAGAGCAGAAATGCAAACCGTATTATGACTTACCATGACTCTTGTAACACCTCCAGAGGCATGGGTCTTCTTGATGAGCCTCGTTATGTTCTTCAACATGTGTGTGATAACTTCTTTGAGATGCCACCAAATACCATTCGTGAGCAAACTTTCTGCTGTGGCAGCGGTTCTGGTCTAAATGCTGGTGAGAATATGGAACTTAGAATGGCTGGTGGTCTGCCTCGTGCAAATGCTGTTAAATATGTTCATGAGAAGTTTGGTGTCAATACACTTGGAACAATCTGTGCAATTGATAGAGCTGCTCTCTCCACATTAATGGAATATTGGGTACCAGGCGTTACAGTCAGTGGTATCCATGAGTTAGTTGGTAATGCTCTGATTCTGCCGGGTGAAAAAGAGAGAGAGACTGACCTTCGTTGTGACCCACTGCCAGGTATGGAGGAAGAAGAAGATGAGTAGAAATGCAATCGTTGCAGGACTTACAGTTTTTGTTATTGTTGCCCTGTTTCCTTTTTGGTTTAACATTGGCAGAACCAATGCAGCACCAGAGGCAGAACTTTCAGCAAAGGCAAAAGCTGCAAAAAAATGTGTTCTTGATAAATATGACATGAGAGCTAACCACATGTCTCTTCTTGATGAGTGGAGAGACACAGTGGTAAGAGATTCAAAAAGAGTATATAAATCTGCAAATGGTAAAACTTTTGGCATGAGTTTATCAACAGGCGAAGATTCTTGTATGGGTTGCCACGTTGATAAAGAGAAATTTTGCGATAAATGCCATAACTACGCTTCTGTAAACCCCTATTGCTGGGAGTGTCATACAGACCCTAAGGAGGTAGCCAATGAATAATAAAAGAGAGAATTTTCTGAATAAAAGCAGCAGAAGAGGCTTTCTAAAGGTTGCTGGAATATCTGCGGTCGCCATTGGTGCAGCTCCAGCAATAAAGGCTGTCTCTATTGCATCAGGTGGTGGCGAAGCAGCTCTTCCTGTGAAAACTGCAAAAACTGAAGCTTTAACTGCTAAACGTTGGGGAATGGTAATTGATACTAACAAAATTACTGAAGAGGTTGTGGAGAGTGTTGTAGCTGCATGTCGTAATTCACACAATATCCCTGATTTTGGTATTCAGCCAGATGAAGAAAAATACCCCAATACCCGTCCAGCAAAAAAGATGCAAGAGATAAAATGGATATGGGAAGAGCATTATCACAACGCTTTTCCAGAGATGGAAGATGAGTTTCTTGCTGACAAATTCAAATCTCTGCCATTTCTCGTAACTTGCAACCACTGCAAAAATGCACCTTGCGTTCAGGCTTGCCCAACAAAGGCAACTTTCAAACGTGAAGATGGTATTGTTATTATGGATTTTCACCGCTGCATTGGATGCCGTTTCTGCATGGCAGCCTGCCCTTATGGTTCAAGAAGTTTTAACTTCAGAGATGCAAGACCTTTTATTGAAAAAATAAATCCTGAATTTCCTGTTCGCTCTAAAGGTGTTGTTGAAAAATGCAATCTTTGTGCAGAGCGTCTTGAGAGAGGTTTGCAGCCCGCATGTGTTGAAGCATCAGAAGGTGCGATTGTTGTTGGAGATTTGGAAGACCCAGAATCTGAAGTTCGGGCAATTCTGAAAGAGAACTATGCAATAAGACGTAAACAGGAGCTTGGAACCGAGCCTTCTGTTTATTATATCATGTAGGGGGGCATTAAATTATGCTTGAAATAGCTATTAAAGGAAGCAAAAAATACTGGATATGGCTTGGTGCTTTGCTTACAGTCATGGCAGTTGCTTTTGCACTCTATGTTGACCAGTTTATGAATGGTCTTATGATTACCGGCATGAGCCGTGATGTTTCTTGGGGGTTTTATATTGCAAATTTCACCTTCCTTGTTGGTGTTGCTGCTGGAGGTGTTATGGTGGTTATCCCTTACTATCTGCATGATTACGAAAAGTTTCATAGAATCACCATTTTGGGTGAATTTCTTGCAGTAGCATCACTAATCATGTGCCTTATGTTTATTGTGGCAGATTTAGGTCAGCCAATAAGAATGCTCAATGTTCTTCTATATCCTACACCCAATTCAATGCTTTTTTGGGATATGTGTGTGCTTAACGGCTATCTATTCCTTAACATAGTAATTGGTTGGAAGGTTCTTGAAGCTGAGAGAAATCAGGTTAAACCACCTGCTTGGACAAAACCTCTTATTTATCTTTCTATTCCGTTTGCAATTGGTATCCACACAGTTACAGCATATCTTTATTGCGGACTTCCAGGAAGAGGATTTTGGCTTACTGCTATTTTAGCTCCAAGATTTTTAGCATCTGCGTTTGCAGCAGGTCCATCTTTTCTGATTCTGCTTTGCTATCTTGTTCGCAAATTCACAAAATTTGATCCGGGCTGGGAAGCAATCCAGACTCTTTCAAAGATTGTCTGCTATGCTTTGATTGCAAATGTGTTCTTCTTTTTGTGCGAAGTTTTTGTAGTTTTTTACAGCAAGATTCCCGGACACATGGCACATATCAAGTATCTATTCTTTGGGTTGCATGGACATGGTGCATTAGTTCCTTGGATGTGGACATCAATGACTCTTATGTTTATTGGTATTGCTCTTCTTGTTGTGCCAGCTTTCAGAAACAATGAGACTCTTTTGCCATTTACCTGCATTATGATTTTCATTGGAACTTGGATTGATAAGAGTCTTGGCATGATCTCAGGTGGATTTGTGCCAAACCCGCTTCACCATGTAACTGAATATATTCCTACAGTTCAAGAAATTGTTATAAGCCTCGGCGTTCTTGCAACTGGACTTCTTATTTTGACTGTTCTTTTTAAACTTGCAGCAACAGTTAAAGAAGAGGTTAGGGGATAAAGATAATATTTGATAAATAGCTAATATTTAATCAAATTTGAAGGAATTAAGACCCCACATTCATCTCTAAAAAACAGAGGTAAATGTGGGGTTTTTATTATCCTAAGAGATATTTAAAACCCCAAAATTGATAACACAAGAACTAATTATTGTTTAATTTGATAAAAATATTGGAGTATAGAATCATGTGCCTTGCTGTTCCATCAAAAATTGTTGAGATTAAGAATAATGTGGCAACTGTCGACGTTGATGGCGTAAGAAGAGATGCAAGTCTTATGTTGCTTGATAATGTCAAACTTGGAGACTATGTTATTGTCCATGCTGGTTTTGCAATAAGTAAAGTTGACGAAGAGGCAGCTCGCCAAACAATTCAGGATATGAGAGATATGCTAAATTTTGCAGATAATAATATGAATATGATCGTTTCTACTAACCTTGATGTCAACGATTAAACTCTTTTTATATTTCAAATTGGAATAAATTTCGCTTTTATATATGTAATACTCAACTTATAACCGAGAGCAGTATACCAAATGAATAGCCAGATTACTGCAAAAGAATTTAATATTAAAGGTGTTGTTCAAGGCGTTGGATTCCGTCCTTTTATTTTCCAATTAGCTCACCATTACGGTTTAAAAGGTGAGGTTTTTAACACCTCTAAAGGTGTTACTGTTATTGTTGAAACAAGTTCTGATAATTTGAATAATATCGAACGATTCAAAATTGATATAACCGATAAAAAACCACCTCTTTCAATTATTTCTGAAATTAATTGTCAATCTATTGCTCCATCACATTATAAAGATTTTGTTATCTCCAAAAGCACTAAATTTTCTCCATTATATGAGACATCTAAAAATAGCTCAAATAGTGATGATGGTTCATCAGAAAACTCAAATATTTGTTCATCAAAGAGTTGTCTGTCAAATAGCCAACAAGTTACTCTAATATCCCCAGATGTCTCTGTCTGCGATGACTGCATTAAAGAGATGCAAGACCCAAATGATAGAAGATTTGGCTATCCGTTTATCAACTGCACAAACTGTGGACCTCGATATACTATTATTAAAGATATTCCATACGATAGACCTAAAACCTCGATGAATGTTTTTACAATGTGCCAAGAGTGCCAAAAAGAGTATGACGATCCTTTAAATAGGCGATTTCATGCACAGCCAAATGCTTGCCATACCTGTGGTCCTCATCTATTTATTGTCGATAAATTGGGAAGAGTAATTATTGATGATAAATTGGGAAGAGTAATTATTGATGATAAATTGATAAGATCAGTTGCTGACAATAAAAAAAGAAGTAATTTTAATTATAGCGGGAATGATTCAAATTTCTTAGACTCCTCTATTAGCTCTTTAGAATATGCAGCCATGCTACTTAAAGAGGGTAAAATTGTTGCAATAAAAGGGCTTGGAGGATTTCATTTAGCAGTTGATGCCATGAATTCAAATGCAGTAGCTGAGTTAAGAAGAAGAAAAAAAAGACCACACAAACCTTTTGCCCTTATGGCAAAATCAGTTGATGCGGCTTCTGAATTAGTTTTTATCTCTTCTAAGGAGAGGCAAATTCTTGAATCTCATAGCCGTCCGATAGTTCTTTTGGCAAAAAAAAAGGGGGTTTTATATGATAACGTAGGGAACAACGATCGTTGTTCCCTACGTTATATTGCCCCAAACAATCAATTTTTGGGTATAATGCTTCCATATACTCCTTTACACTATCTTTTACTTGAAAATGGACCTTCAATAATTGTGATGACAAGCGGGAATAGAAGTGGAGAGCCTCTTTCTATTGAGAATCAAGATGCTCTCGATGCTTTTTCCAACATTGCAGACTATTTTCTTCTGCATAACAGAGATATATATTTTAGAGCAGATGATTCAATAGTTCAGGTTCAAAATGAGATACCCCGCTTTTTTAGGCGATCTCGTGGATATGCTCCTCTTCCGATAATTTTGGCTAATTACATGAGATTAGATTTATCTAACAAAATTGCACATGAACATAAAGATATTGCACATGAACATAAATATAACGATATTGGAGATGAATATAACAACATGGATTATGAATTTGATAGTATTAACTATGATTCTAATTCTGATAATGTTGATTATATTTTAGGTTGCGGTGCTGATCTTAAAAATACAATTTGTCTGACCTCTGGTAATTTTGCATTTTTGAGCCAGCATATTGGAAACCTTGAAAATGAAAAGGTTTTTAATTTTTATAAGAATAGCATTAATCACTTGAAAAAAATTTTTAATATTGAGCCAAAAGTCGTTGCTTATGACCTTCACCCTGACTATCTAAGCACAAAATTTGCCCGTTCTTTTAAAGAACAAAGCAATATTTGTCAAAAAGTTAATAACAAAGATGAAGATAAATCATCAATAATCTTTGTTCCAGTCCAGCATCATCATGCCCATGCAGTCTCTTGCATGGCTGAAAATGGTATTCAAGGAGATGTTATAGCAATAACTCTTGATGGAACAGGGCTTGGAACTGACGGAAATATATGGGGCGGTGAAGTTTTTGTCTGTAATGAGAAGAAATTTGAACGTAAAGCACACATTAAATATCTTCCTATGCCTGGAGGAGATGCTGCTGCAAAAGAACCTTGGAGAATGGCTGTCTCTTATCTCTACGCAGCTTTTGGTGATGATATGTTTCTGCTTGATATTCCTTTTATAAAAGATTTCTTAAATAATGGAAAAGCTCAAAGTTCAAGCAGTAAAATTGCCTTTATTGTTCAGATGATTAAAAAGAAGATAAATACTCCATTAACTTCAAGTTGTGGAAGGCTCTTTGATGCTGTTGCCTCACTTTGTTCAATAAGACATGAGATAACTTTTGAGAGTCAAGCAGCTATTGAGCTTCAGGGTAAGAGCAGTTTTAGTGAAAACCGTGAAAGATACGAAATAGCGATTCATCAAAACTCAGACAATAAAATATTAGATACTATACATAGCAAACAACTTCTTATAATTGATTTTATTCCTTGTATTAGAAATATTGTTCAAGATATTAGCAATAGCATATCTATTGAGGACATTGCTTCTAAGTTTCATCATACAGTCATTACAAGTTTTGTAGTCGCAGCTAAAAAGGTAAGTGTTGAGACAGGAATAAAGAGAGTGGTATTAAGTGGTGGAGTGTTTAACAACTTGATCATTTTGACTGGAATGATTCATTCTCTTGAAAAAAATGGGTTTCAGGTGTATAGCCATACTAAAGTTCCTTCAGGAGATGGTGGAATCTCATTAGGACAGGTAGTTGTAGCCAGAATGCAGTTGTTGCAGGAGAATAAGACTGTAACATATTAAAATTATTATAAAAAAATAGATTCCTAAAGGTGTTTTAATTAATGAGAACAATTCTTGGATACAACATGAGAAGTTTTGTAGCGTTTATATGTCTTTTAGCAGCTATTCTTGTATCTACAAACATTATTATAGAAAAACAGAAAGATGATGGTCTGCTACTGAATGTATCAGGACGTCAAAGAATGCTTACACAAAAAATGGTTAAAGAGGCTCTGATATGTTTTAATATTGCTGTGAGACACAAACAAGATGAGCTTGAAATATGGAAAAAGGAGCTATTATCTACAATGGAGTTATTTCAATCAATATTGTATGCTCTTGAAGATGGTGGAAAAGTTCCTGTCAATTTACAAATGTCTGAATTTAGAGAATGCCCACCTCCTGCAACAAAAGAAATTGCTGACCAGATTGCAAAGGTATTTTTTATTTGGGTATCTATTAAGAACAATATTGATAAGGCAATTTATTCAGAATTTACTGATATTGATTCAATGAACTATATTATCAACAATAATATGTCATTACTCGAAGAGATTGATAAAGCAGTTCTTCTTATGCAATATAATGCAGAGCGTAAAGTTAAACTTATGTCTAAGATTCAGACAATGGCAATTGGTGCTGGAGTTATAATCGTCATTTTCAGTATAGTGATGATAAAAACCAATATTGTTGATCCCATTCAAGATTTCACAGAAGCAGCAGAGTCTATGAGTATGGGAAAGCTTGATTACAAATTAAAAAGCTCAGAACTTAAAGAGATCGCAGCTCTTTCACAGTCAATGAATAGATTACGTATAAGCACAATAAAGGTTATGGAGATGGTTAACCGATAAAACAATTCGCAAAAACTACACGATATTATCCTTAGATTGTTGCTGTGTTACTTCGTTTGGCGGTGGAAATCTATCTTTTTTTGGGTCTCCGTGAAATTTTTCATCGTCGGATATTCTACCGATGTCAGATATCCTTCCCATATCACGAATATTTTTTTGGACAGTAATTGCTGCAAAAAGACTTAAAACAAAGGACATTGCATAGAATCCTTTTTCACTTAACGTGAGTTCTGCATTCCACAATCCTACAGTTAATAGCAACATTGAGGCAATAACAGAAGTCCAGCAAAGTCCATAATATATCCCTGTAACAGGAATACCCTCAATTTTATCTCGCACCGTTTTCTGCAAAGATACAACAGCAAAGAGACCATAAAGCAGAATAGTAAAATAATAGCCCTTCTCATTGAGTGCCATTGTGGCATTCCATAACCCTATTAAATAGGCACAAATACCTGCTAACAGTGCGGTCCATGATGCACCGATAAAGGCTCCTGTTGGTTTTTGATATTCCATATTCATACAATTATCCTTTATTCATTTATCAGGTTCAATGATTATTAGTTGTTAAGCAGGATCATAATTTCGATAAAAACTGTCCAATTATCTTTTTGATTCATTCCATTAGTTAAAAAAGGTTCACTTTTTCTCCTCCTTTTTATAAGGATGAATCAGTGAACCTTATCTTGATGGCATTAATATTCAATTGATCTATTTAATTGCTTTTCTGCAAACACATTTTATATCCAATAACATTAAGGACAATTAAAGTTTGCAGGAACTCTAATTTTTAAAGGTTAGATAATACAACTATTTTGCTTTACCTGCTTTCCATGCTTCAAGCAGAGCATCATAATCAACTGTTTCACCTTTTGGTTTTTCATTTTCAAGTTTTGGTTTAGGTGCACCAGGTTGATCTAACCAATATTTTTCATCTTTTTCAGGATTTAAAAGAGGGCCTTTGTCGCCCTGAACTCCAGAACGAGCAATACGCTCTAAGATACGATCTTGCTCTTTTGCAAGGTTATCCATTGCAGTAGAAACACTTACTTCACCAGCAACTGCTTCACCAATATTTTGCCACCAGAGTTGAGCAAGTTTTGGGTAATCAGGGACATTGGTTCCAGTTGGAGTCCATGCAACTCTTGCTGGACTTCTGTAGAACTCAACAAGACCGCCAAGTTTTGGTGCTCTGTCTGTAAAAGATTGATGGCGAATGTCGCTGTCGCGAACTGGTGTTAGACCTAAATGAGCTTTTTTCAAAGATACAGTTTTAGCAACGCAAAATTGTGCGAATAACCAAGCAGCTTTTCTTCTATCAACTGGTGTGCTTTTTAAAAGTGTCCATGAACCGCAATCTTGATAACCAAGTTTCATGCCCTCTTCCCAATATGAACCATGAGGAGATGGAGCCATTCTCCATTTGGGCGTGCCATCTTCATTAACAGTCGGTCCAGGTTTTACCATATCTCCAACAAATGCTGTGTACCAGAAAATCTGCTGTGCCACGTTTCCTTTTGCAAGAAAAGGAAGATACTGATAAAAGTCCATTCCAAGTGCCCCAGGAGGTGCATATAGGCGTAACCAATCCATATATTTCTGAAGAGCATATTTTGCAGCAGGACCATTTGCATCACCACCACGACTTACGCTTGAACCTACAGGACGGTTATTCTCATCAACACGAATTCCCCATTCATCAACTGGTTTTCCATTTGGAAAGCCTTTATCGCCAGCACCAGCCATTGAGAGCCAAGCATCGGTAAATCTCCACCCAAGGTCAGGTGATTTTTTACCATAATCGTTGTGTCCATAAACATCTTTACCATCAATCTGTTTTATATGTTTGGTAAAGAACTCTGCAATATCTTCATAAGCAGACCAGTTTACAGGAACACCAAGCTCATAACCGTAAATCTCTTTAAATTTTTTCTTGAAATCATCACGTTTAAACCAGTCATAACGGAACCAATAGAGGTTTGCAAACTGCTGGTCTGGAAGCTGATAGAGCTTTCCATCTGGAGCTGTTGTAAAAGATTTACCCATGAAATCATCAACATCAAGGGTAGGAAGTGTTGCATCTTTCCCCTCTCCTGTCATCCAGTCAGTTAAATTTACTACATGACCGTAACGATAATGAGTTCCAATTAAGTCAGAGTCGTTGATGTAAGCGTCAAAAACATTTTTTCCTGACTGCATCTGAATTTGGAGTTTTTCAATTACATCACCCTCTTGAATAAGATCGTGGGTAACTTTAATTCCAGTAATCTCTTCAAATGCTTTAGTTAAAACTTTAGATTCATACTCGTGTGTTGGAATAGTCTCAGAAACTACTTTAATCTCCATTCCTTTGAATGGTGCAGCAGCTTTTATAAACCACTCCATCTCTTTAATTTGATCTTCTTTGCTCAATGTTGATGGTTGAAATTCAGTATCAATCCATTTTTTTGCCTCTTCGATTCCAGCATTAGCCGACCCAATTGTGAGTAGAACTACGACTGCAACTGTAAGACAAATTTGTGCAAATTTAGAAACCTGTAAAGGTCTCTTACTTAAACCATTTTCTGTCATACTCTCTCCTTTACTCCTCTGTTTTAGTTATTAGCCTTCTTTTTTTTATTATCAAGGGTATCGCTATAAACAACTTGCGATGCTGTCCTTTAAAAGCGAAGGCTATTTACACTTAAAGGGCAACCCTAATTTAAAAACAATTCCCTAAAATTCACTCTAATAAGCCATGATAATGATAATGTTAATCTAACCCCAACGCATAACTACAACCATCCAAATCAAAGAGATTCCAAAGGCAATCCAAATTGTAAAGTTAGTCAATCCAAGCCATGCTAAATGAATATAGGCACTGCTTAGAAGCCCAATAAATAATCTATCTCCCCTTGTTGTGCTAAGTGGAATAAAACCACGTCTTTTAACGCAAGGCGATATAATCTGCCATATAGTCATGGCAATCAAAATACATACAATAGTTGTGAAAAAAATTGCTGTTGGCAATGTCCATGCCATCCATTCAAGGTTCATAATCTTGCTCCTTATATGTCCCGTTTCTTTATTATTTGTAGCTGTTCTGTCGAGACTGACTTTTTGATGATATTCAGTTTATGGATTATTAATATCCTTAAATTATATCTTTATTGACTTGAACACGAATAAAACTGATCGGTAGAAACGTTGTCTGATGGCATTGCTTTGAAAACATCGCCCTGCATGGAGCCGTTACCTATCCATATAGTGCCATCTTCAGCCTGATCCAGTCCCCAGACTACGTTGTTGGTGCCGGTTTCCGCAGTTGGAATCCAGTTCATTCCTCGGTCGCAGGTGAGAAAAATATCACCTGTATTGTTACCAGTGCCGACCAGCAAGGCACCGCTCTTCAGTTCTATGATCTTATAGACACGGGTAACGTCATAAGAGGTGAGTACAGGTGGATTGCCAGCCATTTTCTCTCCTTGTGGCAGTTTACTCATCAATGTCCAGTTATTGCCATCAATGCTGTGGTAAAAGCCTCCATTGAGACCAGAGCCAGCTACAAGAGAGCCGTCTGACAAAAAAGTGAGAGCATATATACGGTTTGCTTCGGGCAAGATTCCTGTTTGGGTCCAGCTTATGCCACCGTTACTACTACGATAAACTCTACCTTCTCCAGCTGTCTCAGGGTCATCATGTTCAGAGCTGTCCTGAGTTGAAACATAAATGGTGCCTTCTGCATTTACAGCAACCGCAAGGGCACCCATGCCGGGTAGTGAACCAAGTGGACGCAGTGTATTTGTTTCGGGATTCCAGATATAGACAACCTGATGGCTTTTGCTCGGGGAGTTCGTTTCAGCAGATGTAGTAATGATAACTTCACCCTGCCTTTCCGCTAAATCCCAGATTATAGAAGATTGAGAGTTCGGCAACCCTGTTACACCGCTCGTAGCATTAGCACCTGTTTTCCAAGTTTGTCCATTGTCTTTGCTATACCAGAGCATGGGAGCTGAATTTACAGACTCTCCACCTGCGACCAGCGTGCCATTGCTCATACGAATTAGTTGATGTATTTGAGTCATGCGTTCAAGCATTTTATGCTTCCATGTGTTCCCGTTATCATCGCTGTATGACATATAAGCCTTGAAATCTTGAGAATACCAAGCAGCATGAACGCGACCTGAAGGATCGGTTACGATCCTGTTCACATGTCGTGGTTCTGAAGGTGCTGTGTTGCGAAAAGAGGTCTGACTCCAAGGAATCATGTTGCTAACAAGGGGAATCTCGGTAATATTAACTTCGGCACTACTATAAGCTAAAGTGGATTCGTCAATGATACCATTTGAAGATAGATCAACTCCAAAATAAAACGTATATGATCCCGCTGGAAGTGTAGAATTTAACACCTCAAACTCTGGCAGATTTACCAATAATGAGTATGGAGCTGGTTTTACCCCCTCTTCCCAACCATTTGGAGAAACGTATGAATACCAGCCAAACGATGTATAAACGACAATCCACAAATCACCACTCTGTCCAGAAGGCATAGCAGGATTTAATGCAATTTTAACAGAAACAGGTATTGTCATTCCTACACAGACTGTTGATAGTCCGTTCACTGTCAATTTTGGATTTGGAACAAAAGATGAAGCATGAAGAAGTCTTTGCCCAAAAATAGTTAATATAAAAACTGATAAAAGTATATTTGAAAGTTTTTTTGATTTCATAGAGTCTTCCTTTTTGTTTTTTTATGCTGCTAAACGCTCAATTGTTGCAATACCATTATCTTTAAAATTCTCTAAAGTTGGGAACTGTTTATCGCAATTTTGAGTGAGATATACCTGCTCTTTGCTTGGTAACTCTTGAATATTCTCATGTATAATTATGCTTATAAAAGGCAGTTTTGCTTTCTGTAATTCAAGTAATGCAATAGCACTGTTTTTTGCCTTATCTTTATTATTTACTCCAAAGAGGTAAAAAGGTTTTTTGCTAAATTCTAAAGAATAATCAACCTCTATTATAGGATAATCTTTTAAAGGAGTTACTGATTTAGTAGGAATAAAATTTTTAAGATGAGATTCTATGAAATCGTCTAACTTTTCAAAGAATAGAGATTTTATTGTCTCTCGCTGCCATAAACGCATATTTAATATTTTTTGCTGGCATCCCACAAATTGCATTATGCTTTGATAAATAGATTCTATAGAAGTATCAAGATATAGATTACCTTCATGGTTTGATATTCCGCTTTGATTCAGTATTGTATTTAATATTCTCTCTTTTGATGGTGAATTAATATCATAGGTATATGATAATTTCATCAAGGTCATACCATAATCAAGAATCTGCATTCTATTTTCACTATCAGGGCAGTTATTTTTTATAAAAATATCAACCATATCGCCATCTTCATAAAATATAGGCAGTATGAGTTGAGTTATACCTTCACGCCTTTTATAAATATCTATTTTCCCATTAAAATTATCTTTTATTATATTTAGTAGGCTATCCATTATTATTGTCCTTCAAATAGATACATCTGTTTATCGTAATGGGGAAAATATTTATCAAAATTTTTAACATTAACATAATGTAAGAATTGGGTTAAAGCAGAATCAAACGTTGAAAATTTATTAGTTATTTGAATGTCTTTAGGTTCGTAAATTCCTTCTATCAACAATTTTTCCGTGATTTTATGGATATGAAAAGCACTGTAATGATTATCTCTACTCCAATCACTTTGACCATGCTCTCCGTTATATCGTATCAAAGTTATCTTACCAACAGATTTATCTTCTGTTTTGAACATAAGACCTATAGAAAAATCCTCAATGAACATTGTGTTTTGGCGTAAAAACATCTCAAATATGTGTTTGTCATCGGTTGATTTCAGTGTAAGATTTTTTCTTTTTACAAAAGAATTTTTTTTGTCTATTGCCATTCCATGTTTGGGAATGGCATCAACTATATTCTTAGGACATTTTATTAACTCATCTATCATCATGTTGTTTAACATGAATTACACCCTGCCCATCGCAAAGCCTTTTGCCATGTGGTTTCTGACAAACCAAATTACTAAAGCACCCGGAACAATGGTTAAAATTCCAGCGGCTGATAAAAGTCCCCAATCAAGACCAGTTGCACTTACTGTTCTTGTCATTGTAGCTGCAATCGGTTTTGCAACGGTTGTTGTCAAAGTTCTTGCAAAGAGAAGCTCAACCCAAGAGAACATAAAACAAAAAAATGCAGTAACTCCAACACCAGCCCTAATTAAAGGCATAAATACAAATATAAAAAAACTTGGGAAAGAGTAGCCGTCAATATATGCTGTTTCATCAAGCTCTCTTGGAATACCAGACATAAATCCCTCAAGAATCCAGACAGCTAACGGCACATTAAATAAGCAATGGGCAAGTGCTACAGCAATGTGTGTGTCAATTAGACCAAAGGTTGAGTAGAGCTGAAAAAATGGAAGAAGAAAAACTGCTGCTGGTGCCATTCTATTAGTTAAAAGCCAGAAAAACATCTGGCTGTCCCCAACAAATTTATAGCGGGAAAAAGCATAAGCCGCTGGCAGAGCAGTTAGTAATGAGATTAAGGTATTAATAGATACATAAATAATTGAATTTATATAGCCTGAATACCATGAAGAGTCTGTGAATATTTTGATGTAATTTGCAAAGGTTATATCTTTTGGATAAAGAGAGAAGTTGCCCAAAATATCGGCATTGGTTCTTAAAGACATATTGAGCATCCAGTATATTGGAAGCATAAGCAGGAAAAAGTAGAAGATAAGAGCAATGGTTCTTTTTTTAATTTTCATTATATTTCTCCGTTTTTGATATTTTTAGCATTTTCTCACAATTTGGATTCTCAATGTCAAACATCAAGCTCCTCCTTTACCTGCATTTTGAAGCACTTGGTAGAAAAGCCAACTTAAAAGCAGAACAATCAAAAAGTAGATAAGAGAAAATGCAGCAGCAGGACCTAAATCAAACTGCCCAACAGCTATTTTTACAAGATAGATTGACAAGAATGTGGTTGCATTACCAGGACCTCCGCCAGTTAGGACAAAAGGTTCAGCATAAATAAGGAAACTATCCATAAATCTTAAAAGTATGGCAATGGTAAGAACTCCTCTCATCTTAGGAAGTTGAATATATTTAAACACAGCCCAAGCTGAAGCCCCGTCAATTTTTGCAGCTTGAAAATAGGCTTCTGGAATTGCTCTTAATCCTGCATAAGCAAGCAGCACAACGAGCGGTGTCCAGTGCCAAACTTCCATAAGTATCAAGGTTATCCATGCCTGTATAGAACTTGCAGTATGGTCAAACGGAATTCCCATGCCATTTATAGCTGCTCCGAAAAGTCCTATATCAGGTCTTGTAAATACAATCCAGATTGTTCCAATTACGTTCCATGGAATCAAAAGAGGTAGAGCCATTAATACTAAACTTAAAGACGATCCCCAGCCTTTTTTGGGCATTAAAAGTGCAATACCAATTCCAAGTGGAATCTCAATGAGCAGCACAAGCCCTGAAAATAGAAACTGTTTCATAAGAGCTTCGTGGAGACGCTCATCTCCAAGCACCTCACGAAACCACTCAAGACCTACAAACATACGCTCCCCGGGACCAAATATATCTTGAAGTGAATAATTCACAACAGTCATCAAGGGTAGAATGGCACTAAAAGCCACAATTATAAATACAGGTATTACCAGAAACCACGCTCTATTATCTTCCCATTTATTCATAGCTTAAATACTCCTTACCTTTAATTAATCTCCTATTTTTAAAGAGTTATTCTATCTATAGGAGTCGTTGAGTTCCAAAAGGGCTTATTTTAAAAGTCGCTCTTTTGAAAATAGCCTTATCCAATCAATTGGAAACTCTAACCAAACATCTTCAGCACCAATTATCGCCTTATCCTCTTCATCAAGCCTTGCTCGTAAGGTATGACCTGCTAAAATAGCAGTAAGAATCTTAAAGTTTCCATGATCTTGCAACGATTTTACCTTTGCCTTTAAACTGCCATTAACTTCATTCGCATGAACTTTAAGATATAAAGGGCGTATTCCAAGCTCAAGGTGTCCAGATGTTTTAGATGCAAGTTTAGATAGAGAGTCGCTAAGTGGTATTCCAATATTTTGGGCAATTGCACTATTTTTTATCATAACGCCATTGATGTCTTGAATAACAGCCATATTGCCATCAACTTTGCATGGAAGAAAATTCATTCCAGGGCTTCCTATAAAATATCCAACAAACTTATGACTTGGATTCTCAAAAAGCTCTTGAGGAGTTCCTATCTGCACAATTTCACCACCATACATAACCACAACTTTATCTGCAAAAGTTAATGCCTCAACTTGATCGTGAGTTACATAGATTAGGGTAAGTTTAAGTTGTTCGTGAATCTCTTTAAGTTTACAGCGAAGCTGCCATTTTAAATTTGGATCAATAACTGTAAGTGGTTCGTCAAAGAGAATCGCTGCAACATCACTTCTTACAAGTCCGCGGCCTAATGATATTTTTTGTTTAGCATCTGCTGCAAGACCTGCTGCTTTTTTCTCTAAAAATGGGGTCAAATCAAGAACCTCTGCAATCTCAAGAACCCTTTTTCTAACCGAATCTTCATCAAATCCACGATTTCGCAAAGGAAATGCCAAATTATCAAACACGCTCATTGTGTCGTAAAGAACAGGAAACTGAAACACTTGAGCAATATTTCGCTTTTCTGGTGGAAGGTCTGTAACATCTTTACCATCAAATAGTATTCTGCCTTTACTCGGAACTAAAAGACCTGAAATTATATTTAAAAGAGTTGTTTTTCCGCACCCAGAAGGTCCAAGAAGAGCATAAGCACCGCCATCGTCCCATATATTATCAATGAGTTTGAGAGCATAATCTGAATCGTTTTTGGGGTTTTTTATATAACTGTGTGCTATTTTATTTAAGTTGATCTGTGCCATAAAGTTCCTTACTTTAATGATAGAAAATATGCCTAAAGGGTCAATCTATAGAGCTTATACTGCTTTCGGTCATAAGTTGGGTAATATATAAAGAGTTAAATTTATTCCCGTTTGAAGTATAAGTTTAGGTATAAATGAAAATTGGTGTCTGTGATATTACGATGGGGCTATTACAAGTTTACCTGCATCAGAATATACAAAAAAATGGGACGGATTAACATATACCTCCATTTCAGACCCGATTTTTTTAGAATAGATACCAACCTCTTGGATCACTATTCTTTCTCCACTAAAATCTGCATGAATAAATGTTTCAGACCCGTTGATTTCAGCAAGTTCAACCTTGACATTCAATTTTATGTCATCTTCTCCCCTTTTCTTCAAATAAAAATGGTTAGAGCGGACACCTAATTTATAGTGAGCATCAGTTAAACTTTTAAGATGATAAGATAAGGGAAAAGCAACATTGCCACCAAGTAATACTTGTTCGCTTTTTACATGGCAGCTTATGTAGTTTATTGGTGGATCGCTGAATACTTCAGCAATTTTTGTGGTTGCAGGGTGATGATAGACTTCAGGTGTTGAGCCAGTTTGCAGCACTCTTCCTTGGTCCATAACTACAATATTACCTCCAAGCATTAAAGCCTCTGCTGGTTCAGTTGTTGTATATACCACAATTGATTTACGTTTCTTAAATATCTCTTGAAGCTCGATTTGAAGCTCTTCACGCAATTTATAATCTAAATTTACCAATGGTTCGTCAAGAAGAAGAAGGTCTGCATCTCTTACAATTGCCCTTGCTATTGCTGTTCTCTGCTGCTGACCACCTGAAAGCTCGGAAGGGAGGCGATCTAACATTGGCTCAAGGTGCAGCATTTGTGCTGCCTCCTGAACTCTGCGATCAATCTCTTTCTTATCCATTTTACTCACTTTCAGAGGAGAAGCGATATTGTCATAAACTGTAAAAGATGGGTAGTTAATAAATTGCTGGTAGACCATAGCAACGCTTCGTTTTCTAACTGACATGCCTGTTATATCTTTTCCATCGAGCATTAGCTGCCCTTTTGTTGGTTTGTCTAAACCAGCCATGAGCCGAAGCAGAGAGGTCTTGCCTGATAATGTTCTGCCAAGGATGACGTTTCGTGAACCAGATTCAAAGTCTAAGTTTATATCTATTAGATGATCTTCTCCGTCCACTTTTTTTTGCATGTTTTTAAGGGATAATCCCATGTATTCTCTCCCTTTACATTATTCGTAAGTTTACTTAAGCTGATTGTTAATGTGAGATTTTGCTTAATACACATTTTAAGAGATTGTCAAGGTTTAAAAAATGAAAATGAGATTTGACAAATTCTAAAAAATCGTCAAATCTCAAATAAAAATAACCTAATTATTTATCTATGATTTAAGAATTAATTGTTGCTAAGGCTATTCTATCCAATTTAAGGTCTTTTCAACAGCTTTTTTCCAACCAGCATAGCCTTTTGATCTCTTCTTTTCATTCATATCTGGTTTCCATGTTGTGTGTATTGACCAATTAGCTTTCAGATCATCACAGCTTGCCCAAAAACCAACAGCAAGTCCAGCAGCATAAGCTGCACCCAGTGCAGTTGTCTCAGCAACTTTTGGACGGATAACAGGCACATTCAAAATATCAGATTGAAACTGCATCAATAATTTGTTTTCAACCATGCCGCCATCTACCTTTAGGCTTGTAAGCTCAACCCCAGAATCTAAATTCATAGCATCAACAATATCTTTTGTCTGATATGCAGTTGCCTCAAGAACTGCCCTTGCAATGTGGTATCTGTTGGCATATCGGGTTAAACCGACAATAACTCCTCTTGCATCAGACCGCCAATAAGGGGCAAAAAGCCCAGAAAACGCTGGAACGCAATAAACATCACCATTATCTTTTACTGCTGATGCAAGGGTTTCAATTTCAGATGCTTCACGAATCATCTGAAGATTATCTCTTACCCACTGCACCAATGCCCCAGCCATAGCAACCGAACCTTCAAGTGCATAAACTGGTTTTTGTTCCCCAATCTGATATCCAAGTGTGGTTAAAAGCCCATGTTTTGACTGAACAGGTCGGTTGCCTGTGTTAAGCAACATAAAGCAGCCTGTTCCATAGGTATTCTTTGCTTCTCCTTGCTTAAAACATGTCTGACCAAATAGAGCAGCTTGTTGATCTCCTAAATTGCCGCATACAGGAACTCTTGCACCAACAGGACCGTCTGTTTTAGAGTTTCCCCATGTTTTGCTGTCAGATGATGGTGTAATTTTAGGAAGCCCTGAGGCTGGAATATCAAGTATTTTGAGAATTTCGCTATCCCACTGTAATGTTGAAATATCCATGAGCATGGTTCGGCTTGCATTGGTTACGTCAGTAACATGAGAACCACCATGCACGCCGCCAGTAAGATTCCAGATTATCCATGTGTCCATAGTTCCAAACATGGCATCTCCTTTCAAAACAGCCTCTTTTGCTGCTGGCACATTATCCAATATCCATTTTATCTTAGGACCAGAAAAGTAGGTAGCTACTGGAAGCCCAGTCTTTGCCCTAAATCTATCTTGCCCACCATCTTTTATAAGCTCCTGACATATTGAGTCAGTTCTTGTGCATTGCCAAACAACGGCATTGTGAAAAGGTCTGCCTGTATTTTTATCCCAAACAAGAACAGTCTCTCTTTGGTTTGTAACGCCAATTGCAGCAAGCTCATCTCCTGAAATTCCTGATTTTGCCAAAGCTCCTTGAATAACTGCTGCTGTGTTGCCCCAAACCTCCATTGGATCATGCTCCACCCAACCCGGCTTTTCAAATATCTGACGATGCTCTTTTTGATCAACTCCGACAATGTTTCCATCGTGGTTAAAGATTATAAACCTTGTGCTTGTGGTGCCTTGATCCACTGCTCCTACATATTTTTTCATATTAAATTTTCCTTATTGATTTTAAAGAGTTGTAAAAGATATAGCAACACATCAAGAACACTACCCAAATGGAAGGCTAAAGATCGTTTTCTGTAATCTCTGCGATTTTTATAAAATGTCTGAGTAAGCCGATTTTCAAGTCTTCATTCCCATGAATTGGTAATGAAATTCTTATTGTATTACCCTGTTTCATATAAACATGATGACTGCCGTTCACTCTAACTAAATTCCAGCCTCGGCTTTCCAGAATCTTTGCAAATCCTTTTCCTGAAATGGATTTCAAACCGCAAGCTCCAATACTTTGTCATTCTCAGAAATATTAAAAACTTCTAAATCTACAGAAAGGCAGGCTTCCACTGCTTCATATAAATTAGTTAAAAGCTCTTCCATAGAGTTGCCTTGAGTTGCACAACCTTGAATTGCAGGCACTTCTGCCCAAAATCCACCTTCTTCTGCAGGATGAATTATAACTTTCAATTTCATAAAATTTTCCTAAGTATTTCAAATTTTCCAGCAACAGCGGGGTTGCCCCCTTGCCCCTTACCACTCTTGATCTGGTTAAGGGCAATATCAAAATTATCTAAACAGCAATCTTAAATTGACTTGCCTGAGGTTCAGTTGGCATTGAGTTTACCTTTGAGTAGCTGTCAGCAGCTTGACGAGCAGATAATGAACCAAAAGCCTTATTTTCATTTGCTTCAATACGCTCTTTAGATTGTAGAAGTATCATCTCTGACATTGCTTTTGATGCAAGGGCACCAGCATTTGCTGCAACTTTTATATCTTGGTTTGAAGGAGAGGCTGGTGCTAAAGCCGCTCTTTGAACTTGACGCATTTTTTCAACTGTTGCTTGAGGGTCTCCAGCAATTGGAGATGTGTCAATCGAAACTTCTCCAGCAACAGCGTAACTTACACCGTCAGGTCCTTTTTGGTATTCTAACCTTGCACCTGACGTAACGTATTGACCGCCTGCTGCAATATGTGCCATCTCATGCGTTCTGACCTCTATATCAGATTTTTTTAGCTCTTTTAGTAATGCTAACTCTGAATCAGAAAAATCAGCTTCGTTATATTGATTAGAAGATTGATTCTTATTTTTATCTTTTGATTGAGATGATTCAGACCCTTGATTGGCTTCTTGTAACTCTTTAGGAGATTGGGATTTAGAGATTTGAGATTCTTGAACGCTTTCTGTTTTTGAGGCTTTGTTGTGTAGAGGTGAAGTTACAGAGTTATCTCTAATACGCCAGTAATCGCTAATTTGATATGGATTTATTGAAATAGCCATCTATAACCTCCTTTGCTCTATTCCCATTACTTAGAACTTCTGAGCCTGAGACATTATGATTTATTTTTGTAATTTTTCAATATTTTGACGTGCAAAATCAAGAGTTGGATCAAGAGCAAGAGCAAGTTCATAATATGCAATTGCCTTTTCAATATCGCCAAGTTCTCTGTAATTTGAACCTATACTTGCGTGATCTATTGCTGATGATGGGTTAAGTTTAATCACGTTTTCAAAACAGACAATAGATTTTTTGTGGTTTTTAAGCATAAAGTGGCAAAAACCCATCAAGTTATATATGTCGTCTCTCTCACTATCTACAGCAATACCTTTTTCAAGAACCTCAATTGCTTTATCATAAATTCCAAGCTCTTTAAAACAGACTCCAGTATAAGAGCAGATACTTGGAATATCTTGATCTGCTGGGTTTAAATTCATAGCTGCTTGAAAATGGGAAATTGCCTGTTCAGGGTTTTCCATGTCAAGAAGGCAGAGTCCAAGATAGAATTCAATTTCATATCGATTTGGCAACATCTTGGCAATCTTCCCAATAAGTTCAAATGCTTTTTCAGAGGATAGATTATTATGAAGATGTCTTGCTGCAAACATGGCAATATTGCTATTTTCTGCTCTCTCTCTAAAACACGCCCCCGGAACAACTGTATAACAAGCTGGAATCAAAAGTCGTGGATCAGTTGTATTGACAACGATAAGCTCAAAATTAAGTTTACTCATTGCCTTTATAATTGATGAAATCTCATCTTTAATATTACGGTTAGAAATATCAGGTAGATCAGTAATTTTTACTTTTGTAGAAATTCCATTTTCAATAGGCTCAATTAACCATGATGCCTGTTCAAGAGATGTAAATTTTGGAAGACCGCTTGCAACATAGTTAGAGCCACTATTAAAATCTCCAGCAAGTTGAGCTACCTCTGTTAAAGCACGACTTAAGGCTTTATCAGGGCTTGGTGCTGTGCCTGCTGTCCAGACAATTTCGCTTGATTTTGGAAATGTTGATGGATCCCATGCAATCACACCAACTGTAGGTATGCCTGTATTTAACGAAAAATCATGAATATAAAATTTGATTCCAGCATCTCTAAATTTCTTTATCAATTCAACTGTGGAAGGGTTTGTAACAGAGTCAGGATCAATATAGGGAACTTGAATTTTATCCCTGCAAATCAATGCAGAGACATGGCGTTCAATAATTTCACAGCCCCCCTGACAAATTGCCTCTTCATTGCAGTTGCCAGCAGATGAGCCATTAAACTCATTTATCATAAAGAACCAGTCAAGCGGAATAAGCATCTCCTGATCTTTTGAATAGTTATATGCTTTGGTCCACTTTAACCTAAGCATTGAGAAAATTTTTTCTTTTATTTCAATATCTCTATTTAAGTTATTTTTATCTATCTTCTCTTTTTTGTCAGCACCATTATAGGTTTCACCGCCTATATTATTTTCTATATTATCATGGACAGACTTTAAGATAAGTGAAAATGGGATTGGTTCGCCCCCTTTTTCTGAACATAATGTTTTTATCTTATCATAAGTTGAAGTAACAAAATTTGAAGTGTTGCCCATAAAGCTGTAGAGGCTAAATCTTTCAGCAAGCTCCATGACAGCACTTGCTTCAGCAAGTGCTGGAGTTACACCTTTGCCCATCTGCTTTTTAGTTCCAGTTAAACAACTTGCATCATGCCCACAGACACTATAATAGACTGGAATACCAAGCCTGTTATTATCTATTCTTCGCGTCTCTTTTAAAATATTTAGTTTAGCAGCTTTTGCTCTCTCTTTGAACTGCTCTATGGTCATCTCAGGGGATACTATTTTATCATGTTCAGAATTTATAAGTTTAAAAGCATCGACAAGTAATGGTGTCATTTTTATTGTAACCTCTTTAAATATAAGAAAATTAATGCTTAAGAGTAGCATTTTTGTATAGCAGAAAATAATTGACAGAGTAATTGGTTGCCTGTATTAAAGACAGCTTGCATAAAAAAAACAGCACTAAAATTACCTATTTTAGGTATCTATTAATATGTATTGCTGCTGTTATTATTCTCTTTAAGAACTTTGGCATAGGTTTGACAATTTTTAATTGTTGTCAAATCTTATAAAATATCAAGATGTCAGTTAATAGTAATAATTATGTTATGATTTATAGTTATATTTTGCAAGGGTATTCTACATGGCTCGCACAGCAGTTATAAAAAGACAAACAAAAGAGACAAATATTGAGGCAACAATTACACTTGAGGGTAGTGGTAAAGCTAATATATCCACAGGTATTCCATTTTTTGATCACATGCTAAACCTTTTTACTGTTCATGGTTTCTTTGATTTGGAACTTACAGCAAAGGGTGATCTTGATGTAGATTTTCACCATACAGTTGAAGATATTGGGCTTGTTTTGGGTCAGTTGATTTCAACTGCACTTGGAGATAGAAAGGGAATAAGCCGTTATGGTGAAGGAGCTGTTCCAATGGATGAAGCCTTTTCAAGGGTAAATGTTGATCTTTCAAACAGACCATTCCTTATATACAACCTACCCCAAACAATCAGAACCTCAGGAGCTTTTGACGCATATCTTGCAAAAGAGTTTTTTAGGGCATTTAGTGTGCAATCTGGAATGAATTTACATATCAATGCCTTATATGGTGAGAACGAACATCATATTTTAGAGTCAATTTTTAAAGCTCTTGGCAGGGCATTAAAAATTGCGTGTTCCATTGATGCACAAATTATAGGAGTTCTCTCAAGCAAAGGAGTCTTGTAAAGTTCAACATTGACAAGCATCTGACAGTAATTAATTTATAAATTTTAAAAATTTTTCTGTTTTGTTTTGAGGAGCTGGCTTAAATTTTATGTTTATTCCAGAAGAAAAAATTTCAGAGATACTTAATGTTTCAGATATAATTGAAGTTATCTCTGATTTTGTATCCCTTAAAAAAGCAGGAAGCAACTATGTTGGTCTCTGCCCTTTCCACTCTGAAAAAACTCCATCTTTTTCCGTAAGTCCTCAAAAGCAGATATTTCACTGTTTTGGATGCAGTGCTGGTGGAAATGTCTTCTCATTTTTGATGAAGCATCAAGGTATTTCATTTCCAGAGGCTGCAAATATATTGGCAACAAAGTATGGAATTGCCTTTGAAAGAGAAGAGCTAAGTATTGAGGATAGACAGAAACTTCAATTAAAAGAGGCTCTGTTTAGAGTAAATACAAAAGTCAAAGAGTATTATTCAGAAGAGCTAAAAAAAAGCCCATCTGCTGCTTTAGCAAGAGGTTATCTTGAGAGACGTTTAATTACGCAAGAGATAATAGATGAATTTGGCATAGGTTATGCACCTAATAGATGGGATAGTGTTGTATCTCTGCTCAGAAAAATGAAGTTATCTAAAAGCATGGCAGAGAATTCAGGTCTTGTTTTACAAAAAAAAGAGAGTGGTAAAGAAAATAATAGTAAATGGTATTATGACCGTTTCAGAAATAGGATTATATTTCCTATATTTGATGTAAATATGCAGATAGCAGGGTTTGGGGGGCGCGTCATGGACGATTCTATGCCTAAGTATCTCAACTCTCCTGAAACGCCTCTCTACAGCAAAGGAAAAATTCTATATGGTCTTCATGCTGCAAAGCGGTATTGCCGTCAGACAGGACAAGTATATATTGTTGAAGGATATTTCGATTTTCTTTCACTTTATCAAAGCGGTATAAAAAATTGTGTTGCGACATTAGGAACAGCATTAACGCCTTATCATGTTCGCCTTATCAAGCCTTATATATCAAAGATTTTTTTTGTTTTTGACTCTGATGATGCTGGTGTCAATGCATCCAAAAGAGGAGTGCAGCTATTTATTAAAGAGGGAATTGCATTGCGTATAGTTATTCTTCCAACAGGAGATGATCCAGATTCGTTTGTAACCAAATATGGTTCAAAAGCGTTTGAAGATTTTGCAACAAAAGCTATATCTGCAATTGAATTTTTAACTGAAATGTCTATAAAAAAACATGGACTTTCAATTGAAGGTAAAGTCGCAATTCTTGAGGAGATAAAAGATTATCTTTTAGCAATACAAGACAATACACTACGCTCTTTGTATGTAAGAGAAGTAGCATACCGTATTGGGGTTGATGAAGAGGTGATATTTGAGAAAGTTAAAAAAAATTTAGTTAATTCAGCTAATTTATCATCATCATATAAAACACCTCTTGCTAATAGTAATTCTACACCTCTTTTGCCTCCGCCTTCTGTAGAGAAATTTATACCAAGGGAGCAACAGCTAATATCAATAATGCTCCAATTTCCTGATATAATTGAGCAGATTAAAAAATCTGATGTGCTTAAATTTTTGTATTCATCGAAATTAAAAGAGATTGGGAATCTTATATTAACAGTTGCAGATTCTCTTTATGAAAAATCATCTTATGTAAATAAAACTGGAACCTATGATGATAAGATAATATGTGATATTTCAACAGGCTCTTACAATAATATATCAACTCTTGTGGGTGATGTTATGGCTTCTGCTAAGAATGAAGCTGACAAAGAGCTTGTAGCTTCTCTTGCAATGATGGAAATGGAAAATTTAAATAATAATATAATTGAAAAGTCTCTCCTTTTAATTAAAAGGATAATTCATATTAGAAAAAGGGACGAGAGCAAATTAATCCATGAAATAAGAAAAATTGAGTTACTAAATAGAGGAACACAATCAAATAGATCACAAGAGAAAAAATTTGGGTATGATCTACAAGAGGGGACTCATTTAAGCTCGCAACAGAAGTTAAATGAAGAAAAAAATAGTGATATGGATCTTACTTTGGAGCTTCTCAGGCAGCGACAGATTGAGATCAGGCAATTACATGGTTATGAATAATAGCTAAAGCCTTTGGGGGGCATTTTATGGCAATAAACTCGGTTGAATCTAAAGATAATTGGACTTTAAGAAAAAAAATGGAGGATTTGATTGAAAAAGGAAAAAGAGAGGGATTTCTCTCTTATGCCTCAATTAATGAGATCATTCCTGATAATGTGAAATCTTCCGATCAGATCGATAATATACTTATGAGTTTTAGTGAACTTGGTATTAAACTTGTCGAGATAGACAATATAGACAAAGATGATTCAAAAAATATGAATAAAAAGTCTATAGAACGTACTGTTAAGGGAGAGAGACAAAATCAAGCACAAAAAGAGAGAGAACAGAGTGATAAAGCTATAAATGATAAAGAAGTTATGCGTGACTCTTGTAAATCTGCAACTCAACAGACAAATCAACAAATGAAAATTGGCAGCGAGCGTAATAAATCAAAAGATCAACATAAAAGTGTAAAAGATTCATACAAACCATTAAATGAGCAGTATAAAAGAGATGGAAGTGATATGAGAAAACATATTATGTCTGATGATGAATCTATGCCAAGTGATGACTCTGATATTGATAGATGGAGCGATAAAGAAGAGAAGATACGTAAAATTAAAAGAAGTAGTCAGTTTAGTGGTAAATCTACTGATGATATGGAGTTTGGTACCGTAACTGATCCCGTTAAGATGTATCTTCGAGAAATGGGTATGGTTACACTGTTAAGTCGGGAAGGTGAAATAGAGATTGCCAAGAAAATTGAGGTTGGTGAGCATGAGATTCTTAAATCTATGTTGGCAAGCCCACTTGCTGTCAATGCTCTTTTGTTACGCGGAGATCGTATTGAGTCAAAACGAATGCCTCTAAAGCAGTTTCTACGAGACGTTGATGAGGGAGATATTCTTGCAGATGAGTCAGAAAAACGTGAAAAAGTGTTAAAAACTCTTTCAGATATTCGTGCTGTTCATATAAAAAATCAGGAAAAGAGAGATAAAATTTGCAATCCTGATCTTGATCTTGCCTATATCCGAAAACTTAAAAATGATATTAAAAGCAATAACGAAGAGATATACGAGCTTCTTAAGGTATGGCGTATAGAGAACAGTATTATAGATGATATTGAAAAAGAGATAAGAAATAATATTAAATGGTTTGATGTCATGGATAATCTACTCAAAAGATGTGCCGCAACTTTTAAATCAAGAAGAGATGATTTGTCTATTGAGCTATCCGATCCCAATAGATTTATAGAGTGGTCAACAAAACATTCAGATATAACCGAAGATCGTGCACGTCTTCTCTTTTCTGATCTTACATTTATTAACGATCAAATTGAAAAAAAGAAAAGTATGTTAAAGGGAGATGTAACCTCCCTTAGAAAAATTGTTAAAGGTATTGATAAAGGTAGAATGCAGGCAAAAGATGCCAAAAGCGAGCTTGTTCGGGCAAACTTACGTTTAGTAGTTAGTATTGCCAAAAAATATACTAACAGAGGGCTTCAATTCCTTGATCTAATTCAAGAGGGCAATATTGGTTTAATGAAGGCTGTTGATAAGTTTGAATATAGAAGAGGTTATAAATTTAGTACCTATGCTACATGGTGGATAAGACAGGCAATAACCAGAGCTATCGCGGATCAAGCAAGAACTATAAGAATCCCAGTCCACATGATTGAGACAATTAACAAACTTATTAGAACATCACGCTATTTAGTTCAAGAGATGGGAAAAGAGCCATCTCCAGAAGAGATTGCTGAAAAGATGGAAATATCGCTTGATAAGGTGCGTAGAGTATTAAAGATAGCAAGAGAACCAATCTCTCTTGAAACCCCAATTGGTGAAGAGGAAGATAGCCATCTTGGTGATTTTATTGAAGATAAGAAGTTTTCATTGCCATCTGATGCGGCAATTAATTTAAACCTCGCTGAACAGACAAGAAAGGTTCTTGCAACTTTAACTCCAAGAGAGGAGAAAGTTCTTAGAATGAGATTTGGTATTGGAGAAAAGGCAGACCACACTCTTGAGGAAGTTGGAAAAGATTTTACAGTAACTCGTGAGAGAATAAGGCAAATCGAGGCAAAGGCATTAAGAAAGCTCAGACACCCGACTCGTAGTAAAAAACTCAAAAGTTTTATTGAATTTTAGGTCTCTTTATTGCGTAGATAGGGTTTCATGCTCCGCCGCTTGCTACGGGGAACGCTCTATTAGTTTTAGTTTGATATTTTGTAAAAAAATAGTTGCCAAACTATCTTTGCAAGTCAAAATAAGAGTTGGTAGAATTTTCAGCTTGACATTGTAATCAGAAAATATATACTTGCCACGTTCTTTTGTTGGGTGACAAGTGGGGCCTATAGCTCAGTTTGGTAGAGCCACCGGCTCATAACCGGTCGGTCCCTGGTTCGAATCCAGGTGGGCCCACCATCACATATACCCTATGTTATCTGTTTATTTAAAACAAATGAATATGAAATTGTAATATTGTGATGAATTTGTAATCATAATGTGATTATAATAGATTATGAGTGATAAGTCAGGAATCAGTGAAACGTTTCAAATGTAGGATAGAAAAATATAAAATTAAAATTGTATAGTGAACTAATAAAAAGCGTGGTAATAAATACCACGCTTTTTTTATTTTCTATAAACAAAATTTAGAAGGAGGGGATTTTGCATGAATGTAAAAGAGATACTTTCTATGATAAATGAGATAGCACCATTTACGTTATCTGAAGATTGGGATAATTGTGGTCTCCAAGCTGGAAATCTATCTTGGTCAGTTAAAAAAATTGTTGTTGCATTAGATATATCAATGAAAGTTATGGAACATGCACGTCTTTTGCATTCTGATCTTGTTGTTAGCCACCACCCTCTTATGCTCCGCTCCCCAAAAAATATTGATTTTGAAACCATGCCGGGTTCAGCAATTGCGATTGCTGCTCAAAATAAAATATCAATTATCTCTGCCCATACAAATTTGGATAAAGTAAAAGGCGGCTTAAATGATCATTTAGCAAATTTGATCGGTCTAAAAAATATAAAAGTTCTTGTATTGCCTCCAAAACTACAATTTGATGGCTATGCTAAAGAAAAAGAGTTTTCTGAAGATGACAATAAGTTTGGAGATGCAAATTGTTCCCAAATCAACAGACCTTGCAATGGGCTTGGGCGTGTAGGAGAGCTTTCAATAGACTATTCTTTAAAAGAGTTTGCAATTTATATTCAAAAAATATTGAAGATAAAAGCTCTAAGAATAACTGGTAATCCTGATATGTTGGTTAAGCGTGTTGCATTGTGTAGTGGGAGTGGTGGCTCTCTTATTAAAGATTTTTTTAAATCTGGTGCTGATGTTTATGTTACAGGAGATATTAAATACCATGAGGCAAGAGAGATTGAAGAGGCTGGGCTTGGGCTTATTGATATAGGACATTTTGCATCTGAACAGATTGCTGTAGATATTCTTTGCAACAAATTGAAAAATAAAATTAATGAAAAAGGTATGAATATAGACGTTGAAGGTTTTTACTTAGATTCAGACCCGTTTGTAACACTAATGGATATATTTTGATAGAGGAAATTTTAATTAAATGGCTGATATAACAAAGGCAGATGTCAATATTTTGGTGCAACTGCAAAAGGCTGAAATAGAGACAGTAGAGATTGAATCCTACCTTAAAGGTGTAGAGGAGAAAAAATCTCTATTAGAATCACAATTGACTGATTTCAAAAAAGCTCTCGACAAACTTCAAAATGATTTTGATATCATAAGCAAAACTTGTTCTGATGCTGATTTAGAAGTTAAGCTAAATGACGACCGTATTGAAAAGAGTAGTGCCAACCTTAAAAAAGCAAATAGCAAAGATTATGCTTTACTTCTTCGAGAAATTGATAACAATAAAAAACGGCGAGAGACTCTTGAGAATATCTATCTTAAAAACCTTGAAGAGAAAGAGTCTAAAGAGAAAGAGTTAAAAGAGCAGGAGCAGTTATTTGTGCAGTTGACTCAAAAGATACGCTCTCAACAGGAAGATATTGACAGTAAAACTATTTCTGACCGTGAACGTCTTAAAGAGCATCAAGAGCAGCGTGAAAAGATTGCACAAAACTTAAATCCTTATCTTTTAAATAGATTCAACGAGATTTCCCAAATGAGCGGGGGCATTGCAGTAGTTGAAGTGAGAGACGAATTGTGTAGAGGCTGCTTTATGAATATTCCACCTCAGCTTTATATTGAGATACGCAGATGCACATCGCTTATTCAATGTCCTCATTGCAATAAGATTTTATACCATATCGAATCTCTATCTTAATGATAGGCAGGTTGTTATGAAAAAACAAATTTCAATTAATAAAATGATTCAGCTTACAGCAGTTATTGAACGAGAAAGTGATTGGTATATATCTACATGCCAAGAATTAGGAATCGTAAGTCAAGGTAAAACTGTAGAGGAAGCAAGATTAAATCTTGTTGAGGCTGTTGAAGGATTTTTTGAGGTTGCTTCTATCTCTGAAATTAATCAGAGACTAAAAAGAGAAATTTATGTTATGCCTATTATGCCTTTGATGCCGCAACTTCAAGCCAATAGGTCTATGAATGCCTAAACTAAAAATTTTATCAGGAAAAGATGTCTGTAAAATTTTATTTCAATATGGATTTATAAAAGTGAGACAAAAAGGGAGTCACATATTTTTACAGAAAAAGGAGTTAGATACTACAATAACTATTCCTATTCCAGATCATGATGAATTGAAAATTGGCACATTAGCAGGAATCATTAAACAATCTGGATTGTCTCGTTCGATTTTTGAGACTGATTAAAGTTTTATATTTTATAGAAACTCAAATTAGTTGATTTTTTAATTACTACAATACGGTGAAAGTAGATCAGGCGATCGCAGGATTTAAAAATCTTGAGGAAAGTCCGAACACCATAGGGCAGGACGCTCCATAACGTGGAGTCGCGGTAACGTGAAGGAAAGTGCAACAGAGAAGAGACCGCCAGCAATTTTATTTTTTTATGAGACTGTTAATTGTTAAATTCATTATTATGATAATTAACACCATAGATATAGTAAATATAGCTGGTAAGGGTGAAACGGTGCGGTAAGAGCGCACCAGTTTTTCAGGTGACTGAAAAAGCTTGGTAAACCCCGTCCGGTGCAAGACCAAATAGGGAAGTGCTTGAGGGCTGCCCGTCCAAAACTTCCGGGTAGGTCGCATGAGGTGTGCGGCAACGTACATCCAAGATGAATGATCGCTGCTCTGAATGAGGGTAACCTTATCAGAGAACAGAATTCGGCTTACGAGCTACTTTCACCGTATCTAAAATAAATATTATTTCTGTAATTCTTTAGTTAAGAATAAGGAGTTAAAATAAAATGCTTATAATAGAAGAACTTAAAGTTGAAGTGGGAGATAAAGAGATTTTAAAAAACGTCAATCTCCATGTTCCCTCTGGAGAGACTCATATTTTGTTTGGACCAAATGGTTCAGGGAAGACATCTCTTATGATGACCATTATGGGCTTCTCAGGATATAAGGTTACAAGGGGCAAGATAACATTTAAAGGAGAAGATGTAACCTATATGCCAATCCATGAGAGGGCAAAATTAGGAATCGGAGTGCTTTTTCAGCGTCCCCCAACAATTAATGGACTTTCAACCCGTAGAATGGTTGAAATATGTGCAGGAAAGAAAAATATAGATGTAGATGCTTTGTCAAAAAAACTTAGATTTGATGATTTTATTGAAAGAGATGTCAACCATAATCTATCAGGTGGAGAGATCAAGAGATCAGAACTGCTACAGCTTTCTGCTCAACAACCAGACCTTCTTCTTTTAGATGAGCCAGAGTCAGGTGTTGATCTTGAGTCGATCTCCCTTCTTGGAGAGAGTATCAATACTTTGCTAAACAGAGGTTTAAGAAGACCTTCTCTATGCCACAACCCTATAACATCATCAACTCCAAAATCCGCATTAGTTATAACTCATACCGGTCATATTTTGGATTACATTACTGCTGATAAAGGACAGGTACTTTATAAAGGGCAATTACGCTGTTCTCAAAATGCACGCGAAATATTAAAATGGATAAGAGAGTATGGTTATGAAGATTGTGTAGAGTGTGCATTATAACGAGTAGATTTATAATAAATAGGTTTGCAAGTTAGAGTAGAATAGGTTGTTATAAAAGTGGAGATTTAAATAACATGTCAAAAAATGATGTGAATTTTTCAAAATATATTAATTTGTCAGAAGATCATGGATATGTGGAAAGCCTTGAGGCTATCCAGCAAAATGACGCAAAGGAGTTTGTTAGAGTTGGAATTGATACGGACAACTCATTAAGAGCTGCTACTTTTATACAGAAAGACAGCTCTATTATCCATTGCAGCAAAAGCATTGAAGGGGTTGAGATAAAAGGTATTTCCCAAGCTCTTGAACAGTATGAGTGGCTTAACGATTATCTTTGGAAACTTATTCCACATGAAAAAGATGAGATAACAAAAGCATTAAGCATTAAACCAGATCAAGGTGGATACTTTATTGGTATCAAAAAAGGGGTTAAAGCATTAAAACCTCTTCAAACATGTCTCCACATTGCAAAAGAGAAATTTTCTCAAAAGGTCCATAATATAGTTATTGCTGAAGAAGATTCAGAAATCCACATAATTGCGGGTTGTTCAACATCTGATCACCTAAAGTCTGGTTTGCATATAGGAGTTTCTGAGTTTTATGTGAAAAAGGGTGCAACCCTTAAATACACCATGATTCACGATTGGGGTGAAGATGTCTATGTAAGACCCAAAACTGCTGTTCATATTGATGAGGGCGGAGTATTTATCTCAAATTATATATCGCTTAAACCAGTAGGCTCTATAGTTTCAAATCCTGTTATCACCCTTGAGAAAAATGCAACTGCTCGAATCAACAGCATTATGGTTGCAAGCAAAGGGACTTACATGGATATGGGTTCTATAGTTAATTTGAATGGTTCTGGTGCAAGGGCTGAGATAATTTCAAGAGCTATTGTTGCTGGTGGAACTATTATTTCTCGTGGTCATCTTATTGGCAAGGAGTCTGGAGTAAAAGGTCATCTTGAGTGTAAAGGGCTTATTTTAAAAGATGGGCTACTTCATGCAATTCCAGAGCTATCTGGATATACTTCAGGTGTTGAGATGTCCCACGAAGCTGCTGTTGGAAAAATTGATAAACGAGAAATTGAGTATCTCATGGCAAGAGGTCTAAATGAAGAAGAGGCTGTCTCTACAATTGTAAGAGGCTTCTTGAATGTTGAGATTGACGGACTCCCAAAAGAACTTGCAGAGAGAATTGACGAAGCAGTTAAAGAGACAGAAAAGGATATGATGTAAACTTTCCGATAGTTTTAACCATCGCCTGAAAGATTGAATAAAAACTCAATTTATAATCGTGCGAACTATATATAGTGAAAACTAACGTATTGAACTTACAGGAATATTCTACAATTTTTATAACAACAAGAGACATGATGAACAGTAAAATATGAATATTTCATCTGAAATGTCGTTTAGGGAAAAAGTTAACCATTTCTCATTTGAATATCTAAAATGTATTTTGTATATTTTAGATGTTAAAGATGAACCTTATCATCTTTTAAATAAAAAGGTCTATTCCAAATTAATCAGTGCATCTCATCTATTAGAGGATTTTCTTGATTTTCACGGGGCAAAAAATAATAGGACGTGGATCTTCTATAGGGAATTGAGTGCTGCTGTAAGGTATCTATCTTTAGCTGGATACTCTCAAAAACATATTTTTAACCGGATTGAGCTTTATCAGTTTGAGAGAAAAAATGAAGTTTTTGCAGATGAATCACGCGATACTTTGATGATGATTCAAGGCTCATTAGAACTTGCAGCTCCAATTATAATTGATGAGGCAAAACGTCTTGGGATAGAGATTCCTATAAATGGATATTCTCCTGATTTTTTTCCAGATATTGCAACATCAGAGCATCTTGAACATAATATTGACGATCTTGATAACAGAAAAGAGCAGAGAAAAAATCTAACCATTATTGCAACTGAATTTCTTGATCTGATTAAGGCATTTGAACCATTATCTTTTTATGAACGTTATACAAGTGAACAGATACGTCAAATTGTCCCATCTAAGGTTAATGAAGTTGGAATCAGACGTTTTGAGATGCTTTTGCACAATCTTCAATCTTCATTTGATTCTTACGTAATACATGGTGGTTTTTTCCATGGAAACAGAAAATTAAAGCAACTGAGAAGTCATTTTTCAGTTGCTTTTCATATTTTACAGGTAATGGGAAGATTACTTCACTTTTATGAACGTCATCTTTTTGATGTTGACTACAAAGATGTCTATAAAAAGGTGAGTGAAGAGCTTACAGAGATGATTGATCCTGACGTTCTTCTTGATAGATGTGTAAACTATTGTCTATTTTATGCGTGGCAATTTTTATCATCTGGTCAGCGTCTTGCATTAGAGATATTAAATGAAAATATTGAACGTTCTTCAATAACTGTTGGAATTCCAAAAGAGAGAGGATTTCATACAAGACCAAGCCTTCTGGTTGCTAAGATTGTCCAGCACTATGGAGGCGTTGTGGAGATGGTTCTTGGCAATGATAGATTTGACGCTTCAAGTGTGCTTGATCTGCAGTGGGCTGGTGGCAAAATAAAGAAAGACGAGATTGAGCAGGTAGTGTTTGAGGGTGATACAAGGGCGCTTGAAGATTTAAAAATTCTTGCAAGTGTAAATTATGCCGAAGATTCAATGGGTAAGGGTGTGCCTCTTCCAAAACAGTTATCCTATTTAAGATAAGGAAAATTAGGGGTAAAACCTTTTGTGTTTGCCCTTTTTCTTTTTAAGTTGCGTTTAAAAATTTCTAAATTCTTTTTTTAAATCCTTGAAAAAATGCTCGAATCAATAGAAAATTACACAATATATGCTTTGATTGTTGCTGGCGGTAAGGGGCTTAGAATGGAATCTACAATCCGTAAGCAATATATTAAGGTAGATGGGATTCCTCTGCTTGCTCGAACTATTGCTGTGTTCAGTAATCACAACTTAATCAAAAATATATTTGTTGTAATTCCCGAAGAGGATACAGCCTACTGTCTTGAAAATATCATTTTGCCTTATGATTTAAGCAAAAAAGTCTGTTTAGTATCAGGTGGAGCAGATCGGCAACAATCTGTTATGAACGGATTGAAAAAGGTAAATGAATATGATAATCCACAGCTTATAGATATAAACATAAATAGAGAAGATAGAGACTATATAAACAAAGATAAAAACGATATAAATAAAGATAGTAAAATAGTTCTTATACATGATGGTGTACGTCCATTTGTTGATAGTGAGATTATCAATAGAACTATAGAAGGTGCTTTAAAATATAGTGCTTGCATACCAGTTGTTTCTGTTGTTGATACATTAAAACTAATGGATAGTAATGGGTTTGTTGATAAAATTGTGGATAGAACAAATTTATATCAAGTTCAGACACCTCAAGCGTTTAAACTTGATTTAATAACTAAGGCACATGAAGATGCAATATTAGCAAATTTTTTTGCAACTGATGATGCCTCATTAGTTGAGAGATTGGGAAAAAGGGTTTTTATGACACAAGGAGCAAAAACAAACATAAAGATCACTACACAAGAAGATTTACTCTTTGCAAAATATATCTATGATACAGCATAATGCTTTATAAACAACTGTATGGCATTAGCAAATTAAATATAGGCATAAAATAAGGAGAATTTAATGGCAGAAAAACCAACACTAAAAATTGGTCACCTATCAATTACCGATCATCTGATTTTAGGTGTTACTGATTTAAAACTTAAAAAAGGGGCTGAAACATTTGAACATTGTACTCTTCAGACTGTTCTGAAAAATGGCTGGAATGAAGTTGCCGATGCTTTAACCTTTAAATCTCTTGACGGTGCCTTTATACTTGCCCCTACTGCAATGGATCTATTCAAATCTGGAGTTGGAATAAAACTACTTCTGCTTACCCACAGAAATGGTAGTATTCTTGTAAAGAATAAACGTGCAAATATTGAAAAAATTGAAGATTTTGCAGGAAAAACCGTTCTTATTCCATATCAGCTCTCAATTCATAATATGTTGTTCCACAGACTCCTTTCAGAAAAAGGTCTTAAACCAGGAAGAGCTGTTGAAAAAAATATTGATGTAACTCTTGAAGTTGTCGCCCCCTTTCAGATGCCAGAAGCACTTCAATATGATGAAGAGGGTGAAATAGGCGGGTTTATTGTAGCAGAACCTATTGGCTCTCAAGTTATTGCTTCTGGTCTTGGAGAAGAATTTTATCTTTCCAAAGATTTGTGGTCAGGACACCCTTGCTGTGTCTTTGTAATGAGAGATGAAATTATTGCAAAGTATCCTGAGGCTGTTCAAGAGCTGACTAACAGCTTTGTCAGGTCTGGTAAAGCTATTGATGCCCAGCCTGATCCTGCTGCTGTAATTGGAGGAAAATTTTTATCTCAGAATGTAGAAGTTATTAAACGAGTTTTGACATACCCACCCGACCGTATTACTACAAGTGAGCTTTTTCCTGTCCTTGAAGACCTTGACATAATTCAAAGATACATGATGGATAAGATGAAAATTATGACAACTCTTATTGATCTTGAAAAATTTGTTGATACAAGATTTGCAAAAGCTGCTGGAGCAAAATAAAAGGCATATTTTTTGCTTACTTCACTTTTTAAGATTGAGATTCAACGTATATAGCTGATATTCCTGACTCAATATCTGTGAAAAGGGAGGTAATTATGCTGATAGATCCATTTGATAAAAAAAAATATTCTACAACGCGATCCTTTGAATCTAAAATAGATTACGGAGAAAAAAACTTTAAATCTATACTTCAAAAAAATTCAGAAAATAACAATATCAATTCTGCACTCCAACACTGCAGAAATATTGAGCCTAATAAAGTCCATATTGGAAAAATCTCAGGCGATATACCTACAGTATCAGAACTACTTTACAAAACACCACAATATAAAAATAAGTGCTGGGATATGCTTGAAAATGATGTGAATTCATCTAAACATTTTAAAAAAATTCCTTCTGGAACAGATATTTATTTAGATAAAGAGACTTCTGAGATTGTATGGGGAAAAGAGCATAGCGGAAGTAGTCTAACAAAAGGTAATAAGAACCTCAGAGTAAGCAAAAAATTGCCTAAAACAACTCATAACGACTTTGATACAAAGTCTATTATTAGGGGTTCTGATTTTTTTGATAAAAAAGCAGAGCCAGCCTTTTATAAGTCAAATTCAATCAATTCAAACAACATAAATTCTAATCCTGAAAATAGAACTTATAAATCTTTATTACAAAATAAGCCATCACAGAATAAACCAGCACTCAATGAAGCTGTACGTGAGTTTATGGGAAAAGATTATAGTAAAATTGACTGTTACGAGCTTGTGGTGAATGGGCTTAAAAATATGGGTGTAAAGTATAGTGGTAAAGATGGTCTTGGAAGACATCTTATAGACAAAGCTATTGACGAAGGGCTTTCTGAGAATCACTATCTCACAGGCGAAGGACTTGTAGAAGCAACAGGGCAGAGTGTTTATAATAAAACAATCTTAAATGTTAGAACTCCAATATCGCAAGCACAATCGGCAATGAACGAGATGGAGAATGTGTTAAAAGAGGGGCAGATACTATCATTTTCTACTCATAGCCGTGGACATACAGGAGTTATATCAAGAAAGAATGGTGTATGGACATTTATAAACTCTGGATACATGGATAATAATATTGCTGGTAAGAACGGAAAAAAGCAGGTCGGCGAAGAGATACTTTCTAAAGAGTTGGAAAATTGGTTTAAACTTGCTGGAAAAAGAAAAGAGAGCTTGCAAATTACACTTGGAAACATTGATGTTTCTAAAATTGCCGCATACCGCGAAGATAGAAGAAGGGTCTCTGAAAAAGCATAATGCCTTCCATATTAAGTAGATATATTTTTAAGGAGTTGCTTTCACCTTTCACTCTATCTATTATAGTTTTAACATTTATGTTTCTTATGACAAAGATTCCTGAAATCACCAATATGGTTGTCAATTACAATGCAGGAATATTATCTATCTTCATGCTAATCGTTTATACCCTTCCCCGTTTTATGGAATTTACCATACCAATGTCTGTTATGATCTCTGTGCTTTTAACTATGATGCGAATGTCAAACGATAATGAGATCATCGCACTAAAAGGAAGTGGTATTAACATATCTCGGCTTATTCCTCCTGTTTTAACTTTATCTATTATTGGAACTATTTTATCTCTTTGGATTACAATTTATGGTGTTCCTTGGGGTAGATTCTCATTTGCAGCAAAAGGGATAGAGCTTGCTAAAACAACTTTTAATTTCACATTAAAAGAGCGTCAATTTAACAATATAATTGATAATGTTATGATTTATGTTACCTCAATTGATATAAAAACATCTGAACTTAAAGATATTTTTATAGAAGACAGCAGGAATCCTGATATTATCAATATTACAGTTGCATCAAGAGGTCTTCTCACCTCATATCAAGTAGAGCCAAAGCTATCAAATAATGGAGAGATAAAAATATCAAATAGTGAAGAGACAACAAAATTGACAGAGAGAGCATCAGCATCGTCAGAATATAGATATACACTTCGCCTATCTAAAGGCAGCATCAATCAGGTTGATATGACAGGACGATCTGTTAATGCAGTGAGTTTTGACACTTATGATATAAATTTTGACGCTCCATCAAACAACAAAAGCTCTAAGCAGCAAATTAAAGATTTTGATGAGATGTCTCTTGATGAGCTTATAAGTTTCATTAGAAGTTCCAAAGAACAATTAAAGAGCAGTAAAATAGTAAAATCAGATAACAGCACAACCCTAAAAGAGCTTCAATCTGCCCGTATGGAGCTGCATGAGAAGTTTGCTATACCTTTTGCCTGTCTTGCACTTGGCTTGCTCTCTATCCCTATTGGAGTTCGCTCCTCTTCTTCAAGACGTTCATCAGGTTTTGGATTGGCGTTAAGTTTTTTTCTCTTCTATTATCTTCTTCTTGCTGCTGCATGGTCTGCTGGAGAGAGCGGTTATTATCCACCAGCTATTGGAATGTGGCTGCCTAATTTAATAGTTAGTGCTGCTTCAATCTATATGTTTTCAAGAGTTTCTTATGAGAAACCTCTCTTTTTACTAAACAGTCGATTTAGGTTCAAACGCAGCTAAAATATTATGCCAATTCTTATTCAATACTGGGTTAAAGAATTTGCGAGATTTTTTCTAATTATCCAAACTATTGTTATGGCAATATTTATCTCTGTTGATTATCTGACCAACATAGATAAATTTCTCAAATCAGGAATATCTCTTGTCAGTGGTTTAGGGTATGTGCTTCTTAAGACTCCATTTATGTTTGTTCAGCTTACACCTGCTGGAGTTGTTTTGGCTGTTGTAACTGTCTTTGGGATTATGAACAGGAGTAATGAGCTACTTGCAATAAAATCAAGTGGTATAACTACCTCATATATAGTTATGCCTGCTATTTGCACAGGTATCTGCCTTGCACTACTTATGTTCTTTCTTGGTGAAACTTTAGTGCCAATCACTATGTCAAAAGCAAACTACATAAAATACTCTGTTATTAAAAAAAATAGAAACCTCTATGCTGTTCGAGAAAATATTTGGATAAAAGGAGATATGAGCATCTCTCACTTTAAATATTTTAACCCAAGAGATAAAACAATATCAGGAATCACAATAACTTTTTTTGATAGTAACTTTAAAATTTCCAAAAGAGTTGATGCTCAAAGTGGTAAGTTTGAGCAAGATATTGAAGTGTTAAAGAGTTTAAAACTTTCTTATAGTTATAGTGTTGAAGAGTTGAAAGAGAGAATAAAATTAAAAAATGGAATGTGGATACTTACAGGGGTGCTTGAACAAACTTTTGACAGAAAAGTTAATGATTTTGTAATAAAAGAGTATGAGCAAAAAGAGCTTGATCTTGAATTAAAGCCTGATGATTTAAAGGCTATTGTAAAAAAATCAGATGAGATGGATTTTAGGGAATTAGCCGCACATATTAGTAAGGTTGAGAGCGAAGGCTACGATGCTGCCACATATAAAGTTGATCTATTTGGGAAAACAGCTTTTCCTTTTATCTGCGTTATAATGTCAATTATTGGATCCGCAGCAGGGATGAGACGCTTTGTGAAAGAAAATCTTGCTTTTGGCATTGCAATTGGTATTGGAGCATCTTTTTTCTATTGGATTGTGTATGGTTTTTCAACTTCTCTTGGTTATGCAAGGGTGCTACCGCCTTTTGTTAGTGCGTGGGCTACAAATTTTTTATTTTTGTGTTTAGCAGTTATTTATCTTCTGAATACCGAATGATTGTTCTTAAAATATTATGAAACGAATTTTATACAACAGCATAACAATTATTTTTTTTTTCCTACTACTACCTTTTCTCCCATTTATTTATCTTTTTTCATCTAAACGTAGAGCAAATATGCTTGAGCGGCTGGGTTGGACTCATCTTATTTCAAAAAAAAGCTCTAAATCAAATTCGCAACTATATCCTAATTCAAGATCATATCCTGAATTAAATCCTCATAAAAAACGTATTTGGTTACACGCTCTTTCTGTAGGTGAAGTAAAATCTGCTCTTCCTCTTGTTAATGCTATCAAAGAGAAATATCTGAGCAACTCAGATTACGAATTAATTATAACAGCTTCCACAAAAACAGGTTTTGATATTGCACATCAGCTTTTTTTACCTCAACTTGAAAAAAATAATCAGTCAAACTCTCATGCGATGTCGGTTCAAGTGGGGTATTTCCCATTTGATTTTTATTTTTCTGTAAAAAGTATCTGTGCAAGAATCTCTCCTGATCTTGTTATTATTGTTGAGAGCGATTTGTGGCCTGAGTTTTTGTGGTATATGAACGATAAAAAAATTCCTGTTTTTCTTGTAAATGCAAGGCTTTCTCAATCTTCATTTAATGGCTATATGGCTTTGAAAAAAATAGGTCTATTTTCTTCAATCTTTTCTCTATTTGAAAAGATTATGGTTCAAACAGAGATTGACAAAAAAAGATTCTTGCAAATAGGAGTGCCAGAAGAAAAAGTCATTTTAGCAGGCAATATAAAATTTGATCAGCCGATCCCAAAAACAGATATTCCTGATTTGGATAAATTTAAAGATTATCATCAACTTAATAATCATATTCAAGAGCTTAATAATTACACGCAAGAGCTTAATAATCATACTCCAAGATATATCGTTGCTGGAAGCACTCACGAGGGAGAAGAGGAAGCTCTTGTATCTGTTTTTTGGGAATTAAAGAAAAACATTAAGCTAAAACAAAATTCAAGCATCAATAGTTGTAGTGATTGTAGTTGTGATAATTATAGTGATATTAAACTTATTATTGCCCCAAGAGACCCCAAAAGAGCAGCAGATATTAAGAAAATGCTTAAGACAAAAGGTTTTGAAAGCATGTTTTTATCTGAAATCAGCATTAAAAATAAAAGCAATATCGAAATAGACATTATAATTATTGACAAAATGGGCACTCTTTCAGCTCTTTACTCAATCTGTGATATTGCTTTTGTTGGTGGTTCTCTTGTCCCATTTGGAGGCCATAATCCATTAGAGCCTGCTATTTTTTCAAAACCCGTTATTTTTGGTCCATATACTGATGATTTTAAGGAGATAACAGAAACTATGCTTTCAAAAGATGCAGCTTTTAGAGTTAAAGATAAAAACGAGCTTGTTCAGATTATCTTCATGCTTTTAAACGATAAAGAGTTGGCAAGTAGGGTAGGGCGAAGTGCTTATAATCTTGTTATGGATGGAAGAGGTGCAGTTGATAGAGTATTGTCGATTATTAAGGATTTATAATTTTTACCTCCAGACAATTTAAGTTATAGAACTATTATGCTTTTGTTTTTAATCACTAACCTTTGTAAAACGATTGATAATAGCAAAAGCTACCCGCCTTATTAACACTGAAATTCCCCATGCAAAAAGCCACAAAATAAACACAAAAGCAATGCCTGGATCAATTGAATGATATCTAATCGGAGAAAAATTGTTGTTGCTGACGTGATAAGTTGCCGAAACAATATGATCTGGATCGTCTCGTTTAAGTGTTATAACAACATTGTCAGCTCTATTCTCAGATGGCAACTCACTCTTCTTAGAGGGTGATAGGGCAACACTATAGGCAAAAGCCATACTTCCCATCAAAGCCTTGCCATCTCCAGATACTTTCCAAAAAACGGGCTTTGGAGATGCTTTTACCCAATCCTCAAATTTTAAAATCTCAGGCGTATTTTCACTGTTGACAATTAGAATAGGAAAATTTTTATCGGGCTTATCATTATCTTCGTAACTCTTTGGCATATATGGTAATATCCCACATAACAATATAACTGCAAGGATAACTCTGATGCTCCAGTTTAATGTATTACGAATTAGTAACATAATAAAAATCTACTCCGATATAGGAAAAAAATTAATAAAAATGTCTGGTGAAGATTTTAGTGTTAAACAGCCATTTCCCTTTAATGTTTTTAGAGTGCTTTTGTTTGTTTTGTCAACAATTTATGGAGCAGTTGTCTCTTTACGCATTTGGCTCTATGAAAAACAGATACTTAAAAGCAGAAAAGTTCCCTGTTTTGTAATTTCAATAGGAAATGTTGTAGCTGGTGGCAGCGGTAAAACTCCAATGGCAATTTATATAGCAGAAATGGTCAAATCCTTAGGATTTAACCCCGTTGTTATAAGCCGTGGATATGGAGGCTCTTTAAGTAAAAAGAGACTAAGAACAGATAGTTCAGATAGCTCTAAAATGAGAATCTTTATAAATAATTCAAGAGCATCTATTTCTGATGTTTCTTGTAATGTGATTGTGGGTGATGGCAATACTCTATTTGAAACTCCTGAAGTTGTTGGAGACGAGCCTTTTATGATGGCATCAAGGCTCTCTTTTCCTGTTGTTGTTGGAAAAGATCGGTTTAAAGCTGCAATCATGGCTCTTAGTAACATTACCGCTCAAAAAATTGATGTGATAATTCTTGATGATGGGTTTCAGCATATTCAGCTTAAAAGAGACCTTAATATAGTTCTTATGGATTACAGCCGTCCTTTTGGCAATGGTTATCTTCTGCCTGCTGGAAGATTAAGAGAGCCAGCTAAAAGAGCAATTGATCGGGCAGATATAATAGTTTTCACAAGGTATCCTGATGATAATTTAAAGAGTTTTGATAAAAGTTATGTGGAAAGAATTGTTAGTCATAAAGGCAAAATGAAAACATTTTTTATCACAAAACATAGGCCTTTCTTACACACTTTTTTACCGAACAATCAGACTTCTTTAGATTATAACAGTAATATTTTTAAACAATATACTCTTAATGACTTAAAAAATAGAAAAGGGTGTTTATTTTCAGGCATTGCTGATAACCAATCTTTCAGAAAAACCGTTGAGAATTTAGGTGTCTCAGTCAAGGCACATCTTGAATTTAATGATCATCACATGTATAAGAGCGGGGAAATTTTAACAATTCTTGACACATTTAAAGAATGCGGTGCTGATTTGTTAATAACAACAGAAAAAGATTACGCAAGGTTGGTTATGGATAAACAATATATCTGGTCAATGGACTTTGCTGTAATTGGCATAGAGATTGATTTTCTAAACAAAAAAGATGAATTTCAAAATGTTATCTATAAAAACTTATCTGTAAAATAGGGGTAGTAATATGGAATCTGCGAATACTCACACTATGATAAAGTTATTTGAGACTCTTCCAGAACAGATACAAGAGCGTGTTTTGGAACACATGAGGAAATATATACAAGAAATCCAAGATGAGTTAAAATGGAGTCAATCATTTTCAAGAACTCAAAATAGGCTTGTTGCTTTTGCACAGCAGGCAAAAAAAGAGATTGCTGAAGGCAAAGCAACGCCTATGGATATAAGTCAATTATGAATTCCAAAACACTTCCATCTTTTTGGAATGCCTATTTAAAATTAGATCAAAAAATTAAAATAAAGGCGAGAAAAAAATATAGCCTCTGGTTTAATGATCCATTTCACCCTTCATTACAGTTTAAATGTATAAATTCATCAGAAAATATATGGTCAGTAAGAATTACTCGAAACTTTAGAGCATTGGGAATTCTTGCAAACGACACTGTTACATGGCTATGGATCGGAAGCCACGATGATTATGAAAAATTTTTTGGATAAAGTTAAAATATAAGTAACTTCATTATGACAACATTATCAGTAACGGTTATTGCCAAGAATGAGTCAGAAAATATAGGTAAATGCCTTGACTCTATAAAATGGGCTGATGAGATTATAGTTCTTGATTCAGGAAGTTCAGATAACACTGTAGAGATTTCAAAGCAATACACAGATAAAGTGTTTATAACGGATTGGCAAGGATTTGGAATTCAGAAAAATCGTGCTGTTGATATGGCGACAGGTGATTGGGTGTTATCAATTGATGCTGACGAATTAGTATCAGTGGAGCTAAAACAAGAGATTGAAAAGGTAATCAGAAAAGCAGATAATCAAAAAATAGGCAACGAGCAATCAATTTCTAATCAATTAGCATATAAGATTCCAAGAAGTTCAAACTACTGTGGGCGTTTTATGAAGCATAGTGGTTGGTATCCAGATTATGTTACAAGACTATTTAAGCGTGGATATGCAAGGTTTAGCGATGATCTTGTGCATGAAAGTCTGATTGTTCAAGATGATGAGTCAATTGGCAGATTGACGCACCCTCTTATACACAACTCATTCAAAGATTTAGATAAGGTTTTAGAAAAGGTTAATGCCTATTCATCTGCAAGCTCCAAGATGCTACATCAAAGAGGCAAAAAAGCCTCAATAACTGACGCGGTGTTACATGGTTTGTGGAGTTTTTTCTACACTTACATTTTACGAGCTGGTTTTTTAGATGGAAAAGAGGGTTTTATGCTTGCTATCTCAAGTGCCGAAGTAACTTATTATAAATATGTAAAACTTATGCTTTTGATTAACAAAAAATAGAGCTATCTAAGTCGATTAAATGGTATAAAGTTGAGAGATTTGACCACTTTTGCAAAGTTGTCAAATCTATGTAGATAATTCAAAATTAATAATTTTTATATGACAACTTACTCACATGTTTTAATCTTTGATCCAAGAATACGAGGACACCACCTTAGCTGGCTTCGTTATATGACTGAAGATTTTTTAAGTGCTGGTTTTAGAGTTACATGGGCTGTAGATTTGTGTAAAGAGAGTAAAGAGATAATTTACTCTCAACTATTTGATCTTATAGATAGTGTTTCTATTATCTCTGTTTTTGATGAGTCTGGCATTTGGAAAGATGGTAGTAAAATTAGATCACTTGCCCAATGTTTTATTGAAAGCGGTGCTGATGAGATTATGATCAATTTAGATGAGATTGCCTCAAACTGCATGAGATTTGCGGCAGTTGGAATCTATCCTCCAAAAATATTACAAGGAAAGATTAACGGGTTCTATTTTCGCCCACGCTTTTTAGAAAATCAATTTTTCCCACCCGGAAATATTATTAAATCTATTGGATTTAAGACTCTATTTGACAATAAATGGTTTAAAAACGTCTATCTATTAGATGAATATATGATTAAAGATTTTATTGGAAAATATAATAGATATAAGAGCCGTATCTACTTTCTACCTGATCCGTGGAGCGGTGAATTTACTCATTCGTCAGAAGAGGCAAAATCAAAACTTGGAATATCTACGGAGAGATTCGTCTTTTTAAACTATGGTATTGGAGATAAGAGAAAAGGGCTTCATCTTGTTATTCGTGCTATGCTTCAAGCTCCTTTTGAATCAAAATGTTTTTTATTGTGTGCTGGCGAAGTTGGTAAAAACCGTGAGATTTTAGACGGACTTAAAGAATTGCAAAAACGTGGTAATGCAAAGCTGGTAAACCGATATATTTCAAGTGATGAAGAGAAAATGTGCTTTTCTGCATCTGATGCTGTTTTATTGCCATATATTAAACATTTTGGTTCAAGCGGTGTCTTATCTATTGCAGCAGCAGCAGGAAGAATGGTTATTGCATCTAATGAAGGTCTTGTTGGAAAAAGAGTAAATGAACATAGTCTTGGAATACTCTTTAAATCTGGAGATGTTCAAGATTTAAAAAATAGCATGAGCAAGGCATCGCTATTATCAAAATCAGATAAAAATCAGTTTGAAGAATCAGCAATTAGATATAGCAAGTTATGTTCTCGGGAAGCGTTTGGTAAAGCTTTGTTGTCGCCATTTTTAAGCTAAGTAGTAAGATGTATAAAGTAGAATATAATAGTATATTATGAAATAATAAAGGTTTATAATAAAAATATAAGGTTAAACAATGAAAAATGAAATTATCTACCATATTTTAACTGTTATTATGAATCTAATAGGGCTTATTCCAAAACATATAGGTAAAGTTTTTGGGGATTTTTTAGGGCTTATATGGTTCAAAATTGATAAACGGCATAGAGACCTTACTCTTGAAAGTATCTGTCTCTCTTTAGGGAGAAAATCAAACAACTTGGTTAAACTGACAGAACATCAAGAGCAGATTCTTGCAAAAAAGATATTTAAAAATATTGCTGGAATGCTATTTGAAATTGGGTGGGCATATAGACTTAAAAGAGAAGAACTTCCTAAATATTTTAAACTCAGAGGATTTGAAAACTTAAAGCAGGCATACAAAAAGGGAAAGGGTGTTTTGATTATACTCTGTCATATAGGTAATTGGGAACTTCTTGTAGCTTCTATTGCACTTACTGGGTATAAATCATCTGCTATATACAGAAAACTTGATTTTACGCCTTTGGATAGATTCATACGTGAAATGAGGGAAAAATATGGAACTTGCATGATCCCTCTAAAAGGAGCAACTAAGAAGATTGAAGAGCATCTTTTAGCTGGCGAGCTTGTTGGAACTCTTATGGATCAAAGTGTTGATCCTTGGTGGTATCAAGGTGTTTTTGTTGATTTTTTTGGAAGAGCTACATGCACAACAAGTGGTGTTGCGTCATTAGTGTTAAGAACTAAAACTGCTGTAGTGCCTGCTTATATTATTCGTGAAGGATTTAACCATGTGATGTATTTTGAGCCTGAAATTCCAACGGTCTATACAGGTGATAAAATAAAGGATATTGAAATAAACACCCAAAATTACACATCTGCAATCGAATCTATTGTCAGGCGTTATCCTGATCAGTGGTTTTGGATTCATAACAGGTGGAAATTTAAAAACTATTCTCTTTTACCTAAAAAACAATAAAATAGAATGAGCAAAAAAACTAAAATTTTAATCAGAGCTGCAAACTGGGTTGGTGATGCCATAATGACAACCCCTGTTATAAGAGCTATCAGAAAAAGTTACCCTAATGCACATATTACTCTTCTTGCCAAACCTTGGGTGATCCCTGTTTTTAGCAACAATCCATATATTGATGAGATAATGGTTTATGAAAATGAGACACGGCATAATAAAGGCTTGGGAACATTAAGACTTGTAAAAGATATCCGCAAACACTCATTTGACGTTGCAATACTTATGCAGAACGCTTTTGAAGCTGGCTTAATTACATTTTTAGCTGGAATCCCTGTGCGTATTGGATACAACACTGACGGCAGAGGATTACTTTTAAACCCATCAATTAAAATGGATAAAAGGCTTAAAAAGGGTCATTTGATTGATTATTATAGAGGTATATTAAAAGGTTCTAATCATAAGTTTTGTGGGAATCTCAGGCATTTTATTGACGATGGCAGAAAACTTGACCTGTTTATATCTGATGTTGAGCGAACCGAAGCTCTCAAAACTCTTGCAAGTTATGGAATAGATAGTCCAAAAAAGCCTGTAATAGGCATCAATCCAGGAGCTACAGGTGGAACAGCAAAAAGATGGTTTCCTGAAAGATATGCTGAACTTGCCAAAAGGTTGTCAGAGAAATTTAATACAAAAATATTGATATTTGGTGGTCAAGCAGACAAAGAGCTTGGGGATACGATTAATAAAATTGTATCTCAATCAAACGCTCAAACAATTAATCAAGCAAACAGGCAATCAATTAACCCACAATCAAGTAATCAAATAGTTAATAATCAATCAGATAATGAGCTAATTAATCAAGCAACACCGATATGCGTAAATCTTGCAGGTAAGACAACTCTTAGGCAGGCATTTGCTCTTATAGAAAAATGTGATCTATTTATAACCAACGATTCTGGACTCATGCACGCAGCAGCAGCACTTGGAACAAAGCAGATCGCCATTATTGGCTCAACAGACCATATTGCCACAGCCCCATCAAGCCCAAACAGCGTTATGATACGTGTTCCTGTTCCATGCAGCCCATGCCTTAAAGTTCATTGTCCTAAAGATAAAGGCGATATAGACCACCATGTTTGTATGAATAAAATCACTGTAGATATAGTTATGAAAAAAGTCTTACAGGCATCACTAAAAATATAAGGATTATATTGATGGCTATAACTTCTGATGAGATAAATATTAAGATTAATAAAGAGCTTGGTCCAGAAGAGCTTAAAAAAGTTAATGATTTCAGGTCAAGACAGGATACAGCGGTTCTTGTAATAATGTTTACAGACCTTAAAGGCTCAACTGAAATAGCAGAAAGAAGAGGCGAAACTTTCACCAACGAGATGAGACGCCTGCACAATCAGATGCTTCTTGAAATAATTGAGAGAGATAATAGAGGCATCTACATCAAAAATATCGGCGACTCAATCATGGCGGTTTTTTCAGAGCCTTCAGTTGCTGTTGAGCGTGCTTTGGAGATACAAAAAAAGCTCTATGACTACAATAGCAGCGGATTGTGTGAAGAGCCAATCATTGTCCGTATCGGGCTGCACATGGGTCAGGTTTCAGTTGAAAACAACACATCTCTTGATGTCTTTGGACGGCATGTCAATCGGGCTGCCCGTATTGAATCTCTTGCAGACGGCGGTCATATCTATCTTTCATCATCAGTTTATGAAAATGCAGCAGGGTGGATAAAAGATGAAAAATATGCTTTTGCAAGTCACGGAGAATTTGAAGTCAAGGGAATATCTGAGCCTGTTTCCATTTTTGAGGCGTATGAAAAAGCAATAACAACTCCCAAAGCTCCATCAGCTCCGAAATCAAAACCATCTTGGTCAAAATCTTCAAGCAATATGGTTATCTCCGAACCTTTAACAGAAGATAGAAATAATCTCTTAATTCTGCTTGATAAGGTCAAAACTTTCTGGGTTGAAGGGGTTTTGGAGAAATCTCTCTATAACAACATCAGGATAGAACTTGGCAGGGAATACAGACCAGATGCTGTTGAACATCCTTGGGAGAATGTTTTAGAAGTTCCTGTAAAAAACAGGGAAGCAGTTATTGAAGGGAAAATTATTCTTGATGTTTTTGATGAGTTTAACGGCTATCTTCTTATTACTGGGGAGCCGGGCAGCGGCAAAACCATCACTCTTCTTGAATTGACAAACGAGCTTATCAATCGGGCAAAAATTGATTCACTATATCCAATTCCAGTGCTTTTTAACCTGTCAGGCTGGGACGAGCGTAAATATAAATCTTTGCAAGATTATCTGACTGATGAACTGAGGTCTAAATACCAGATACCAAAGCGATTGACCAATGAAAGAAAGTGGATAGAAGATAACCGTATTCTGCCGCTGCTTGACGGTTTTGATGAGGTGAAAAAAGAGCACAGGGAATCCTGTCTTAAAGCCATTAACATCTTTATTTGTGATTCCGGAGTCAGAGGAGTTGTGGTAACCAGCCGGGTCAAGGAATACAGCGAAATATCCGAACGTCTGAAACTGAACGGTGCTGTTTTCATTAAACCACTTGGCAGCAATGATGTAGATGAATACCTCAATAAAGTTGATTCATCAGTCCAATTAAAGGCAATACTTGAGAAAGATCAGAATTTGAAAGAGCTTGCAGCATCGCCGCTGATGCTCAACATTATGGCTCTTTCTTATGATGGAAACACTTCAGATTCTGCAAATGAACCAATCAGCAAAGACAATAGAAAAAGCGTTGAGGAAACCCGCAAAGAGTTATTTAATCATTACGTAGAGCGTATGTTCAGGCGTAAAGGCGGTAAAGAGGCTGTTTATCCAAAAGAGAAGACAATCCACTATCTTTCATGGCTTGCGGGGAAGATGAAACAATTTTCTAAAAGTAATTTTTTAATGGAAGATATAGATTTTAACTGGATAGACACCAAAGGCTATAAGTGGAGTTGTGCGTTTACATTTAGCTTATTTACGGTGTTTTTGTTTGGTTTATTTATTCTTTTTTTTACATTGAATATGACTGTAATGGTAGGAGATACTAAATTTCATGAGATAATTAATCCTGTTAATCTGTTTTTTGGAATATTTAGAGGTGTAGGAGAAGGATTCTCAACAGGTGCAATAGACACAATAATGGGCTTTATGGGCTTTATAATAGTAATTCTCTTGGCTTCGCTATTGGGTTCAATAGGGTTACTTGAGAAGTCTGAAAATAAATATGCTTTTGAAAAAATTTCTTTTTCCCCCTTTTTCTATTTTTTTCAATTAGCTCAATTAGCTATGAAACAAAGAATATCTCTTGTATTGCTTTATCTTTTCCTTTTTTTATCCTATGTGATTCCATTAAAAATGCTATACGGAGAACCTTATATTTTTGCTTGTTATCTATTCTATTGTTTAATGATTCTATTTCTTGTTACCTTTAACACAAAAGGAATCCCTTCAAGCAGCAAGACTACTGTGAATGAAGGAACAAAGCTTGCAGTTAAAAACTCTTTAATAATGGGAACAATTATTTGGATTGCTTGTGCGTTACCTTTTATCTTTTTTTATTCTCTCTTAAAATTTTCTTTTTTCTCCTTTTCTTTCATATTCGCTCTAGTTGGGATATTTCAGTTTGGAGTATTCAATGTTTTAATACATTATCTCATCAGACTTTTCCTTTATCTCAAAAACGATGCTCCATTAAATTATGCCCCTTTTCTTGACCACGCTTGCAAACTGATTTTTTTACAAAGAGTTGGCGGAGGCTATATTTTTATCCACAGGTTTTTACTGGAATATTTTGCGGATTTAGGAGAAGCGGAAAAGGCTGGCGAGAAACAAGCAGTTTCAAAGGTTAATTGATAACAGGATAAAATATTAAGAATATATGGAAATCAAATTATACAATGATGTTGTGTTTAAATGGGTATTTGGAAGGCAGGAACAGACCTATCCGTTAATCTGTTTTCTAAACGCTGTTGTCTCTTATGATGTTGATGAGTGTGATTGTGCTGAAAATATCAAACCCACATTTTCAGAGGTTGAGATTCTAAACCCTTATGATGCCAATGAGCCGTTTACAAATGAAAAACAGGGCATACTTGATGTAAGGGCAAAAGATACTGATACTCAGGAATGGATAGATTTGGAGGTGCAGGTTGTAAGAACGTCTGATTATAAAGAACGCTCCAAATATTATCTTGCTGGAATGTATCGTGATCAGTTGAAAAAGAGCAGTGAACATAATTATGATGAACTCAGAGCCTGTTACGGCATCCATCTTTTAGTTGACTCAATTTTTGAAGAAAAAGATGAAGAGGAGTTCTGGTTTAACCACTATAGAATGCTTAATATTAGAACACATCAGCCGCTAATAAATCATTGGAATCTTTACTATGTTGAGTTAAACAAGTTCCTCAAATGTTTTGAGAAAGCCAAACGCAACAAAACTACTGAAGAAACTGAGAGTATAATCTCTTTTAACAAAGAGCTTGAACTTTGGAGTTATTTTTTAGGAACTATTCAGGATAATTCCAAACCGCTTGCCCCTGTTTTTAATCAAAACAAAGGAATAGAGGAGGTATTTAACATGCTGCAAACTTTTACAAAAGATGACAGACTAAGAGAACAGTATCGCCTCCACGAAGAATTTTTAAGAGTTCAAAGAGGCGAAGAAGCCCGAAAAGAGAGGCTGAGACAGCAATATACCACGGCTTTGCTTGAGCTTGAGAAGGAGCGAAAAGCTAAAGAAAAAGAGAGAAAGTCTAAAGAAAAGGCTTTAAGAGTAAGTGAACAAGAGCGTAAAGCCAAAGAAGAGGCTTTAAGAATAAGCGAACAAGAGCGTAAAGCCAAAGAAGAGGCTTTAAGAATAAGTGAACAAGAGCGTAAAGCTAAAGAAGAGGCTTTAAGAAAAAGTGAAGAAGAGCGTAAATCCAAAGAGGAAGAACGAAAAGCTAAAGAAGAGGCTTTAAGAAAAAGTGAAGAAGAACGTAAAGCCAAAGAAGAGGTTTTACAAAGTAGCAAAGAAATTCAAAGAACGGCGATTAGCTCTCTTAAAAAAGCAGGATATTCAAATGGTGAGATTGCAAAAATGTTAAACATTGATTTAACAAAAGTTCAGGAGATAGCTTGAGCCTCAGAGCTAAGAAGTTACTATAAAAAAATAAGGATACAATTTTTGTTAAGCTCTATAAATAAGAATTTCATAAAAACAAATTCAATAAATAAGATATTGATTATTAAACCAAGTGCATTTGGCGATATTGTCCATACCCTTCCATTTCTAAATGCACTTAAAAGAGGATATCCAGATGCTCAAATTGATTGGGTTGTAGCTGATGGACTTCATAAGTTTCTTGAAGAACACTCTATGATTAACAAACTTTGGGTAATCAAAAAAGATAAGTGGAAAAGGCTAAATTATCTTAAAAATACGTTTAAAGAGATTGCTACACTTACAAAAGGTTTAAGAAGCGAGAAATATGATATAGCTGTTGATCTATCTGGAATACTCAGAAGTGGACTTATAGCGTTTGCGTCAGGAGCAAAGGTTAAACTTGGATTTAGAGAGTCAGATGAAGGCAGCCCCTTTTTTTATTCCCATAAAATAGAAGGAGATATGACTATCCACGCCATTGACCGCTATTTAAAATTTGCCGAAGCCCTTGGCTGCCCAATAGACGCTGTAGCTTACCCATTTGCCCCATTTGACGAAAAGCCAAAAATTATGCAAGAGATTCCATCAGAATATGTGATTATCTCTCCATCTGCTGGAAAACGAGCAAATCAGTGGCACGCATCAAGGTTTGGAGAGCTTGCATCTATGTTGCCTCTTCCTTCTGTTGTAATTAGCGGCTCTTCTCCACAAGATATTTCAATAGCAAATGAGGTTGTAAAATATTCAAATGGTAAAGCTATATCTATTGCTGGAAAGACAAGCTTAAAGGATTTGATTCCTGTAATTGGTAAAGCTAAATATTTTATTACAAATGACACGGGTCCTATGCACGTTGCAGCAGCATTAAACGTGCCTGTGTTTGCCATTTTTGGACCTGCAAACCCAGTAAGAACTGGACCTTATGATTCTATAAAAAAAGAGAAACTTAGTATAAAAGCTGAAATATCTAAGGAACTCTTGATGGGGAAGTCTAATCTAAACCAAGAATCAGAAAAAATATCCATTCATACAATTATCCAGAAACCCCTTAATTGCTCTCCATGTTATGCTCAAAAGCCGTGCAGCCATTGGAGCTGCATGAATGATCTAACTGTTCAAGATGTTCTTGAGGCAATTTTAGGTAAAAGATAAACAATATGCAAAATATTATAAACAGACTTTTTAAGTTAGATTCCCTAACATTTGTAAGAGTTCTTATTATTCTTGAGATTATCTTAATCTCTTTTTTTACAGCCCCTGCTGAGATTATTGAGGTTTTGATATTTTTCTCTGCATTGATTAGCCCTCAGTTACGAAGTAGAATTATATCTCAAATAAAGCAACCTTTAGTAATTATGTCGCTGTTACTTTATGGAGTTATAACCATAGGACTTTTTTACACCATTGCTGATATGTCTCAAAGTATAAGCATTTGGGGAAGCTGGAGAAAATTACTTCTTATCCCTATTGCTATAAGTGTTTATGATGACTCTATCTGGAAAAAACGTTTTATCTTCTCTTTTCTCTGTTTTATAATATTTGCTTCTTTACTATCTTTTTTAAGTAGTATTTTTGCGTTTAATATTTACAAGTATGACGCTGGAATTGTTCTGCATAACCATGCAACTCAAGGTATGCTCTTTTCTGTATCTATTTATATCTGCCTTGTTATGCTCCGTTATCCTAAATATTCAAATTTAAGCAGGCTCTCCTCTATTTTGTTAAAATTATCTACAGCAATTTTGTTTTACAATGTAGTTTATATAACTCCTGGAAGAAGCGGTTACGCAGCATTATATATATTAATCACTCTTTTTATATTATTTAATATCGTCAATAAGTGGCGTTATGTGATTATCTGTATTACGACATTGGCACTTGCTGGTATATTTATACTATCGCCAGTTGCTAAAAATAGAATCCAAATGGGAATAGATGAGATCAAAACTTATGAAAATTCTCCTTATATTACATCTATGGGAATTCGTATGGTGATGTGGAAACAGACAATTGATCTTCTTCAAAATCTTGAATATCCGCTCTTGGGTTATGGCACAGGGGCTTTTCAAAATGCCTATCAAAAGCAGATTGAAGGGAAAAATGGTTTGGAAGGAGAGCCTTCTACTGATCCTCATAATCAATATTTAAGAATAGCTGTAGAGCATGGGTTTATAGGATTGCTGATCTTTTTTGCCTTTATTGCGGCATTTTTTTTACAAAAAGGTTCTAAAGAGCCTACTCGTATTTTGGCTATTGGAGTTTTAACAGCATGGTGTGCTACAAGCCTATTCTCCACACATTTTTCTACATTTACTGAGGGACGATTTATTATGATCTGGTGCGGAGTCCTTCTTGCCATTGACGGTGAGGTTTATGGAAGTTAAAGATTTGAACTACCCAAACTATGTATTGCATGTAAAAAAAGGCTATGAAGATAGAGAAAAGAATATAGTTAAGCAGTTTGGTGAGTTGGGTCTCTCATTTCAATGGGTGTTAGATTATGACGTATATGATATAAATGCTGATAGAGAAGAAATTTTGAAGAGATATTCATATAATGGCAATATGAAAGATTCTGCTATATCCTGTGCATTAAAGCATATCTCGACTTGGGAGAAGATAGCAATAGATAGCCAAGAGGGTGCTTTTATATTTGAAGATGATGTTGTTATTGATCTGTTAAATTTTAAACAGGTGGTTAAAAGTGCATTAGAAGAGTTCAACAGAGAGTTGCTAAACGGATATAAAGATGCTTTGATAAGTTTGGGTGATGCTGGTGCAATGCATGTTCCATGGACAAAAATGGACAGATGTAAAAAGTTATATCCTGCTGAGTTAATCCGCTGCTCTGATTCATATTTTATTACAAAAAGTGCTGCTCAAAAGATGGTTAAGTGGATAGATAAATATGGTTTTGCCCTACCTTCAGATGGGTTAATTGATAAGATATGTAATGATATTGGAATTTTAATTCTATGGCTTGAGCCGACTGTTGTATCCCAAGGTACTCACACAGGCGTTTTTGCTTCTGCTATTGAGATTGGCGAGAGAAAAGGAGGTATTTTCAATAAAGCTGAATGGTATGCAAGAGTTTTGAGACGAAAATACCTCTATCCAATTTTTGGTATTGATTTAAGAAAAAAGTAGGTCTTGTGTGTCTCTTACCCAGTATGACGAATACGGGGATTGATAATTCCGTAAAGAATATCAACAAGAAGATTTACAAAAATTATAAGAGAGGAGATAATTAAAATTCCACCTTGCACCACTGGATAATCACGGCGATTAATTGATTCCACAATCCACTTACCAACACCTGGCCACGCAAATATAGTCTCTGTTAAAATAGCACCAGCTAAAAGCACACCAATCTGAAGCCCAATTACAGTTATAACAGGAATCAAGGCATTTCTTAAAGCATGAACCATTATAACTCTTGCTGGTGAAAGACCTTTAGCTTTTGCAGTTCTAACATAATCTTCTTTTAAAACCTCAAGCATTGAAGATCGCGTCATTCTTGCAATTACAGCAAGCGGAATAGTTCCAAGAACAATTGAAGGCAGAATAAGATGGCTTAAAGCTGATTTGAATGCACCTGCTTCATCAGACCTTAAAGAGTCAATTAGCATAAAACCTGTATCAGCATCTATCCAAAAAAGTGGAGATAGGCGACCAGAAACAGGTGTCCAACCAAGATTAACAGAGAAAAAAAGGATTAAAAGAAGTCCCCACCAAAATATCGGCATTGAGTAACCAGTAAGAGAAATCGCCATAACTGAGTGGTCAAAGACAGTGCCGCGTTTAACTCCAGCAATCACCCCAGCAGGCAGACCAAACATAACAGCAAATATCATGGCACATAAAGATAATTCTAAAGTTGCTGGAAAAAGAGTCATAAACTCTTTTAATACAGGCTTCTTGGTAACAAAAGATTTGCCAAGGTCGCCTTTAAAGACATTGGCGATATATTGGAGATACTGAATTGGCAAAGGCTTATCTAAACCTAATGAAATTTTCATTTCAGCGTGTCGTTTAGGGTCAATTCCACGTTCGCCAGCTAAAAGCTCTACAGGATCACCGGGTATTAAGTGAACAAGAGAAAAGGTAAGGAGGGTTATCCCAATAAACGCCGGAAAAATTTGCATAAATCGTTTTGCAAGAAATTGAATCATAAAGCCTCTTTTTTATTCAGAATTTGATACGAGATTTGACAACTTTTTAAAAGATAGTAGAGACGCAGTCCCGTGCGTCTCTACCAATTTGGATAAATTTATGGTGTTATTTTATTACCATTTCTTACAGAATTTTATTCCTTTAGATCAACACCGTAGAAAATATGTTTTCCAAATGGGTCAATCTTATAATCAACAACTTTTGTGCTCATAGGCTCAAACACAACTGAATGGGCAATAGTAACCCAAGGAGCTTGCTCTTTAAAAACAATCTGTGCCTCTTCATAAAGTTTGGTTCTTTCAGCAGGGTCAGCAGTCATTTTAGCTTTTTTGATAAGATCGTCAAAAGGTTTATAGCACCACTGTGCACGGTTAGAGCTTCCAACTGCATCACAGCCAAGAAGAACTGAGAGGAAATTATCAGGGTCCCCATTATCACCTGTCCAGCCAAGAAGAAGGCTTTTGTGTTCTCCTGCCATTGAGCGTTTGAGGTATTCACCCCACTCGTAAGAGACAATTTTTGCCTTTACGCCAACTTTTGACCAATCTTCTTGAATCATCTCAGCCATTCTTCTTGCATTTGGGTTATATGGGCGTTGTACAGGCATTGCCCAAAGGTCTGTTTCAAAACCATTTGCAAATCCAGCTTCTGCAAGAAGTTTTTTAGCCGCTTCTACATTGTATTCATAATCTTTTACAGCATCATTGTATGACCATATTGTTGGTGGAATTGGATTTTTAGCAACCTTTCCAGCACCTTGAAAAACTGCCTCAATAATTGCCTGTTTATTTATCGCCATGTTAAGAGCTTGACGAACCTTTGCATCTTGAAACTCTTTAACCTTTACGTTAAATGCTAAATATCCAACATTTAACCCCTCTTTTTGCATAAGGTTGATATTTTTATCTTTTTTCATCTGCTCTAAATCTGCTGGATTTGGATAAGGGATAAGATGACACTCGCCAGCTTTTAGTTTTGCATAACGAACAGAGGCATCTGGAGTGATTGTAAATACAAGTTTGTCGATTTTTGCACGCCCAGCCCAATATGTTTCATTTGCCTGATAGCGAATTGTTGAATCTTTTTGGTAAGATACAAATACAAATGGACCAGTTCCAACTGGTTTTTGGTCAAACTCATCAGGAGTTTTAGCTTTTAACATCTTGTCTGCATATTCAGCAGAGTGAATTGATGCAAAGTCCATAGCAAGGTTTGCAAGAAAAGGAGCTTCTGGTTTTGTAAGGTTGAACACAACAGTGTAGTCATCCTTTTTTTCAATAGATTTAATGAGTTCTACCATACCCATACTTACGAAATATTCATAGTTTCCACCTGAAATTTTATTATATGGGTGTTTTGGGTCTCTTTGACGATCAAAAGAGAAGATAACGTCATCAGCATTGAATTTACGGGTTGGGGTGAAAAAAGTTGTTGTATGAAAATCTACATTTTTTCTTAAATGAAAGGTGTAAACTGTTCCATCAGGTGATACTTCCCAAGATTCAGCAAGACCCGGAACAATCTTAGTAGTTCCACGTTCAAAACCTGTAAGTCTATCAAAAACTTGAACTGAAGATGCGTCAAAAGTTGTTCCAGCAGTGTAAAGAGCAGGCGTAAAACCTTCTGGACTTCCTTCTGAGCAATAGACAAACGTTTTAGCCTGAACTGCTGTGTTGAAAATAAGCAAAGATGCAGTCAAAATGGTCAATATGACCGTGATACTTAATGGTGTGATACTTGATGTTTTAATGAAATTTCTCCACTTCATCATAATGTCTCCTTGTTTTAAATGTTTTTTGGAATTAAAAGAAAATCTTAAGAAAAAGAAAAGTTAAAACTAAAGTGTTTAGGCTTAAAAAAAGCCCAACAGTTTAGGAATATGCAATATAAAATTAAATCGCCTCTGTCAATGAACGAATACCACTTAAGGAGATATTATCATGTTCAAATCTGAAATTTATATACAAAGACGTAATCGTTTAAAACAACAACTTAGCTCAAGTATTGGTTATTCTGGTATTGCCCTGTTTATCGGACATGATGAAAGCCCCATAAACTTTACAGATAACAGTTACCCATTTCGCCAAGATAGCTCTTTTCTCTATTTCTTTGGACATAATTTGCCTAAACTTATAGGGGTTATAGATATTGATGAAGGTATAGATTATCTTTTTGGAAATGATGCTGGAATAGATGAGCTTATCTGGACAGGTCCTCAACCAACCATAAAAGAGCTTGGCGAGAGAGTTGGTATCAGCAGAACAGGTGGTATTAAAAAGTTTGAATCTTTTTTTCAAAGAGCTTGTTCATATAAAAGGAAAATTCATTTTCTCCCACCATATCGCAAAGAGACGGTATTTAAGTTGCTAAAGTGGTTCAGAATTGTTGATATTACACGAATTGGTGATATTAGTTCTGACCTTGAAATTTTGCCATCTCAAAAGCTACTATCTGAAAAGGCTCTATCATCATCAATTAAACTCCAGCCGTCAATTGAACTTATAAAGGCTGTAGTTGCTCAAAGAGAGATAAAAACTGATGAAGAGATTGCCCATATTGAAGAGGCTGTCAACATAAGTGCCAAGATGCACATTGAAGCTATGAGAGTTGCAAAACATGGAATGACGGAACAACAAGTTGTTTCAGCAATTTATAAGAAGATGCTTGATGCTGGTGCTTCACTTAATAGTGATGTTTTATCTAACCCTTCTGTATCAATGGCATTTACTCCAATTGCAACTACACGAGGAGAAACTTTACACAACCACTTTTATGGAAATGTTATCAAAAAAGGCGATCTTTTTCTTCTTGATGCTGGAGTTGAAAGCAGTATGCACTATGCTTCTGACCTATCAACCACCTTTCCTGTTGATGGCAAACTTACAACAATCCAAAAAGAGATTTACCAAATAACCCTTGATGCTCATAAAAAAGCGGTTTTAGCACTTGCCCCAAAAATTCCATTTAAAGATGTTCATTTTAAAGCATGTAAAACCATAGTAAACGGTCTTAAAGATGTTGGTCTTATGAAAGGTAATGTTGATGATGCAGTTGCATTAGGTGCCCATGCTCTATTTTTTCCATGCGGAACAGGGCACATGATGGGGCTTGATGCCCATGATATGGAAGATTTAGGCGAAGTTTATGTTGGATATGATGGAGAACCTAAAAGTGAACAGTTTGGGCTTAAATCTCTTCGCCTTGCAAAACCTTTGAAAGCAGGATTTGTGCTTACAGTAGAACCCGGAATCTATTTTATACCAGCCTTGATTGATAAATGGCGGGCAGAAAATAAATTTTTGCACTTCATCAACTATAAAGCTCTTGAGCAATATCGTAAATTTGGTGGAATCAGGAATGAAGAAGATTATTTAATAACAGAGACAGGTGCAAGGTTATTAGGCAAATCCCCTCTGCCTTACCACCTCATAGATGGCAATTCCGCAAGCAACTGATGCGTTTAAAGATGTAATACTTTTTTTTGCAAGTGGCAGCGATAACAAAAAATCACACTCTTTTTTAACAAGAGGGCGTATTCCTTGATGTTCTCCACCAATCACAAGTGCGATATTATCTGCAAGGTCTGATCTAAAAAGGGGGGTTTCTCCATCTGCATCTAAACCCGCAACCCAAAAGCCCTGTTTTTTCAAAATTTTAAGACAAGACGCTATGTTGGTTGCTATCCAAATATCAGCATGTTCCATAGCTCCAGCAGATATTCTTGAAACCGCAGGTGAAGGTTGAACAGCTCTATCTTTTGGTATAATAATATGATCAACACCAGCACATATTGCGGTTCTGATTATTGCTCCAAGATTGTGCGTATCTTCAATGCTTTCTAAAATCACAATAAATTTTTTTTTGCTCTCTTTTTTTTCTGTATCAGGTTGAGTTCTATTAACTTCATTAGATTTTTTGTTAATAATTATATCATGTTCTTTATTCAATCTATCAGACTCAAGGTTTTTCATCTCAACTTCTGCTTTTTTGACAGGCAGCGGAGATACCTTTGCCACAATGCCCTGATGTTTTACTCTATTGCTTATACTATCAAGCTCGCTATCAGATATAAAATCAATCTGAGTAAGTTCGATTTTGGCAAGTTCAAGAATTTCATTAAGCCTTGCAAGGTTGCGAGCTTTTGATATGTATATTTTAAAAAATGTCCGCCTTTTTGCTTTAAGTGCTTCAAGAACAGAGTGGATACCGCATAGTATTTCAGTTTCGCACGTCATTTTAAATTTATCCTTAACAGTTGGCTATTTTTAATCACTATTTCTTTTTATTGCATGGGCAAAAATATAGGTGCAGACAGGAACTCCAAGAACAAGACCCCAGATATGAAACAATTTTCCTCCAATGGTGAGAATAATCAACACAAGAACAGGATTTATTCTCATATATGAACCATAAATTCTTGGATTAAGTATGTATCCTTCAACCAGATGAATCAAAACAATAAGAAGGATAGCAACAATCATAGCGTTAAGTCCCGATGCCTGCAATGCTATAAGACATATTGGCACAGAGCTTATAAAAACACCAACAACTGGAATAAAGCTGCAAAAGAAAACAATTACTGACAAAAACGCAATGTATTTGCCAATTCCAAGAATATAGAGTCCAAGGGCAGTTAATATACTGTTCGCAATGGCAATTGAGAGCTGAGCCTCTAAAGCCTTACCAAGAACTTGTCCAAAATTTTTGATGTTATCTGCCACCTCTGTGTAGAAAAAATTAAGTTTTGTATTCTCAAGTTCTTTAACAAGTTTTGTGAGATTTGGTAGGTCAAAAACAATCAAGAATGAGAAAAGTAGGGACAGAAGAAAAGCAGAACCAACAGAAGCAATCTTACCGCTTATGCTGCGGAAATTTTCAAGTATCTGATTAAGACTTGTGATTCCTGTTGTTTCGTTATCAATACCAATGACCTTTTGGAAAAGCGTTACTACAGGTGATGACTTGGGTTTTTCAGTTTGGGAATTTGTAACTGTATTTAATGGTGGCTCTTTTACTATTTCAAGTTTACGATCTTTAGGTATGGCTTGCGGTGTGCTTTTAAGTGCTTTTGCTTTGGAATCAGAAATATTGTTTGTAGGAGGAAGAGTATTATTATCAGCAATAAGTTCTAACTGGACTATCATCCTATTTATAAACGGATATTGATTACTTAATTTTATGATCTCTTGATCCACACGGTTTATGTAAGTGCCAAACTGGCTTATAAAAACTTCAGTCTGGCTTTTTACACTTGGAATTAAAAATAACATTACAGATATGAAAAAACAGAGTAGAGCAACTCCAGTTACAACAACCCTTAATTTTCTGTTACCCATCCACCTCCATTTTTGAACATAGCTGACAATACTAACTTGAATATAGGCAAAAACAAAGGTTAAGAAAATAAGCAGAAAAAATGATCGTAAAACATATAAAATTGAAAATAGACTAAACCAAACCAAAATACGGGATATTATTGAAATTAGATTTTTTTTGTCATCAGGTATCATGTCAATTTAGATATGGCATTTGAAATAATATCTGCCATCTCCTTTTCAGAAAAATTAAGTTGATCATTTACAATAATATGCTCATAAAATGAACTCTGTGCCATCTCACTTTCAGCATTTGCGAGGCGTTTTATTATTACATCATCAGAGTCAGTACCTCTTTTTATAAGCCTCTCTTTAAGAACATCAATTGATGGCGGCATAATAAAGATGGTAACTGCTTCTGGAAATGAGCGTTTGAACTGCTTTGCCCCTTGAACATCAATATCTAATAGAAGATTATTTCCTTTTGCTACATTATCTTCTATAAACTTTAACGATGTTCCATAAAAATTATCATGCACAGTTGCCCATTCAGCCCAGAGATTTTCCTCTACCCGCTTTTTAAACTCATCAACTGTTATAAAAAAATAGTCAACTCCATCTATTTCGTTTGCTCTTGGTTTCCGAGTAGTGTGAGAGACAGAATATGCAAGATTAGGAAATTTAGCCAATATTTTAGCACAAAGGGTTGTTTTACCCGCACCAGATGGGGCAGAGACAACAAAAATTTTGCCTCTTTTTTTATCCTCTTCTCTTTTTTCTCCTTCTTTGTTTATCTTTATATTGTTTTGCTCCATCAGCTATTATCCTCAAGTTACTACTTATTTTATTATTTAGGTATTCGGTGGTTGTGATTCATTACTTGCTTAATTAGCTCATCTTTTATTATTTAGGTGAGTCATTTCATTTAATTTGCTCATCTTTAATAGGATCGTCTTTCAAATTTTCGCCTTTCTTAAGTGAAGTGAATCTTTGAGAAATTGTTTCAGCTTGGATAGCTGAAAGAATTACATGATTGCTATCTGTAACAATGATTGAACGTGTTTTTCTTCCATGTGTTGCGTCAATTAGACGTTTATCCTCTTTTGCCTCATCTTTTAGACGTTTCATTGGAGATGTATTTGGTGTTAATATGGTTACAACTTTATCTGCGACCACGGTATTCCCAAATCCAATATTGAGCAGTTCTTGCTCCATAAGTGCTTTAACCTGTTTTCCAAAACTCATATTCTTTAAACCTCAAAATTAATTTTTAGATTAATAAACTTCTGTTAAATCAAGAAGCTATCAATAAAAACTGTAGAGACACACGCGGTGTCCTACTTAAATATAAAAATTTCAATTCTTGCCAGCTTAGAGTAGAAATTAAACTATTCAATATTTTGAATCTGTTCTCTTATCTTTTCAAGTTCAGATTTCAAATCTACAACTATGTGTGAAAGTTCAGCTTTTCCTGATTTTGAACCCATTGTATTAAACTCTCTATTAAACTCCTGAATTAGAAAATTGAGTTTCCTTCCACCCGCTTCATCTGACTTTATAATATCACGAAATAGGCTTATGTGGCTTCTTGCCCTCACAATCTCCTCTGAAATATCGCTTTTATCTGCTAAAATAGCTACTTCTTGAGCAAGCCTTACGGGATCGACAAGGTGTTCTATACTCTCTATTGTTTTATCATTAAAACTATCTGTATTTACTCTATCTTTGCTTGTTCCTATCAAAGATGTAATTCTATCAATTAGCCGATCTCTATAGATTGCTGGCATTAATGCTGCTTCTTCTTCAATTTTTAACAAACCAGTTTCAATATAATTTAGTCGATCTAATAGGTCTTTAGAGAGGTTCTCTCCTTCACTTTTACGCATAGACTCAAGGTTATTTAATGCACTATCTACACTTTTTGATATTGTTTCCCAAATCATAATATCGTTATCTTGGCTTTTCTCAGCCGATTTAATCATCTCCTTTCCATCAAGTATATTATCAATAGTGATAGTTGGTTCAAATATTGAACCTGACTCAATGGAAATATCAGATAAACATGAGCAATCTGATTTTATTTGCTCTCTAAGCTGCATCAAAGCTTTATAGTATGCTCTCACTCTTTTAATATCAACTTCAAATTGAACAGCTTCGTCAGATTGATCTTCAATTACAACACGGATTTCAATTCTACCGCGAGAAAGTTTTTGAGCTATAAGTTTCTTAATTCCATCTTCATATCTACTAAATGCTCTTGGCAGATAGAGGGAAATATCTAAATTCTTGCTGTTGTATGAGCGTATCTCTACATTGCATTGGATAGAATTTTCATTATGTGAAGCCTCTGAATATGCTGTCATGCTTTTTATCATTTAGATTATCTCTTTATTATTTAAGTGTTACCTTTATAATTTGGGTTATGATTTATGATTCATCATTGTTATCGTTAATGATTTGGGGTTGCCTTGATTGTTTTAACTCATTGGAATATTTTGCCCTAACCTGTTCAAGAAAACTGCATATCTCTTTTGACGCATAATCAGGATATGTCCACTCAAGAGATTTAAAGCCACCTTTTTTATAAATCAGGGTTAGATCAGCGTAAATACCTCTGCCAATATATATTCTGTGGGAATAATCTTTACCAGTTGCAAGGATAAACCTTGAAAGAAGTAGATAACCCGGGTCAATATTTAATGCTCTTTTGATGCCTGTTTCTTCATTTATTGCCCATCTTTTTTCTAAAATATTTGTCTTTTCCTTGATTTCTGCCAAGTCAATCTGGTGAATAAGCTCTTTAAATACCGCAACTTTGCGAAACAGTGGAGAACCCATTTCTCCATAGTAATAATCGGTAAAATCAAAATTAAACCAATCACTTATCATGTCAGTTTCACCAAACAGCCTTTCAAGTTCAGAAAGGACAGACTCAAAAATATTCTTGTTGTTCATAAAAATACTTATAACTAATTTTGCCTTATCAGGCTCTTTTGGAATACTCATTTTTTTACAGCCCTATTTATCTTTCTCTAAGGGTTTTGCCTCTTCAATCAACATAATTGGAATATCGTCCCGTATTTCATATATAAGAGAGCAAGATTTACATACAAGTCCATCTTTTTTTTCAGTTAAAAATATATCCCCTTTGCATTTTGGACATACTAAAATATCAAGAAGTTGCTGGGAAATTGCCATGATTAGTCTCCATATTTATTTATCTGTTCTTTTTACCTATTATTGCTTAATTAGAGTTCCTGCAAGAATTGAATTGGACCCTTGATTTTGCTGGATAAAAAATGGGTTTTGCAGGAGGTCAATTATCTGTGCGGTTTATTTATTCATAACTTGCATTTTAAAATACTCTCCACCCATTGCCATAAGCTCTGCATGAGTGCCTGACTCAACTATTTTGCCTTTATTAATGAGGATAATTTTGTTGGCATGGGCAATTGTAGATAATCTATGAGCTATTACAAAAGTTGTTCTACCTTTCATCAGATTTGCAAGAGCTTTTTGGACAATCTTTTCAGCTTCAACATCAAGAGCTGAAGTTGCTTCATCAAGGATCAGAATCGGTGCATCTTTTATCAAAGCTCTTGCAATACAGATTCTCTGCTTTTCTCCACCAGAAAGGCGGCTGCCAAGCTCTCCTATTATAGTGTCATATCCTTTTGGAAATCCTGTTATAAAATCGTGGGCATAAGCAGCTCTTGCCGCATCTTCTATCTCATGATCAGAGGCAGCAAGTCGCCCGTAACGGATATTATCTCGAACACTTTCATTAAACAGAATTGGCTCTTGGGTTACAATAGAGATTCTACTTCTAAGTGAAGAAAGGGGAATATCCCTAATATCCTCTCCTCCAATTGTAATTTTACCTTCTGTAACATCATAAAACTTTGGAATAAGGTTCACAAGCGAAGTTTTACCACCCCCGCTCATGCCTACGAGTGCAACTACTTCACCTGTTTTTACACTGAGATTAATATCACTTAATGCCCATAAGTTATCTTTATCATTGTCATTATTATCATCGTTCTCATTTTTATATTTAAAAAACACCTTGTCAAATGTGATTTCCATTTGGTTTTGATCAATAGAGAACTGAGTTTCAACTCTCTCAGTTTCAGGTTTCTGCTCTATAACATCATAAATCCTTGTAATTGCAGCAAGCCCTTCTTGGACTGTATTATTAAGATTTGTAAGTTTTTTTACAGGATCATAAAGCATCATTACTGCTGTTAGAAACGAAAAAAAAGTGCCAGTAGTTGAAATTCCGCTAATAACCCTTGAACCTCCAAACCAGATTATAAATGCAATACCAACTCCTCCTAAAAACTCCATGATTGGCGAAGAGAGAGATTTTGCAACAACTGATTTCATCTCAAGCCTAAAAAGAGCATCTGTTTTTTCTTTAAATCTCTCTTTTTCATAAGACTCCATTGTAAATATCTTAACAACTTTGATGCCTGAGAATGTCTCATGCAAAAAGACATTTATTTCAGCCATTGCCTCCTGACACCCTGTGCTAAAACGACGAACCCTTCTGCCAAAAGCTACAATTGGATAGAACGCTGCTGGAAGAACCAAAAATGCCCATACTGCAAGTTTCCAATCCATATAGAAAATAACGCATATCAAACCAATTACAGTAAAAAAATCACGCAACAAACTTGTAACCGCACTTGATACCATTCCCTTCACAATATTTACGTCATTGGTAATTCTTGACATCAAAGTTCCTGTCTTTTCTTGATTAAAAAAGGCAAGTGGAAGGTCAATAATATTTTCATAAAGTCTATTTCTAAATGACTTTATAACCTGTTCCCCAACATAACTCATCAAGTAGTTTTGTCCGTAAGTTGCAACTCCTTTTAGTAGAAAAACTGTAATTGCTGCAACTGGGATAAAAAGAAGTCCATTGCTATCTTTATTAACAAAAATATCGTCAAGCATTGGTTTTACAAGATATGCTGATGCAGCAGTTGAGGCTGCCACAACAACCATGCAAATCATTGCAAAAAAGAGTTTTTCCCAGTGTTGCCATATAACGTGAAACAAAGATTTATAACGTTCTCTGTTTTTATCATCTAAATATTTTAGAAAATTCTTTTTCATTTTTCATCTTAAATTTTTAGAAATTGTCTTTAAATGTAGATTTGACAACTTTTGAAAAGTTGTCAAATCTAAAAATGAGCTCTCATAATGATAAAATTGAATTTGAAATAGAAATAATATTTAATTTTATAATATTGATGGTATATCTTGCTCTTGCTATAAGTATTGTCAATATTCAAAAAATGTGAGACCATACTTTAATATGAAAAATAGCACAATAATATTTTTATTTTTGAATCTTTACCGTTTTCTCTGGTGGTTAGCACTTCCGATACTTAAGAGAAACGTAAGATTGAATGAAGGTTTAAAAGAGCGGACATCATCAGATCACCTTAAAAAAGCTGGTATATGGATACATGGTGCATCTGCAGGTGAGTCTAATCTTGCTGTTGAGCTTGTTAAAAAACTTCATAGCGAAATTATAATAAAAGAGCCTACCATAAAAAATAGAGATTCCAACCAAAACAATAGATGTTCTGAGAAAAACAATCTCTGCTCTAACAAGAGATATGCTAATAACCAGCCGCCAAAGATTTTACTTACATCAACTACTGCACAAGGAATATCCATTTTATCGCGGGTTAAGATGCATAGTGAAACTTTGTTATCAAAACAGAAAGATTTTATTAACATAACATGGTTTCCATTTGATATACCTGACTTAATGGAACGCTTTATATGCAAAGTTAAGCCTTCTATTATTGTCCTTATTGAAACAGAACTTTGGCCATCTCTTTTGTTTGCTGCGAAAAAATATGGCGTTAAGGTTGCTGTAGTAAATGGCAGATTATCAAAAAAAAGCCATAGAAACTACATGCTAACAAGATGGTTATGGGATAAATTGCAGCCCGACACCATTCTTGCAATCAGCGATAAAGATGCACAAAGGTTTAGAGATATTTTTCCAACATCACATATTGATGTAATGCAAAATATGAAATTTGACACACTTTGTAAATGTCCTGAAAAATCAAATATAAATTCAATTTTCAATACAAATTCGCCCTTAAACATATACTCAACCCTAAATATAGGATGCTTGGCAGCAAATATACCCATTTCAATACTCGCATCTGTTCGCAAAGAAGAGGAAGAGGATGTAATTATAATTATTGATGAACTTATTAAACAATTTCCGAAACAGTTTATATGCCTATTCCCACGTCATCAACATCGCATTGATTTTTGGAAAAAGGTAGTTACAGAGAAAAAACATAAATGGATTCTTAGATCAGAGTTGAAAAAAGGACTTATAAACGGAATAGAATCATTATCTTTAGGTACTGTCATTTTATGGGATATATTTGGAGAGTTGAAAGATGCCTATTCAATTTCAACTTCAACTGTTGCGTTTGTTGGTGGAAGTTTAAAGCCACTTGGAGGACACAACTTTATTGAGCCTCTAATTGCAGGAGTTCCCACAGTAACAGGTCCATTTACCGATGATTTTGCATGGGTTGGAGAAGAGATATTTAGTAACGATAACATATTTGGTGATAATATAGTTAAAAGAGCAAAGAGCAGAGATGAAGTTATAAATTTTATTCTTAACTCTCTTAGAAACCCTCCTAATAAACGCGATATTATTGAAAAAAGCCTTGAATATATTCAAAAAAAACAAGGTGGCACTTCAATTGTTTGTAATACTATAAAACATTATATATAACATTATGGATAGAGAAAAATATGCCAGAAAGAAACAATAAACAGGTGATACGTAAAAGAGCGGGCGAACATCAAAGATATGCGTCTGGTTTTAAATATCAGCAAGATTCTAAGTATTTTGCCCAGATTGCAGAAAATTTAAGTGATGAATGTGTTAAAGAGCTTCAAACTCTTGGTGCAAAAGATATTGAGCCAACATATACGGGAATATACTTTAGTGCAGACAAATCGGTTTTCTATAAAATTAACTACATGTCAAGACTAATATCAAGAGTACTTGCCCCAATTGACACCTTTTCCTGCCCTGATAGCGACACTCTTTATAAAAATGGGAAAAAGATCAAATGGGAGCTTCTTATATCTAAAAAAACAACTTTCTCCATTGTTCATAATGTGTCAGACAGCACCATTGACCACTCCCAATTTGCAGCTTTACGTCTAAAAGATGCTATTGCCGATTATTTTAGGGATAGGACAGGAAAACGCCCAAATGTTGATACTATAAACCCAGACATAATAATAAATCTTCACATCAGGAACAATATAGCAGATATAAGCATTGATGCTTCTGGAGGAGCTTTACACAAACGCGGCTATAGGGAAAAATCAATATCAGCACCTATGCAAGAGACTGTGGCTGCTGCAATTATTAGATTTTCTGAGTGGGACGGCTCTGTTCCTATTTACGATCCAATGTGCGGTTCAGGCACATTGCTTTGTGAGGCTTTAATGCACCATTGCAATATCCCTGCTGGAATATTTAGGGAAAAATTTGGATTTCAGATGCTGCCTGACTATAACCCTGAACTTTGGGAACTTGTGAAAAAAGAGTGTGATGCAGCTATCACTCCGCTTGCTACACCAAGAACAGTTTTTGGAGCTGATTCTGAAGAAGAAAATTCATCACAACAAGTGCAGTTACAGCAGAATCTGCATCTGATTTCTGGCAGCGACATCTCAAAAGAGTCTGTAGATGCTGCTAAAACAAATTTAATGGGACTTCATTTTGGCAATAATGTCTCTGTAAAACTTATGGATTTTCAAGATATTCCATCAATAGAGAATAGCGTTATTGTTGCAAATCCACCTTATGGGATACGAATTGGAAAAGATCAGGATTTAAAGATATTTCATAAGCAGTTAGGCGATTTTCTTAAACAGAGATGTAAAGGTTCAAAGGCTTTTATCTATTTTGGAGAGCCTGAATACACAAAATATATGGGGCTTAAAGCATCATGGAGAAAGCCTTTAAAAGCAGGTGGATTAGATGGGGTTCTTGTTAAATATGAGATGTATTAAAAATTAGCCTGATTACATTAGCAATTTTATTATCTGTGTAATCAGGCTTAATTTGCTTTTTCTAATTCCAAAATTTATCAAGAATACGATCAATAGAAGCTTTAAGGGTTTCTGGTTTAAATGGTTTGATTACATAACCTAAAGCACCAGCTTTTATAGCATCAATAACCATCTGTTCTTGACCGTGTGAGGTAACCATTATAATCATAGCATCTTTATACTCCCTGCAAATATGCCTTGTAGCTTCAATTCCATTCATATCGGGCATTGTTATATCCATAGTTACCATATCAGGATTTACTTCTACATATCTCTCAATAGCCTCTTTTCCTGTTCTTGCCACTCCAACCACATTGTGTCCAAGCTCTTCAAGTACTTTAGCCATCTTTCTCGTGGTGATACCAGAATCATCCACAACCATGAAATTTAAAGATGTTGGTTTCTGATCTTGCATCTCTACCTCATCATTTTTTTCTACTTTTATATTAAATTGTATTATAATAATTATATTTCAAACAGCTCATTTGGACCAACACAGAATATACGAAGATTTCCATAAGAGGTAATTAGATCATTGACAAAAAATTTAACAGCACGGCTTTTTGCAATGCTTTCAGCACTTGATATTACAATAGGCGGTGATAATGAGATTGCAACACCGTTACCAAATTCTGCCGTTGAGTTACCAACAATTATGTTTACCAAATCACCAGCGGTCTCTTCAATATATTCAGCCCTCTCTTCAACTTCTATATCCAGCTCTTTTGTATATACCTCAAAAATTTTATCCATAAGCTCTTTTTCATAGCTAAAGATTATAAAAATATGGGGTGTAGAACCAACTGTTATTACAGATGTAATATAGTTAAGCTCAAGACGGTTGTTTGATATAGGTTTTATATCTTGCCGATCAACATGAATACTCATCTCATCTGCTAAAAAATTTATTGTTCTTGAAGAGACAATATCCATAAGGCGTTTTATGCTTATATTCATAATAAAAAAGTTGCTCCTTTGAAAATGAGGTAAGGTTGTTCCTCAATATTATTCTAAAAAGAAGAAGTCTTACAACTTTGTGTCCAAAGTTATATCAGCTATCAATATTATACTAATTTTATATATAAATCAAAGATAATATAAGAGCCTTTTTAAATATTCAGGCTCTTATATAAATGCCATTATATTGTTTAAGTTTAGAAAATATGCAAAGTAGGTATAGGATATGCTGTAATAAAAAATCCTAATAAATACTTGACACTCAGGCATCAAACACGTAACTTAACCCGCACGAGATAAGGACGGAGCGATAATGTATTAAAAAAATAACCAATAAAAACAAAAGGAGTTAGGAATGGAAAAAGAGAACATTAAAGGAATTAATAAGGGAGATTTAATAAGCAAGGTTGCTGAAGTATTAAACACCAAAAATAAAAAAGATGCTCAAGCTGCTGTTGAGTGTATCTTTTCTTCAATTTCTGAAGCACTTGTAGAAAATAAGACTGTTACCCTTGTAGGTTTTGGAACTTTTAAAACTTCTGAGAGAAAAGCAAGAAAGGGTAGAAATCCGCAAACAGGAAAAGAGATTGATATTCCAGCAAGAAATGTCCCCAAATTTATACCCGGTAAAGCCTTGAAAGATGCTATAAAGTAAATTTGTAATTAACTCTCACTATTAATATGAGCCACACTATAGAAGAGATATTTGCACCATCGACAGGAGTTGAGATTGTATTTAATCTTAACTCCTTGAACCCATTTGCATCCTCTTCAATTATTTATGATGCTGATCATAAAAAAAAAAGCATAATTGTGGCTCAACCTACCCACCGTATAACACCTTCCACCTCTTTTGAAGAGATGCACCTAACAACCCTGCTAAGAGTTGATTTTGATAAAAAAAGATTTGGCATAAAATGCAGACCTTTAATATTTCACAAAGACTACTGTTTATTTGATAATAGCAGGGTTGCTGCTATAACAGTTGAATATACTCCTCCCTTATTGGAAACTAATATTCGTTCGGCGTACAGAATGCCAATGAGTAAAGATTTTACAGTCAAAGCAAAGTTAATATTTAATAATAATAGTTATTACTCAACAAAAGACTTCTTTATAAGAGACATTTCAATAAGCGGACTCGGTATAGTTGTTCCTGTTAAGCTCAATAAAACCATTAATCCACTTTCAACATTAAAACGCCACAGTCAAGCTGTGGTAGGTATGTTGTTAATGACTCCAAACTCTAAACAGCCTTTTGCCACTATTCCTTTAAAAATTGAAGTTGCCAGATTGAATCAAAATCAGTCAGAAAATCATATTTTTATAGGAGCTAAATTTATAGGGTTAACACCAGATAAAGAAGGGCAATTAAATAAATTTATCCACATGGCACAATTAGATGAATTAAGGCGTTTAAGCAGGATTGATTAACATTGATATCGGGGGTGTGATGGAACTTATGAACTATGATTGGGTTGGGGTATTTATGATATATGGATCTTATTTCTATAGCCATTTTAAAGGTTTGACAACTCTTTAAAAGTTGTCAAACCTTTATTTTTTAAACGCTATTTTTATCTTTTTATCAAAAGTTTAAATTTTTGATAAAAAATTATTTCATCTCATTAATTGCCTCTGTAAGAGCTGGCATGAACTCTAAAATATCAGCAACAATACCAACATCTGCAACTTGAAAGATCGGAGCTTTTGGATTTTTGTTTACAGCAACAATATAAGGATTGCCTTTCACACCGCCCATGTGCTGGAATGAGCCGCTGATACCCATAGCCATATAGACTTTTGGTTTAACAGTTTTGCCTGATGTTCCAACCTGACGACCTTTTTCAAGCCATTTTGCATCAACAATTGGTCTTGAACAAGATACAACAGCACCCATAGCCTCAGCAAGCTCTTCAGCAATAGCAATATTTTCCTGCTCCTGAATACCACGACCAATAGATACAAGAACATCAGATTTTGTAATATCAACATCACCAACTTCAGCTTGAACAACTTCAAGGAATTTTCTTTTTGCTGAAAGATCACCAGCAGGCTTGTCAGTTACTTTTCCGCTAGCAGATGCATCAACTGGAGCAAAGGCACCTGGACGGATTGTGATAACAGCACCATTTGAAATATCGCATGTTACATGGGTGCTTACAGCTCCGCCAAGCTCTTGGCGGACAAGTTTAAGTTTTCCACCATCAACACCTTCAAAATCAACAGCATCAGCAGCAAAGGTTGAATCCATTTTAATTGAAAGACCTGGGCATAAATCCATGCCCAGGGTGTCATGTGGAGCAAGAACTATTGCAGATTTATCAAGCACATTGCAAAGAGCTTTGCGAATAACTTCAGCATTTGGATAGGCAAGAGCTGGATCGCTTATTTTAATTACCTCTGCATACTTTGATGTAAGAGATTGGGCAACATTATCAAGGTCAGCACCAGAACCTGTAACAACGGCGGTTAAGGCTGCACCTGCATCAATCTTTTTTGCAGCTCCAATATACTCTGATGCAATATCATCAGCAACTCCACCCTTATGCGTAACATAAACATATATCTGTGTCATTATGCAAGTCCTCCTTTGCTTTTGATTCTTTCAATGAGCTGTGCAATGATCTCATCTGTTGAGCCTTCAAGCATCTCTGCACCGTCTCCAAGAACAGGCACAAAGTAATCAACTCTTTTTACCTTTGATCCAGCTTCACCTACAGAGGCTGGATCAACACCAAGTGCAGCAGCATCTTTTACAGGAATTTCAACTTGAGCAACTTTTCTAATACCGCGGATACCAACATAACGTGGCTCATTAATACCTGTTTGAATTGAGAGAACACATGGAAGTTCAATCTCATTCATCTCTTGGTTTCCACCCTCAATCTCTCTGCCTATCTTAAGTTTGCTTCCGTCAATTTCAATTTTATTAACAAGTGAAGCATAGGGAAGATCAAGCATTGCAGCAAGCATACCGCCAACCTGACCAGCAGCAGCATCAGCTTGGGCACCAGTAAGAATCAGATCATATTTACCTTTTTTAATCTCTCCAGCTAAAATTGTGGCAACACCTTTACCATCAGAATTTTCAAAAGCATCATCAGAGAGAAGAACGCCAGTATTTGCACCCATTGCCATTTCGCGTCTTAAAACCTCTTCAGATTCGCTGTCGCCAACAGTTACCACAGTAACATTCCCGCCAACTCTGTCAACAATCTGAATTGCCTCTTCAACGGCGTAGTTATCCCACTCATTTACAGAATAGACAAGATCATCACGATCAAGGTCATTACCCGCACTGTTTAACTGAAATTCATTTTCAGCAGTATCAGGAACACGCTTGACGCATACCAAAATCTCCATTGTTACCTCCAGATAAAGTTAAATGTTTGAATCAATATACACAAAAACAAAAATTATAATTAATTTTGAAGTAGAGACGCACGACAGTGAGTCTCTACAGTTTATTTCGGGTTTAAGCATGGTGCATGGTAGTTTTAGCAATTTAACTTAAATGCTGGGCTATAAGCTCTGTGAAATCCATAGCTCTCATCTCGCCCTCTTTTCCAGCAACCTTGATAGCATCTTGAATATTTACAAGGCAGAACGGACAAGCTGTAACAATAACAGTTGCTCCAGCTTCTGCTGCCATTTTTACTCTAAGAACACCCATTCTTGTCTCTTCTTCTGGTTCATAGAAGAGCATAAGTCCACCACCACCACAGCAGAACGAGCGATCTCTGCTTTTTTCAAGCTCAACACGATTCAAATTTCTAATTGCGTCAAGTGCTTCTCTTGGGTCTTCGTAAATTCCGTTATGGCGTCCAAGATAGCAAGGATCATGGTAAACATAGACCTCTTTTGGCTCTTGAGCCTCTTTTAAGGTCAAAGCACCAGCTTTAATTTTTTCTGTAATAATCTGACTTACATGTTTAACTGGTGGGAGTCCTGTGTAGTCATTCTTTAAAGCATTGAATGCGTGAGGGTCAGCAGTTACAATCTGTTTAACTCCAGATTCAAGAATCACTTCTGTGTTGTGGGATTTGAGATTTTGGAAAAGCATCTCTTCACCAAAACGGACAACTTCATTACCACTATCTTTTTCAGCCTTGCCAAGAATACCAAAATCAACACCAGCACGGGTTAGAATCTTTGCTGTGTTACGTGCGATAGTTTTAATGTTATCGTCAAATGATGTGATGCTGTCAACAAAGAATAGAGTATCGGCGGTTTCACCATTTTCCAAAATTTTAACCTTGCACTCTTGAGCAAATGCTTTGTCTGTGCACCAATCTGAACGTTTTTTCTCCATAATTCCATAAGGATTACCACGTTTTTCAAGAGCTTTAAGAGGTTTTTGAAGAGTTTGCGGAACCATTCCCTCATCAACCATACCTCTTCTTAAATCTACCATTTTGTCAATATACTCAATACCAAGCGGACACTCTTGCTCGCAAGCTCCGCAGGTTGTGCATGACCAGATTTCATCTTCTGTATAGATATCTTCAACAAGCATTTTGCTTTTATAGATCACATCTGATTTAAGAGGATAGTTTCTAAATATAAGGTCCCTTGCTTTGATTGTTATAAACCGAGGAGATAATGGTCTTCCAACTGCATTTGCAGGACATTGATCAGAGCATCTTCCACAATCTGCACATGAGTAAAAATCAAGGATATGCTTCCATGTAAAATCTTCAAGTTTTTTAACGCCAAGAGATTCAAGGTTATCAAGCTCTTCAGCACTAACGCCATAACGAACAGGCTTGATATTTCCTTTTTTGACCCGCATGAAAAAGACATTAAAAATAGAAGTAATAACATGAAAATGTTTACCCATTGGAAGAAAGCAGAGAAAAAAGAAAAATGTAAGGTCATGGATATAATACATTACAATATGAAGAGCCTGTAATGTGCTGTGAGAAAATTCAGAGACCATGCCTCTAAATATCCAAACAAGAGAAAGTGGTGCTATAAATTCTGCGTGTCCTGTGTGTTTCATTTCAGCCGCAAGCTCTGTTGCCTCAAAGAGACTCTCTGAAATCATAAGAGTTGAAATAACACCAAGAACAAATACAGCTTCAGCAGTGTGATCTTTACCATACTTTGCTGGAACAGCATATCTTGCGGGTTTTACAATGCCTCTTCTAAAAGCTGCAATAATACATGCTATAAGAACAGCAGTTGCAGCATAATCTTTAAAAAAATTGTAAATACCGCCAATTATTCCATCAAAACCGGGAAGAACAAAATCGTGAGATATACCAATAATAACAAGAGATGTTGAACGGATGGAGAGTATTAAAAATCCTGCAAAAATGACAATATGTAACACACCAGCGACCATGTATCTTGGCTGACGCCATTGGGCAAGCCAAATTATAACCAAGTTTTTGATGCGTTCTGGGATATTGTCAAAACGGTTATCAGGAGCAGATCGCACTAAAGGGGCAATGCGTCTTGCCATGATATAGGTGAAAAGTGCTACCCCTACCACAGGTATCACAACTGATAGAATAGCAGCGGGGAAAAAACCGAAAAACATAAAATTTGCTGGTCCAATCAATGGGGTCATGATCTTACTCCATAAAATTAATTTTGGTTAAACAGTTAAATTAAACAATAAAAAACGCTGATTATTAATAAAAATTATTTCTTACACTGAATTCTTATTCAAGGATTCACAGGTTCAAGGCTTTAATTGACAATATCTTAAAGGTCAAGAAAAAAGATGATTAACCTTATAAATGGCATTCATTCTATATATTGCCATTTATCAAGTCCATTTCTGTTGTTATTTCAATATTATCTTTAGCAATATAGCCTATTTTCATATTATTTTTGTTCCCATTGATAGTGTTTTGAATACCGTTAAGATAAAGTTCAACTAACGGGTCTGCCATAGAAACAAGATCGTATTTGCCATCAGCAGCAACCCATGTATTTATAACACCTTCAACCGCACCTAAAATAAATCTTTTAACCAAACCGACAAAAAGGTCCTGACGCAAAGCTCCTTCCATCTGCCCCTGTTCGATTATTTCAGACAAAAATTCTAAATACATTTTAGAGACATCTTTAACATGGAGGGCTATATCTCTTCTATATCTAACTTCAGATTGAAAAATAATAGCCATATTAATATCATTTTGAAACTCTTGCAGATGACATTTTATCAAGCTTCTTAATTTTGATTCAGCAGTTTCAGCTCTATCTATTGACTGTCGCATCTTTTCAAAAAAAGTGGTAGTTTTAAATTGTAGAAATTGATAAAGAATATCATCTTTATTTTTAAAATAGAGATATATTGTCCCATCAGCTACGCCAGCCTCTGTAGCAATCTGCGAAATAGTAGATTTATAAAAGCCGAATCTCGCAAAAATAGAACCCGCACTCTCTAAAATGGCATAATATTTGTCTGTCTTCTCTTTTTGCAATTAACCATCACCTTAATCTATTGATTAATGAATTATAATTCATACATTATCAAATTCTTTTTTAATGTGTCAAGCAGAGAAAGTTATTTTATAAATCTTAATTAATAGTATTTTTATAAAATAAAATCAGATAATTAATATCAACATTAATTTAGTATAAAACTATATTGACTATACTATAGTTGTTAATAAAAAAAAACATCAATTATGAAGGACAATTCATTTACAAAATTGTTTCTTATTATATTTTCTAATTCCTTATATCCTACTTAAGTTTACTTGAATTTTTTTATAGTTCCATGTAAAAATGGCAAAAATTAATTGATGACACTAATAAAAATCACTATCTGTATTTATGACTATTGTAACGCGAATCACCTCTCATAAAGTTACTACAGAAAAAATAATTTAAGGAGGGTTATGACACAAAGTTTGATCTCGAAAAAAGATTTCCATGAAGCTCTTAAAGTAGGCAGACCTGACAATATCAAGAGACTTTTTCCAAATTCCCACGCACTAATTGTTAGTGGGAAATATATCGACCGAGCAATGATAAAAAAAAATAAAGCAATGACAATTGCTGCAAATGCCAGAAACCATTTTGTTATTCAAGGCACTTTGATGGCTGCACAGCGTGCAAATGCCGCAATTATTATCGAAATTGCCCGTTCAGAAGGTGGAACGTCTGCGTATTGTCCCGTAAATCTTTGGAATATAGCAAGACATGTTGATGCTCTTTGCAATGAACTCAATATTACAATTCCAGTTGCGATTCATGCCGATCATTTTGGTATCAAGAATATTGAAGATATAGAACAAGCAAAAATTGAAATCCCTTCTCTTTTTGACGCTGGTATCACATCAATTGCCATTGATGCTTCACATCTGACTGATGCTCAAAATCTTCTTGCAAATTTAGAGTTAATACCATTTGTGCCAGATTGGGCAGGTCTTGAGACAGAAGTGGGTGAAATTAAAGGTAAATGTGGACTTTCAACAGCAGAAGAAGCTCTTTTTTTGATTCAAGGATTAAATGCTCACAATATTTTTCCAAATTGGATTGCCCTTAATAATGGCACAACTCATGGTATTGAAGAGAGCGGAACTGGTATAAATGTAGAGCTTACTTGCCAGATACATAAAAAATTGGAAAAATATAGTGTATCTGGTGCCCAACACGGAACATCTGGTAATAGCTCTGCAAAATTGTTAGAGATTGCCCAAACAACAAGAACAACAAAGGCAAATGTAGCAACTGCACTTCAGATGATCTCATGGGGTGTGGAGGTTAATGACTTTGGCAATGCAATTCTTGATATAAATGGAGATTTTATCAAGAATTCAGATAAAGGAGTAAATGAACAAACTTGGAAAAAGATGCTCTCTTTTGCTGAAAAACAGAAACTTAAAGGTGGGGATTATAAGAAGCTAAACCTTCCATTTGAGAACATTTTTCTTTCACAGCCTAAAGCTATAAGAGAGCGTATGGCAAAAGGTGTTGAAGAGTTTGTTTTTAACATGCTTGTAAATATTTTCAATGCACAAGATACAGCACCAATTGCAATTGAGGATATTATAAAGTGTGGAAACCCTGATCCTGGTCCAAAATCTACACGCATTGAAAAGGCTGAAGATTGGACAAAAGAGAAGATTATAAGAAGAGGGGCATTAATTCAGAACGACAAAGGTGTGAACGGAAATTTTGATGATTAAATGAAAAAAACTTTAGTTTTAACTCTTATATGCCGATCTGGTGGATAAAGGAGAAACAGACCATGCAGATTCCATCATATCAAATACAGAATGTTCTTAAGGTTTACAGTAAACAATTAAGCCAAGGACGTGCTATAGCCAGAAATCAGCAGGCTGGAAATGATACTTCATCTGCTGATAAGGTCAAAATCTCTGCAGAAGGTAAAAGAGCTGCAATTATAGATAAAGTTGCCGCTGGTATTGTAGATAAAATTACAACGGTTGGTCCACAGGAAACTATGGAAAAAGAGATAACTGGGAAACTTGAAAAAGAGATGGGTGGTAAAATTGATTTTACTAAAAGAAAAGGGGAAAAATTTAGCTTTAGTTCAATTGATGAAAATAACCAAAAAAGTACCCAGACGCTTTCTGTAGAAGATTCTAACTTTGTATTAAAAAGAATGAAACAATTAGCAAGAGAAGCCGCGGGCGAAACAATAGAGATTTAAACAAGAGGTGAAGATATGAGAATTCAAAATCCAAACACTGTATTTGTTCAAAAGGCATATTCACAGTCTGAAACAAGTAAATCGTCAAAATTTATTCCAGTTGAAAGTGCTATAAAAAGTGGGAAAAGCGATAGTGTAACTTTTTCTGACACTACTTTACAACTTCAGAAAATTTCTGCTGCTATGGATACTACTCAGGAGGGCAGAGCAGATAAAATAAACTCTCTCAAAGAGTCCATAGCACGAGGAACATACTTGATTGAACCTGAAAAGATAGCCGAAAAATTTATGAATTCTTTTTCTATTTGATAACTCTTACTGATTATATTTTTCTAAAAAATAAATAAAGTTGCAACAGTTCAGAATGCAATTGTTAATAATAAAATTATAAATTTCATACTCTGTTCGTTTTATCAGGTTTAAAAACATAGCAACCCAGCAAAAAATTCCTATTTACCAAATTTTTTGATAATCCTTTCTTAAAAACTTACCTACCTATATTTACCTAAATATTATATTCTTATTTCAATATCGTTGCTTTTACTGAACTTATGGTTTCTATTTTTTAAATAAATATAGTATAAACAAGATGTTAGACTTTTTATCTATTCTCTATTTATATATGGTCTGTTTTTTGCTTATAAATTTTCATAATAATTAATAATTTATTATTAACACTTAAGCTTTATAGGTGACCAAATGATAGACTCAATAAACGGTTATACGCCAATCAGCCAAAATAATAGCACCACTTCAAGTAAAATCGAAAGTGCTGAGAATTCAGAGCTTTTTAAAAAATTACTTAATAAAGCTGTACAAGGTAAGGTAGAGCATACTCAGACAATAGACAGTAGTATTGAAGATTTAGGGGCATTAGGGACGGTGCAGAAAACTAGAGCAGCAGAGCTGCTATCAAAAATTTCTTCTATAAATGACATTAATATCAATAATCCTACATCAGAGGTTGAAAGCAGAGCAGATGAGCTTATTGATAAACTGAACCTATATACAAGTGAGTTAGAAAATCCTAAATCCTCTTTAAAAGATATAGATAGCTTGATGAATGAAATTAATGAGAGTGCGGGTAATCTTCTCAAAGATGCCGAAGATTTAGGTGAGAATACGGATCAGGAGCTAATGGATATTATTCGTGAGTGTACAATTGTGGCACAGTCAGAATATATAAAGTTGCAGAGAGGCGATTATCTCGACAGCTCTGCTTGATTTGGTGTTGATTAAGATGAAAATTTTCTGTTTCTTCTTATTTTTATACCTTTTTGTTCAAGGTGATTTTTAATATCATTAATAGTATAAGTGCCATAATGAACCATAGATGCTATGAGAGCTGCATCAGCACAACCTCTTGTCAGAACTTCAGATATATGCTCAGGTTTTCCAGCTCCGCCTGAAGCTATAACTGGAATGGACACATTATCTGAAATCAGGCGGGTCAAAGTCATTTCATAGCCATCTTTCGTCCCATCAGCATCAATTGAGTTTAGGCATATCTCACCCGCTCCAAGTGCTTGACCTTTTTTTGCCCATTCAAGTGCATCAATACCCATGTATGTTCTACCACCGTTGATGACAATTTCGTAGCCAGATGCAATCCCTTTTTTCTCTCCAACATGTTTTACATCCATACCCAAAACAACACACTGATTTCCAAATGCTTTTGCCCCTTGTGATATAATTTCAGGATTTTTTACAGCAGCAGAGTTGACGCTTACCTTCTCTGCACCTGCTAAAAGAACAGCTCTCATATCTTCAAGAGTTCTTATCCCTCCACCAACTGAAAAAGGTATAAAAATGGTTCTGGCTACTTCTTTAACAACCTCAATCATAATATCTCTTTTCTCGTGAGATGCTGTAATATCATAAAAAACCAATTCATCAGCACCAGCCTCATAATAAAAGCGTGCCATTTTAACTGGATCGCCAATATCAATATTATTTTCAAATTTAATGCCTTTTGTTGTTCTTCCTTCACGAACATCAAGGCATGGAATTATTCTTTTACTAAGCATTAATATATCCTTAAAAAGAGGAACAAATTTTGAAAAATTTATAATTTAAACAAATAGAGAGCAAAAGATGAATAGTGCAATCATGGTTTCCATGTACAGAAGTTTTTTAAGATCAACAGCCCTGGTTCTCCACTTTTCTCAAGGTGAAATTGAGTTGCAAATAGGTTCTCTTTTCCAATAGCTGAGGCAAAAGTTATCCCATATTGTGTCTCTCCATATATGTTGCTTTTGTCAATTGGAACTGGAAAATAACTATGGACAAAATAGAACTCATCTTTTTGCTCTATTCCATTAAAAAGAGGGTGGTTTTGAACTGTATTAAGCCCGTTCCATCCCATGTGAGGCACTTTAAGATAACGCTCAAGTGCGTTTTTATCATTAATTACAATTCTATTTCCAACTTCTTTCATATTATTAGGAAATGATTTAGCTTCTCCTTTTATTAACCCAAGACATACAGTATCATTTTCTTCACTTCTCTCCATTATAATCTGACATCCAACACATATACCAAGCATGGGAATTTTTGCTTTAAAACTCTCTTTTAGTGCATTGTCGATTCCTCTTTTCTGCATCATTTCCATTGCAGCTCCAGCAGCTCCTACACCCGGAAAAATAATCCTATCTGAATGGGCAATTTTTTCAGGATCATCAGTAATAATGGAGTCATATCCAAGATATGACACTGCTCTCTTAACGCTTGTAAGGTTTCCTGCTCCATAATCAACAATAGCTATCATAAATTAACACGCCTTTTTGTTATATGCTCAAAATTTTTGAAAAATAGAAAGAACTTATATTTTTAATATCAAAATAGAAACTTAATAGCAGCAAAACCTGCAATCAAAAGAACTGTAAAAGTTGTGGCTAATAGATTGAAATACTTTTCAATAAACCTGCGTATCCCAATTCCAAAGTAATAGATCATTCCAGCAACAATAAAGAACCTTAAGCTGCGCGAAGCTATTGAAGAGATTAGAAAAACCGAAAAACTAACATCAAAAGCACCAGCAGATATTGTGAATAATTTATAAGGAATTGGGGTGAATCCTGCAATTGCAACTGCCCATGCGTCCCATTGCCTAAAAAGAGATGCAATATACTCAACTTGATCAGTTAAACCGTAGAATGAGATGATCTTATTTCCAAAAATGTCCATGAATTGCCAGCCAATTATATAACCAAAAATACCGCCAATTACAGAGCCTAAGCTACAAATTGCTGCAAATTTAAATGATTTCATAGGAGAGCCAACAGCCAATGCGATAAGCAGAACATCGGGTGGTATTGGAAAAAATGATGACTCACAGAATGCAAGCACAAAGAGAGCTAAAGAACTACCTGGTCTATCAGCCCATGCAATAACCCAATCATAAAGTCTTCTAATCATAAGCAAAACCTACTAATCTTTCCAACCATGTTGCCCAATCAATTTTACAAACCTGCATCCACCAAGACTTTTAGTCGAAGTACCAAATCTATTTTTTTCAAGCAAGAGAAGCTCTTGAACCATCAATCCGCCTACAGGCATAACAAGTTTACCACCAACTTCAAGTTGATCAATAAGAGGTTGAGGAATTTTTTCTCCCCCTGCTGTTACCATAATAGCGTCAAATGGGCTTTCTGATTTCCAGCCAATAGTGCCGTCAGAGTATTTAGTAACAATATTATGATATTTTAAAGTATCAAACAACTTGCGAGTTCTCATAAAAAGAGTGTTGTTACGTTCAATAGTATAAACACGAGATACGATTTGGGCAAGCACTGCTGCTTGGTAGCCCGAACCTGTTCCAATTTCAAGAACACGATTACCTTTTTGAAGCTGTAATGACTGAGTCATCTCTGCGATAATATATGGCTGAGATATAGTTTGACTCTCACCTATAGGCAGGGGATAATCCATATAAGCACTGTCAGTTAATGCTTCATTGACAAAAAGGTGTCTTGGGACAGTTAGCATCGCATCAATTACATTAGCATCTGTAATGCCTCTGGCAATGATTTGGCGTTCGACCATCTCTTTTCGCCATCTTTCATATTTTATTGGTTCATCTTTCATGTTTATTAATTAGCAGTAGCAAAACTTTTCGTCAAGCCAATATAGCAAAGGTTGTATTGAGTTTTTTATTTTTATGCCATAAAAATTGAGCTATTTTATGAATATTAATTCATCATCAATAGCATAAAGGATATAACATTATACAATGGGTTCAGAACAATCATTATTGGAATCAAAAAATACCTATAGAATTATAATTCTATTTTAAAACTTTGAAATAAATAAAAATTTTTATTTTAGTGTTTTAAATAAAATTTTTTTTAAAATACTTGACATATTCCCATCTATTTTGTTAATCAGAAATGAATACTCATTCACAGTCAATGAAAAGTATTATTAATTACACACAGGAGGTAGTCATGAGTAGAAAGATCAGAAAGGCTGCGGTAATCGGTTCTGGAATAATGGGTGGCGGCATTGCTGCTCTCCTTGCCGGTGCTGGAGTAAATGTGCTGCTTTTGGACATAGTTCCCTTTGATTTAAAAGAAGAGGAAAAAAATGATCCAGCAGCAAGGAATAGAATTGTCAAAGCTGGTATGGATGCTGCACTTGCATCTGCACCTTCTCTTTTTATGAACAAAAAAGATGCAACTTTGATTAAGATAGGTAACCTTGAAGATGATTTTAACAAACTTGCAGACTGTGATTGGATCTGTGAGGTTGTTGTTGAAAATCTTAAAATCAAACAAAATCTTTTTAAACGTATTGAAGGCATAAGAAAACCAGGGTCTATTATTAGTTCAAACACATCTGGTATTCCTCTAAAGGATATGTCTGAGGGGTTAAGTTTAGAGTTTAGACAACACTTCATGGGAACCCATTTTTTTAACCCTGTCCGTTATATGCACCTTCTTGAGCTTATTCCCGGTGCTGATACTCTGCCTGAAGTGCTTGAGTTTGTTGCTGCATTTGGCGAAAAAAATCTTGGAAAAGGTATTGTTTGGGCAAAAGATACACCAAATTTTGTGGGTAACAGAATTGGTGTTCATGGCATTGGTGCTGTTATGGGTGCAATGCTTGAAGATGGTTTAACAATTCCTGAAGTTGATGCCTTATTTGGTTCTGCACTTGGTCGTCCAAAGACAGCTATATTTAAAACTTCTGACCTTGTTGGTCTTGATACAATGTCTCATGTTTCTGGTAACTCTTATAATCTCTGCCCAGATGATGAACAGCGTAACGCCTTTATCGTTCCTGAGTTTGTAAAGCAGATGATAGAGAAGAAACTTCTTGGCAACAAAACCAAAGCTGGCTTTTACAAAACTGATTTAACTCCTGAATGGAAAAAGATCAAAAAAGTTATCAACCCCGCAACACTTGAATATGAAGAGCTTACCAAAGTATCTTTCCCATGCTTAGATGAAGCAAAGAAAAAAGCAACTCTGCCTGAAAAGATGAAGTGCGTTCTTACAGGAGATGATAAAGGTGCAAAGTTTGCTTGGAAAATCGCAGCTATTAGTTTTCAGTATGCTGCAAATCGTATTCCAGAAATTTCTGATACTATCATTGAAATAGATAACTCTATGAAATGGGGATACAATTTCGAGATGGGTCCATTTGAAATGTGGGATACTTATGGTGTCTCAGAAGCTGTTGAGAGAATGAAAGCAGAAGGTTTTGCAGTTCCTTCCAATGTTATGGCAATGCTAAATGCTGGCAATAAATCTTTCTATAAACTTGAGAAAGGCGTTAAATATTTCTATGACTTTGCATCTTCTGCTTACAAACCAGTGCCAGTAAGCAAAACAGCGGTATCTCTTGTTGCTGCACGCGGTAATAATAAACTTGTTCTTGGCAACTCATCTGCAAGCCTTATTGATATTGAAGATGGCGTATTCTGCTTAGAGTTCCACACAAAGATGAATGCTCTTAACGCAGAGATAATTGACACAATTGATCAAGCACTCAATTATGTTGATGCAAATGGCGTTGGTCTTGTTATTGGAAATCAGGCTGGTGGAATGCCGGGTGCCTTCTCTGCTGGTGCAGATCTTTCTCAGATTTCAAAGATGTGCCATGATAAAAATTATGCAGAGATTGACGCTTTCCTTGCAAGAGCACAGGCTGGAATCCAGAAAGCTAAATATTCTCCTTTCCCTGTAGTTGCTGCACCTTATGGAATGACACTTGGTGGTGGTTGCGAAACTTGTCTTGGTGCTGATAGAATTGTTGCACATGCCGAACTTTATATGGGTCTTGTAGAAATCGGAGTAGGACTCCTGCCCGCTGGTGGTGGCTGCTTAAATATCTGGAAAAGGTTTATTGATGCTATTCCGGGCGGTGTAGGAAAAGAGATCGACCTTGCAAAACTTTTTGTTGCTGCATTTATGAATGTTGCTATGGCAAAAGTTTCAACTTCAGCAGCTCAAGCTCGTTCCAATGGTTTCCTCAGTGCAACCGACCGCATTGTATTCAACCGTGATAACTTGGTTGGCGAAGCCAAAAAAGAGGTTCTTAAAATGGTTGATGATGCCTATGCACCACCAATGAAAAAAGGTGTTCGTGTAATGGGAAATGCGGCTCAAGGTATGATTAATGCGGAGCTTTTTAACATGCTCCAAGGAAAATTCATGAGTGAATATGACGCATTCCTTGCAAAACGCATTGCATTCGTAATGAGCGGTGGTAATGTCAATAAAGATACTGAAGTTTCTGAAGAGACTATTTTGAAACTTGAAAGAGAAGCCTTTGTTGACTTTGCAAAAGAAGAGAAGACTGTTGCAAGAATTGATCAGATGCTCAAAACAGGCAAACCGCTCAGAAACTAATTTAAGGAGAAATTACAATGAGAGATGCATATATTGTACAGTCAGTAAGAACCCCTGGCTGCAAGCAGAAAAGGGGTCAATTTAAAGAGACAAGACCCGAAGAACTCCTTTCATTTATTATGAAAGCAGCGGTGGAAAGAACTCCTGGCTTAAAAGCCGGTGATATTGAAGATGTAATGTGTGGCTGTGCCTTTCCAGAGGCTGAACAGGGCTTAAATATTGGAAGAATTGCAGCTAAAATGGCTGGATTTCCAGACAGCGTATCAGGTGCTACAGTAAACCGTTTCTGTGCATCAGGGCTTGAAGCAATTGCTTTAGCATCTGCAAGAGTTCAGATGGGTTGGTCAGAGATTACAATGGGTGCTGGTGTAGAATCTATGACTTTTGTGCCTATGGGAGGAAATGTTCCAAGACCACATCCTCAATATGCTATTGATGATCCTTCAATGTATATTTCAATGGGTATTACAGCAGAAAATGTTGCCAATCGTTATAACGTATCAAGAGCTGACCAAGATAAATTTGCAGCAGATTCTCAGGCAAAAGCTGCAAAAGCTGCAAAAGAAGGACTTTTTGCTGAAATAGTTCCTACACCTGCATACAAGTATGTTAAACAGGCTGATGGCACATATACAAAAGAACAATTTATCGTATCTATAGATGATGGTATTAGAGCTGATACAACTGCAGAAGGTCTTGCTAAAGTTCGTCCAGCTTTTGCCGCTAATGGTTCTGTTACTGCTGGGAACTCTTCACAAACAACTGATGGAGCTGCTGCAACTATCATTGCATCAAAAGCAAAATGTGACGAGCTTGGTCTTAAGCCAATCGCTAAAATTGTTGCATACGTAAGTGTTGGCTGCAAATCTGATGAGATGGGTGTGGGTCCTCGTTATGCAATTCCCAAAGCCCTTGAAGTAGCAGGTTTAAAAATAGAAGATATTGATATTTTTGAGATTAATGAGGCATTTGCATCACAGGCTCTTTATTGTATTCGTGAGCTTGGTCTTGAGAATTCAATGCACAAAATCAATATTCATGGTGGTGCTATTGCTCTTGGACATCCATTGGGATGCACGGGTGCAAAACTTACCGCCACTTGCCTTGCAAATCTTAAAGAGGTTAAAGGCAAATATGGTATTGTCTCAATGTGCATTGGTGGTGGAATGGGTGCTGCTGCTATATTTGAGATGGTTTAAACTCAGTAAAAATATAATTACCTATAGTTATATTTTTACTAATTGTTTTCTATAATTGTAATGTAGGGAATGAGCAACGTAAGTGTTGTTCATTCCCTATTTTTTTATAATGAAATACTAAATAATTATTTATAATACTAAAATTCCTGAACAATAGACTTGACCTCTTTAACCACATGTTATATGAAATTTTCATTTAGTATGTGGGTTTTAATAGCCTTTAAGTAATAGCCTTTAGTAAATATCAATACTTCATTGATTAACGCTAATTTTATAAAAATTCAGAATTGTTAATTGCCAATATTAGGCTTAAAGTCAGGTCCATGCTAAAACCTATCAATCTTATTTGTATCCCATTTGCTGGTGGAACTTCATTTGCATTCAGAGATATAAACAAACATCTTCACAACAACATTAAAACTACATACATTGAATATTCTGGACATGGAAGACGGCTCAATGAGCCTTTATTAAACGATATACATGATTTGGTATCAGATATATTTCATCAGCTTTCTTATTCTGATAGTTTCCCATTTGCTATCTGGGGACACAGTATGGGTGGAACTATCGCCTATTTATTAACTCGTCGTCTTTTAAATGCTGGACTTCCACTACCTCACCATCTTTTTGTAAGCGGGGCACCTGCACCATCAATTCCTCGTTGTGAAAGAGATGTTCATAAACTACCTCGTGATGCTTTTATTGAAAAAGTTAAAAACTATGGAGGGGTAGCAGAAGAGGTGCTTGCAGAAAAAGAGCTTATGGATCTTTTTATTCCTATTTTAAGGTCTGATTTCAGAGCATTAGAAGTTTATGAGCATATCTCTTGTCCACCACTGCCTGTTCCTATAACAGCTATGTTCGGGAGTGACGAACATATAAAAGAGGAAGATGTCAAGGTCTGGCAGCTTGAAACTACATCACAATTGATAATTAAAAAATTTAGAGGTAACCACTTTTTTATTTTTGATAATATGGACAAAATTGGGCAAATGATTGAAAATACTTTATCAGATACTTGATGCCTTAGAGAACCCAAAAAAATAAAATTTTTTATTAGTTAAAGCATTAACAAAGAAATTAATTAACAATAAACTAAAGGAGGAGAATCATGTGGAACAGAGTATTTAGAGTGGTAATTTGGGGAATAATAACAGTTTGTATAGCATTACCAATAAATAGTTTTTCCCAAGAAGCTAAAAAGGAAGAGAATAAAACTGAACAGAAAGTTGAAAAGAAAAAAGAGCAGGATCTAAGTAATTGGTGGACACGTAACCCTTTGACATTTGATCCTATTCCAGAAGATTTATTGTGGCATGTTGAGGCTACTTATCAGTGGGATAGATCTACAGGTAATTGGACTTCAGACAACCATGCTGTCGATTCTCTTTTATCGCTACGCTATCACCGATTTACAAATAATCTTCGTGGTAGTTTTGAGAAAAAAAGTGTAGCAAAACCTAAAGCCCCCCCATTTTCTGAGCAAAACACATCTCTTAGAGATTCAACCAAATATGATATTCATGAAGATTTTAGATATGCTCTTACCAAAAAATCTTATTTTGCACCCGGTGTTTTTTATTTTGAAGATGACTACTCTTATATAGATGAGAGATGGACATATTACGCTGGTATTGGCGGTGATGTTTATAGTTTTAAATTTTCTGGTATGGAGATTTTTAAACTTTCGATGTTTGGTGCTTATGGTTATGAGACTAAGAAATATATTGACGAGTACCATGAAACATACCTTTTAGTAAAAGAGTGGGGAATAGCTAATACTATTGGTAATTATGATCCAGATACAGAAAAATATGATGTTTTGTATTTTAACGAGAGCATTAAACTCTTCCCCTATCAAGGAGTTATGGTTACTCAAGATTTGATATATGTAGTAGATGCTGGCGATTCAGATATTTATCGTTGGACTTTTAGCGTTGGTGTTGATTTTAAGATTATGGAAAATCTGTTTGTGAGCTTATCATACAAAGAAGAGTATGATAATAATGCCAATCAATTACTTGGAATCCGTAAACGCGATCAAACCAATGGTATTGGTATAAAAGTTGTATTTTAATTTTTGTTAATAACACAAGTTAATGAAGGTAGTATCTGCTAAATGTAGTTAGTATATAAATAGTAAAGAAATTAGTCTTAATAATTAATTAAAAGTAAAAGGTAATTTTTAAAGAAAGGAGAAAATGACATGAATCAGAAATCTGCTGATATGCCTAATGATAAGAGTGCATCTGCAACAGAGAACATTAAACCAGAAACTGTTAAAATGGAGCCGCTTTCAGAATCAGAATTCAAAGATAGGCTGCAAAAAGCTGAACAAGCTACTCGTAAAAGAGTATATGCTGCTGTTGGAGCTGGATTGATTCCCTTACCAGTAATAGATTTTATAGCTCTTACTGGAATTCAGATGGAGTTAGTTCAATCGCTTTGCAAAATTTATGATGTTCCTTTTATGAAAAATATTGGTAAAACTCTTATAACAACTTTAGTAGGAGGCGGACTACCTGTTCATGCAAGTCCATTTTTAGCTTCTCTTGTGAAAAATATCCCACTTATTGGAACAACTACAGGTGCTGTAACACTAAGTGTTGTAGGAGGTTCTTGCACCTATGCTATTGGCAAAGTATTTACCCAACATTTCGAATCTGGCGGTACCCTGCTTAATTTTGATCCTGAAGAGATGAGAGATTATTTTCAGAGCTACTATAAAGAGGGTGAAAAGATCGCAACTGAGGCTCCTACAAAATAATGTGTTCTGCTGTAAAAAAAAAGTGTGCTTTTGTTTATGCGGGAATCGGTACTCAATGGAAAACCATGGGTACCGATCTGTTCAACGAACAACCAATTTTTAGGGATATAGTTGAGCGTTGTGATAAAAAGTTTGCAAAATTCTCAAAGTGGTCGATAGTTGAAGAGATTAACCGTTCTGCTAATGATTCCCGCATTGACGATCTTTTAATTGCACACCCTTGTAATGTTGCTATTCAAATCGGCTTGTCTGGACTACTCAAATCATGGGGAATTACTCCTCACGGAGTTGTTGGACACTCTTCTGGTGAAGTTGCAGCAGCTAACATAGCTGGTATTCTTAATTTAGACGATGCTATGCACCTTGTGTGGCAGCATTGCCAATTAATGTCTTATATTATTGGCAAAGGAGTTCTTGCCCATATTGGTTTACCTAAAGAAGCTGTTAGAGAAATTTTAGACTCTGAAGAATCTGTTGTATCCTCTTCCATTTGGATTTCCGCGATAAATAGTCCCGCTGCAACTGTAGTAACAGGGGCAGCCGATATACTCACCCCTTTAATCAAACGCTTAGAAGAAAAACGCATTTTTTGTCGAATACTTCGCATTAACATTCCTTATCATAGCCCTATTGTAGAGCCATTTACGCCTGATTTAGAAAATGCTGTCAGTGATATTATTATAAAAAATCCAGTGATTCCTATCTATTCTTCACTTCGTGGCGGAAAGCCTCTTTATAATGACTTTGGAGCTAAATATTGGGCTGAACACATAAGCCAGCCGGTTCGTTTTGCAGAGACTATAAAAGTTATGCTCTCTGATGGATACAAAACTTTTATAGAAATAAGCCCCCACGGTGTTTTAAGCGGTGCTATAGATGAGTGTGCAAATAAATTTAATGCTGATGTTAGGCAAAATTTACCTGTTACTGCTATCTCGACACTAAAAAGATTTACAGATTCTAATATCGCATTAACAGATTGTTTAGCTCTATTAGCAAATTCAGAACTCCTTGATCTAAAGTGTTTGCCAAATGATATTCAAATTAGTGTTATAAAAAGAGTGGCTGAAATAGCTCAAGCAAAAGAAACCTCGAAACTTCCTACAGAAAATAACCTGACACCAAACAGACTAAATTCATTAATCAGAGAAGCTATAAAAGTTGTTACACAAGGAATAATTACTCCGCCGTCTGACAACAATGTTGGTTTCTTAGAGATGGGTTTGACCTCTCAACACGCTGTCCGTATGGCAAGTTATCTATCAAAAGAACTTGGTTTTCATATATCTGCTACATTAATGTTTGATAAACCAAACATAGCCTCTTTGACTCATTTTCTTAACAATGAATATTCTAAAAAAGATAATCTAAACACAAAAAGTATTGATAATATTGATATAAATGAAATTGATACTAAAACCCACAAAATTTATGATAAAAAAATAGAAATTGCTATTATCGGAATGGCTTGCCGTTTTCCGGGTTCAGCTAATACTCCAGCAAAATTTCATAAGCTGCTTTTAGATGGGCGTTGTGTAATTCAACCAGTGCCTTCAAGTCGTTGGAATTCTAAATTTTGGTTGGATTTAAACCCTGATATTTTAGGCAAAGCCTACTCTCAAGTTGGTGGTTTTTTAGATGACTCTAATATCTTTGATTTAGATGCCCAATTTTTTCGTATTTCACCAAAAGAAGCGTTATCTCTTGATCCTCAACAACGCCTTTTGCTTGAAACTATCTGGGAGACATTTGAAAATGCTGCCACTCTTCCCTCTTCCTATTCTGGAGAGCGTGTTGGAGTTTATGTTGGACTTTCCACAATTGATTATATGGGTTCTCATCTTTGGTCGCCAAACCCTCAATTGATTGATGGCTATTCTGCTACTGGTTCAATGTATTCTGCTGCTGCTGGAAGAATATCCTATCTTCTTAATTTACAAGGACCTAACTTCCCTGTTGATACAGCTTGCTCTTCATCTTTGACAGCTCTTGATTGTGCGTGCCAAGCTCTACGCTCTGGTGTTATTTCATCTGCAATTGTAGCTGGGGTAAATGTGATGGTTCACCCTCACCTATTTGTCTATTTTTCCAAACTTGGAGCTTTATCTGCTTCTGGGCGTTGCCGCACATTTGACGCTTTGGCTGACGGCTATGTTCGTGGTGAAGGGGCGGGGGCAATATTGCTAAAACCTTTGGATAAGGCAATTGCAGACAACGATCGTATTCTTGCTGTCATAAAAGGCACTGCTGTAAACCATGACGGTGCATCTTCAAGTTTCACCGCACCAAATGGCACTGCACAGCAAAAAGTTATCCGTTTAGCACTTGAAAATGCGGGGATAAGCCATTTAGATGTGGATTACGTAGAAGCTCATGGAACTGGCACTCGGCTTGGTGATCCAATTGAGATGCAGGCATTAGGGGCTGTTTATGGAGAAGATCGCCCTAAAGATCGTCCATTATGGGTTGGTTCGGTTAAAGCAAACATCGGACATTTAGAAGCTGCTGCTGGTATGGCAAGTATAATTAAAACTATCTTGACTCTTAACTCTGGTATTATTCCTCCGCAAGTTGGTTTTGAAACCCCTAATCCATTGATTTCATGGAACGATTTACCTATAGAAATACCAAGAGAAAAGATAATTTTCCAAGATATTAAAAAGAGTGGAAACATAACTGGAACTAATAATAAACGATTTATTGCTGGAATAAGTGCTTTTGGGTTCTCTGGAACTAACGCTCATGTGATTATTGCCCAACCTCCTAAATCTATTTCAAATATCTTATTTAAAAATCTTAATTTATCTCCTTCAACGCCAAACAACTCCTATCAGTATAATTTAACAATTTCAGCTAAAACCCAAGAATCGTTGATTGCTTATTGCCGTGATTATATAGAGTTCATTAAACAGATTGACGACTCTCCTGACAATAATGCTAAGCATTTGCATAAAAAGTTGATTGATATGTGCTATACAGCTCAGGTTGGTAGAACGGAGTTTGATTATAAATGTTTTGTATCTGGTAACAGTAAATCTGAACTAATTGCAAATATAGAAAAATTTATATCTAATGCTGATTCTACTCATATCAATAATGCGGACTCCTTTTCTACTATTTTAACAGGAAACAAAATATCTATCCCAACCTATCCTTTTCAGCGTAAAAGGTTCTGGATGAATCCAGTTGCAACAGAGAAATTATCAAAATCAGATTACGTTAAGCCAGTTTACGCAAGGTTAGATGCTGAATCAAGCGGAGAAGTTGAGAGTGAGACATACAAAAGAAATATCTCTATTTTCCCGGGACAGAAGATTTTTTTACCGCCAATCTCGCAAAATATAATTTCTAAAGCTGAAGAGATAGTTAGTCCAAATTCAAAGATTCACAATATTGATCAAGATATTGAAGTTTATAATATTGAGGTTGACGAAAAATCCCCATCTTTTATATCTGAACACATAATTTACGGCGAACCTATTGTCCCAGCGGCTGCCTACCTATCTTATCTATTTTCATATTTTGCAAGAGGCAATAGAGCCAATAGCGTAGCTATTGATATTCGTTTCACTGCTCCGATGGTTGTGCATGAATTACGATCTGTTCAATTAGTTTGCGAAAACTCTGACCAGCCAAATTTAGATGATTCTGGAACAGCTTTTAAAATCATAAGCCGCACAGTAAATGAGTCTTGGATTACACATTGTGAAGGGCGTTTAGAATCTTCAGATAAAGGATATAATGCAAGTAAGCAAAATAAAAATAGTTTAAATAGGAAAGAGCAAAATAGTGCAAGAGTAAAAGATCAAGATAGTTCAAGTTGGAAAGATAGATATAGCGATAAGCCTTTTACTGCTTGGATCGAAGATTTTTGTAATAACAGCACACAAACAATAGCAGGGTCTGAATTTTACTCAAACTTTCAGCAGTTAGGATACAACCTTGGGACAGGCTTTTGTCGTATAGAGCAGGCTCATTCTTGTTCAAAGCAAACTGAAATTATCAGTGATTTATGGCGAACTTATTTTGATTCAGCTTTAGAAGATTCTAATTCAGGAAAGGCTGTCTGCCATTTTGACCTTACGCCAGAATCTGTAACGCAAGGATATGATATATACCCGGGTTTTATTGATGCAATGCTTCAATCATTAGTCTTTGGCAAACCTGAAATAATAGAGACAATGAAAACAGAGTCTAAAATCTTAATTCCCTTTGCGTTAGAGAGTTTTGAGGCTTATGAACTACAGATTCCCGAAAAAGTTGTAAGTATTGTAAGCACTCGCCTTGAATCTGATTACATTCAAGGTGATATAAGGGTCTTTACCACTGATGGAGTGCCTATTTTATCTTTCTTAGGTTTGACTGTGAAACTGACAGATAGATCAACTCTTTTAAAAAATTTAAAATATGATTCTAAAAACAGTTTAAATGGCGTAACTCAAAATCTGAATGAATTACAAAATTTTTATAATATATACTGGGAAGAGTCTGAAGTTCCTCTTAATAAGCCTATCAATATTGATACCCAATCCCAAAAGATTTTAATTTTTTCCGATCAAGTAGGGATTGGTAATAAAATTTGTGAAAAATTTGAATCAATTGGGTTGACTCCCCACATTATTCTAAAAGAAGATTTTCATTCTAAGTTACCAAGTCTAACTAAAAATACTCCAAATGAACTTCTTAAGATTATCTACCTTTATGGTTCTGAACTCAAATTTGATCAAAATGAACCTATTTCTATAATTCAAAAGAGAGTGGTTGATGCTCTATATTATGCACAACTGTTACTCAAATTTTTTGCAGAATCAGGAGATCAATTTAAGTTTTACGGAATTACTTGCAATGCTTTTTCTATTGATCAAAAATCATCTATTGCAGAAAAAGCCTCTAACGCAATTCAACAAATCGTTTGGGGATTTTGTAAAACTGTTGCTTTAGAATATCCTGAATATTTTGGGGGAATTGTAGATTTTTCTGAAAATTCTGCTTTATATCAGATAGAACTGGAACATTTTATCTCCGATTTTATATCTAATGACAACTTAGATATGAGATTATACAGAGCATCGGTAACAGATTTATCTGAAGTCCAAGTAAAATTATTTTATCCTCGTATCAAGAACAATATGGTTGATTCGCCTCATATTGCTGCAAATATCTCTAATTCTCAAACATCTTCACAACGTCTTGATCTAAATGGAGCATATCTAATTACTGGTGCATCTGGCGGACTTGGTTTGCCGATCGCACAAAAACTTGTAGAGCTTGGGGCGAGAAAACTTTGGCTTTTGATTCGCAGAGAGCCTGACTCTGAATTTTTAGAGGCTCTTCAAGAGCTTAAGAAGTTGACAAACAAAAATTTAGCACTTGTTGAAGAGCCTATAGAAAATAAAGAGATTGAGATAAAGCTGATTCAAGTTGATATTTGTGATTTTGAAAAGCTAAATGGCGAACTAAAGAGGCTCTCATGTGATTTGTCAACTCTTAAAGGTGTGATCCATTTAGCTGGAGTTCGTCAAGATGCACTTTTACCTCTTCAAACTTATCAAAGTTTATCTTCTGTTATTGAGCCTAAAGCAGTTGGGGCATGGAATTTACATACTTTAGTAAAAGATTTGCAGCTTGACTTCTTTATTCTATTTTCTTCTGCCGCATCTTTTCTTGGCAGCCAAGGACAGTCAAATTACTCTGCTGCAAATGCGTTTTTAGATGGTTTGGCAGATTATCGCCGTTCTTTAGGATTACCTGCACTTAGTATTCAGTGGGGTCCATGGTCTGAATCTGGTATGGCTGCTGAAGAGAGCGTTGTTCGGGAAAATCTTACCAATTTAGGTTTTTCATATATCTCACAAGAGCAAGGTTTGAAAATTTTAGAATCACTTATTGGAGAATCTGGTTCCCAAATTGGGGTGTTTGAATGTGATTGGAGTGCCTACTTAGATCGAACAGGACAACATAAAGCATCTTTGTTTAAAAATCTTATCCCAAAGATTGACAAAAGTGTAGATATTAAAATATCTAAAACTCCAATAGCACCGTTATGGCAGGAGCTAAACAAACTTAGTGGAGATCAGCGTCATCGGCTGTTGCTAAGGAATTTGGCAACATTAGCACAAGAAGTTAGTGGATTTAATACAACTTTTGATCGCCCGCTTATGGAGCAAGGTTTTGACTCATTGATGGCGGTGGAGTTTAGAAATCAACTCCAAAAAATGTGCGGCTTTTCTCTGCCTGTAACTTTGCTATTTACCTATCCTGGACTTGAAGAGATCGCAAATTTTCTTGAAAAACGTCATGCGTCAGATAAAGCTGTAAATATTGAGTCCAACTCTAAAATTAAGCAAGATAGTAAGAACCTTGAAGATAAAACTAATGTTGCTAAATCTGATAACTCTAAAGATTTACAAGAGAATCAATTAGAAGAATTAGAAGTTAGTAATATTGAAATAAGTATTGATGATGACTTTCAATATTTAGATAGCCTCACCTCTGAAGAACTCAACGAACTTATAGCCAATGATTTAAAAGATATTTGATAATATTTTAGTTATCTAATATCTCTGCCAATTAAACCCGCCTGTTTTACTGAATTATTAACAAAAAAATGCTATATTCTAATAGCTTAAAACATTATTAAAATAACTTCAAAACCTTACGGAATAATAATTTATTATGGATATAAAAACAGACTTTTTAAAAAAAACGATATTTACCCCTTTAAATTTAGCAACTAAAACTCTATTTGCTGCATCTGATGCTATAAATGATATTGCCCGCTATCTTCACTACTTTAAAGTTGCCCAATTAGAGTTCAAACCAAGAGCTGATGATATTTTTATCGTTACATACCCAAGATCAGGCACAACATGGCTTCAGATGATTCTTTACCAGTTAGCTACTGACGGTAATATGGAGATTGATCATATTGCCCAAAAAGTTCCGTGGTTTGAGCGTCTAATTGATTATCGTATCTGGAATGCCAAAGATTTTGAAGCAATGAATTCACCACGACTTTTTAAAAGCCATCTTTCAGTACAAGATGTACCAAAAGGAGATTGTAAATATATCTACATGGTTCGTAATGGTTACGATGTTGCTATATCCTATTTTGAGTTTTATTGTTCTCATTTAGGTTTCAAAGGAGATTTTGACCAATTTTTCAAAAAATTCATTGATGGTGATGTTCAATTTGGAAGCTGGTTTGTCCATGCTGCTGATTGGAAAGCAATGTCTAAAAAATCAGACTCTATAAAATCTTCACAAATATTATTTCTTAAATTTGAAGATATGAAAAACGATTTTGATGCTCAATTAGATAAAATAATAAATTTTGCAGGTTTTAAAATACCATCAGATAAACTCCCTGAGATAAAAGAACGTTGCAGCTTTAAATTTATGAAACAACATGAAGATAAATTTGACCACATTACCGCTCAGATTTGGGAAAAAGGCTATAAACGATCATCTTTTATCAGGGAAGGTAAATCTGGAAAGGGTAAAATGCGTTTTAGCCCTGAGCAAGATAAACAGTTCCAATCTTTTTTAAAGAAATTTGATATTTGAAGTGTATATCTTTTAATCCAATCACAGTATGAACGTTCCGTATGAATTGAATAATGCTGGATACGCATTACATCATGAATTTCATCCATTATTTTTTTATTTTGGCTGCTTGACATATTTATATTTTATATGTAGTAAAAAGTTACTTATTAGGTCTAATAATATTTTTGACACATTAACCTGATAAGTTGGGAATTAGGGTGTTATCAAGGCAATGTTTCCTTGATAATAGGGAATCTAAGGTATTATCAGGGAAAAATGACCTGATAATAAATGGTTGGCACTCTTTTTTGTTGTTTTGTTTTTTCCTTACATTAATAATTCATTTTAATTTTATTATATGATACTTAAAAATACAAAAAACATTGTTTCAGAGCTTGAACGTAGAAAAAAATTCTTTGAGGGCGAAAGATCAAGGCTTGAAGTTGAATCAATCATGGAAAATAGTCCCACAAGAAAATTTATAATTGAAGAAAACAAGAGAGAAGCAGAGGAAGAACTTGAATTAACACAAAAAGCTCTTGATAAAATTCAAGAATCTTCAATTAATGACAATTTGCCATCCGAAAAAAATAATTCTGAAAAAAACAAGAATCTATGGCAAAAAAATAAATTACCATTAAAACCATCTAAGAGAATACAAAACTGCAACAATACATCCACAGATGATTGGTATAAAAAGCCAATAGGAATAATAGGCATCACTGTTTTTTCTGGAATTATTATTATTTTGGCTGTTTATCTCATAAGAACTCATCTTGGCATCCCTTTATGATTGTTTAATATTTTTATAAAAAGAATATACTTGAAATGTTCTCTAAAAAATGTCCCGAATGCAAAAAAATATTATTAAAAGATGTTTTTGTAGATTCTCAAGGCAATAAAAATCCAAGAGGAAAATATTGTGTAGATTGTAAAGAAAAAAAAGACCGTGAATTATGTGAAAGACATTTCAATGGTCTCTTATATGCCGAAAAAGAATACATGAAAAAATATCAAATTATGTTTGGTGATACATGGAAAACAAAAGCACCGCCAAATATTTTTTTATTAACGTTATTTATGGAACTTCATTCTTGCCCATATTGTGGAAAATCATTTAAGATTGACCAAAACAGTAAAGATTATTTTAAAATTAGAGACGAATATCATATAGACCACATGAACCCTCTAAATCTTGGTGGAGAAGATTCTTTATTAAATGCAGTTTGTGTTTGTAAAAATTGCAATTTAAAAAAAAGCGATCAGCATTTTGATGTTTGGTTAAAAACTTTATCAAATCAACAAAGGGTTATTGCAGAAAAAATTTACATTGAAAAACTTGGATACCCACCTATACAATTTGTTCCTTCAGAACCAACACCCAGATCTTCTGGGCTTAGATATGAATTACTATTAGATATCGAAGATATAATAAAAATGAAAAATAATGGGCAAATTTATTAAGACCTCTGCCAAGCAAACGCTGCACCAGACCCGCAGGACGTGAGCGATTTTTTCGGAAGTTTGTCGGGCGGGCTGGTGAGCTTATTGTTCGGCAGTATAAAGGACAGGAGTGAAATGAAAATACGGAACACACTTTGCGGTCTAGAGCGGAAGGAGATTGAAGATAACATTCGCGATCTTGCGGAATTGGCTTCAAATGCCAAATACATCTGTCGTCGATGTGCTAGAGTGTCAGAGAAGAAGAAGCATCTCTGCAAACCCATAAGGCTGAAACCATCGAAGTAGAAATGGATTGCCGAACGTGTTCCACGGCTTCCGGATGTCGAGGACACCGTTGTTCAGGAATGCGTCGTAATGGTTACTTTTCATGGGAGTGATGGAACTTTTCTCAAAATACCAGCAACAAAAACATTTCAAACACTTGAGTTTAATGCTTCAAATTTGCAATTGACCATAAGTGATGGAAAGGTTATGCTGGCTCTGGGTAGTAAGGAGATTACAACGGCAAAAATTCAGCTTTAAATAACGCTTGAATAAGAATATGGTCAGGATTAAAAGGATAGCATGATAAAGCTAATCTTAAAAAATTCTGACCATTTTTATTTGGTAGATATTTCAAAGGTATAAAAAATGGAAATAAAATTATACAATGATGTTGTGTTTAAATGGGTATTCGGCAGACAGGAGCAGACCTATCCATTAATATGTTTTCTAAATGCTGTGGTCTCTTATGATGTTGATGATTGTGCTGAAAACGTAAAAACTAAATTTTCAGAGGTTGAAATTCTTAACCCTTATGACAGTTCTGAGCCATTCACAAATGAGAAGCAGGGCATACTTGACATAAGAGCAAAAGATAGTAACACTCAGGAATGGATAGATTTAGAGGTGCAGGTTATCCGCACTGCTGATTATAAAGAAAGATCCAAATATTATCTTGCTGGTATGTATCGAGATCAGTTAAAAAAGAGCAGTGAACATAATTACGACGAGCTTAGAGCTTGCTATGGAATCCATCTTTTAGTTGACTCAATTTTTGAGGAAAAAGATGAAGAGGATTGGTGGTTTAATCACTATAGAATGCTTAATATTAGGACACATCAACCACTGATAAATCATTGGAATCTTTACTATGTTGAGCTGACCAAGTTCTTGAAATGCTTTGAAAAAACTAAACGCAGCAAAATAGTTGAAAAAACTGAGAGTATAATCTCTTTTAGCAAAGAGCTTGAGGTTTGGAGCTATTTTTTAGGAACAATTCAAGATAATTCAAAACCGCTGTCCCCTGTTTTTAATCAAATCAAAGGAATAGAGGAGGTATTTAATATGCTGCAAACCTTTACAAAAGATGACAGATTAAGAGAACAGTATCGCCTCCATGAAGAATTTTTAAGAGTCCAAAGAGGCGAAGAAGCTCGCAAAGAAAAGCTCAAACAGCAATATAACACGGCTTTAATTGAGCTTGCGAAAGAAAGAAGAGCTAAAGAAGAAGAGCGAAAAGCTAAAGAAAAGGCTTTAAGAACAAGCGAAGAAGAGCGAAAAGCTAAAGAAAAGGCTTTAAGAACAAGCGAAGAAGAGCGAAAAGCTAAAGAAAAGGCTTTAAGAACAAGCGAAGAAGAGCGAAAAGCTAAAGAAGAGGCTTTAAAAAATAGTGAGGAAATTCAGAAAGTGTCAATTATATCTCTTAGAAAGGCAGGATATTCAAACGATGATATTGCAAAAATGTTAAACATGGCTTTGACAATAGTTGAGAGCCTGTTAAAAAAAATTGATATTGAGGAGCTGTAACTTATGACAGATAAAGCAACCGAGCCAAACAATCCTGCCGACACTCTAAAAAAACTTTATATAACATTAAAACAGACACAGGCAAAACTCGCTTCAGTTGAATCAGCAGCCCATGAACCAATAGCAATAATCGGCATGGGGTGTCGTTTTCCTGGCGGGGCAAATAATCTGCAAAAATATTGGGATTTATTGATTAACCAGAAAGATGCAATTATTGATGTGCCTTCAAATCGTTGGAGTGCCTCTGACTGGTTTGATCCTGACCAAAATGTTCCGGGAAAAATGTTTACAGTGCAAGGAGGTTTTTTAGATCAGCCTGTAGATATGTTTGATGCTGCATTTTTTAACATATCACCTAAAGAGGCGTCAGGGCTTGATCCTCAGCAGAGGCTTTTGCTTGAGGTAAGCAAAGAGACATTTGAAAATGCTGGAATTGCAGCATCTAATCTAAAAGGGAGCAGTTGCGGTGTCTTTCTTGGAATGTCAAGCGATGATTATGCACTTGCCCACAGACATTCAGGAGATCATAAAGTTATTGACGCATACTCAATAACAGGTACAACATTTTCAACTGCATGTGGTCGTATCTCCTATTTTTACGGTCTTGAAGGTCCAGCAATGACAGTTGACACGGCTTGTTCTTCTGCACTTGTTGCCCTGCATCTTGCATGTAAAAGTCTGAGATCAAAAGAGTCTCACCTTGCTTTAGCAGGAGGAGTCAACCTTATGCTCTCTCCTGAATCTCATATCTGCTTTTCAAAATTGAGGGCAATCTCTCCTGATGGTCGTTGTAAATCTTTCTCTGCTGATGCAAATGGATATGTGCGTGGTGAAGGGTGCGGTCTTATTGTTCTAAAACGTCTTTCAGATGCTCTTGCTGATAAAAATAAGATCCTTGCTGTTATTAGAGGCAGTGCTGTTAATCAAGATGGGAAAAGCAATGGTCTTACAGCTCCAAACGGTCTTGCACAGGTAAAAGTTATTGAATCTGCTCTTAAAGATGCTGGATTAACCCCCTCTGATTTAAGTTTTATAGAGACTCATGGAACAGGCACATCACTTGGCGACCCTATTGAGGCTGAGGCAATTTCAACTGTTTTTTCTCCCCATTTTTCAAAAGATAAGCCTTTAATTATCGGCTCTTGCAAAACAAATATAGGTCATCTTGAGCCAGCCTCTGGAATTGCAGCGTTGATAAAGGTGGTTCTCTGTATGCAGCATGGCAAAATTCCAGCTAATCTACATTTTGAAAAACCAAGTCCTCTTATTCCTTGGGAAGAGATACCTGTTGTGGTGGCAAATAAAACGATTGAGTGGAAAGCAGCAGAAGGAGGAGATGAAACAGCAGCAGAGAAAGAAAGAGTAGCTGGTGTCAATGCTTTTGGTTTTTCAGGCACTAATGTCCATGTTATTTTAAGTGATCTCCCTCAATCTTTTGCTAAACAGGCACTTGCACAATCATCTCAACAAAAAGCCAAATCAGACCAAGAATTTCCTGACCGTTCACACCATATTTTGACCATTTCTGCAAAGACAAAAACAGCAGCAGAGACTTTAAAGAACGATTATATAAAATTTTTAGAGGATATAAATTATAAAAAATTTGATGAGATTAATAAATCTTCTCAATCTAATTCCTCAGAAATTCAAGTCTCTGATATTTGCAGAACCTCCAATATTGCTCGTGATCATTTCCAATATAGAATAGCAGCAGTTGGCAAAGATATAGAATCTTTAATCAAAAATCTTAAAGCTCAATCTGAACAATCAAATTCAAGACCAACTCTTGCATTTCTCTTTACAGGTCAAGGCTCACAATATCCGGGCATGGGACGCTCTTTATTTGAGACTCAGCCAGTTTTTAGGCAGACGCTTCAAAGATGTGATGAAATTTTAAAGCCGATTATTGGTCAATCTCTTATCTATCTTTTTTATGATGAAAATGCTGACCAAGATATTTTGCACCAGACTCGTTTTACCCAGCCAGCACTATTTGCTCTTGAATACTCTTTATATTCATTATGGCAATCATTTGGAATTGAGCCTGACTTTATGATGGGACACAGTGTTGGAGAGTATTCTGCTGCTTGTGCTGCTGGGCTATTTTCTCTTGAAGATGGGCTTAAACTTATAAGCAGACGTGGAGAACTTATGCAAAGCCTTCCTTCAGGCGGGGGAATGGCTGCCATTATGGCAGAACCAGAAGAGGTAGAAAAAGCGATTGCAAAATACGCTGATGCTCTATCTGTTGCTGCATTTAATGGACCTAAGCATACTGTAATTTCTGGTCGTGAAGATGCTCTTACAGAGGCAATTGAGCCTTTTAAAGCACGCGGAACTAAGGTTGTCCGTTTAACTGTTTCCCATGCTTTCCACTCACCTTTGATTGAGCCTATTCTTGATGCGTTTGAAAAAACTGCGGCTTCAATCTCTTTTAAAGAGCCAAAGATTAGATTAATTTCAAATGTGAGCGGAGATGTAGCGAAAAATGAGATAATGACACCAGCTTATTGGCGTAAACATATTCGTAATCCAGTCCGTTTTTTAGATAGCATGACAACACTTCAACGTGAAGGCGTATCTATTTTTGTTGAGATAGGACCAAAACCCACACTTCTTGGAATGGGGCGGACTGCCCTGCCAGATTTAGAAGGGCTTTGGCTGCCAAGTTTAAGAGTTGGACAGCCTGACTGGGACGTTGTTCTTACAAGTTTAGGGAAAATTTATACTAACGGGTTTGATGTAAATTGGAATGGACTATATCCTTCAACATCAACTACTTTTGGGGCAGGGCAACCTGTTGAGCTTCCAAATTATCCTTTTGAGCGTAAAAGATTTTGGACTCCAATTCCTTCTTCAAGTGGACTTAAAACTGGTGCTGGCTTTGACGCTGCTTCTGGGATTGCTTTTGGCTCTAAGTTTGAAAGACTCCACCCTTTAATTGATCGCAAAATTGAATCTCCGCTGCTCTCATCAACCCTTTTTGAGACCCAATTTAATCAGACAGCCTTACCTTTTCTTGATGATCACCGTATTTTTGAAAAAATTGTTGTATCTGCTGCCTCTCATCTTTCGTTGCTGAGCGGTGCTTCAGGATTTCTATTTTCTGAAAACAAAGGGTGTGTGATTGAAGATATACTTTTCACACAAGCCCTTATAATTCCAGAGAACAAAAACCGCACATTACAGGTTCTATTCTCACCAATTGAGGAGACAGAGCAGCACGATTTTACTATCATCACTTTTAATCAAAAAGAGAGAGAACATACACAGGGAAAAAATAGATATATACGTCATGTAACAGGCAGGATCACCCCTTTTAATTCTGAAAAACAGGCTGCAAGCGGATCTGAGCTGAATAATCTTAAGTCAGCTTGGGAAGATTGCAAGACAGTCATAGACCCAGACACTGTTTACAGCTTTCAAGATCAGCGGCAGATAAAACTTGGGGCAAGTTATCGCTGGATTTCTCAAATTCAAAAAGGAGAGGGGCAGGCAGTTTGTCGTTTTCAATCTCCAGATGGAGTTGATATGGCTGCATGGGGACTTCACCCAGGACTCATTGACTCTTGTTTTGGTCTTATGGTTATGGCTTCTGAAGGAGACCCTGAAACAACATATATTCCATTTGCAATTGAAGAATTTCGTTGTTATCGAAAACCTGATCCAACAAATATTCAGGCAGTTGCACGTATCCGAAGAGCATCGGCTGTTTTGGATAACTCAAAAGATTCTGATAGATCGGCAGATTCTAATAAATCAAATGTATTGAGTAATTTAGAAGTATTAGACAAACTTGTCGGCGATATTAAACTCTATGATAAAAATGGATTAGTTGCTGAATGGATAGGTCTTGAAGGAAGGCAGGTTGATCCTGAATCTCTTTTTAAAGATAGTTTAGATTCAGAGTTTTCAGAAGATAGCGAAGAAGCTATAAAAAATCGTGAAGTATCCGAGATTAAAAATTGGTTATACGAAATTGAGTGGGATATTGAAAAATCGAACAGCCTTACCACATCCATCCACACAGGAGCTGTCAGCCCCACTGCCATAGGAGAGGGAGCTAAAAAGGGCGGAACTGTTCTAAAAGGTGAATGGATTATAATTAGCGATACACAAGCACTTGCATCAAAATTGAGTGAAAGACTTAGAGAAAAGGGTGATGAATGCCGTTTCTGGTCGTGGGATAATCTTGCGGGTGATAATGAGGTTTCAACTCTTTCAGGCGATAGGAAACTTTCAGCCCTTTCAAACGAAGGCGAAATTCTGGGCGATGAAATTCGCACAGCTCTTAAATCTGAATCTCTAAAAGGAGTTATCCATCTTGTAACTTCAGATTGCGTAGATTTAGCAGCAGAACTAACACAGAAAGAACAACCATTAGAGCTTGTCCAGAAAAATATATGCGGAGTAACTTTAGAGCTTGTTCAGGCATTGGTTCAAAGAAGTGGTCAATCAGTTGCTGATAACGACAGCCAGCCTCGATTGATTTTGGTTACATGCAAAACACAGACCGTAACTGGTGATGAAAAAAGTATTAATCCCCACGCTGCAACATTATGGGGTATGGGGCGTGTTATTGCATTAGAACATCCTGAACTGACTCCTATTCTTGTTGATCGTGATTCTGACAGCACAATTGAAGAAGCTGCTAAAGAGTTGGTTACAGTCTGCCATTCAGACAAGAATGGAGAAAGCCAGATAGCATTCCGTCAAGGTCAATTATATTTAGCAAGGCTGCGGCGGGCATCTGATCGTTTATCAAAATTAGAGAGCATACATACAAACAAAACTACACAAACAGAAGCAGCACCAATAGATATGAAAGATAGGCAGCCTAAAATATCTTCTGATGCTACCTATCTTATAACAGGCGGTCTTGGAGGTCTTGGTCTTGCAACTGCTGGCTGGTTAGTTGAAAATAATGCAGGCTGTATAGTGCTTGTTGGACGCTCTAAACCTTCACAATCTGTTTTAGCCTCAATAGAAGAGCTTAGAAACCAAACAAAAGAGCTTCAGAATGGAACAGAAGAGATTATAAACGGAAAGCAAAATGTTCGTATTGAGATTCGTTCTGTTGATTTGGCTCTTCCAGAACAAGTTGGCTCTCTGATTGCGGAAATTGCTGAAAATATGCCACCGTTAAAAGGTGTTATCCATGCTGCTGGGCTTCTTGACGATGGAATGATGCGTCAACTTAATTGGTCAAAATTTTGGAAAGTTATGTCTCCTAAAGTTATGGGTGCTTGGACTTTGGATCAACTAACTCGTAATTTAGAACTTGATTTTTTTGTTTGTTTCTCTTCAATCGTATCTATTTTGGGAACTCCAGCTCAATCAAATTATGCGGCAGCAAACGCATTTTTAGATGGAATCTGCCGTAAAAGAGGTATAGAGTCCGCCTCATCTATAATAGGCAAAGAGGGAATAATTGTCGGAAAAGAGGGAATAGGCGAACCTGTTTTTAGAAAAACAAACATCTCAATAAATTGGGGACCATTTGATCAAGTTGGAATGGCTGCAAATTTGGACGAAATAAATAAAAAGCGTATCACTTCACAGGGTTTTAAGCTGATTTCGCCAAAATCTGGATTGATTGCTCTTTCAAATTTACTTGGTCAGAGTCAGGATATTTCTAAACATGGAGCTTATGGACAAGATACCGCTCAAATTGCTGTGATGTCTGTTGATTGGTCAAAATTTATGGAGCGTGTCCAATTAAGTTCTGGCGAGCTTTTCCTAAGTGATTTTAAGATTAAAAAAGCAGCGGGTTTAAGTTCAAATAAATCAATTAAAAGTTCATGGCAGGACGAGTTGATCAAAGCACCAAATTATGAACATCAACAATTGCTTTTGAGTAAAATTCAAACTGCAACTGCAAATATTCTTGGTATGGATTCTCCTGACCAAGTGCTTCCTGATGCACGTCTATTTGATTTAGGGCTTGATTCTTTAATGGCAGTTGAGCTTAAAAACTTAGTTGAGAAAAACATGAACTGCCGTTTGAAATCAACATTGGTATTTGATTATCCTACGGTTGGCTCTATGACTGAATATCTGCTCAAAACAATGGTTCTTCCAAAACCTGATTTGCCAGAATTATCTTCAAATATTTCTGAAAAAGCAGCAGAACAGAAACCTGCTGCCGTTACAGTTGAACCTCAACTAAAAATCTTATCGTTAGATGTGGCAGTTGAAGAGCTAAGTGAAGATGATGCTGAAGAGATGCTGCGTCAGGAACTTGCGAATTTATTGGGTAATGATTGAACTATTACTCTTTTCAAACTTTAATGAGACGTAAACAGGGCTTTTTTATATCTAAACAGAGACGCAACAGTCATGCGTCTTTACAGTTTAAGACTATTGGGAAAAAATGAAGCTATGAACTCAAATAATTCAGATACTCTTTCGCCTGTTAAACAGGCACTAATTGCACTCAAGGGAATGCAGAAAAAATATGAATCGCTTCAAAAAGAACATAATAATTTAAAAGCTGAAAAAACAGAACCCATTGCCGTTATTGGTATGGGGTGCCGTTTTCCGGGAGGAGCTGATACTCCTTCTAAATATTGGGAACTTCTTAAAAATGGAAAAGATGCAATTTCTGAAGTTCCTCCTGACAGGTGGGATATATCCTCTTTTTTTGACTCAAATCCTGATGCCCCGGGCAAAATGTATTGCAAAAACGGCGGATTTATAAGTTCAGTTGATAAATTTGACAGCCGTTTTTTTGGAATATCTCCACGAGAAGCAGCCCGCATGGATCCACAGCAGCGATTGATTTTAGAAGTTGCATGGGAGGCTTTAGAAAATGCACAAATTCCTCCATCAAGCCTTAAAGGCTCAATGACAGGAGTATTTGTAGGGATAACTACTTATGATTATGGACTTATGCTCTCTGGTCAAGGAGATCCAACCTCTGTTGATGCTTATACCGGCACTGGCGGGGCATTAGGTCCTGCTGCTGGTCGTCTATCCTATATATTGGGTCTTACAGGTCCAAGTTTTATTGTAGATACTGCTTGCTCATCATCTTTGGTTGCCATTCATCTTGCATGTCAAAGTCTTCGCCTTAATGAGTGTAATTTAGCTTTAGTTGGAGGAGTCAATCTTATTTTAACTCCTGAATCAAACATTGTTTTTTGCAAAGCCCGTATGCTCTCCCCTGATGGGTATTGCAAAACATTTGACTCGTCTGCTGATGGTTATGTGCGTGGTGAAGGGTGCGGCGTTGTTGTGTTAAAACGACTGTCTGATGTTGATCTAAAAAAAGATTTTGTGCTTGCCTTAATTCGAGGCTCTTCTATAAATCAAGATGGACCTTCTGGCGGATTTACAGTCCCTTCAGGACCAGCTCAAGAGAGAGTCATTCTATCAGCATTATCTAATGCCTCTCTTAACCCTGATGAAATTGATTATGTTGAAGCTCATGGAACTGGAACATCTTTAGGTGATCCTATTGAGATTGAGGCATTACATTCTGTATTTAACTCTGCTCAAAGGAAATTATCGCCATTAAAAGTAGGTTCAGTAAAGACAAATTTTGGTCATTTAGAAGCTGCTGCTGGTATGGCATCTTTTATAAAGGTAGTTCTTTCATTAAATAATAATCAAATTCCGCCTAATATTCATTTTAACAATCCAAATCCCCGCATTGAATGGGAAAAACTCCCATTAAAAGTCAATACAGCTTTAAGTGGTTGGGCAAATCAGCCTAATAAACAGAGGTTTGCAGGAATCTCATCGTTTGGCTTTTCAGGCACTAACGCTCATATTATTCTTGAGGAGGCTGAATCTTCACCTATTGCCAACCATTATGAGCTGACAAAATATGAAATATTGTGTATTTCTGCTAAATCTGAACAAGCTCTTTTTGTTTTATCTGAGTTATGGGCTGATATTCTTTTAAAAACACCTCAAAAAGATATTGCCTCCCTTTGTAAAGCTGCAAATGCAGGTCGAACACATTTTTTGTATCGTTTATCTGTTGTTATTAAGATTGACTCTGTAACTGAAGCTGCCAAACTTCTTAAAGAATTTGCAAAAGGAGATAAACCAGCAGGTATTTTTTACAAACAGACTCCAGAGGCATCATATATTAAAGATTTTGCTTTAAATGGTAAATTTACTTCAAACAATCGTCATCTCTTTATTTCAGATATAGCTAAAGCATATATTGATGGATTTAGAATAGATTGGGATTCTATATATTCTGATGTTCCAATTTTTAATGGCAATCTTCCAAACTATCCGTTTGAACGTAAACATTGTTGGTTAAATTTGGAAAAAACTGAGAAAAACCAACAAACTCAAGAAGTTGATAAGAGAATACAACCTGATAAGAGCCTGCAACCTGATAAGAGCCTGCAATCTGATAAGAGCTTGCAACTTGATAAGAGCCAACAAACTGAGAAAAATGCAAAAACAGACAAATCTCAAAAAGAAGATGGTAAAACAATATCTCCAGTAAAGCAGGCTCTTATTGCTCTTAAGGGAATGCAGAAGAAATATGAATCGCTTCAAAAAGAACACAATGTTTTAAAGACTCAAAAAAGTGAACCAATTGCAATTATCGGTATGGGGTGCAGATTTCCGGGAGGAGCTGATACTCCTTCTAAGTATTGGGATTTACTTAAAAATGGAAAAGATGCAATAGTTGAAGTCCCTCATTATCGTTGGGATATAGATTCTTGTTTTGATCCCAATCCTGATGCAATAGGCAAGATGTATTGCCGTTATGGAGGGTTTCTTGGACCTGTTGATAGATTTGACAGCCTTTTTTTTGGTCTATCTCCTCGCGAAGCTGCACGTATGGACCCACAGCACAGACTTGTGCTTGAAGTTGCGTGGGAAGCGTTGGAACACGCTTTAATTCCTCCTTCAAAAATCTATGCTGAGTCTGTTGGTGTATTTTTAGGTGCTACTGCTTTTGAATATGGATTTTTACTTTTTGGAAATGGCGATTTGAGTAAAATAGATGCCTTTTCTGGAACTGGCGGCACTTTAGGACCTGCTGCTGGACGGCTTTCTTATCTTCTTGGTTTAACTGGTCCAAGTTTTGTGCTTGATACAGCCTGTTCATCATCTTTAGTTGCTCTTCATCTTGCCTGCCAAAGCCTTAGGAATAGAGAGTGTAACCTTGCCCTTGCCGGCGGTGTAAACTTAACTCTTGGTCCTGCTGGCACAGTTAATTTCTGTAAAGCCCGAATGCTCTCCCCTGACGGTCGCTGCAAAACTTTTGATGCCTCTGCTAATGGTTATGTGCGTGGCGAAGGATGCGGCGTTGTTGTTCTAAAACGGCTCTCTGATGTTGTGCCTCAAAAAGATCGCGTGCTTGCCTTGATTCGTGGTTCTGCTTTAAATCAAGATGGACCTTCTGGCGGGTTTACTGTCCCGTCAGGACCTGCTCAAGAAAAGGTTATTCGTTCAGCATTATCTGAAGCTGGTCTCACTCCCGATCAAATTGACTATATTGAAGCTCATGGAACAGGCACAGCACTTGGTGATCCAATTGAAATTGAGGCTTTAGGTGCTGTTTTCAGCAGTAATCGCAATTCTAAACAACCGCTTAAAATCGGCTCGGTCAAGACAAATTTTGGTCATTTAGAAGCTGCTGCTGGTATGGCATCGCTTTTAAAGGTGGTTCTATCACTTAATCATGGGTATATTCCGCCTCATCTGCATTTTAAAAAGCCAAATCCGCGTGTTGAGTGGGAAAATCTGCCGATTCAGGTCAATACAGAACTTACGCCATGGAAAGAGGGAGATAGGCTGCGGACAGCAGGGATTTCCTCTTTTGGTTTTTCAGGAACAAACGCTCATATTATAGTTAGTGAGCCGCCTCTGCTTGATAAAACCTTTGAAAAATGCGGAGAATATTATGAGTGTAGAGACGCACGGCCGTGCGTCTCTACGTCTGTCATGCCTATACAAAAAACAGAAATTTTATGCCTATCTGCAAAATCAGAATCTGCATTAAGAGAATCAGCAAAAAAATGGGCTGAATTTTTGACTACAAAGTTATTGGATTCAGATTCAGCTAAATCATTAGATTCAAGTAAATCAAAAGAGAATCTATCTTCAATCTGTAAATCAGCTAACACAGGAAGAAACCATTTTCCATATCGTTTAGTTGTTAACGGAACTACAATTGAAGAACTATCTGAGTTACTTCAAAATATCAGCTTATCCACCAAATTAGGTGAAATCACAAAAGGGGAAAAAATAGTTTTTAATCATGTCCGTCAAACAGCTAAGATCGGTTTGTTTTTTACTGGTGGAGTTTTCAATCTTCCATTTCCACAATTTGATAAAGAGAATCACGTTTTCAAAATTTTTCAAAATACAATTTCAGAGTGCGAAAAAACTTTATCTGATTTGATCCCTCAACATAGCCTGCAAGAGCTTCCACAGACATCTTCATTTATTTTTGAATATGCTTTGGCAAAGCAGTTGATAGAGTTTGGTCTTGAGCCTGATCTGCTTATTTTTGATGGAAATGATGGCGAATTAGTTGCCTCGTGCATAGCTGGTGTGTTCAGCCTTGCTGATGCTCTATACCTTACAATCAGCAGCAATACACAATATTTAAAAAAACAAGATTTAAGAAATATTAAACCAAATCTACCCTCAATCCGCATTCTAAAAGATAAATCTTCTGATATTCCTGATAATTTGTTGAAAATTAAAGTAACAGAGATAATTGATAACGCTGCCTTACCAAAGACGGTTGATAAAACTACCCTGACAGAGATAGCTCGTAGAGGCATAAAATCAATATCTTTGCAAGATTTTCTGCCTTATCTTGCTAAAGCGTATATTCAAGGGATAGCTGTTAATTGGGATAAAGTTTATGCTGATGTTGAAGTTACTAATCTTGATCCGCCATTTTATCCGTTTGATAGAAAATATTGCTGGATTGAAGAGCTAAAAGAGGGTTCGAGTTCAGATAAACCAATTTTAGTAAAATCAACAGCAGATAAGTCAAAGACCTTAACTCCACAAGGAGACCAACTAACCAGCATTAGTAAGGTACACCCATTACTTGGAGTCCGCTTGGAGCTTCCGCTTTTAGAGCAGATAAGATTTCAAAACACATTACAATCTGATTATCCCAAACATTTACAAGATCACCGTATTTTTAACAGAACTGTAGTGCCTGCGGCTGGCTATATAGTGCTTTTACTAACTGCTGCCCAACATCTTTTTGATGGTGTTGCTTCTGTTGATGAACACACAAATATTAACTCAATTACAACAGTCAAAGATTTAGTCTTTGCACAGCCAATGTTTCTTGAAACAGAAGATGGAGCATCTTTAACCCGAACTGTTCAGTTGATTTTAGACCCAATGCAATCTGAACCTCTTGAAAAGAGTGATATTAATCGTGTCAATATTAGCCATGCCAATCTTAATCACTCTGGATTTAGTGCAAAAATACTAAGTGTTGACTCTGATTCTGAAAATTTAAAGTCAAAGTCAGTGGAATGGCAAACCCATTGTCGCGGAAAGATAGGATATAGTAAAACAGATATGCTAAATTGTAGTGATGGTAGTGTATCACGAACTGTTCAGTCAAAGAAAAACATCGACAATATTGATTATTCAGCTATTCAATCAATTCAATCCCGCTGCACCCAAATAAGAAGAGGTTCAGCATTTTATCAAGAGCTTGCAAAAAGCGGTTATAATTGGGGGGAATCTTTCCGTTGGATAGATACCATCTGGAGCAGTGACGAAGAAGCTCTATTTAAAATCAGAGTGCCTAAGATTCCAGATAATTTAGAAGATTATCCTGTATATCCCGGTTTCTTAGATGCTGGTTTTCAGATTTTAGGAAGTTTTGGCAGAAATGGAAAAGATATTGATTCGTCAAACACTGAATCATCATCTTTTATGCCGTTTGCAGTAGGGCATTTAGAATTGTTAAGGCAGATTAAAATAAACAATAACAATAAATCAAACAACACTGCTAAGGCAGATGACTCTAACGATCTTTGGGGATATGTAAAACTTACAGACCCAATAGATAAGGAGAAAGAGAGATTTAAAGGCGATATCTGCTGGTTTGACAAAGATGGAATTACTATTCAAGTAAAGGGCTTTGAATTTAGAGAGGTTAAAAATAGTTTATTAGATATTCAGAATGTTCAAAATATCAAGAAATTTTTGTATCAGCCAGTCTGGAGATCTAAGCCGTTAAATATTGAGACCTCAAATATTGAATCTTCTTCAATTGCTGGAGTGTGGCTTATTCTATCTGATAATCCAAGCACTTATAATTCAACCAAAGAGTATGGTCTAAGTATTGGCTCTATTTTATCTAAAAATATAGAACAAGCAGGCGGACAATCAATCATTGCTTTTGCAAATGTTGGAGGGGATTTTAGTAAAAAGGATTCTAATAAAACAGATAGTTATCAACTTGATCCAAATAAACCTGAACAGTTCAGAACTCTTTTACAGATTCTAAAACAAACTTCAAAAGAGTCAAATAGCCAGATACGTGGAATAGTTCACCTTTGGAGTATATTGGCAACTCCTGTTGCCCCACCCCCGCCCCCCTCCCCAATGGAGAGGGGGAATAGTTCCTCCCTCCCCTTGGGGAGGGCTGGGGAGGGGCAACATACTTATCTGGAAAGCTATATTTCAGATAACAAAATCATTGAAAGCCAAGATAAAGGCATAATCTCAATTTTACATCTAATTCAAGCCCAGATGTCAGAGAGTTCAGCACTTCTGCCGTTATGGATTATTACTTATGGATCACAGTCAATTGTACCTGATTTAAAACCTGCTATATCTTCTGATTCACATGTTAGTTCACAAACTATTTCATCAGGTGTTCATTTAGATGGAGTGCTTCAATCCCCGCTTTGGGGTCTTGCAATGACTATCGGGCTTGAGTTTCCAAATCAATTTACTGAACATACGTGTAAATGTGTTGATTTAATTGCTGGAAGTTCGTTGAGCAATTATGCTTCTTTACTTATGAAAGAGCTTGTAAATAAAGGAGATAACCAACAAGGAGAAGATCGCCAAATAGCGATAGGAGAATCAGGACGATTTGTAAAACGTTTGACTCGTTTACCTGAACATACTCTTAAAGCTATTGCTGTTAATCCTTCTTCAACTTCTATAAAACCGCACGAAACTTCTATAAAACACTCTTCAACATTAAAATCAAATGGTGTCTATCTGATTACTGGCGGACTTGGTTCGTTGGGGCTTTTAACAGCCAAGCATCTAATTAATCTTGGTGCAGAACACCTTGTGTTGATAGGACGCAAATCTCCAAATGAATCTGCTAAAGCACAAATTGACAGCATGATAAATCAAGGTGCTGATGTTCAAGTTTATTTAGCAGATATTACGAATTTAGAATATTTAGAGAAGATATTTATTGATATTGAACAAAGAGGCTTGCCGCTGTCTGGTATTATTCATGCTGCTGGCACAATTGATGATGGAATTTTATTAAAACAAAATCGTAGTAGATTTCACTCTATCTTAGCCCCAAAAGTTACTGGCTCAATCAATCTATACCTCTGCATAGAAAAAAGAAAAACTAAGCTTACAGAGCTTGAATTTGTAGTTTTTTTCTCTTCTATATCTTCTGTTATGGGTTCTCCTGCACAAGGCAGTTATGCAGCAGCAAATTGTTTTCTTGATGCGTTTGCACATCAGCTTAGATTAGAAGGCATTAAAGCTGTAAGCATCAACTATGGACCTTGGAAAGAGAGCGGCATGGCTTCTCAGCATAATGCAGGAGTAACTAACAGGTGGCATTCAGCAGGTATTGAACCCTTGTCCTCAGAGACCAATCTTGCGATGTTTGGGTTAGATTTAAAATTGATGCCTCCGCAAGTTGGTCTCTTCTCAGTTGAGTGGTCTCGTTTTGTCTCTCGTGCAGGTCAAGGTGGAGATACTCAATTTTTGTCAGAGCTTCTTATATCTGACAAAGAGAGCAAAGCAGATGAAACAAATTTGGCAAAAGAGATTCATTCACAATCTTTTGGAGAATCTACCAGACAAGCTCAAAGTATGGGACAAGCTCAAAGTATGGGACAAGCTCAAAGTATGAAAGAAGCTGAAAATATGCTGAATACTTTGAGAAGAATACCATCTGGTCAAAGGCACAATTGGGTAAGCGATCATATCTGCAAAAGAGTTGTAACTATATTGGATATTTCATCTGATGTCTCTATTGACCCTGAACTCAGCCTTTTTGATTATGGGTTGAATTCGCTTATGGCAATTGAATTAAAAGAGCAGCTTGAAGCTGATTTAGGTCATGCTCTTCCTGCTACCTTTGCGTTTGACTTTCCTACAGTTCAAAGTATGTGCCAATGTCTGCTTGAAACGGTAGAGCCTCTTTTGGATAAAGAATCAGCCCAGCAGAGAAACCAAGAATCGAACAAAGATGCAACTCAATCAGCATTAGCTGCTGAAAAGAGCGGAGTTACTGAAAAGAGCAGCAGCAATACTCTTTCGACAAATGACTCTGATTTGCTTTTATCAGAAATAACAAACATGAATGAAGCCAATTTAGAAGCTGCGATTGATGATGAGTTGAGAGACCTTTTGTCTGGATTATAGTAATAGGAATTGAAAGTTTTAAGTATACTCTAAATGGGCATAAAATGAGCTTTTTATATTTAAGTAGATACGCACGTCCTTGCGTCTCTACAGTTTAGATAGGCTCAGTTTATGACCTTGAACAGTATAGAACCATGTATTAAAAATCAGTGGAATTTGTGTAATCTTGTTAATCCGTGATTCAGAATTAAGATTGGCAGGATAAGGATAGAAGGATAAGGCGGGATATAATAGCAAAATCTTGAAAATCCTTTTATCTTGGGTATCTTGATTCTGACAATTAATGATTGTTTAGATATTTCAAATTAACAAAAACAGGAGTTTTAGAACTGTGAGTGATACAAATTCAAAAACAGCAGGACTTGACCAGCTAACCCCGTTGCAAAGGGCTTTGTTTGGTCTTAAAGAGATACGTAAGAAATACGATGCCTTACGTCAAGAGCGGAGTGAGCCTATTGCAATTATTGGTATTGGGTGCCGTTTTCCGGGTGGTTCCAATAACTTGTCTAACTTGTCAGATTACTGGAAACTGCTTTCTAACAAAGAGAGCGGAGTTGTTGAAGTTCCTGTTGAGCGTTGGGACAACTCTATCTATTATGATCCTGATCAAGATGCTCCGGGACGTATCAGCACCCGTTTTGCAGCTCTGCTAAAAGACGTAGATAAGTTTGATGCAGCTTTTTTCAGAATTACACCTCGCGAAGCTCGAAGTATGGATCCTCAGCAGAGGCTCTTGTTAGAGGTTGCTTGGGAAGCTCTTGAAAATGCAAATATTGCACCTCACACTTTAGCAAAAAGCAATATTGGAGTTTTTATTGGTATTATGGGACTTGATTATGGCACAAATCTTATGGGTTCAGGAGACCCTGAAGATATTGATGCCTATTTTGGAACAGGCAATACTCTTGGTCTTGCTGCTGGGCGGTTGTCATACTTTTTAAAGTTAAATGGTCCAAGTTTTTCCCTTGATACTGCCTGCTCTTCAAGTTTAGTAGCTCTGCATCTTGCTTCCCGTTCTCTGCGTGATAAAGAGTGCAATATGGCTTTAGTTGGAGGTGTAAATATTATTTTAGCACCTGAGATTTCTGTAAGTTTTTCAAAATCTCATCTTATGGCTCCAGATGGGAAGAGCAAAACATTTGATGCTTCTGCTGATGGATATGTAAGAGGCGAGGGTTGTGGTGTGATTTGCATAAAGCGTCTTTCTGACGCTATCAAAGATGGGGACAGAATTTGGGCAGTTGTTAGAGGTTCTGCTGTAAACCATGACGGACCGTCAGGAGGTTTGACTGTTCCATCTGCTCCAGCTCAAGAAGCTGTTATTCGTCAAGCATTGAACATGGCTAATCTAAAACCAGAAGATATTGATTACATAGAAGCTCATGGTACTGGAACATCACTTGGAGATCCGATTGAAGTTGGTGCTTTATCGCGAGTTTTCACAAATCCTCGAGAAAATCCGCTTTTAATCGGCTCTGTTAAAACAAACTTTGGACATTTAGAAGCTGCTGCCGGCATGGCAAGTCTTTTAAAAATAGTTGCTGGACTTCAAAATCAGACGATTCCAGCACAGCTCTACTTTAATACGCCAAACCCAAAGATAAACTGGTCATCAATTCCAATTAAAGTTGCATCTGATCATGTTCCCTGGAATATTGGTGATAGAGTTAGAAATGCTGGGATTAGCGGCTTTTCTTTTGGCGGAACAAATGCACATGTAATAGTATCAGAAGCACCAAAATTGAGTGAAATTTCTAACTATAAAGAAAATAGTAAAGAAGAAGGTAAAACTACTTTTGTCAGACAGGTTCATCTTTTACCAATTTCAGCTCGCAGCAACGAGGCTTTAAAAGCACTTGCTGATCGTTATATAAATTTTTTAGATAGTTCTCAACAAAATCTAAATGATAGCTCTCAACCAGATTTAGACACACCTAACATTCTAAATTTTAAAGATATATGCCACACAGCCGCAACTTCTCGCTCACATTTTGAACACAGAATGGCTATAGTGGCTGAAAATAGCGAAAAGGCAATATCTCTTCTTAAAACCGCAGCAGAAAAAGGTGCGGATCAAGACCTGTTTTATGGAAAATCTCCTGCTAATCCAAAAATAGTTTTTCTCTACTCTGGTCAGGGTTCTCAATATCCAAACATGGGTTTAGAGCTTTATCAGACACAACCCATATTTAAACAGGCTATGGATAGATGTTTTGCGTTTATAGAAAAATCGGCTTCAAATCAGTCTGATAAGTTAAAACTTTCAAAACAGCTTCCAAAATCGCTTTTTGAAATCATGTTCCCTTTACCAAAATTACAAGAATTAGAAAAAAATTCAGATTCTTCCCAACCTGCTCAACCAATTAGACCTTTTAACATCTTTTCATTAAAGCCTGTCATTGGCACATCAGATTTAGATAAAACCTTATACACACAACCAGCAATGTTTATTCTTGAATATGCACTTACTGAACTTTGGAAATCTTGGGGAGTATTTCCAAATGCAGTTATGGGGCATAGTTTGGGTGAATATGGTGCTGCTTGTGCTGCTGGAGTATTTACTCCAGAAGAGGCTTTAAATTTGATTATTGAGCGGGCATATTTAATGAATCAAATAACAGATAAAGGCAAGATGGTGAGCGTATTTGCACCAATCCAGAAAGTTCAAGAGGCACTTAAACCTTTTGAAGAAAAAGTCTCAATAGCCGCGATAAACGGACCTGAGATAATTCTGATTTCAGGATTTGCAGATGCTGTTGACAATGTTGTTAAAGATTTGGAGAGCCAAAGAATCCGCTCAATGCAGATAAACATATCTACAGCTTTTCATTCACCATTGACTGAGCAAATTATGGTCAATTTTCAAAAGATTGCTCAAACAATATCTTATAAAACGCCTATCTTCCCTGTTATTTCAAATTTAACAGGAAAACCAATTGGAGCTGAAATCTGCTCACCAGATTATTGGTGCCAACACATGCGTCAGCCCGTGCAGTTTGTAAATAGTTTGCTTTATATCCATAAAAACTACAACACTATGCTTGAAATAGGACCAAGCCCAAATTTGATTGATCTTGATATGACTCTTCCAGAGAGTCTATTTGTTGAGAATGGTTTGGAGAAAAAATCTGATATTAGGCGGTTATCCTCATTATCTCCAAGAGTTCCAGATACAATGAGGATTTTACGCTCATTAGGAGAGCTTTATGTAGCTGGAGTTGATGTTGATTGGAAAAGATTTGAAGCACCATTTAGCCATTCAAAAGTTCTATTGCCTAACTATCCATTTCAGCGTGAACGGCACTGGATCGACAGAAAGATTGATAAAAACATTGAGCAAGCAATTGAGCTAAACATTGAACAGCATATAGAAGAAAAAATTGACCAAAACATAGAAATAAAGCCTGAACAAAAGATCAAAATAGGAGTTGAACAAAATATAGAAGAAAAAATTAATCAAAAACTTGTAAAAGAACCTCAAATGTCTAATACTCAAAAATCTATATTACAAGAGCCTCATACTTTTAATTCAATATCAGCATCATCAACACCGACTAACGATACAATGGAAGGGATAATGATCCAACAAATTCAAACTATGAATCAGCTTATGCAGCGTCATTTAAAAATATTAAAAAATAATTGTAATTAGGATTGAAGGAGCAAGAATAAAGATGAATACTGACGGAATACTTGGCACAATCGGCAATACCCCGACAATTCGACTTAACCGTTTATTTAAAGATGCACCATTTCAGGTATGGGTAAAACTTGAGATGTTTAACCCAGGCGGGTCAATTAAAGATCGTACAGCATTAAATATTGTCAAAAGAGGACTTGAAAAGGGAGAGATCAACGCTGAGACCACAATCATTGAGTCAAGTTCAGGTAATTTAGGAATTGGTTTGGCTCAAGTTTGCCATTTTCTTGGTCTAAAGTTTATATGCGTTGTTGACCCTAAGACAACAGCTCAAAATCTAAAAATGTTAGATGTTTATGGGGCAACTATTGATATGGTACCAAAACCTGACCCTATCACTGGAGAGTATCTACACGCCCGTGTTGCAAGAGTCCAGCAGTTGCAAGATGAAATACCTAACTCATATTGGACAAACCAATATGCCAACCTCTATAACCCAGGTGCTCATCACCAGACAATGCACGAGATAATTCATGCTTTGAACCGCAAACTTGACTACCTATTTGTGGCTGTAAGCACTTGCGGCACACTGCGTGGGTGTCGAGAATATCTGCGATTTTTTGGCATCACAGATACTAAGGTAATTGCAGTAGATGCCAAAGGCAGTGCAATATATAACGATCCTCCTGCCAAACGCATTATTCCCGGACACGGGGCAGCAAGAGTTCCTGAATTAATGATACCTGATTTACAGGACGATGTTGTGCATATTACTGATATTGATTGCGTTGTTGGCTGCCGCCGTCTTCTCCATAGTGAGGCTATTTTAGCAGGAGGCTCTACAGGTGGTGTTATCATGGCAATCGAGAAAAAACGGGAAGAGTTTCCAAAAGATGCGGTAGTAGCAGCCATAGTTCCAGATCGTGGAGAGCGTTATTTAGATACAGTATATTCAGATGAATGGGTAGAGGAACATTTTGGTAACATATCCCATCTGTGGTCAGGCAATTTCAAATAAACCCCATATTTTTAAGGAAAATATAGATGCAAAACGATATAAAAAATAGTGATTCTGAAGATAGTAATGATCCTAAAAACATTATCTCTGAAAAAGCAGATGCAGTTATCAAAAAACATATATATGTATCATCAGCGGTTGGCTTAATTCCATTACCTTTTGTTGATTTTATGGGTGTAACTGGGGTTCAGCTTAATCTTTTAAGGTGCTTGGCAAATGAATATAACGTGCCATTTAACAAAGATATTGTGAAACATATAATAGGTTCTCTTATCGGTGGTGGATTAGCTGCATCAGTTGGGGCAAGATTAGGTTCAAGTCTCACAAAGGCAATACCTGGTCCGGGAATGATTTTAGGTGCAATGGGTAATTCAACTATTTCTGCTGCAACCACTTATGCTGTAGGAAAAGTGTTTAAGCGTCATTTTGAAGATGGCGGCACATTCCTTACTTTTGATCCTGAAGAAGCAAGAGAATACTACAGACAGATGTTTAAAGAAGGTGAAAAAATAGTGTCTGAAATAAAATCAAAGTCTTAAGGAATGGGAATTTAATAACACCAGAGATTGAATAAATTGAGTAGGGAACAACGATCGTTGTTCCCTACCTATGACATCTTCTTGCTGAGTATAATTTAGGATATTATTAAATTGTTATTCCTAAGTATAGATTAGTTTTTCTAAACTATTTCCTAATTCAAAGATTTGAATTAACATGGTTGATATAGAAAAAGTATAATTTAAGGTCAGTTTATTATGATAATACAAGCAGTTGCTGTTGGATGTGGTCTTGTTTGGGGGTATGATAAATTATATCGTAAATTTTTTGGTGATAATTCGGTAAAATCAGTAGAATCAAATAGCATTAAAGATGCGGAAACTAACGATCCCCAACATCAAAGTCAAATAGCTCCATCAAATATAAATTCACTGCAAAATAGCACTTCACAGCAACTTTCTATTGTTCAATCAACTCAAAATAAACCTGAAAAAATTGAAACAGAAGAGATTGTTAATAAAAATTTTGCTCTATCTATTTCTGCTATAGGAGCAGGCGTTGCCGGCTCTCTGCTTTTTACGCCCCTATTATTTGTAAGTGCTGGAATTTCGATATACACCTGTATTCCTCTATTTAAAGCTGCAAAACATTCAATATTTAAAGAGAAAAGTTTAAAAAAGATAGAAGTTTTAGATTCTGTTGCTACTGCTGTTACGATTATAAGCGGCTACTACACAGCGGCTGCTATTTCATGTTTTGCATATTATGCTGCCCAAAAGATAAGGTTAAAGTCCGAATATAATGCAAGAAAAGAGTTGATAAATATTTTCTCTGATCAACCATCTTTTGTCTGGCTTTTAAAAGATGGGGCTGAAATTGCACTGCCTATTGAATCTTTACAATCTGGAGACACCATTGTTGTAAATGCAGGTGAGGTGGTTCCTGTAGATGGGGTTGTTGTTCACGGTATGGCATCAGTTGATCAACACCTTCTTACTGGAGAGTTTCAACCATCTGAAAAAGTATCAGGAGATGAAGTTCTTGCGGCAACTGTTTTAATATCTGGAAGAATTCATGTTAAAGTTGAAAAAACAGGCAGTCAGACAGTTGTTTCAAAAATTGGGCAGATTTTAGCAGATACTTCTGCTTTCTCAGATAGAATAGAGTCTATCGGTCAAGAAATTGCTGATGAATCTGTTCCATTAACTGTCGGCATATCAGCTCTTTCTCTTTTGTTTGTTGGTAAAACAGCGGCAATTGCTCTTTTATGTTCTGATTTTCTTGATAGCGTGCGTGTAAATGCACCAATAGGAATGCTAAATTTCCTCCGCATTGCTTCATGCGAGGGTATTTTGATTAAAGATGGACGCTCTCTTCAGTTGCTGCCCCAAATTGACACAGTGATTTTTGATAAAACTGGAACATTGACTCTTGAGTGTCCAACTATAGGAACTATCCACACATTTAATGGTATTGATGAAGATACGTTGATCAGATATGCAGCATCAGCAGAATACCGTCAGACCCACCCAGTTGCACAGACAATATTAAAAGAGGCGGAAAAAAGAGCCATTAAAACCCCTGAAATAGATGAAGCATATTACAGAGTTGGTTATGGTATCTCTGTAAAGATCGGCGATCAATGGATAAAAGTTGGCAGCGACAGATTTATGGATAGCGAAGGAATTACTGTTCCTGAAAATTTTGAGAAAGTTAAAACAGAAATAATGGCAAAAGGGTGTTCTTTAATTTATGTTGCTGCTGGCAACCTTTTGGTTGGTGTAATTGAGATGCGACCTTTAATTCGTCCTGAAATAAAAGAGGTTGTAAAAGCTCTAAAACAGAAAAATATGTCATTATATATCATCTCTGGAGATAACCATAATCCAACTAAAATACTTGCTGAGTCATTAGGAATAGAGAACTATTTTGCTCAAGTTCTGCCAGAAGATAAAGCAAATCTTATTGAAGAACTCCAAAAGGCGGGCAGAAAGGTCTGTTTTGTGGGAGATGGTATAAATGATTCAATAGCATTGAAAAGAGCTGATGTCTCTATCTCTTTAAGAGGTGCTTCCACAATAGCAACAGATAATGCTCAAGTTATTTTGATGGACCAGAGTTTAAAAAAACTGCCAGCACTTTTCAATATTTCATCAGATTTTCAGAAGAATATGAGAAACGCATTTTACACAATTGGAGGACAAAGTATTTTAAGTATTGGCGGTGTGTTTTTTTTGAATATAGGCGTGCAGGCAGTAACAATAATGTATGTTGCTGCAACGCTTTCAGGAGCAGCCATTACAATGCTGCCATTATTAAAATTAGATAACAAAAGCAAAGACAAAAACCGTTTAAAGTTATGAACATCAATAGGAATACAACCTCAACCAACCTCTCAAAATCACTTGAACCTCTTGCCATTATTGGAATAGGATGCCGATTTCCTGCAAATGTTAAAACTCCTGATGAGTTCTGGACGTTATTAAAAAACGGGCAGAACGCTGTTATTCCATTTCCTTTAGATCGTAAAAAGTTAATGCCTGATGCTTCAATATTGCATGAAGGCGGTTTTTTAGAAGATGTTGATAAATTTGATGCCTCTTTTTTCCAAATATCACCTCGTGAAGCAATGCTTTTTGATCCCCAGCAGCGGCTTTTATTAGAAGTTACGTGGGAAGCTATTGAAAATTCAGGCATTGATCCATATTCCTTAGCTGGCTCTGAAACAGGTTTTTTTGTTGGAATATACTCTTCTGACTATCTATTTCTTCAAGTTAAACAGCATAAATATGACTCTCTTTACAACATGACAGGCAACTCTCATGCTTCAGCTTCTGGAAGAGTTCCATATTTTTTAGATTTAAAAGGTCCTGCTGTTGCTGTTGATACTGCAAGCTCTGCATCAATGTCAGCTTTTCATATCGGCTGCCAAAATTTATGGAGTGGAGATTGTAATTTAGCTTTAGTGGCTGGAGTAAATCTTATATTATCTTTTGAAACAAGTTTGGCTTTTTCCAACTCAAGAATGCTGTCGCTAGAGTCCCGCTGCAAAGCCTTTGATGCTTCAGCAGATGGTTATGCAAGGGGAGAAGGATGCGGTGTAGTTGTTATTAAACGACTCTCTGATGCTTTGGCTGATAATGACAATATCTTGGCAATAGTTAGAAGTTCTGCAATGAATCAAGATGGAGCTTCAATTGGACTTACTGTGCCAAATCAGGCGGCTCAAGAGGCTGTCATAAAAAAAGCCCTGAAAAAAGCAGGGCTTACTCCAGACACGATCTCATATATAGAAGCTCATGGCTCTGGAACGCCTGTAGGAGATCCAATTGAAGGGCGGGGAATATGGAACACTTATTGTAGTAAAGAACAAACAAAAAGGAGAAATCCTCTTTATGTCGGCTCTGTAAAAAGTAATATCGGACATTTGGAAGCTGCTGCTGGAATCGCTGGAATTATTAAGACTGTTTTATCTCTTCAACATAAATATATACCGCCTCATCTCCATTTCAAAGAGTTAAATCCTAAACTTAAAGAGTGGCAGGAACAGATAAAAATTCCAGTAAAAGGGATAGAGTGGGATTGGTCAAATTCAGATATTCCACGCAGAGCCGGGGTTAGCGGCTTTGGATTCAGCGGGACAAACGTTCATGTAATACTTGAACAAGCACCTGTAAGCCCCACCCCCCGCCCCCTCCCCTATGGAGAGGGGGATAATTACTCCCTCCATTCTTTGGGGAGAGCTGGGGAGGGGCAATATAGTTTAGAGGTTAATAGTTATGATTTTGCCTCTTCTTGTGAGTTGATTACCCTTAGTGCAAAAAATGAAAATGCTCTATATGAAATGGCTCAACGCTATGTTGATTTTTGCAAAAAATCACATGAATTACCGTTAAAGGACTCCTCTGAATTATCATTATCCTCAAAAGCCCCATCAACATTATCTTTATCAGAACTAAGTTTTACCACACATTTAGGACGATCTCATTTTGATCATAGATTAGCTGTTGTAGTGGAATCAATAGAGCAGTTATCTGACGAATTGACAGCTTTTATAAATCAAGAGCAATCTTTAGTTAAAAGATCACCATTTATCTGCCCAACCCCCTTGTCCCCTCCCACCCATATTGAGATGGGTAATAATATCACGCCTTCTCCTGCGGGGAGGGCTGGGGAGGGGCTTTGCTTTATAAATAAAATCGCATTTTTATTTACAGGGCAGGGGTCTCAATATGTGGATATGGGAAAAGAGCTTTACATAACTGAACCTGTTTTCAGAGATACTATAAATAGGGCTGAATCTTCAGCTTCACAATTATTGGGAAGATCGCTTATTGAACTTATATATCCTTCAAAAGAGCCGCAAGATAACGATATTATGGAATCACCTGTATGCGTTCAGGTTGTAAATTTTGTGGTTGAGTGTGCGATTGCAGATTTATGGAGATCATGGGGTATTACTCCTGACGCTGTTTTAGGGCATAGTTTAGGAGAGTTTGCTGCTGCTTACATTGCTGGAGTTATGAGTTTAGAAGATGGAATCCGTATAGTTACAAAACGAGGGCATCTCATGGAGCAGGGAAAAGGTTTGATGTTTGCAGTATCTGCGTCAGAATCAGAGGTGCTGCCTTTTCTTGATTCTTCTAAAAATGTTGTTATCGGAGTTGTTAATGGTCCTCAAAATGTTGTTATTTCAGGAGATTATAACGATGTCAATGAAGCTGTCATTCGTTTAAATGAGGCAGGCTGTAAAACACGGAAACTCACAATCCCAATAGCCGCACACTCTCCCATGTTGGATTGTGTGCTTGATCAGTTTGAAGATGAAGTAAAAAAGCTCTCACTTTCAGAGCCTAAGATGCTGTTTATATCAAGCATGACAGGAAAAGCCGTATCTTCTGAACTTACACAGCCTCAGTATTGGAGAAAACACCTTAGAAATCAGGTTAGATTTGGAGATGGTTTAAATAGTCTGAAACAGGAAGGTTTTGAAATATTTATTGAAATAGGACCTAAGCCTATTTTGCTTGGCATTTTAAAGCAGAATTTACCAGATTATGGTCTATCTCTTCCAAGTTTGCAGCCTCCATTTTCAGATAAACAGACTCTGCTTCAAAGCATGGCAGAACTTTATGTTCGTGGTGTGCCATTAGATTGGTCAAAAATTGAAGGATTCAGAAAATCTAAATTAAGACGTATAACTTTGCCCAATTACCCATTCCAAAGAGAGAGTTACTGGTTATCTGATAATATTGAAGAAAAATATGAGATAAGCAGTCAGCCATTTAAACAAATTTTGCCCAAAACATCTGATGAACAATTTTTGCTCAAAAAATCAGAAAAATACTCAATATTGAAAGCCTTAGAACAATCTTCAGTAGCTGGACAAAAAGAGATATTAATTAAATTTTTGCAGGATAAAGTTAGAAATATTTTGCATGTAGGGTCAAAATATAATCTCTCTTTGCAGAACTCTTTAAAAAATTTGGGATTTGACTCTCTTATGATGACAGAGCTTGCTAATTTTGTGAACAGTGAATTAAAGGTAAAAATTCCATTAAACAAAATGTTTCAGCTTGGAAATATCCAAAATATTACAGACTGGTTATTACCAAAAATTTCTTTAAGCAATGCTGAAATTGAGACAAGCCAGACTGATTTTACTAAACCCGCTCTTGCCAAGTCTGCTTTTATTCAATCTGATCTTGAAAACAGCTCTTTTAAAACAGATGAGACTATTTCAGCTCAAAGAGCAATCATAGAAGAAATTGAAGAGGAGATTATAGATTTTCATAAAGCATCTTATGATATTCCTCAGATTCATGCAGTTGTTACAGAGCAGCAAAGAAGAAAATTAAAGATTGGAGATAATTGGGTATATGATTTTGCATCATGCAACTATCTTGGGCTTGATCTGCACCCTGAAGTTATGAAATCTATTCCCCCAGCACTTCAAAAATGGGGAGTCCATCCAAGCTGGACAAGGGCTGTGGCATCTCCTGCAATTTATGAAGAGTTAGAAGATGCACTTGCAGATTTTCTTAAAGCTCCTTCTGTTCTTGTCTTTCCAGCTATTACTCTTCTTCATGCTGGGGTGCTTCCTATATTAGCAGGAGAAGATGGAGTTATTTTAAAAGATATTTTTGCACATACATCAATCCATGAAGGGACTCTTCAGGCTCAAGCTGTTGGAGCTGAAGTTATTGAGTTCCGCCACAATGATGTTGAAGACTTGGAGGAGAAACTTAAACGCTATCCATTGGAACGCACTAAAATTATAGCAGTTGACGGTGTTTACTCAATGTCTGGAGCTTATGCAAAACTTTCTGAATTTTCCAAACTTGCCCGCACTTACAATGCTTATATCTATCTTGATGATGCTCACGGCATCGGCATTATTGGTGAATATCCAACTCCTGAAATGCCTTACGGAAAACATGGAAATGGTCTTGTCCGCCACTTTGGATTGGATTACAAAAAAGATCGCATGATCTATGTGGCAGGGCTTTCTAAATCTTTTTCCTCTTTTGGAGCTTTTATAACCTGTATTGATGAAGATATGAGAAATAAGTTCCGTTCAGCATCAACCTTTATCTTTTCAGGACCATCGCCTGTTGCAAGTTTGGCAAGTGCTATTGAAGGGATAAGATTAAATGCTCTTGAAGGGGAAGAGTGGAGAAAACAGGTTTATAAACTTACTTATAAACTTGTAAGTGAAGCAAAAAATATGGGATTTGAAGTTGTAAATGACAACTATTTTCCAATTGTCGGGGTTGTTATCGGCAGAACAAAAGATGTAATTGAGGCTTGCAAGATTCTTTGGGAGTTTGGCATTCTTATTACTCCTGCTATTTTTCCAATTGTGCCTATTGACAGAGGATTACTTAGATTTTCAATTACTGCTGCAAATACTGAAGCTGAGATTGATCGCTCTCTTGAAGCTCTTTATCATGTAAAAAACAAATCCAAACAATAATTATATAAAATTAAGATCAATATAATAAAGTAAACAACAATAAGGAGTTGGAAACTGTTGTATGAAAAATTGTGATAATCATTCAGAGTATAAAAAAGAGTTGAGCAAAAACATTGGTGAAATAGGTTTTTCAGAAAATAATAACCAATGGAAGACTGCTGCTGCCATGTTCAGCAATGATAAATTACAGGTTATGGGACATCCTGTGATGGAAGATTGGGAAAAACCATATATGTTAGAACTTGCAAGAATAGCAACATTAAATGGTGGTTCTATTCTTGAATTAGGATTTGGCATGGGAATTTCTGCCGGCTATATCCAACAATATGAAATAGAAACGCACATTATTATAGAGCCAAATCATGATGTTTTTAATAAATTATTAAGTTTTGCATCTAAATCAGTAAAAAAAGTTATACCTATGTGTGGATTTTGGCAAGAAGTTATCCACTTATTAGCTGATGAAAGTTTAGATGGTATTTTGTTCGACACCTACCCAACAAAAGAAGATGAGATTGAAGACCTCTACTCCTCTTTTTTTCCACATGCTTATAGATTATTAAAGCCTAACGGAATTTTTACCTATTACTCTAATGAGGTTGACTCATTCTCTCCTCAAGATATAGAAAGGCTAAATTCAATAGGTTTTAAAAACATTGATTATACAATTTGTGAGGTAGAGCCTCCAACGGATTGTTTATATTGGAAATCTAATAAAATGTTAGCTCCTATTATAAAGAGATAATTTTATGAATACTTTAGAACTAAGTAGTTGCCCTGTAAATTCCCACAATGAATGGGATCCATTAGAAGAGGTTATTATCGGAAGCCTTAATGGTGCTATGTTTCCATCTTGGAATGTGATTAATTATGCCACAGTGCCGCCTAATGAATGGGCAGAAGCTGCAAAAAAATTGGGCGGAGAGGGAAAAGCATATCCAAAATGGATTGTTGAACCAGCTTTAAAAGAGTTGGCAGAATTTATCCATATTTTAGAAGCTGAAGGAGTTAAAATTCGTTATATTGATCCTGCTTCCAACCATTTTAACACACCTTTTGGCACTCCTGATTGGAAAGTTGAAACCGGTTTTTGTGCAGCAAATCCCCGCGATCCGTTTATGATAATTGGTAATGAGATTTTAGAGACTCCAATGGCTGATAGATGCCGATATTTTGAGGCATGGTCATACAGAAAACTATTTAAGGAGTATTTTAAAGCTGGTGCAAAATGGACAGCCGCTCCAAAGCCCCAGCTTCTTGATGATCTATATGATTGGAACTATACAGTTCCGAAACCTGACGAGCCTATCCGTTTTATGGTTAATGAGTTTGAGCCAGTTTTTGATGCTGCTGATTTTGTCCGCTGCGGACGAGATATTTTCTGCCAGACAAGCAATGTTACAAACCATTTTGGAATTGAGTGGCTGCAGCGTCATTTAGGAGATAAATACAAAGTTCATACATTAGTTTCAAGATGTCCAGAGGCAATTCATATTGATACCACTTTTATGCCCTTAGCCCCGGGTAAAGTTTTAGCTAATCCTAAATATTTAGATTTTAATAAACTGCCTTCTATACTTAAAAAATGGGATTTATTGATTGCTCCTGATAATCCGCCTCCTACTAAACACGATCCACTAAAACTTGTAAGTGAATGGGCTGGAATAAATGTTCTTATGCTTGATGAAGAGCGGGTTATAGTTGAGAAAAATCAAGAGCCTTTAATAAAAGCCTTTAAATCTTGGGGATTTAAACCAATTACCTGCTCCTTTGAAGCCTATTATCCATTTTTAGGCTCATTTCATTGTGCAACTCTTGATATCCGAAGACGTGGTGAATTAAAATCTTATTTTTAGAAAGGAAAAAATCATGTTTAGATTGAATCAAATCCAAAGTAAAAAACGGAGATAAACAATGTTTAGATTAAATCAAATCAACTGTGAAAAAAGGGTAAGAGTTATTACTTTATTCAGTATATTTGTTCTTTTTACTATACCAGCACTGCTCTTTTGTAATAGAACCATCAAAGCTGAAGAGGCAGATTCAAAAAATATCTCTCTTCATAATAATATTTCTCTGCATATTAATAAACCGCTTGGAAACCTCTCACCTATTAATGCACTGCCTCCAAATGCCAAACAGGTTAAGATAGGTCTTTATGGAGTAAATATTTATGATTTAAGCATCAGGTCAAATACATATCATATTACAGCATATATATGGTTAAAATGGAAAGGTGATTTTGATCCGGTTCAATCACTTGAATTTACAAATCTTGTTGAAAATTGGAGTTTAACTAAGAAACTTCTTATGGATTCACCAAAGATAATGCCTGATGGCAGCAAGTATCAGACAATTACAATTGAAGGGCGTTTTTTCCAGCCTTTTGATTTGAGAAGTTACCCGCTTGACAAACAGAAATTAGAACTTTTCATTGAAAATCCTCTGTTTAACTATGAAGATGTTGTTTTTATTCCTGACGGAACTGACAGCGGATATGATGCAGGATTATTGATTCCGGGCTGGAAAATAAAGGGGTTGGATGCAGATAGTTATCTTCACGACTATGGAACAAATTTTGGCGAAACTGGTGCAGCAGTGTCAAAATATTCGTTGGTAAAATTTTCTTTTGCACTTGAAAGACACATAAACTTTTTTATATGGAAAGTTATGTTGCCGCTTTTTATAGTGCTTATGACAAACTGGGTAGCTCTTATTTTAAAGCCGATATTAATTGAAGTCAGAACAGCAATGCCTGCAACTGCCCTATTAACAACAGTTTTAATGCAGCAGGCAGCTCTTGATGCCATTCCAGAGTGTTCTACCCTTGTTTTAATAGATAAGATTTATGTTCTTGCATATATATTTATTATCTTGACTTTATTCCAGATTATCTGGGTAAATATCCATATTGATAAAAATTCTCCATCAAGTATTGCTCGTATGGTCAAAATAGATAAGGTAAGTTTTGGAGTTCAGGCTGTAGGATTTATTATTTCTATAACTCTATTATTGTGGCTGCATCATTAGGGTTTTACTAATTTGGATTAAGAGGAAAAATTTTGAGAAGAGAAATCAGTACAAAAGAGGCAGTAACTCTATTTGGTCTTTTTAGGCTGCGTGTAAAATACAGCCCTGATAGGACTGCATTCAAATATTTTGATAAATCTAAAAAAAGATGGATTTCATCATCGTGGAGAGAAACAGCTTTAGATGTCGCAAAGTGGCAGGCTGGATTAAAAAAAGAGAATCTAACAAAAGGAGACCGTGTTGGTTTGATGATAAAAACATCTTACGAACGGGCGATCTTTGAGTTTGCAGCTTCAGGGTTAGGTCTTGTAACAGTTCCTATGCCTGTTAATGGTTTTGCCTCTAAAGATTATAATGAGTCTGTAATTTTAGATCTAGGCATTAAATTTCTGCTAATAGAAGGTGAAGAGCAAGAAAAATTATTGTTATCCATAAGAGATAACAGCTCTTCAATAGCCGATATTTATGAATTTTTTAAAAATATTAAACTTGTAAGATTAGATCAAATCAACTCATGGTTACCCAGAACTGATGAAGAAAAATCCTTTGAGCTAATTGATATAACATCTAACCCTGATGATATTGCAGTTATCCACTACACATCAGGAACATCAGGAAAGCCAAAAGGGGTTGTGTTGAGCTATAAAAATCTGTTATCAAATGCAGAGGCAATATCACATCACACAACTGTTTATGATGATGATATTCTTGTTCCTTTTGCAAGTGGCTGGCTTTTTCCAATAATGGCAGATTGTGGAACTGCTTTTCCAAGAAATATTTACGATTTAAAGGTGATAAAACCGACTCGCATAGTTTCCGCTACTCGTCTTTATGAATATTTGTATGATCAGATTAACTCTAAATTAATGAAAAAACCTTTATGGGTTCAATCTATATTTAAATACGCAGTCAAAACTGGCTGGAATCTGTTTGAATATCGACAGGGGCGGGGAGATTGGCATTTTGACTTTTTGCTGTTTCCAATATTTGATCTCTTAATAGCAAGACCAGTAAGAAAAATTCTTGGTAACAGAGTGCGTTCCGCATCTTATGCAGGAGGAGTCCTTCCACCTGAAATCTATAAAACTTTCATCGCATTTGGAATTCCTGTTCTTAACTGTTATGGGCAGGCAGAAGCAGGACCTATTGTCAGCATTAATGTTGTTGAAAATAACATTCCTTCAAGTGTAGGCAAGCCTTTAAAAACTGTTGATATTATGATCAAAAATGGAGAACTTCTTGTAAAAAGTCCAAGCGTGATGACCGGGTATTGGAATAATCAATCAGCTACAGAGGCAGCACTTAAAGATGGCTGGCTGCATACTGGAGATATGGTTAATATCGGTAGTAATGGGTATCTGTTTTTTGTTGGGCGTATGTCAGAAGTTATAACTATGGAAAACGGCAAAAAAGTTTCTCCTGTTGCGATTGAGGCTGTAATAAAAGCAGATATTTTATTTGATCAAGTAATGGTTATTGGAAAAGATAGACCTTTTTTAACAGCTCTTGTTATTTTTAATAAAGAGCTATTGGAAAAGATTGCAAAAAGTTTAAAATTAAATCCACGTAATCCTCTAACTTTAAGAGAGAAATCACTAAAAGCAATTATCTTAAAACGTATTGCTGAAAAGATGGCGGATTATCCTGATTATATGCAGATAGTCGATGTAACGCTATTAAGTGATGAATGGACAGCAGAATCTGGATTAATGACTGTAAGTAATAAATTAAAACGAAAAAATATAGAGGCAAAGTATTCAGAAGAGATTAATACAATGTATTATAATGCTTAGGTTTTTTAAACTTCAAATAAACTTCAATAGTGCTAACATAAAAGAATGAAGTGAAGCTAAAAAGGAAAAATATTATGAAAGAACAACCAATTTTACTTTTAACAGGCGATGAGATTCTGAACCTTTTTAAGGGGCGTGAAACAGATATAATGGAAGCTGTAGCATCTGCGGCTTTAATTCATAAAACTGGTGATGCAACGCTGCCCCATTCAAATTTTGTCTTTTTTCCAGAGAAACCAAGAGATCGTATTATTGCTTTGCCCGGTTATCTTGGGGGTGATTTTCAGACTGCTGGAATTAAATGGATAGCGTCATTCCCAGAGAATGTTGACAAGGGAATAGAGAGAGCATCAGCAGTTTTGATTCTAAATGATATGGAAAACGGCAGACCAAAAGCAATTATGGAAAGCTCTATTATCAGTGCCAGAAGAACAGCAGCATCTGCTGCTATTGCTGGAGATATTTTGAGAGCTGGAAAACCTGTCAAACGGCTTGGACTTATTGGGTGCGGACCCATTAATTTTGAAGTTTTGCGGTTTTTGCAGGTAAGACAGCCTGATATAAACACCTTGATCCTATATGATCTTAATCTTGAGAGGGCAAAACAATTTGCCTCAAAATCTCTTATAAGAACCCCTGATTTATCAATAGAGTATGCAAAAAGTTATGAAGAAGTGTTGGGTGCAGGTGATATTACTGCCTTTTGCACAACTGCTGGTGTTCCATATTTAGGTGATATTAGTGCGTGTCCAAAAGATTCTGTAATTTTGCACGTATCATTAAGAGATTTGTCTCCAGAAGTTATCTTGAATGCTGACAATATTGTTGATGACCCTGACCATGTTTTAAAGGCAAATACATCGCTGCATCTTTTAGAACAAAAAATTGGCAGACGCGATTTTATAAGAGGCACGCTTGCTGATATTATTGACGGTTCACAGCCTCCAAGAGTTGAGGGTAAAATTCCAATTTTTAGCCCATTTGGAATGGGTCTTTTAGATTTGGCACTTGGAGAGCTTGCTTTAAAACTTGCACGCGAGCAGAAGATGGGGCAGGAGATTTATGGATTTTTTCCACCTTCATGGATAGAGCAGCCAGAGAGATAAAAAATGTAGAGCAGCAAGGTGGCTGTCAGAATCAGGATAGTCAGGATTTAGGGATTTTCAAGATGTTTTATCCCATTTTATCCTTTTATAGTATCCTGATTCAATTTGGTGGATTGGCAAAATCACTTAAATATTGATTAATCAATTGATAACATGGAAACTCATAAGCCTATGAAAACACATATATTTGATATACTTGCAGAGATCGTAAAAAAAGCATCTGGAATTGATATGAATAGGGTTGATATTGCTTCTAACTATATCAGCTTAGGTTTTGATTCATTGGTTGTGGTCAGAATTGATCAAGGGATTAAAAAGCACTTTAACCTTGAGATTGATATGGGGCTTTATTATGATGAAGTTGACTCACTATCAAAGCTGATTGACTATATAGCTGACAATCTGCCTTCAGATTGGGCTTCTGCAAATCTTGCAGCTCCTGAACCTGCTGAAATACCAATACCTGCACCTAATATGCCTGTAAATATACCCGTAACCGCCGCTCCTATACTTTCAACACCTGCAATATCTGAAAAAGTTGGTTCAGATTTAGAAGCTCTTTTAAATGCACAGATGCGGGCAATGTCAGATTTAATGCACCATCAATTAGACGTATTGGGGGCTTATAGCCATACTAAAACCACTTCTACTTATAAATTTCCCTCTGTTTCAGAAAAGCCTCAAACTGTTTTTTCTAAGGAGTTACAACCGTGTCAAGCTGTTCCACAACAATCACAATCAGCACCTTCTGACCCATTGAACCCGCCAAAACCCAAGATAGCAGAAATTAGGGCGATGAAATTTGATCCAGATAGTTTGAATAGTTCTCAGCAAAAATTTCTTGAAAGATTTATTCCTCCATATATTGAAAAAACAAAAAAATCGAAACTCTATGCTCAAGAACATCGAACACATTTAGCAGATTGGATCAACACACTTGGCTTTAGACGCAGCATCAAAGAGATTGTCTATCCTATTGTCTCAGAACGTTCTTTAGGCTCAAGAGTATGGGATATTGACGGCAATGAATATATTGATATTGCAATGGGGTATGGTGTAAACCTGTTTGGTCATTCCCCATCTTTTGTAACTAAAGCTATTAAAGATCAGGTTGAAAGAGGAGTCGAGCTTGGTCCTCAGAACCGTTTTGTAGGTGAAGTTGCAAAGATGATAAGTGAAATGACAGGCATGGATCGTGTAGCCTTCTGCAATACAGGCAGCGAAGCTGTAATGATGGCTTTACGTGCCGCACAAGCTGTAAGCCGTAAAGATAGAATAGCTCTTTTTATGGGATCATATCATGGCAACTCTGACCTTGTAATTAAAGATACGTTGCTTTTGCGTTACGGTGAAGAGTCAGCACTGAATATTATACGCGAAAATGCTCATGAACTTGCAGCAGTGTTGGTTGAACCTGTCCAAAGCCGTAACCCATCACTCCAGCCAAAAGAGTTTCTTCATGCTTTAAGGGCTTTGACTACTGAACTTGGTATTGTTTTGATATTTGATGAGATGATAAATGGGTTTCGTTGCCACCCGGGAGGGGCACAAGCTGTATTTGGAGTTCGTGCAGATATGGCAACTTATGGTAAAGTGCCAGCAGGTGGTATGCCTATTGGCATTGTTGCAGGCTCTAAAGAGTGTATGGAGGTTATTGATGGTGGACTTTGGGATTACGGTGATGACTCTGTTCCGGGTCAAGAGGTTATCTTCTTTGGCGGCACTTTTTGTAAACATCCTTTTGCTATGGCTGCTGCTCATGCCTGCCTTCTCCACATGAAAGAAAAAGGTCCCTCTCTTCAAGAAAAAGTTAACCTCCGTACAACAAACTTTGCAAACGAGATAAATGATTTTTTTGAAAAAGAGAATATTCATATAAAAATTGCTTGGTTTGCATCTCAATTTATTTTTCAACCAACGCTGCCTTTATACCGCCAACCTGTTCCACCTCCTGATACCACTGTTTGGTTTCACCTTTTAATGTCTAAAGGAATATACACTTGGGAAAGGCGGATATGTTTCTTTTCAGAAGCTCATACAGATGAAGATGTTGAAAAGATTATCAAGGCTATTAAAGAGAGTTCGCTTGAGTTAAAGGCTGCGGGTTTTCCGCTTTTTGGTGGAATAAGCCCAGATACACCAGAATATCTAAAAGATATAAAAAAAAAAGAGTTGACTCAGGAAGAGCTAAGTAAAAAAAAAACTGATAGCTTAGGGACAAAAAGCACAAAAGCTATAAAAAAAACTGATGAAAAAGCCATAGAGAAAAATCAGGCAAATGTCATAACAATACCCCTTACACAAGCACAGCAGCAGCTTTGGTTTCTTGCTCAATTAAATGAAAACGCAATACCAGCATATATTGAAACTGTTGCTGTCCGCTTAACAGGCAGATTAGATAGAGATGCACTATCAGGAGCTGCATCTGATTTAGTTGCACGCCATTCAGCTTTACGCACAGTCATGGTTGGAGATGGTAAAAATCAGAAGATTTTGCCATCTATGCCAAGCAATATAGATTTTACAGAATCTACAGCAATCTATATCAGCCCCGCCCACATAACAGGAGGTAGTGTTACTCCAAAATCTCAAGAAGATAGCGAGCTTATCCAAATCTGGCTAAAAGATAACAGCAAAACAACATTTGACCTGATAAATGGTCCTCTTTTTTCGTTTAAAATTCTGACACTTGACTCTGAAAATCATGTCTTAGCAATGAACTTTCATCACATTGTTATGGACGGTATATCTGTCAATGTTCTGCTTGGTGATTTGATGCTCTCTTATTCTAACAGAGTAAAAGGTGCAATATCAGAGACAACAGGAAAAATTTTTGATGCTAAAATAGCTCCTGATTTAAGAGATTATCAAAGCTGGTTAGAAAATTATCTATCATCAGCAGAGTGTGCAAGAGATGAAAAGTTTTGGAAAGAGCTTTTTCCTAACACAATTCCCATGCTTGACTTTCCAACAGATATGCCTCGCCCATCTCTTTTTACCTTTAAAGGTGCAAGACACCATGTATCAGCAGACCCTGAGCTTTTAACAAAATGTTTTGCCTTTGGCAGAAGTCGGCGTTTAACCCCTTTTATGACTATGATTTCGCTATACACTCTCTGGATTCATAAACTTACAGGTCGTGATGAGGTTGTAATTGGATTTCCTGTTAGTGGTCGTTTTTTTGAAGATAGTGATGCTCTTGTTGGTTACTGCACCCATTTAGTTCCATTTGTGAGTAGATATGACGCAACCAAGTCATTTGGTCAATATCTGGATCGTTCAAGAGAGACTCTTACTGCTGCATACCGCCACCAAAAATATCCATTTAGCCAATTGATCCGAAATCTCCAGTTTGAACAAGATATGAGCAGAGGTTCGGTCATAGCTTCAGAATTTAATTTAGACCAAGTTCAAGGTATGCCAGCTTTAGATGGTTTGACTCTCTCTATGATAAACATTCCTTTAAGTTACGCAAAGTATGATTTTAATGTTGAGATCATGGAGGTTAATGGTCAATATCAATTCAAATTTGAGTATGCAACTGATCTGTTTAAGCCCGAAACTGTATCGCGATTTGCCAACCATTTTATGACGCTTCTTGGTGAGGTTGTGGATAAACCAGAAGAGCCTCTCTATAAAATTTCTCTGCTTTCGTCAGTAGAACGTCATCAGATTGTAAATGTTTGGAATAACACTTACCGCGATTTTCCTTTGCAACACCCTTTTCACCGTCTGTTTGAAGAACAGGTATCTAAAACCCCAGATAATATTGCTGCTGTTTTTTCTGCCCTTAATGAATCTGGCGAAATATATATAAGCCAGCAAATGACTTATAGAGAACTTAATTCATATTCAAACAGGTTAGCGAGAAATTTAATTAAAGAGATTAACTTATCTGGAACGTCAAAATTATCAATACATGTTCCCTTAATCCCAATTCTTGCTGAAAGAAGCTGTCATTTCTTAGTTGCAATGATAGGTATTTTTAAGGCTGGTTGTGCCTATCTTCCGTTAGACCCTGAACATCCAGCAGATCGTATTGGAGGAATTTTAAAACAGTCTGGGGCTAAAATTATTTTAGCTGAAAAGAAATTTCAGCATTTATTGGAAAGTAGAGACGCACGGCCGTGCGTCTCTACTGTATTGTGGTTTGAAGATTCTATCTGCGACTCTTCATTAACACCTGAAGATGAACAAAATCTTCCATATAACATTAAGGCTGATTCTCCAGAAAATCTTGCATATATAATCTTTACCTCTGGCTCAACTGGTCTTCCAAAAGGTGCAATGGTTCAACAAAAGGGAATGGTAAACCATCTTTACGCAAAGATAGAAGATTTGGGGATAGGCACAAACGATATTGTGGCTCAAAATGCTTCGCAATGTTTTGATATTTCAGTATGGCAATTTCTATCAGCTCTTTTAAAAGGTGGACATGTTCAAATTGTAAGCAATGATATTGCACACGATCCAAGCAAATTATTTGAAGTTTCAACAAAACAAAAAATAACAATACTTGAGGTTGTTCCCTCTTTTCTTAGGGTTCTTTTAGAGCAGATAGACAGCAGTTTTGCTTCTAACCAAAATCTAAATACTCTTCGATGGTTAGTCCCAACTGGCGAAGCACTACCTCCAATATTGGCTGCAAAGTGGTTTGAATATTATCCTAATGTCCCTATTTTAAATGCTTATGGTCCAACTGAATGTTCTGATGATGTTGCTCATTATGCTTTTTATCATGCTCCTGCTCCTGATACTGCTGTCATTCCAATTGGTCGCCCTGTTGGAAATATGTGTCTCTATATTTTAGATTCCCATTTAGAACCTGTTCCTGTTGGTGTGATTGGTGAGCTTTGGGTTGGCGGGGTTGGTGTTGGGCTTGGTTATTTGAATCAGAAAGAACTTACTGATAAATCTTTTATTCCTGACCCATTTAATTTTGGCACGTCAACTCAAGAATCATTCAACTCTGGTATGTTAAATCAACAAACAAATTCCCGACTTTATAAAACTGGAGACCTTGCACAGTTTTTGCCAGATGGAAATATTTTATTTCTTGGCAGAGTAGATCATCAGGTTAAAATACGCGGATTTAGAATTGAACTTGGCGAAATTGAGTCTGTTCTTGCTAAACATCCAAAAGTTAAAGAGCTTGTAGTTACTGCTTCATCTGTTTCTTATAGCTCTAACAACCAATCTGCAGACCAGACCTCCAATGATGATAATATGGGATTGACAGCATATATAGTGTTCCATGAAAAGATTGGTAATAAAGAAGAAGGTAATAATAAAGATGATGATTCACAATTAATTGATGAAATTAGAAATTACCTTGCTGATAGGCTTCCAAATTATATGGTTCCTTCTTATTTTGTAGTTATGGAAAAGCTGCCGCTTACATCAAATGGGAAGATAGATCGTAAAGCTCTGCCAAAACCTACGATAACTCATGTTGAATCATTAACTCCATTTACGCCGCCACGCAATGAAGTTGAGCAGATACTTGTTGAAGTGTTATCAGGTGTCTTAAACCGTGAAAGTATTGGAATACATGATAACTATTTTGCACTTGGCGGCGATTCAATCAAGGCTATTCAAGCTGTAGCAAGAGTTCAGGCAGAAGGTTATATCTTAAAACTTAGAGATATTTTCCAATATCCAACTGTAGCAGAACTTGCCCCGCACCTAACACGCCGCAGCCGTAAAATTGATCAAGGAACTGTTACTGGTTTTGTTCACCCAACACCTATTCAATCTTGGCTTCTTAATCAAGATAAAGCTCTTATCCACCACTACAACCAAGCTGTAACCATTAACTTTAAATATAACCTTAAAATTGATTCTCTTAAAGCTGCTTTAGAATCTATCATGGTTCACCATGATGCTTTAAGATTAACAGTTCAAGCCTCTTCTGAATTAAATTCTGGCAAGTTGAATTCAGGTGGAGCAAGTCAGTTGAGGTTGAATATAAAAGGCACAGAACTTAAACCTGAATTGCTTGTTATTCCATTTGATCCACAAGCTAAACAGAGAAGTTCTAAAGCTGCTTATACGGCTGACCAGATAGGTGATAACAGCGATCATATTTCAAATATTGACCCGCTCTTTAAAGCAGTCAGCCAAAAACTCCACTCAACAATGGATATTTTTAATGGTCCACTGCTTAGGGCTGCACTATTTCAAGGAGATACTGAAGATCGTCTGATGGTTGTAATCCACCATCTTGCTGTAGATGCAATATCATGGCAGATTTTGGTTGAAGATTTGCTATCTGCTTATAATTCACACTCTAATGGACAAGGTATTAAGCTGCCAGCAAAAACAGACTCTTTTAAATCTTGGTCAGAGAGTTTAGAGAATAGAGCTAACAACGCAATTAAGGGTAATGCAATTAAGAGTGTAGATGCAAATAAGTTAAATAGTGAAATCAATGAAATCAGCTACTGGGAATCTTTAGTTCAAGAGGAGCTTGTTAATCTGCCAACAGATTTTGAGCCAAACAATGTCTTAAATCAAGACTCTAAATTGCTTAATATTACATTGCCAGCTCCAGATACAGCTATTTTGGTTGAAAAAGCCAATTTAGCCTATAATACAGATATGAATGATCTGCTTTTAACTGCAATAGCAAAAAGTTTGAAACATTGGGCAGGTATTAATGGAGTTTTGGTAGCATTAGAAGGACATGGAAGAGATTGGATTGAAGATGAAATTGATATTTCACGTACAGTTGGCTGGTTTACTGTTGAATACCCAGTTTTATTAAAACTACCTGAAATAGATAAACAATTGGATTTTAAAAATGAAAAAATAAACAATTTTAGAAATGAACTTGGTCTTGAAATTAAGCATATAAAAGAGTCTTTACACAAAGTTCCAAATCATGGGGCAAATTTTGGCTTGATTAGTCAAAAACTAAGCCATGAAGTTAGAGCAAGATTAAAACCCAATATCAGCTTTAACTATTTAGGCGTGGTTGATTTAGAGCGAGATGGATTAAGTGTAGAGCCAGCCTCTCATATTGAGCTTGCAAACCCTAAAATGGAAAAACCATATACTCTTGAAATTGAATCAGAGATACGTAAAGGTCGTCTTAATATTCAGATTTATTATGCACAAAATCAATATAAAGAGGATACTATCAATCGTCTTGGCTCAATAATTAAAGGAAATTTGATAGATATAATTGATCATTGCTCATCTATAAAAGTTTCTGAGGTTACTCCGTCTGATTTAACATGGTCAGGTTTCTCACTATCGCAGTTTGAAACATTTTTGCATGACAATAAAATGACTCCATCAGATATTCAAGATATTTATCCTCTTACACCCATGCAGGAAAACATGCTTTTTAGCCGTCTTTATGATTCTGATTCAACTGCCTATTTTGAGCAGTTCAGCTTTACTCTAAAAGGCGATGTCAACCTAAAAAGATTTGAAGATACATGGAACATAGTCAGCCAAAGACACGACATAATAAGGACAAGTTTTATCTACAAAGGAGTTCCAAGACCACTTCAAGTAGTTCGCAGAATAAGACCAATTGAGTGGCACTATGAAGATTGGTCTCAGATAAAAGATAAAGAAGCACGTCTTGAGGCTTTTAAAATAGAGGAGCGTCAACGTGGATTTCTCCTTGATAGCGATACCCTTATGCGTATGAATATTTTCAAACTTGAACCTTTTCGTTATGCAGCAGTTTGGAGTTTTCACCATATTTTGATGGATGGCTGGTGTTTGGGAATTTTGATTGAAGATGTCCAATCTGCTTACATGGCTTTGAATAGAGGACAAATTCCTAAGTTTGCTGGCACAGCTCCTCAATATAGGGAGTATATTCTCTGGTTAGAAAACGCGGATCATGCAAAGGCAGTTGGATATTGGAGTAACTATTTAGAAGGATTTAACAAAGTTACTTCACTACCTCGCGATGTTAAAGTTGATGCTGTCAAAGTTAGTGAATCTATAAACAAGAACCTTCAAACTATTGAAACGAGTATTAAAGATACTGATACTTCCAACTCTGATCTTCAAAAATTATATCAATTTGAACTTGAACCAGAAGTCAGCAGAGTTCTTAATCAAATTGCAAGAGATTACCAGATAACCATAAATAGTTTGGTTCAGTCTGTTTGGAGTATTATGTTGGCAGAAGCAAATAGGGTTTCAGATGTGGCTTTTGGTGCTGCGGTAGCTGGTCGTCCAGCCGGAATACTAAATGTTGAGCGTATGGTCGGGCTATTTATAAATACTGTTCCTGTTCGGGTAAAGTTGGCTGACAATATATCATTCAAAGAGTTGGTTCGGGTAGTTCAGGCAGAGAGTATTGATAGCGAACCACACCATTTTGTCTCTTTAGCTTCTATCCAAACAGCTTGCAATGTGGAGAGTTCTCTTCTTGATCATGTTCTGA
>JADFZQ010000059.1 GCA_015232455.1 Desulfamplus sp. | reverse complement strand
AAAAGGGTTTTGATAACTGTTCTGGTAGCTGTCTTGATTAAAGTATTGTTTATATCGTGCTTGCTGTTCCTGCTTTTCTTTAGCCTGTTCCGCTTTTTCTTCCTGCTTTTTAAGTCTATCAATTTCTTTTCTCAACTTCTGATTCAGCTTCCACCATTTGAACTCATCACTTGCTTTAAATTCTTTGATAATGGATTGCTCAAGGTCTTTAACCTTTCTTTGGTAGAGCTTCCAAACTGCTTCAAGGTCTGCATCTGGAAATATCTTTAAAACTTTTTTATCAAACCATTCACCATCACAAAAGCCAAAAGCTAAATGACCATCTTGAATTTCAGACTCTTTTTTACCATCTCTAATTGCAAATAGAAATTGATCCACAACTTCCCAATAGTTAATGGTCTTAATATATGCCTGCTGTTTATGCACCTTGCCAGATTCATCTCTATAGCTGTGATTGAGCGACAATTTCCAAACAGTAGTTTTACTCTCTCTTATTATCTTTTCACCTTCTATTGACCTCATATTGCTTTTAATAATCTTTCCATTAATGTTTGCTGTCCAAACATCAGTCTTAATATATGGGTCTTTCAGGGTTGAACTTTTATAATATCTATTTTGACCAAGCTGTTTTGTCTCAATAAGTGAGAAATACATTGCAAACCTCTTTGGAGTTTTCGGATTTGAAATCCGATTATTAACTTTGTAGGTGAAAGTAAAATTAAGTTTTACCTACAGAATAAATATAAAAATAGCAGAAACATCTTTATCAATGCCTCTGCTAAGTGAAGATATGCCTTTTCTTATTTGAACCAAAAGTTTCAGACAATAGTAATATTATTTAACCTTTCTTTTGATAATTTATTAAAAAATCCCTCGATAGTTTTTTTGTTAAGTTCCCTCCCTGCCACGCCTACAATACCCTTTTGATTAAGCATATCAGCAATCTGAGCATAACTATTGCCTTGACTCTTTAGAGCCTCTATTTGAGCAAATAACCACGTCTTATAGGCTGGTAGGTTTGATATTCGGTCTGGTGGGGTTGTGTCTGTAGTTCCCTCAATATCTTTAGTTGTAGTTTCAACATTCTTAAAAGTGGGAACTATCAACGCCTGATTAATCACATCACTTATGGTTAAGGTTTCACCTGCTGCCATTCCTGCCTCTTTGCGTCTTAATACTTCTTGATATGCCTCTTCACTTAGCAGAATGGTTAAAGGTGTCTTGCCTTTGGCTCTTTGTCTCTCCAAATATTTTACAGACCTTTGACGGTTGCCTTCTGCTATCTTATTTAACTTCTCTTGCATCTCTTCTGGTGTTAACGCTGATAATGTTTGTCTTGCCATCTGGTAACCTCTCTAAAATTTAGTTTGTAATAAAATCCAATATGAGAGATTATATATTGTATTAGTTATAACGTCAAATATTTGTTAGTTATTGCGTTAATGAAAACATCAATTTTAATGTTCTTTTTTGCGTGAAAACTAAGAGATATTAAAAAGTGATTGTAACCAGAAAAAGTTACATGAAAGTTAAATATTGAATAAAATTAATAGGTTATCCGTTCAACGTCCTATAAGCTGCATTATGTAAACTTTTCACTTAAAAACGCTCTATAAGTGCATGGATAAAGGATATAGAGAGTTTTTAAACTCTTTTTTAGTAACCTCGTTTTCCGCAGTTGTTTATTTTTGTATCTGTTTTTCAGGTATTTTTAACCGTTCTTGATATGAGTTTTAGAAAAATCATTGAGGTTTTCATCAGTGCTTTTTTACTCTTGGCAGGAAAGAGATATTCTTTTTATGGAGTCCGAAAACTCTTGATATTCAGATTATCTTTACCAATGATAGATATTCAAAATAATCCAACTCTTGAGCTTCTTCATAGTCTAATTCAGGAACAGGGTCTTGATAGTTCAATTAAAACAAATCTGTTAAAAGTAACTTTACAGCTTCTTCATTATACGGGGGTGGTTAGGCGTTTTAAACATTTAGTTTCAGGTCTCAAAACTGTGGCATAGTTATCATAAAAAACAGATAAACAGTTACAGGCTATAACTCATTTTATGCCTACATTTGCCTACATAAAAATAATGAAATATGTCGATATATGTCGATTGAAACGTGATTGATAAATGTTCTAATTTGTTCCTTTCAAATGTTAGAATATGATAACTAAAAATGTCCTAATATGTCCTATTCATGTTGCTATTTGTAGCCTTGAAAATGTTGATATATGTTGATTGATATATAGCATAGGGGTGGAGTAAATCTCTGTATCATTCATACTTTTAACCGTATGCTTACCTTTTTTCACGCTACCCCAAAAAAACAAGAGGGGGTTACAATAGGGAAAAGGCAACAAAAACACCTGTGCATATATCTACATTATTATTGCACTTGGAAATTATCATTCGATTTCATGGGGTTGCCTCGCTGTTATTTGTTCACTGAGCAGGAAAAGGAAAAGGTTTCAAATAGCCTTAAATCTTTAGTGTGAGTTATCAAATGTAAACACACACAAAGCATTTATAATAAATTCAATATCTTAACTGTATTTTGTGTGTTTGTGTGTGTTTACTTGCCACGCCTACACCTAAAATATTTTTTTATCTCTTTTTTTATTTTTATTTTTTTTTATCATTAACTCAATTTTTTTTTTCAGCCATTGCAATGAAAGTAAACACACACAAACACACACGCCTTGAATAACTACTTAATATCATTAAAGATATTGATTTTTTTTTAGTGTGTGTTTACTTAATATACTTTTCAAAACACACACTTTTTAAAAGAATTGTAATAATTAGTTCGCATATTGAATAAAATCGGCACACTCTGTAACTTGTCTCGGTCTACCATTTTTACATTTCGGGTCATCATAGAGCCTTTTGCATGCTGAACAATTAACTTTTCCGTTTTGTTTTTCTGCTGAATTAAAATCAAAAGCATTAAAATCTTGGGTATTTTCCTCTTCTGCTGAGTTAAAAAGTTCTTCTGGTGCAATTTCTTCAACTTCTTTTTGTTCAACAATATATTTTTGTGCTTTTCTAAATTCTCCAGCTTGAACAAATCTAAAATCACCTTCAAACCTATCACGATACTTTGCTATGAAATTTCCTAACTTTCTATTATTAACAGTGCCGTTATTATCAATGGCAATGAGTTCAACAATATCAATCAACCGTTCCTGTTCGGGTGTGAGTGCAGTTTTATTATAATTATTATTGTTTTTAATCATGTGTCTTACATGTTCTGCAACTTCTTTTGCTGTTTTTGTAGCGGTCTTATAAACTCCGTGCCATGCTTCCAGTAGTTCTTTAAGGTTTCCAGTAACGGGGTCTGAGTCTTTAACTTTCTCTCTGGTTTTTATGGGGTCTGCTTTGCCTATCCATACAATTGGATTTCTGGCAAACTTGCACCATGTTTCAAAGCTGCCATAATTAACTATATTGAGCTTCGGGCAACCTGCTACATGATAAGCTCTAATAATGGTTAATGCAGCGGTAACAAGTTCACGGCGGTTCGTTCGTGCATACTCTTTAAGGTCAATATCAAAAGTTCTATCTTCTGGATTAGAGCATTTAGGGTCAATCCTTGACACTAAAACACGTCTCACCATATCACCTTTGAAAGTAACATTATTACCAGTGAACATGATTAAAATGTTGGTTTCAACTTTCGGGGTTTCTGATTTGCCTAAGATTCGGGGGTTGTGCATTTCGTTTGTGAGTATTGAGCAAATAGTATCACCAGAAACAGGTATTTCGATATTATCAATATTTATAACGGGGTCGCCTCTAAAGAGTATTGCGTCAATTCTCTTTGAAAATTCTGTTTCATCTTTTCCATAGTTAATTGTGGTTATTGCCTCACCTGCAATAATATTTCCTATGGTATTCGCTAAAAGAGTTTTACCTGAGCCTCTTTTCGGTGCATCAAAACAGAAAGCGGGTGCAGAGGGTAAAAGCCTTCTAACTGTTCCTGTGAGTATTGCAGAGATAACGGCTGCTTTGCTCTCTTCATCTGTAAACTCAAAGTCTTTGAATAGATATTCAAGTTTATTATATGCCATGATTGCATCATCTTTTGTCGGTGCTTCTGGTATATTCCATTTATCATCAATTGCCATGTAAAGACCTGTTTGAGGGTCATAACCTTTCTTCTGGATAATAGAGCCATCATTTCTTAATGTCGGGGTCTCACAAACACCAGTAATATAAGGAAAGTTCCATGCACCTGAATTTGCTAAAATGATTTCTGCTATTAATCTTGGACACTCTTTTTTAGTTTCCTCAACCTCACCAGTTTTTTTATCAACTTTAAATCCAATAAATGTTGCAATCTCATTAAGTCTATTTTGCAGCCATACTGCATTAACTTCTTGTAAGTGATAAGAATTGCCGTTAGTTATGCCGTTTCTGGGTTTTTGCTCTTCTTTAGATATTCTAAAAAGAGTCCTGCCTCTTTGATAGATAGAGCCATCTTTTAAGAGCAATTTCTCACATGCCTTTACTGCTTCGGGTTGTTTTCCTACTATCAGATAAACTTTAGGTTTTTCGGCTTCCTGTTCTTCTGGATAAACTCTTGATTCTGTTTCCTGAAAAATCTTAGAGGTATCAACTTTGATTTTTTCAGCTTTCGGCGGTTCATCAACAATAATTTTTGCATTCTCAATAAGTTCTTTTATGAGTTCGGGTTGTGGTGTTCTGGTGGGGTCTTTGTCTAATCGGATATAATCATTGAGATCATATTTATCAGGTGTGCCATCTGGAAATTGAATAGAGAAAATGCCATTGTTAATACCTTTTAAAATCCTTCCAGCTTTCAGGGTTGCCTTGCTTCCAGCTTTTGTTGTCAAATCATTATCAAAAGCACATATAATAGGAATACCATTGTTGATAGTGCCATTATGAACCATTGCATACTCTTTTAATGCTTCCACTTTCTTTATATGTTCAGTTCCACCAATGGCAATCCAACAATATTCAGGTAATACCTGATACCCTGAAACAGCATTTAAAACACCTTCCACAATAATAATGCCTTTTACTTCGGGGTCGTCAATTGACTTTCCACATTGAAAAAAACAATTCTCTTTTGCTTTTGAGCCTTTATAAAAAACTTTGTTCTTATCTATATAGGGGAACGGCTTTTGATTAATTGTAAGACCTTGAATTGCTGAAACTTTCCTTTCCTGCTTAGTGTTTAAATTAGTGAACGGAAATGCAACGGTGTCTGTATTTCTTATTTTGATAGTGCCTCTAATCTTGCCTGAGTCATGCAAATCTTGAATTACAGCTTTATCAATGCCTCTTGCTGTAAGTAGTATTTCACATCTGTTATAACTTAATTTATCGTTACTATCTGATATTGATTGCCAGACCTCATTTAAGTTTGATTCTGTAAAAATAGTTCCTGAATTATTTGAATAATCATTCGGTAAATATGTTTTCAGTAATTCGGTGAAATATCTTTTATTCTCTTCTTCTGTGGTGTTTCCATGATTGAGCCATATATGGAAATCAATAATATTCATTGATTCTGATTCAGGTTTACACTGTCTGCACCAGCATCTTTGAGAATCTGTTCTATAAACAAAACGGTCAACGCCACCACATTTAGGACACGCACCATGATAACTTGTTTCAGACTCTTTTTTTAAAGCTGTGCAGGAAAGAACAGAGGGGAGTAAAGATTTTAGAGCATCTTTTTTAGCTTGAACATTCTGATTCATAATAGTATTATCCTTATATTCATTTTTAGTATTATCTTTGCCTGTGCCTGTGCGGTTGCTGCCCGCATGGGCATTGTTATTTGTAGTCATCAGTTAAGCCCTCCTTCCTCTGACTGCATCTTCTTCCTTTCTGCATCTTTAAGCTGAATCGCCAAATTATGTATTTTATCATTTAAAACTTTACTTGGCTTGATGTATCCATAAAGAACATTTCTCAAATGTGATGATGAACAACATAGAGATTCAGCACAAACTTCAATGTCGAATTTAGACAAATAATCTAAACATTTATGTCTGGTATGATGTTTGGGGGTTTTAAAGAATTTAGATAAAGGTAGAGTGATTGTTGGCTCTATGCTAATGCTTGATGAACTACTGCTATTGATATTTAGGCGAGATAAGTTTTCCATATAAAGACTCCTTTAAACATAAAAAAAAGTTAATGTTTACAGGCAGTCTGGATTACTTGTTATGGTAGGATAGATGATGAGATATTAAGATTATGTAAAATTAGATTTAAAATAAAAATGCAAGAAAAATGCTTTTTTACTGTTGCCTAAAAATTTGTTTTACATTATTTTAAAGAGAACTAAGGATATACAATATTTATTGATATTTTTCTTTAGTTAAAATTAAAGATTTCACTTAAAAGCTCGCAAACAAGGAAAAACTATAACAAATCAAACCAAACAAATTAAACTGCCTGTTTTTAAGTGTTCTTATTTTTCATCACCTCATATAGCTGCCAACTATATGAGGTTTTCTTTTTTTAATAATTATTCAACAAGAACATATTTCAGACTTAATATATATTTTATCGTTTTTTCTTCATAATGCAAGTAAAAAAGCATAGAAAAAAATCTATATCTATTCAACATTATTCAAATTTATTGTGGAAACGGTATCAACTATTTTGTGAAACATAGGGAAGTTCTTAGACATTATTGATAATGCAATACACGTATTTTACGTTGGCACAAGATATAGCTTTGTAAAAAAACTATATCTTGTGCCGTTGTATATTTTTTAACCTTCCTTTGCTTTTTTAGTTATTTTCTCCAAGTGTTGAGCTAAATCATAAGCTGGAATTAAACCTTGTAGCTTTTCGGTAAATGCTCTATCGCTTTCCTGTTTGAGTTTAGAATATTGGTGATAGGCTGCTTTTTGGACTGCCTCTATTTCTCTTACAGCATCACTTATCATGTCTCCAACGGTGAAAGCTGCACTACTATCAAAACCATCAAAAGCACGGGTCTTGTCGCCTCTATCAAAACTAATAAGAAGGTCTGAAACAAGTTTTAGTTTACTTAGCGGGTGGCATAACAGGAACAGGGGGTCAATGTTTGAGTTTAAATCTTCTTGGGTGTAATCGGTGAACAATTGCATTTGTCTAAGCTCCTAAAAGTTTATGTTGTAAATATTCTTTAACCAAAAGCCTTCTTGTAAAATACCGCTCTTTAAGTTTCCATTTTTTCTTTTCAAAGCTGTTTCTTGATTCTAAATGATGTGTTTCAATCCAATTATCAAGGTCTGCAATATCAACAGTCTCTAAAATGGCTTTAATTTCGTCATCATCAGCTTTTGCTTTTGCCCGTGCCTCTTTCTCTGCATCTACCCTTGCCTGTCTCTCCTGTGCCTCAAGAAATGCCCTCATAGCATCTTGGGACTCTTGTTCCTCTTTCCTTAACCGTTCTGATTCAAATTCCTCTAAGATACCCGTTGCCCATTTCTGATCCAAACATTTTCCAAGATAGCTTTTAAATTGAGAGGTGTTCCCCTTAGCTTTATCTTTAACATAAAGGATACAGGCTTTAAGCTCTTCAATGTCAACACCATCATTGAGCTTTTGCTCTATGAACTTAATGACCAATGGAGTTTGATGTTTTGTAGGAATCATCTTTACTAATAAATCCAGCTTCGATTTGCTATCAGTATCTTGTTGCTCTGCTTTTGGATTTTCTTTTTTAACGGCGACAACGGCGGGGGGTTCTGTTGCCGTAGTTTCTGTAGTAGGTTCTGTATAATGAAAGGAAGTGCAAAGTTTAGAAGTCTGGAAGTTTAAAGTTTGCACTTCTGGAAATTCAAAGTTTGAACTTCCAGAAATTCGTAACTCTTTCTGGTTATTATTTTGATTCTGGATTTTTCTCTTTTGTAGATGGTCTCCAAATAATTGAATGAACTTATCTTTTATAAGTCTAAAGTGTAGATAAGTATCTCCATTGTGGATTTTTCTAACGGTTGTCTCTATTATCTCCATTGTTTTTAATGTGGTAATAGCTTTTCTGGCAAAATACTTTGTCAATGCTATTTCTTCAAACCATTGCTCATAAGATTTATAGAACCAACCGTCAGGGTCTTTGGTTCTGTCAGACCAATAAAAAATTTGAGTCAATAGCATTGCTGAATTTGCATCACCTGTGAAATGAATAAACTCTACAGGAACGGGGATAATATTCTTTTGACCTATTACAGAGGATATAAAAGAGAAAACTTCTTGCTGATAGGTATTCATGGCAGGATAAGCTCCCAAAATAAATTAGGTCAGGCTGTCCTAATGCCCAATCAATGGCATTTCTGGCTCTTACGAGTTACAGCAACCTGACCTAACTATATTTGAACAACTTACTTTTTGTATTGGCTTCATAATAAAAAATCAGAAATGACGGCTCTGATTGACCGTTGATTGTGCATTTTTAGGAGCTTTAACCCTACCAGCATGGTTAAAGAGGTTCAAGAAAAATCTTTACATTGACGTAAATTTTTTCAATTGCTATTTTCAGAGGGGTTAATAATCAACAAGAAATGAGGGGGTATTCAATGCAAACATCAATATCTCATGCTGGCAATGCAAAGCAGAAACATTTTTTTAAAAGAAATATTGAGGTTAAAGAAGATGCAGAATTTGACCTTGAAAACTTAGGAGATTCTCTTATTGAATCCTTTAAAGAAATCATTGCATATAAACAAGGCAAGATTGATTTACCTGATGTAGAGGAATTATTTAATTAACTGTCAGCATGTATAAAATCAAATTTACAAGCCTATTCAATCAAAGCATAAAAAAGCTGTCTAAAAAATATCCTAATATAATTCAGGACTTCAAGCCGTTAATTGAGCAGTTAAAACAGGGTAATTTTCAAGGGGATAAACTTCAAGGTTTTTCAGGTTTAACTTATAAAGCCAGAATCGCCTCTATTGACCAGAATAAAGGTAAGAGTGGTGGTTTCAGAACTATTTACTATGTGATTACAAAAGATAAAGAAATTTTCTTAATGGAAGTTTATGCAAAAGCATATCAAGACAATCTTACAAATGAGCAGAAACAAGCTATTAAGAAATTAATAGAAATTCTGAATCAGGCACTCTAATGATTTCTTATCGTTCCTTGTTCTTCCACAGAAAGAGAAAAGGCAGAACAGAAATTATCCGCCCTGTCTCTCCTGCATTGCCTACCACTATCTGTAATTGTAGGTAAATCTCAATTCAATTTGCACCTACAAAACGGCATTCGGAAGTAAAGTTTTTTTTTCAAGAGCGGGAGACAATCGTGCCTTTATGACCCCTACTAAACGGTTTTTAGAAAAAGAACCTGAAAATTGATGTTTAATTAGTTTATGAACTGCTTGTTTTGTAGGGTTTTGCTAAAACTATATTTGGGTAAAATTAAACATTTGGGTGAAAATCCCCATAGGATTTTATCAAATGTCAATAAACACATTTTCTAACTTTATCCCTTAGACTGTTTAATATCTGCATATCCTCAACACTTCCACCTTTATCAGGGTGAACCTGAACCGCCATTGCCTTATAACATTTCTCAATGAGGGTTGCCTCTGCTGTGGATAGGGTAACGGCTGATGATGATGTTGATATAAAAGGGTTTTGATAACTGTTCTGGTAGCTGTCTTGATTAAAGTATTGTTTATATCGTGCTTGCTGTTCCTGCTTTTCTTTAGCCTGTTCCGCTTTTTCTTCCTGCTTTTTAAGTCTATCAATTTCT
>JADFZQ010000058.1 GCA_015232455.1 Desulfamplus sp. | reverse complement strand
ACAAAGATGGAGCTTGATATAAAGAAGCTTGTTCATGTTCCGGTTGAAAGTCCATTGGCCTTAGCTGGATAGATATTATAACCAAGCGCTTGTTTTTAACAAATTTAATGTAGACTTTTTATAGGAGAAAAAATGAAGAAAATATTTACACGATCAGCACTACTATTTTTTATGATGGCTTGTTTTTTTACACTTCAGTTTGCACAAAAATCTCTTGCTGCCGATTCCCCTAAGCCCTACAGAATAGGCATTGTAACCCCAACACTCTCTGCAAGTGAAGATGAGTTCAGAGGTGCTGTAAGGGTCTCTGAAAAATATCCAAATATGATTAAACATCTCTCATTGCCTGAAAACTTTGAAGATGAGCAGGAGACAGCAATTACACAGATATTGAGTTTAGGAGATCAGAAAGATATAAAGGCAATCATAATCTGTGCCGGCTATTCTGGAATTTTGCCCGCTATTCAGAAGATAAAGCAAAAAAGACCTGATATGGTTGTTATTACAGCTCCAATTTGGGACGATCCTGACATGATGGCAAAATATATTGATCTCTGCCTTGATACAGACTGGGTAAAACGAGGCATTACAATCCCTGAAAAAGCTAAAAAAATGGGTGCAAAAACCTTTATCCACTACTCATTCCCAACCCACATGGCAAAAGAGGTGCTTGCTAAAAGACGTGATATGATGAAGCAGACTTCTGAACGTTTAGGAATGAAGTTTCTTGATCTTAACACTCCTGACCCTTTTACTGGTGCTGGAGCAACGCCGATGCTTCAGTTTTTGCAAGAGGATATTCCTCGTCAGATCGCAAAATATGGCAAAGATACCTGTATATTTGGCACAAACTGCCCAATGCAAGATGTAATTATTGCCAAAGCATTAGAGTTAAAATTTATAATGGCAGAGCAGTGCTGTCCAACTCCAACACAAGGCTTTCCTGCAGCAATGGAGCTTGAGATCAGCCAAAAAGATGCTGGAAACTTTGATAAAATAAATGCAATGATAAAAGATAAAGCCAAAGCTGCTGGTTGCACAGGTCGCCTTTCAACTTGGCCTGTTCCAGTTGGTTATTTTTTTCCTGAATTCTCAACTGAGGTTGCAATTGAGATGATTGATGGAAAACTTAAAAATTTGACTGTTGAAAATCTTACACCAATTGCAAAAAAGGTTGCTGGCGTTGATGTCTATTTTGATAAGATGAAGCCAGAGCTTAACAACTATTTTTTGATTATTATGGATTCTGTTTTTTATTAATTGGTGATAAAGTTTGTAGAAATTTAAAGTGGTTAATAGTAGATAAAAATAAGAGACATTTTTACAATGTTTCAACTCAAAAACATCAGCAAAGCCTACGGCACTCATTATGCCTTAAAAAACATAAACTTAACCATTCATTCTGGCGAGATTCACGGTCTTGCTGGTGTGAATGGTTCAGGAAAAAGCACACTTCTCAATATCTTATCAGGTCAACCAACAATCCAAGAAACAGGCGGTTTTTCTGGCGAGATCATTTTTAAAGATCAACCACCTGCTAAAGCCAAGTCGCATACAGATAAATCATTTAATAAAGCCCTCTCTTCAAAAGAGCTTGACGGTTTAACAACTGTTTACTCTAAAGAGATATCTCTTAACTTATCGTCTCCAAAAGAAGCAATTTCTATGGGAATTGGCATGGTGCATCAGGAATTTGCTCTTTTTTCAAATCTTACGGTTTCCGAAAATATCACCCTTACACGAGAAAAAGTTATTCCATTTACTCAAAAACTATTTGGGAGAAATCTTGCCTGCATAGATGAAAAGGCAAACAACCAAACAGCATCTACAATACTTGAATCAATAGGCATCGCAATATCAGAAGATATGGTTACAGGCACTCTATCTGTCAGCACGAGGCAGTTTGTGGAGATTGCAAGAGAGATGAGCCGCAAAGATTTAACTCTGCTGCTTCTTGATGAGCCGACCGCAGTGTTGAATAAAGCAGAATCAGATAGACTTATGAGTGCTGTTAGAAAAATTGCAGACAGAGGTGTTGCAATACTTTATGTTTCACACAGAATTGAAGAGCTTATATATCTTTGCGATAAGATAACGGTTTTAAGAAACGGTGAAGTTATTGAAACTGTAAGCAGAGAAGATTTAAAAAAGGATATAAAAGAGGATATAAACAAAAACGCTGTAAATTACGATGCAGTTTTAAAGAGAATTTCTCGTCTCATGGTGGGCAGCAGTGTGGTGAAAATCAGGAGAAAATCAGAAAATAATAATATTTCGCTATTAAACAATAAAAACGAGGCTGCTGTGAACGCATCTGATTTTACAGTAGATAAATCGGGAGATAATCTGAAATCGCTTAATTTGACTATATATAAAGGAGAAATTTTTGGAATCACAGGGTTATCAGGGCATGGAAGAAATGCGTTAGGTGCTGGATTAATGGGACTTAACCCAACAAGTGGTATTTGCAAAATTTACGGAAAAGATATTGGAGATATTAGAAAAAATAGATCGGAAGATATTCGCAGACTCATCTGGTTAGTGCCTGAAGAGAGAAAAACTCTTGGGCTTCTTATGGATCACTCAATTATGGAAAACATAACTTTTCCAGCAATTCACAATAAAAAGATGTTCATAAATTATAATGGGTTATCACACTTTATCCCTGATTGTTTAAAATTTCTAAATAAAACCGCCTGCCGTAAACACGCTCAAAAGTTTGTAGATGAGCTTGATATAAAATGCTCTTCTATTGACCAAAAAGTAGGAGAGTTGAGCGGAGGCAATCAGCAAAAGGTGTGCATTGCAGCAGCTCTTACAATGCAGCCAGATATTTTTTTTGTCAGCGAACCAACAAGAGGCATTGATATTGCTGGCAAAGAGGCAATATTGAATCTGCTCGTAAAAGCTCACGAAAATTTGGGTATGACAATCATTATAAGCTCTGGAGAGTTAGAAGAGCTAAAACGTATATGCGACAGAATTGCAGTCCTCTATGAAGGCAGATTATTTGATGTTTTCACACCTGATACAAGTGATGAAGAGTTTGCTCTGGCTTTTTCGGGATTGCATTCAAACGAGAGTGTTTTAGATGTTTTCTAATTCGTAATTATCTCAGATTAAACAATTTTAAACCATTATCAAATCTGAAATTTATGCGTTGGAGAAATTTTCTATCTCATTTGCACTCGTTTGACGTAAATGAGTTATATCTTGTAATGGAGAGTCTCCAAACAAACGACTATATTCTCGACTGAACTGTGATGGACTTTCATAGCCTACCTGAAATGCAGCATTAGCTGTATTCAAGCGTTCTGTGAGCATCAATCTCCTTGCTTCATTCAACCTCAGCCATTTTTGATATTGAATAGGACTCATTGCTGTCAATGCCCTAAAATGATGGTGAAAAGTTGATCTACTCATATTGACTTTAGTTGCAAGCTCATCAATACGAATTTGCCGCATAAAATTATCCTTCAACCAATCAATTGCCCGTGCTATCTGATGACTTTGGCTGCCCACAGATGCCATCTGGCGGAGACGCTCTCCCTGATCTCCTACAAGTAAACGGTAAAAGATTTCCCTCCTAATAATCGGTGCAAGGAACGGTATGTCTGTAGGTTCATCAAGCAAATTTACCAACCGCTGAAAAGCATTGAGCAGCGGCAATGTAACCTCTCCTGTTGCCATTCCACGTTTTGATTTTTTAGGACGCGTTGGGGGAAGCTTGCTCTCCACCATTAATTGAGACATTTCGCGATAGTCAAGTTTTAATACAAGCCCCAAATAAGGCTTCTCTTTACTTGCTTTGATAATCTGCACAACTGTTGGCAAATCTACAGACGTTATTAAAAAATGATGTTCGTCATATACATAAGAATCATCATTTCCAAGCAGAACACGCTTTGCCCCTTGTGCAATTATACAAATACGTGGTTCATATATGATACCTGTCGGCGGGCTTGGTTCATCTCTTCGATATATTGATAAACCCGATATTGCGGTTATAGGCTGGTCGCCTTTATCAGTCAATCGGGTAATACTATTTCTCAATGTTTCAAGTTCAACTTCCATGCTGTTATCTTTCAATTCCTGCTTGAATGCCTGTTTTTGCATGGTTTTCTCCTTATTTATTAAAACTTTAAAAGCACGTCTTATTGAGGTGAATAGGTTGATTAAAGCAATTTTTTTATTGCCATACAAGACTCTATAAAAAGCCTGTCTTCCAGATCAGTGTTCTATTTTCATAATAGATTCCATTTTGCTGTGCAATCAATTTGTCTAATGAGTCGGAGGATTAGGCAAAAAATCAAGAGTATTGATCTATCTGCTCTTGATTTTTTAGGTGTATAAGTTTCTCAACAAAACGGCGGGCAGATGGGAGTAAAATCTGCTCAACAATTCAATTTAATCAACAATTTAATATAAAATAAATAAAAAGGAGAATCAACATGGACAATTTCATTTACAGTATTCCAACCATAGCATACTTTGGCAAAGGACAGATCAATATTCTCGGTGAAACCATCAAGGCTCATGGCGGATCTAAGATACTTCTGGCTTACGGCGGGGGAAGCATCAAGAAAAATGGCATATATGATGCAATTCTTAAGCAGCTTCAAAAAGCTGACATATCTTATGTGGAGTTAAGTGGGATTCAGCCAAATCCAAGGGTTGAGAGCGTGGATGAAGGTATCAGAATCTATCAGGAAAACAATTGTGATTTCATTTTAGCCGTAGGAGGCGGATCAACTTTAGATGCCTGCAAAGCTATTGCTGCTGGAGTTAAGTATGACGGTCCTGTTACCGATCTTTTTGTCAATGAGTCGGGATTATCCAATATTGCAGCAGCAGCACCATTGGCAACAATCTTGACCATGGCTGGAACAGGCTCTGAAATGGATATGGGAGCTGTGATAACTGTTGGTAAGGATCATAAGAAAAAGGTGATTTTGCACCCACTCGTCAATCCTCGATTTTCTATTCTAGACCCTGAATATACCTTTAGCGTGCCAGAATATCACTCCATGGCAGGTGTGGCAGATATTTTATGTCATCTCATGGAACAATATTTTACACCTGATGCGAACGCAAAGGTTCAAGACCGCATGAACGAAGGGGTTATGAAGGTTGTTCTGGAAGATGCTCCGAAAATTCTTGCAAATCCAGAAGACTATGATGCCCGTGCCAACATCATGTGGGCAAGTTCAATGGCTTTAGCAGGATTCCAGTTTATGCTTGGTAAACCTATGTTCCCGTTCCCTCTTCACGGCATGGGGCATGAACTTTCAAGCATGTATGACATGACTCACGGCGTAACTTTGGCACTTGTAACTCCTTCATGGATGCGTCATACCATGCAAAAAGCACCGCAATATCTGCCGATTTTTGCACGATTTGCCCGCAATGTCTTTGATATATGCGAGAAGGACAATGCCGCAGCATCAGAAAAAGGTGTCAGGCAGTTGGAGGCTTTCTATAACGCCATCAAGATGCCGGCAAACCTTCGCGATGCTGGTGTCAAAGAAGAGGACTTGGAAACCATTGCAGAAAAGGCGGTGGAAAGAGGAAATTTGGGCATTTTGACATCTATCGGCAAAGAAGAAGTGCTTCAGATTATGAAGGAAGCATTTTAGAGAATGATAAAAAGAACATTATGAAAATGTTACCAAATTCGGGTGATTTACATAAATCGATAGACCTTATAAAACATGGAAACGGAGCTATATTGTCATGAAATATAAAGAATTTGCAAAAACTGGAGAAAAAGTATCTATAATCGGTTTGGGATGCATGGGAATGAGTTCAGCCTATGGTAAGCGAGATGACACAGAAAGTGTTGCAACATTAGAGTATGCACTGGAGCTTGGAATTAATTTTTGGGATACTGCTGATGTCTATGGAAATGGAGCAAATGAAGAGCTTATTTCCAAAGTTCTCGTGCCAAATCGTAACAGGGTTTTTATTGCAACAAAGTTTGGATTCCGTGTAAGAGGCGGCAATGGAAACGTTTTTGTCGGAGGAGAAACTTATGTAGATGCTTCACCAAAATGGATGCGGCAGGCATTAGAAGAGAGTCTTAGACGTTTAAAAATAGAGACAATTGATCTTTATTATGCCCATCGTGTAGATCCTAATTTGCCTGTTGAAGAGACAGTTGGAGCAATGTCAGAATTGGTGAAAGAGGGCAAGATACGTTACTTAGGGTTAAGTGAATGCACAGCAGAAGATTTGAAAAAAGCAAATGCGGTACATCCGATTACAGCACTACAAAGTGAATACTCTTTGCTTACCCGTGATGTTGAAAAAGAAATTCTGCCCTTAACTAAAGAGTTAGGAATTGCATTTGTGCCGTTTGCTCCTTTAAGTCGCGGGTTGATTACCAATAAATTAGATGCGGGCTCTCTTGCTTCTGATGATTTTCGTAAGAACCTGCCAAGGTATCAGGGAGAATATTTAGATAATAACCAGAAACTTTCTGCTGCATTTGCAGAATTTTCTGAGAGTAAGAATTGTACGCCAGCTCAGTTAGCCATTGCATGGGTAATGGCACAAATCGACAATATTATTCCAATTCCAGGAACAAAACGCAGACAATACTTAGAAGAAAATGCAGGAGCAACCAATGTAGTATTAACAGCAAAAGATTTTGAAGCTATTGAAGCAATCATTGAGAAATATCCAAACATAGGAGCACGTTACAGTGATCGTGAAAACAAGTTTCTAAAAAAATAGAAATATTGATATGATACTTTTTTCATTTTTTAGCATTTCAGGGTAATGGACAAATTTCAAATTCAATTTGTAATTTGTAATTTGTCCATTTTTACGTAATACATAGTCCGTCAAGCATTTACAGAAAAATTTTAAAAAGAAGGGATTTAAAAACAACTTTGAATTTACTGTAATGGTTTATTGCGGTAGTTCATAATCAAAGCAAATGCAATTGTGCCATAAGCCACAAAACTTCTGAAATATTCGCCAAGTGCAGGGTTGCCAAAGAGATTTTGACCAGCCTGCGGCGATACAACAAAAAGCGAGTGAAAAAGAAAGATTCCTAAAAAAGCATGACTCACCTTTGCTCTTGTAATTGTTGCTCCTCCTGTAAGCAAAGCTGCACATGAAAATATATCTGTATTTGTATGGGCACTGTAAACGTTTAGCATTCCAATATTTTGAATATAAATATAGTGTCCTATGCAGGCAATTACTGTAGAAGCAATAATAGCTTTTATCCTCACAACACTTACATCAATTCCAAGTTGTGTAGCTTTTTCGTGGCTTTCACTAATTACTCTGAACTCTTTTCCAACTTTTGTCATGGTGCAGTATTTGACCATAAGCCCAAATCCACAAACAACAAATATCATAAATAGCGGAATATCAATCTTGCCAAGATTAAAGAACCAGATATGGTCAATAAGGTTTCTGTAGAGTTCAAGGTCTATCATGTTTCTAATTCCAATCCCGCGAGAAAGCATTATTTCATTGTTATTAGGAGTGATTATAGTTCCATAGCCAACCATAAATATAAGCTGGTAAATGCTTGTCGTTAAAAATCCAATTATTATTGTGGTTATCATTTCACGATTTTTAACGCGGTTTAGAGCAAGTCCAATAAGTATTCCCATTATAACTGCAAGAGAAATTCCAACAGTTAGAATAAATAAAAGCCCTGTAAAACTTGGTATCTGAAAATCCACTGCTAATATTATGGCAACCTGAACACAGATTGCACCAACTATGATAGCAAAATTGATTCCCATTCCAGCAGTTATAGGGATAATCAAGGCAAGAACCATAACTCCATCGCGGATAAATCTGGTTATTACCTCATTTAAAACAAAGGTAAAGCTCATCTCTGAAAACCAGAAAGCGGCGGCTGACAAGATAAGAAAAACTAAAGGCACTATATTTGTAAATTTCAACTCGTTTTTCCGTGTATTGTAGTGTCCTGATAAGATCGCAATAATAACAACAGGATTGACATCATTCGCCTTGAGCTAATGCTTTGGGCTAAATTATTCAACTCCTCCAGCTCTTAAGAGGAAGGTCATAGGTTACAATATCTTTTTTCTAATTCCATCAAGTAAAACATTAAAACTGTGGGAAAGATTTGAACCATCTGTTTTTAAATAATGGGCAATTGACCTTGAGCCAGAATCAGGCAATAGAAGAGGCAGCGGTGATTTGAGCATCTCTTTTGCAGAAGGTTCTTCAACAAGACAGACTAAATATTTCATTGGGGATCAACATCTCCAAAAAAAACATCTGATCTCCTTCATTCATGTAAGCTCTTATCTGGCTATCATCAGAAGCACGTTTGATCTGTGTACATCCATCTTTTTTTTCAAGCCAGAACACTTCATCAAGTTTAGCAGCATTCAAAAAATCAGGAGAATGTGTTGATACAAAAACCTGTCCCCCATCCCCCACGATTGGAATAAGCTCTAAATTCTTCCGCTAACTCCCATAAGAGCTTAGGATAGAGCTGATTTTCAGGCTCTTGAACGCAAAGAAGCGGGTGAGGCTTAGGGTCATAAAGCAGTATCAGATATGCAAGCATCTTTATAGTCCCATCTGAGACATACCTTGCAAGAAAAGGGGCTTCAAATGAACCATCTTGAAATTTGAGCAATACCCGCCCCTCTTCTGTGATCTTTGAATCAACACTATTAATTCCCGGAACCCGATCCTTTAAAAGTTCAATAACATTATCAAATATATCTTTGTGATACTCATATAAATACTGAATGACAAGAGATAGATTTTCCCCTTCACGGGAAGGTGAGCCGCATATCCCGCCTCTTGCTCAGGACGGGCTTTGCTTATATGAAAATCTGAAACATGCCAGTTTTCAATCAAATTATCCAATGCCACAACTGCTGGAAAGCGTTCAAACTGTGCCAACCCTTTTACTGCAAGAATATCAGGGGATTTTAAAATATGCTCTTCTCTTTTAAGAACATTTATATCAATAATTGAATCCATCTCGTTAATAACAGCACTTCCTTTACCATTTTCAAAGTCAAGAAAATGCCAAGGTTTACCTTGACTGCCACGCCTGTATTTAAGAATCTCTTTCTGGATATATGCCCTGCTTGATTCTTGATTGATTTGTAGAAAGTAGGTAATGAGAGGGCTGTCTGGTTTTTCTCTAAATTTAAGTTCAATCTCAATTGGACCTGTGCTGTTGCGGCTTCTGACTTCATTAAAGCCCCGACTTCCTCCAAGTTTCATAAGAGCAGTATTAACATTGCCTGTTAAAGCATCTTTCAAAAATCCAAACAGGGCAAAAAGAGTGCTTTTTCCTGTTCCGTTTGCACCGACAATAACGCAGAATTCAGGAATATTGCTCATTACTGTATCTTTGAATGTCTTAAAATTCTTTAAACGAATAGTTTCAATTTTCATATTTTAAAACCTCTGCCCCTTGATTCTCTGCTCTATAACACTTGCTGCACTTGCCTCAACATCTGGTTTAAAGTTTTTAGCTGGTTTTAGGAGTTCTCCTTTTTGTGCAAGATAGAAGTCCTCTTAAGAGGACTTTTTTAACTCGGCCGATGTTTTTAACCATCGGCCGAAATATTAGACATCTTTCCAAATAAAATTTTGATTTGATGGTGTTTTAAATATATCCTGAATCAGTGGCATAAATATTGCTAAAAGGCATTATTTCTTATTTTAAAGATTAGTAGTGTAGAAGTATCCACAGAATCATAATGATTACAACAAAATTTGTTGACTGCAACGGAGTTTTAATCATTTATTTTTAATAAAAAGCACGGTTCTCCACTTGAGATATTATTCCCTTTCTGCTCTTTGAAAATTCAGTTCAATGTCTTTCAGCAGGGGCAATCACGCACTCGTTGCAGCACGCGGTCAGCCACTCTTGCAAATGGATTAATTTTTCCAAATGAAATGAACCATTTTCTCCCCCCATAAAGCCAGGGCTGTTAAGTTCTACACTAGTTTTTTTAAAAGCTCTTTGACATTACTTGCAAAATAAATTGACGCTGCTTTGATGGAATCAAAGCCAATTTCACGACAGATGTTAATGGCTATGTTTTTGAGT
>JADFZQ010000057.1 GCA_015232455.1 Desulfamplus sp. | reverse complement strand
ATATTTGTGTTGAATCTATTCAGAGACTAAAAGAGGTTGAAGGCGTTTCAGGATTCCACATAATGGCAATTGAGTGGGAAGAGAAAGTGCCTGAGATTGTGGAAAGAAGCGGGCTTTATCCAAGACCGCAGGTGTAATATATGTAGTATAACTGCTGGTGTAAGAAAGTTTGTGTACCAATTGCAAAGGTCTAACAGATTGAAATTTAATGGGCGAACCTATGTGTTTGCTCATTAAACATAAGTTCTTGACAGTAGTATCTGCTTTAGTTATCTTTTCTTGTTAAAATTTTCCTGCCTTTTATTTACTTTTTAGAACCAGAGTTGTTAGAGTGAAAGAATACATTAATAAAATCAAAGTGTTTGTGATTGACGCCCGTTTTTCCGGATTCACCTGAGCAATTGGTGATATGCTGCCACGTGATGGCAGACAGGTTTTTTCGGAAGATTAACGGCTGTGTTTGATTAACTGTTTTTCATTGAATCTCTTTGATAAATATCTGATCAACCCGCCTTTTCAGGAACTTTCCCCAAAATAGCAAGCTCCCCTTATTTTTTCCAAAAAAAACATTGCAATTGCTTATTTTTTAATTTGTTTACGGCATTCGCTGAATCCTGACAGGTGTATCTATATCTAAGTGCTTGGATATCTTAGATATGGATTGCACAAATTAACAGATGGAAAGTTTATGAGTAACCCTGCGAGTTTGCTCATAAAATCCATAAAACTTAATCAATTAAAAGGAAAAATTAAGCTATGAATGGAGTGTTGAAGATTTTTGTAAAAGTTTCTGTATCTATTTTTGTTGTCTCTCTTTGCGTCTCATATCCCTGTTTTAGTGCCTACACAACTAAAGCCCCTTCTGTGTTCTTTCCTCAACCCCTTTTTGAATTTGACAAAATGGTTGAGGGCGAAGATTTGCTTCATGATTTTGTGATTATGAATAAAGGAGTAGATATTCTCAAGGTTGAAAAGGTTAAAACTACCTGCGGATGCACGACCGTCTCATATTCAAAGGAAATCCCTCCAAATGGAGAGGGGAAAATAACAATGAAGGTGAATACCAGAGGATATGGAGGAAGAAAACTCACCAAAACAATTGCCGTTATCACAAATGACAGCAGAAATCCTGAATCTATTCTCACAGTTTCAGGCAATATTGAAAAATTTGCCACAATAACACCGCAGGCTGTTCGACTTAACGGGAAGATTGCTGATGAGTTGAGATCAGTTATAAAAATAATACCAGAAGCTGATTACCCGTTTTCAATAGTTAAAATCAAAGCTCAGGAAGGTAAGAATATTAAGTATGAATTTAGAGAAGATAAATCTGTTTCAGAAAGCCAATCTGCTTCAACATCTCAAAATATGGGAAAAACGTATTCAGTTATTGTTGAAAATATCAAAAAAGATGCTGGTTTTTACTATGATGTCCTGATTATTGAGACAAACAGTAAGATTCAGCCTGAAATCAAAATTAATGTTATGGGTAGAATTCTTGATCCCAATGCTCAGGACAAGACACCATTATCAAGAGCAGGGATTAACGGAAACAATGGAACTAATCTCAAACAAGACCCTAAACACTCAGAAGAGTTGAAGAAAAAATTTGAAGCCCTTATCAAACAGGCTCAAGAAAAACAAAAGAGTCAGGAGCAAAAAAATCAAGAAGAAAAAAAAGATGAGGGGCAACCCAATAAAGAGTAACACGATACCACTTTGGGAAGGCTTGTAACCTGTAAGCGTATGATTTATCGCCTGAATGTTTTACTAAAGTAAAAATAATGTAAAGGAATAAAATAAGAGATGAATAAAAAGAATATTATAACAATTGATAATAAGAAATTTGCTTTTGAAACTGGAGAGACAATTTTGGAAGTGGCAGAAAGAAACGGTATTTTTATTCCAACCTTATGTCATCTTAAAAGAACAACGCCTACAGGTGCATGCCGCGTCTGTGTGGTGGAAGTAAAAGGAGCAAAAGACCTTGTTCCATCATGTGCAACGCCTGCATCTTCAGGTATGGTTGTCAAAAGCGAATCTTTAGAGGTTATCAAGGCACGCAAAAATATCATTGAGCTTATGCTTGCATCAGGTAACCACAACTGTGCAATCAGGAAATTTGAGCCAGATGAGTGGACATCATTCCACCTGAAAGTCTTAAAAGATGACAACTACAACGAGCTTTGCCCTGTTTGGGGAGATTGCCGTTTGCAGGATTTGGCATACAGGTATCAGGTTACCACAAAAGAGCTTCCGATTTCTGATTCCCAATATCCAATGGAGACAGTCAATCCTTTTATAATTAGGGATTTTTCAAGATGTATTCTTTGCGGCAGATGTGTTCAGGCGTGTCGTGAGATTCAGGTAAATAATGCCATTGATTTTGGTTATAGAGGATCAAAGGCAAAAATTGTGGCTGGGGCAGATGTCTCCTTAAAAGATTCTGATTGCGTATTCTGCGGAGAGTGTGTGCAGGTCTGCCCTGTTGGTGCGTTAGTGCCTAAACAGACATTTGAGAGTAAAACACGGTTTGAAAAATCGAAAAAGGTTAGAACAACTTGCTCTTACTGCGGTGTTGGCTGCCAAATGGATTTAACAATTCAGGAGAATAGAATTGTTGAGATAAACGGAGCTGAAGATGCTGAACCAAATCACGGAAGCCTATGCGTAAAAGGCAGATATGGTTATGCTTTTGTTGCATCACCTGAGAGGCTCACCACGCCTCTTGTAAAAAAGAGAGGAAAATTTGAAAAAGCATCATGGGAGGAAGCCCTTAATCTTGTGGCAGACAGGTTAAGCCAAATAAAAACAAAATATGGTGCAGACTCAATGGGAGTTTTAACCTCTGCAAGGGTAACAAACGAAGATAATTATATTGCCCAGAAGTTTACAAGGGCGGTTATTAAAACCAACAACATTGACCACTGTGCCCGCCTTTGTCATGCCTCAACAGTCGCTGGTCTTGCTGCATCATTTGGAAGCGGTGCAATGACAAACACATTTGCAGATATTGAGACTGCTGACGTGATCTTAGTAACAGGCTCAAACACAACTGAAAACCACCCAGTATTTTCAACGTTCATAAAAAGAGCAGCACTTAACGGCAAAACCCTGATTGTAATTGACCCGAGAAAAATCAAATTAGCTGAACATGCAAAAAAATGGCTAAGACCAAATCCTGGAACAGACATTGCGTGGATTAACGGGCTTCTGAATGTCATTGTCAACGAGAATCTCCATGACAAAGAGTTCATAAACAGCAGAACAGAAGGGTTTGAGCAGATTCTTGATACAATCAAAAAATATACACCTGCTTATGCTGAGGAGATTACAGGAATCCCGGCTGATGAGATTATTGAAACTGCAAGAGTTTTTGCAAAGGCTCAAAAGGCAAGTATCTGCTACTGCATGGGTATTACGCAGCACACATGCGGAACTGACAACGTAAAATCTCTTGCAAATCTTTCCATGTTGTGTGGACAGCTTGGCAAACCTGGTTGCGGTGTTAATCCGCTCAGGGGTCAAAACAATGTTCAAGGTGCCTGTGATATGGGCGGACTTCCCAATGTATTCAGCGGCTACCAGAAGGTTGATGATCCAAGTATGGTTAAAAAACATGAAACCGAATGGGGTATCATCGGACTTTCCAACAAAGCGGGTCTTGCTGTTACAGAGATGATTAATAAGGCTGAACATGGTGAGTTAAAATCATTATATATCATTGGAGAGAACCCTCTAATCTCTGATCCTGACATTAATCATGTGGAAAAGGCTTTTAAAAATTTAGAGTTTCTTGTTGTTCAAGATATTTTTCTTACTGAAACGGCACAATTTGCAGATGTGGTGTTTCCATCATTTTGTTTTGCAGAAAAAGATGGAACTTTTACAAACACAGAACGCCGTGTCCAAAGGGTTAGAAAAGCTGTAGATGCTCCTGGATTTGCAAGAGAAGACTGGAAAATAACCTGTGAAATTGCAACCCGAATGGGAACTACAATGCACTACAACAGTGCAAAAGAGATTTTTGAAGAGATAAGAAAGGTAACACCATCTTATGCTGGAATCACTTGGGAGAGGATTGAAAACATAGGCTTGCATTGGCCATGCCCAACGCTTGAGCATCTTGGCACACCAATTCTTCACACCAAACAATTCACAAGAGGCAAGGGTTTATTTCATGCAATTGCTCACCAACCACCAGCAGAAGTTCCTGATGCTGAGTATCCATATATTCTCACAACTGGAAGAGTTCTTTACCACTATCACACAGGAACAATGACAATGAAATCTGACGGATTAAACGAGATGTCTCCAGAGTGTTTTGTGGAAATTTCATCTAATGATGCAGCGAAACTTGATATTGGCGATGGTGAGATGGTCAATGTCTTTTCCCGGAGAGGAAAAATCAAGGCAAAACTTTATGTTTCGCCCAAAGCAGTAGATGGCACTATTTTTATACCGTTCCACTTTGCACAGGCAGCAGCAAACAGGCTTACCAACTCCAAGATTGACCCTGTTGCAAAGATACCTGAATTGAAAGTGTGTGCAGTTACAATTGAGGGAGCAGCGTAACACTATATCAATGATAATAGAAAAAGCAGCGTAATGTCGCAAGAGGAGAAAAATGGATCAAAATAATGCAGCCAAAAAAAACGTAATCGGTTCAGTAATGGTTGTCGGCGGTGGAATTGCAGGCATTCAAGCCTCGCTTGACCTTGCTGACTCAGGATTCTTAGTCCATCTTGTAGAAAAAAAGCCGCAGATTGGCGGTGTAATGGCACAGTTGGACAAGACCTTTCCCACTAACGACTGTGCAATGTGTGTTATATCGCCAAAACTTGTGGAGGCTGGAAGGCATCTTAATATTGACCTTCACACAATGTCAGAAGTTGAAGATATAAGCGGAGAATCGGGCAATTTCAAGGTAACTCTTACGAAAAAAGCAAGATATGTTGACCTTGAAAAATGCACTGCCTGTGGCGAATGCTCAAAGGTTTGTCCTGTTGATGTTCCTAATATGTTTGATCAGGGGTTAAGAACCAGAAAGGCGGTATTTAAGCTCTATCCACAAGGTATGCCGGGAGGCTTTGCAATTGATAAAAGAGGAACAGCTCCATGCAAAGCAACCTGTCCAGCCCATGTGAGTATTCAAGGTTTTGTCGCCTTGATAAATCAGGGAAAATACAGGGAAGCACTCAAACTTTTTAAAGATGAACATCCATTTCCCGGTGCTTGCGGAAGGGTGTGCCACCACCCATGCGAAGGAATCTGCACAAGAGGAGATGTGGAAGAGCCTCTTGCAATCCAGTATCTTCACAGATTTTTAGCTGATACTGATTTTGCCTCAGAATCGCCTTATATACCCGAAGTTGCAGAGACAAGAGAGCAAAAAACTGCAATTGTCGGCTCTGGTCCTGCTGGTTTGACTGCTGCCTATTATATGGCGAAAAAAGGCTATAGAGTAACTGTGTTTGAGAAACTGCCTGTTAAAGGCGGTATGATGGCAGTTGGAATCCCTGAATATCGTCTGCCAGACAGAGAGCTTCAGAGAGAAATCAGAGTTATTGAGAGTATGGGAGTTGAGATCAAAACAGGCGTGGAGTTTGGAAAAGATATAACTCTTGAATCTCTTAAAAATGATGGTTACAGCACACTCTTTCTTGCAACTGGGCTTCACGGCAGCCGCTCACTTGGTGTTCAAGGTGAAAATTTGCAAGGTGTTCTCAAAGGTGTCAATTTTTTGAGAGAAGCAGCCTTGAATAATTGTGAACAAAAATTGCAAAATGCTGAACAGGAGAAGAACCCCAACGGGCAGCATAATAAAAACTGTGAAGCTCTTCTTGGTAAGGTTGTTGTAATCGGCGGCGGAAATGTTGCGGTTGATGTTGCCTTAACTGCAAGAAGGCTTGGCTCAAAAGATGTTACAATGGTCTGTTTGGAAGAGCGGGTCAAAATGCCTGCTTGGGATTATGAGGTTGAAGAGGCTCTTGAGGAGAAGGTTAAAATCGTCAATAGCCGTGGACCTGTTCGTTTTATCCCAAAAGCTGTGGATAGCATCTCCCCTGACCCCTCTCCAACAGGCGAGGGGGATTCCCTCCATACTGGGGAGGGTCAGGGTGGGGCTTCTGTAAGTGGTGTGGAATTTAAAAAATGCACAGCGGTTTTTGATGAGCAGGGGCGTTTTAATCCCCAATATGATGAGACTGATTTAATAACCATTGATGCTGATTACGTTATTGTTGCCATTGGTCAGAGTGCAGAACTTGAATTTGCAAAATCTCAAGAGATTGCCGTTACTCCAAGAGGAGGTTTATCTGCTGATCCTGTAACGCTTCAAACTCCAATTCCTTGGGTCTTTGCTGGCGGAGATGTCTTTTACGGACCAAAATCGGTTGTTGATGCAGTTGCATCTGGCAAACAGGCAGCAGATAGTATGCACAGATTCATACAAGGCGAAGATTTATCTTCAAAGGAGTTGTCAGAGAGCTTAACAGCAGAACGTCAAAAAAAATCTCAATATGAGAAACCATTTTTGTCAGATGAAGTAAAAGTGAATAAACAGGCAAGAATTTATCCAAACAAAATAAGCGTTGAAGAGCGTGAAGGCAATTTTTGCGAAATCAACTGTGGTCTGTCAGAAGAGGATATAAGAAAAGAGTCAACAAGATGCCTCTCCTGCGGTATCTGCTCAGAGTGCTATCAATGCGTTCAAGCGTGCATTGCTGGAGCAATTGACCATTCAATGGTTACTAAAACAGAAATTGTTGATGTTGGTGCTGTTATTATTGCCCCTGGCTTTACACCCTTTGATCCTTCTCAATATGCTTCATACAACTACAGCCACCCCAATGTGGTTACAGGTTTAGAATTTGAAAGAATATTATCAGCATCAGGACCGTGTCAGGGGCATCTTGTCAGACCTTCTGATAAAAAAGAGCCTGAACGAATCGCATGGCTTCAATGTGTCGGATCAAGAGACAACAACGCCTGCGGTAACGGCTACTGTTCCTCTGTCTGCTGTATGTATGCGGTAAAACAGACTGTTATTGCAAAGGAGCATAGCGAAAAAGAGCTTGATGCAGCAGTATTTTTTATGGATATGCGAACCTTTGGAAAGGACTTTGACCGCTACTACATGAGAGCAGAAAAAGAGCATGGAGTCAGATTTATCCGCTCAAGGGTTCACACTGTTGATAAAGCTGATAACGGCGATCTTAAAATTATGTATGCCACAGATTCAGGAGAGATAAAAACTGAAATCTTTGACATGGTTGTCCTGTCAATTGGTATCACTGCTGGAGCTGAGGCTGTAAACCTGTCCCGCAAAATTGGCATTGAATTAAACCACTACAATTTTGCCCGCACTACAGATTTATTACCAGTTCAAACTTCACGTAAAGGGATATATGTCTGCGGTGCTTTCCAAAGTCCTAAAGATATTCCTCAATCTGTTATGGAGGCTTCGGCAGCAGCAACAGCAGCGTCTGAAGATATAGCCTTTGCCAGAGGAACTTTATCACGAAATAAGAATCTTCCACCAGAGATTGACTTTACAGGTGAAGAGCCCCGAATTGGTGTGTTTGTCTGCAATTGCGGCATCAATATTGGCGGCATTGCTGATGTTCCAGCAATAAAAGATTATGCTGCAACTCTTCCCTATGTTGTTCATGTTGAGGATAACCTGTTTACCTGTTCTCAGGATACTCAAGACAAGATGAAACAGGTAATTATAGATAATAAAATCAACAGGGTAGTTGTTGCGTCATGCTCTCCAAGAACACATGAGCCTCTTTTCCAAGAGACAATAAGAGAGGTTGGGCTGAACAAGTATCTGTTTGAGATTGCAAACATAAGAGACCAAAATACATGGGTTCACATGAATGACAGGCAAGGTGCAACTGACAAGGCAAAAAGTCTTGTCAGAATGGCTGTTGCAAAGGCAGCACATATTCTGCCGCTTCATCAGACACAGCTTGAAGTTACAAAGTCTCTTCTGGTTGTTGGTGGAGGTGTGGCTGGAATGGAAGCTGCTCTTTCTGCTGCAACTCAAGGTTTTCAAGTATATCTTGTTGAGCGTGAAAGAGAACTTGGAGGCGTTGCAAGGCATCTGCATACAACTGTTCAAGGAGAAAAGATAAAATCGTATCTTGAAACTCTTACTAATAAAGTGCGAGAACATAAGCTCATAAGGCTGTTTCTTGGCAGTGAGGCAGTCGGGACATCAGGAATACTTGGCAATTTTGAGACTGAAATCATATCTGTCAATGAGCAGGCTTACACCACAAAGGTAAAACATGGTGCAACCATTCTTGCAACAGGAGGCAATGAGTATAAGCCTCTTGAATACAGCTATGGCAGCCATGCAGGTATTTTGACTCATTTGGATTTTGAGGCTGCACTTGATAAAGAGGTTGAACTTAGTGGACTTAGCAAAGACAATTCTGTTGCAGATGATATTGAATCAACAACTGCTGGGGTTTTAGGATCAACAATTATTGGGGCAAAATCAGTTGTTTTTATCCAATGCGTAGGCTCAAGGTCAAAAGAGAGACCTTATTGCAGTAGAATCTGCTGCACCAATTCAATTAAAAAAGCCTTGAAAATAAAAGAGCTTAACCCCGATGCAAATATATTTATTCTCTACAGAGACATAAGAACTTACGGTCTGCGGGAAGATTTATACACAGAGGCAAGAAGAAAAGGGATCATATTCATAAGATATGATGAAGAAGCACCTCCTGAACTTCAAATTGTCAATAATGCGGCTGATAATAATAGCGGTGATTCTGGAGATGGAAAAATTGAAATTACTCTTATAGAGCATATTCTCAAGCAAAAGATTCTTCTTGAACCAGATATTGTAGTGCTTGCATCTGCAATTATTCCAAATGAAAATAGAGATTTGTTTGAGCTTTTCAGAGTTCCTGTCAATAGTGATGGTTTCTTAGTTGAAGCACATGCAAAACTGCGTCCCGTTGACTTTGCCTCTGAAGGTATTTTTCTTGCTGGTCTTGCCCATTATCCAAAATCTATTGATGAGACAATAGCACAGTCAGCAGCAGCAGTATCAAGAGCAGTTACTGTGATTTCAAAAGATTCAATAACAGTCGGCGGTGTTGTGGCTGAAGTTGCAGACCCTGACCATTGTGCGTGTTGTCTTGTGTGTGTCAGAAGCTGTCCTTATGAAGTTCCTAAAGTTAAAGATGGTCATGCCTTTATCGAGCCTGTGAAGTGTCATGGATGCGGAGTTTGTGCTGCTGAATGTCCTGCAAAGGTGATAACGCTCCACCATTTTACAGATACTCAGATTATTCAAAAGACAACAGCACTTTTTGCCCCAATTGCGGCGTAATTAAAAAATATGATCTCAAAACCATAGGAGAAATTAAAGAACAATGGCTGACAAATTTGAACCGCAGATTATTGGTTTTTGCTGTAAATATTGTGCTTATGCTGCTGCTGATTTGGCAGGCTCAATGAGGTTGTCTTATCCTTCAAGCATAAAGATTGTTCAAGTTCCATGCACAGGCAGAATTGATGTAATCCATATTCTCAAAGCTCTTGAAGAAGGGGCTGACGGTGTGATGGTGGCAGGGTGTTTAGAGGGAGAGTGCCATTTTTTGACTGGCAATCTTAAAGCAAAAAAACGGGTAAAATCTGTAAGTAAAATTCTTCAAGATATTGGAATAGAGTCAGAACGGGTAAAAATGTTCAATTTATCTTCAGCAATGGGTCCAAGATTTGCTGAAATTGCAACTGAAATGACCGAAACAATAAAACAGATAGGACCAAGTAAGATAAAAAAGTTCCATGATGAGAACGTAATAAAACTTGCAAGCTGATTGACGTTAATAGAGTCGTATTACTCGATTATCGCGTATTAATAAAAAATTCATCAACAAGAGGTATATCTTATGATTATAGCACAGAAAAAGCCTGTTCAGGAGATTATTGAAGAGATTAAAGGGTATCAAAATATTCTTGTTTTAGGGTGTAATGAATGCGTTACAGTTTGTGAAGTAGGAGGCAAAAAAGAGGTAGGAGTCCTTGCATCTGCCTTGCGTATCTACTTTATGAAAGAAGGTATTGAGAAAAAGATTGACGAAAGAACCTTAGAACGTCAGTGCGATCACGAATATTTAGAAGAGATAAGAGATATAGTTGATAATTATGATGCGATTTTATCTCTTGCCTGCGGAGTAGGAGTTCAGTTTACAGCAGAAAAATACCACTCAACTCCACTTCTTCCCGGGGTAAACACCTGCTTTCTTGGAGCAAATGAACAAAGAGGTATGTGGACAGAGCGTTGTCAGGCATGTG
>JADFZQ010000056.1 GCA_015232455.1 Desulfamplus sp. | reverse complement strand
CAAAAACATAGCCATTAACATCTGTCGTGAAATTGGCTTTGATTCCATCAAAGCAGCGTCAATTTATTTTGCAAGTAATGTCAAAGAGCTTTTAAAAAAACTAGTGTAGAACTTAACAGCCCTGCCTGTGGAGGGGTGTCATGCGTAAGCCTGGCGGGGTGGTTTTATTATATAAAGGTTTAAATAATGAATCATACAATGCAAAAACAATGTTCCTGTAAATAATTCCGTGCTTTTTGCAAGAGTCTTTTAAGTATCTATTTTTGGCTATTTTGTAGATTATACTGGCTTAAAAACAGATTAGTATCCATGCTTTATCGGAAGGATATTATACTATATATAGTTATTGTACCATAATATCTGCTAACCAGATAAGAAATCAAATATAATTGCCAACACAGCACAGAATTATTTACAGTAAGACATTTTTTAATATGAGACTTTAAATATATTTATAATGTGCTTAATACGGTAAAAAAAATTATAGAAAAGAAGAAATAAAATATGAGAATAGTTACAAGACCAGATTTTGACGGCATTGTGTGTGCAGTAATTATTTTGGAAGCTCACCAAAAAGAACTGCCAATAGTATGGATTGAACCAGCAGAAGTGCAAAATGGTAAAGCAGATATTAAGAACGGAGATATAATGGCAAACCTGCCATTTGATGAGAGATGCTCTGTTTGGTTTGATCACCATGTATCTAACAGTGCTAAGTTTGATAAATATCTTGCCTCAAAAAATATTTATCAGGGTGCTTTTAAAATAGCTCCTTCTGCGGCAGGAGTTGTATATCAATATTACAAAGAAAATGGACAACTTGCAGGCAACTTTGATGAGCTTATCAAAGAGACAGACATCATTGATGGTGCAATGCTATCAATGGAGCAGGTGCTTTATCCTGAAAAATACCCTTTTATTTTGCTCTCTATGACTGTAAAAAATAGAGATGACTCTGACAAACTCTACTGGAACAGGTTGGTAACACTACTTCGTCAGAAATCTATTGACGAAATTATCGTTGACAGCGATGTAAAGCAAAGGTGTGATAAGGTGATAAGCGAAAATATGGTATATTCAAATATACTTAAACAATATACTAAAATTCATCAAAATATCTCTATTACAGATTTTAGAACATTAAATCCCGCACCTTCTGGAAACCGCTTTTTGATCTATTCTCTATTTCCAGATAGCATTGCAACTATTAAGATGCGATATGATGATCATGATAAAGGGATAGTTTTGGTAAGTATTGGAAAGAGTATATTTAGAGATGAGTTTAATATCAATATTGGAAAATTACTTGCTAAATATGGCGGTGGCGGACATGCTGGAGCTGGTGGGTGTAGTATGAAAGCGTCAGAAGTAGATAAAAATATAGATGAGATTGTTCAAATTATGGTGTCTAATCGAATTTAGTAAGGTTTTAAGATGACTTTAGACTGTAACTTACGGCTGAAAGATTTGACGATAACTAAGTTTATGACCGTTGGAACTATATATTGTTCAAGATTATAAAAAACTGTAGAGACGCACGGTTGTGCGTCTCTACTTAGATATAAATTAGATTACAAAGCTTAGTTAGTGTCGGATTAGAGTATAATCTATGCCTTATCAACCTTTGGCTCTTCTGTCTGAGGTGCTTCTTGCTCTTCAGTCTCTTCTTCTTCTTGAGCTTTTTCTTCAGTTGCTTTTGCAGGTTCTGACTCCTCTTTTGCTGAATCTGCTTCAATTACAACTTTATCTTTAGAGGCTTCAACCTTTGTAAGAATCTCAAAAGTTTTATCTTCAGATAGCCAAGTAACGTTACCTGTGCCAATATCATAAACTGCACCAACTACCATTGCATAGCCCTTAGAAACAAACTCTCTTGTTGTTGGGCTTTTCATAAAAAGCTCTTCCATTGCTGTCCATACATTCTCCTCAATGGCAGCAGGAATTATATCATCGCCTTTTACATCAGGATTAATTTCCATAGCTTTTTTAACAGCAGGCTCAATATTATCAATAAGTTTTGGGATATTTGTCTCAAGTTTATGCCCATGACCTTGAACAGCCTGACATACAGCAGTTACTGCACCGCACTGGGTATGTCCAAGCAGAACAACAACAGGCGTAAGAACATGGGCAAGACCATATTCAATTGAGCCTATCTCATCAACATCACAGACATTCCCAGCTACGCGAACTGTAAAAATATCCATAACTCCTGCATCAAATATCGCCTCTACTGGTACTCTTGAGTCTGAACAGGCAAGCACAGTTGCAAAAGCATGGTTGGCTTGACTTTCAGTAGCAGCTAAAAGGCGTCTTTCTGCATCAAGGTTTGGGTGGGTAGATTCTCCTTTTGCAAATCTTATATTACCCTGCTGAAGTTTTGCTATAGCAACATCTGGAGATATTTTTCCAGCAAAAGGATTTTCACCTTCTTCTCCATCTGATTTTGCCTTTGGTCTGTTGTCTGTTGAGGCGATTGTCTCAAGAACTTGATTAAGATATGCAAGTTTTGCTGTTTGGGCATCTGGTTCAACCGCCTCTTTGTATGCAGTTGGATCATCTCCATGAGCTGCTTTTCCATGCGAAGTTTCTGATTTATCGCCACTGCTATTAAACATAACGATAGTAACTACCATCAAAACAAGATAACAGATTGTAATAATTTTGTTTTTGTTCTCTTTCACTGATTTTTCTCCTGTGTTTTTTAGATTTTGGGTTAATAAATTAGGTTTTGGGGTTAGCTAAGGTTTGGAAAACTAAATTAATATCAATAATGTGCATAGTTCAGTTCAATGCACCTGCTTCTTTCTTAATTGACGAGTATCTCCAACTCTTATAGTCAGATTTACAGAGTCAAAATATTCGATAAGGGGAATGACATATTTTCTTGATATTGATGTCATATCTTTAAATTGCGGGGTTGTAATTTCTCCTGATTTGGTTAAAAACTCAATAAGTTGTCTTTCTAAATTATTAATTGCTTTTATGTCAAAATATAGATCGTCTTTTGTTTTTATTACTTGTTTCTCATCAATAAGCATCTGCAGAACATCTCTTGCAATTTTGGGATCAACCCCAAGTTCACTGCAAATATCTCTGAAAAAAGGCGGGGTGAGTCCTGTCTCTTGGTATATTTTCCCTATCTTCTCTTTTACTTCTTTAAGATCAAACTGCAACGCAACTTTATGGGTGGATAGTCTTATGCTATTTGCCTCTTGGACAACACTTCCATCTTTTACAACTTTTGCCATAACTAATGGAAATAGTTTTGAATCTTTATCTTTAAAAGCTCTAAATTTAGACTTTAACTCCTCTTTTGACATACTCTCTTTTAAAGGGTTCTCTTTGTGGTAGTCATCTAACTTAACAAATATCTCTTTGGATAGCTTATCAAAAATATCTCCATGAACAAATATTCGTCTATCTTTGTCTGTTTGGATAATATGGCGTGAAGCAAGCATTTTTTGAAGAATAGTATCAAGTTTTTTATCTGCTATGCTTGTCATAATGCGAAGATCAGCAAAAGCGACTCCTGCAAAACCTCCCTGATTTATAAAAAATGAGATGCTCTTTTCATGGTTCTCTTCAACAATCGCATTTAGCCCATCAACTATCTCTTGGTTAAAGAGCTTATGTTTTTTAGGAACTGGGTTGATAATATGACCTCCGCCGATTGTCTTAACAGGCGAGTAACTTCTTATGACAAATCTATCTCCATTCATACAACAAACTGGGGTCTCAAGGCGTATTTGAACAGGTGCTGTATCACCTGCAAGCAGCTCTTCTCTATCTAAAAGGATAACATTGCCCATAATTTCGCTTGTTCCTGAATGGAAACGAACTCTGGTACGGGCTTTGGCAGATTTAGAGTTGCTTGGAAGGTAGTGAAGATAGGCATCAACCATGTAGCTTGGTTTTAATGTGTCAGGTGTTGATAGAATGTCGCCTCTATTTACAAGTTCTTTATCTAAACCTTGAAAGTTTATAGCTGTTCTTGTGCCAGCATATACGGTCTCAACACTTTGCCCATGAACCTGAATTCCTCTCACTTTTGATGTAGTAAGAGAAGGGTAAACCATAATTGTTTCACCAACATCAACTTTACCTGATGCAAGTGTGCCTGTAATGACCGTTCCAAAACCTTTCATGGAAAAAACTCTATCAACAGGCAGTCTAAATATTGGAGAAAAAGGTCGTTCTGGTATCTTATCGCAGATTTCATCAAGAGTGGTTCTAAATAGATCAAGACCCTCTCCTGTAGTTGAAGATAGAGGAACAATCGGGGCATTTTCAAGAAATGTCCCTTTTACATAACCTCTAATATCTTCTAAGGCAAGCTCCATAAGCTCTTCATCAACAAGATCAATTTTTGTTAAGGCAATGAAACCATATTTGATACCCATTAGTGAGCATATCTCAATGTGTTCGCGGGTTTGAGGCATAACGCCTTCATCTGCTGCAATTGTCATAGCAACAATGTCAATACCGCTTGCACCTGCAACCATATTTTTTACAAATTTCTCATGCCCCGGAACATCAACAATTCCAACTACGTTGCCATTAGAGAGAGTGATTGAGGCAAATCCAAGCTCTATTGTGATGCCACGCTCTTTCTCCTCCTTGAGCCTGTCTGTCTCTATGCCTGTTAAAGCTCTGATAAGGCTTGTTTTTCCATGGTCAATGTGTCCAGCAGTTCCAAGAATGATCTGTTTCAACGACTTTGAACTCCTTTGATGTTTTCTATTCAAGAATTTAGATTCAAAAACAATTTTAGCAAATATGGCTATTTTATTGCGAGGCTCAGGTTTATACCGCCCTTGGGGCGTTGTAGTGTTTTTAAGATACCCGCCGCTGCAACGGAGAGTTTCATTTGATCTTTTTGTTTCTCATCATCTGCATTAAATACGCAGCGGTTACAAGGATTAAACCCATTATAATGCCATGCAAGATAGACCATTCAGGTCTAAAAATTCTTGTAAGCAATACGCCAAATGTCAAGCCAAGAATTAGCCTTGCAATAAATATATAAAGATTGCTCATTTAAGCTATTTATCCTTACTTAGGTAGTTTTATCGGCAGGGTAAAATAAGTTTTGGTATTATGCTACCCCAGCAGAAGGTATGATTTTAATAGGAAAAAATAATAAACAAACTTACTTGACTGGTCAAATGAATTTTTGAACAATTTGAATGATACAAATAGGGATAGCAAGATTTAAAAAATTCTACTCTTATAAAACTATCAAAGTTTCAACTATCCTAAAAAATTAAAATAAACTTTCAATAAATTGTTGACAGTAATAAAAAATAATACTAAATAGTAATCATTCTCAATTAAAATTAATTCTCAATATGGCTGATTTCTATTTAAAATAAGTGAACGTCTCATTATGGTTGATTATCAAGAACGATTTGATATTATTATAAAAAAACTTAAAGACAATGGTCATAAAATAACTCCACAACGTATTGGAGTTATTAAAATTATGGCAGGTAGTGAAGGACATCCCAGTGTAGAAAAAGTATATGAACAGTTGCAAAATGAGTTTCCTACTATGAGTCTTGCCACTGTATATAGAACTGTATTGCTAATTAAGTCATTAGGAGAGGCTTTAGAATTAGGATTTCCAGATGGCAGCAATCGATACGATGCAAATAAACCCTATCCTCACCCTCACGTTATATGTGTAAAATGCGGCAAAATCATTGATCCAGATATAAGCAGCTTACAAGATATGCAGCAGGAAATTGCAGATGAAACAGGATTTAAAATATTGACCCACAGGCTTGATTTCTTTGGTATTTGTAGTGATTGCCCAAGCTAATCAATTAGTTGTTCTTAAATTTTATTGCCAAGAATTTTAACCCAATCTTAAATTGTAGAGATGCACGATTGTATGTCTCTACTTAGTTCTCACCAAATTAAAAAATAAAGGAGACTAAAAAAATGGCAGAAGAGAAAAACACAAAACTTACCAACAATGCAGGGTCACCAGTTGCCGACAATCAGAATGTAATGACAGCAGGTCCTCGTGGACCAATGCTTCTTCAAGATGTTTGGTTCATGGAAAAATTGGCTCACTTTGATAGAGAAGTTATACCTGAAAGAAGAATGCACGCAAAAGGCTCTGGTGCTTATGGAACCTTTACAGTAACACACGACATAACCCAATATACAAAAGCTAAAATATTTTCTGAAATTGGCAAAAAGACGGAGCTTTTTGTCCGCTTCTCAACTGTTGCTGGAGAACGTGGTGCTGCTGACGCTGAACGTGATATTCGCGGGTTTGCAATAAAATTTTATACAGAACAGGGAAACTGGGATTTAGTTGGCAACAACACACCAGTATTTTTCTTACGCGATCCTTTAAAATTTCCTGATCTTAACCATGCTGTAAAACGCGATCCAAGAACAAACTTAAGAAGTGCAAAGAATAATTGGGATTTTTGGACATCTTTGCCAGAGGCTCTTCATCAGGTAACGGTTGTAATGGGCGATAGAGGAATCCCTGCAACTTATCGCAATATGCACGGTTTTGGCAGCCACACCTTCAGCTTTATAAATGCCAAAAATGAACGCTACTGGGTTAAATTTCACCTTCGCACCCAGCAGGGCATTAAAAATCTAACTGACCAAGAAGCTGAGGCAATTGTTGGAAAATGCCGTGAAAGCCACCAACGCGATCTTTATGAGAGCATTGAAAAAGGTGATTTTCCACGCTGGACACTTTTTGTTCAGGTCATGCCAGAAAAAGATGCTGCAAAGTGTCCATACAATCCTTTTGATCTCACAAAGGTTTGGTTTCATAAAGATTATCCTCTGATTGAGGTTGGAGTTATGGAGCTTAACAAAAATCCTGAAAATTACTTTGCAGAGGTTGAACAATCTGCATTCAATCCAGCAAATGTTGTTCCGGGAATTGGTTTTTCACCAGATAAGATGCTTCAAGGCAGATTATTCTCTTATGGAGATGCACAGCGTTACCGTTTAGGTGTAAATCACCATCTTATTCCTGTAAATAAGGCAAGATGTCCTTTTCACAGCTATCATCGTGATGGTGCAATGAGAGTTGATGGAAATTATGGAAGCACACTTGGTTATGAACCAAATAGTTATGGAGAGTGGAAAGAACAGCCAGACTTTGCAGAGCCGCCATTAAGCCTTGAAGGTGCAGCAGACCACTGGAATCATAGAACTGATGAAGATTACTATTCTCAGCCAGGACTACTTTTCCGCCTCATGAGCGAAGATGAAAAATCTCGCCTGTTTGCCAATACAGCAAGAGCTATGGGAGACGCACCAGAAGAGATTAAATTGCGTCATATTGCAAATTGCATGAAAGCTGATCCAGCTTACGGAAATGGTGTAGCAGATGCACTTGGCATTCAGGTGAAATAATTAAGATAAGCAAGCCTTATAATTGTGAGAAATACAACTATTAAAAAGACGGGGCGGATAAATGCTGCCCCTTTTCTTATTGCAAGACCAGAGCCAATAATTGCCCCAATAGTTTGACCAAAAGCCATGACAAATCCTACTGTGTAATAGACATTCCCGCCAATAATAAACATCACCAATGCCACAATATTGCTGACAAAATTCATTATCTTCGTGTATCCAGAAGCCTTTGTCATGTTAAAACCTAAAAAATATATGATTGCTACAGCCCAAAATGAGCCAACTCCCGGACCAAAAAAGCCATCATAAAATCCAAGAGTAATTCCAAATATGAACCAAAAGATATTCCAAGACAATTTAGGGTTTTGGTCTTCATAACCAAGTTTTTTTGAAAATAAAGTGTAAACAAAGACCACAACGAGCAAGATAGGAATTAGAGGTTTTATAAATTCTGGATTTAACTGCTGGACTGCCCATGCACCTACCATAGCTCCAATAAATGTGAACAAAATGCCAATTCCTGAATCTTTAAGAGACGCCTGACCTTTTCTTACGTAGTTGTATGCTGCTGAAAGGCTGCCAAAAGTGCCTTGAAGTTTATTTGTTCCAAGTGCAAGCTGTGGAGGAAGTCCAGCAAACAGAAGAGCTGGAACAGAGATAAGCCCGCCGCCACCTGCAATTGAATCTACAAGACCTGCAAAGAGACCCGCAAAAAATAGCATGATTAGTAAATCAGTTGTTATATCTGGCATTAAATAACCTCGAAATATTTGGAATATAGTAATAATAGAAAATTTATATTATAATAACCTAAATACAATAAGGTTCTACAAAAAAGAAGAGATAATTACAAACATAAGGCAAATATATCAAAATATAACATCACATAAGGATAAGGAGAAATTCTTTGAAAAAGGGATACGTTCAAATATACACAGGCAATGGAAAGGGAAAGACCACAGCATCTTTAGGTCTTGCACTCAGAGCAGCAGGAGCAGGTTTTAAGGTCTTTATAGCCCAATTTCTAAAACAGGGAGACTATTCTGAAATCAAGGCTTTATCAAAATTTAAAGACGAGATTACGGTTGAGCAGTATGGTCTTGGAAGATTTGTAAAAGGAGAACCTTCACCAGAAGATATTGAAGCTGGAAAAAGAGGGTATGAACGGTTGATGGAGATTCTTAAAAAAGGCGAGCATGACCTTGTAATTGCAGAAGAGGCAAATGTTGCAGTGATGTGTAAACTCTTTTCTGAAGATGAGCTTATCAATCTTATTGATGCAAAGCCAGATGAGATAGAACTTGTTATTACAGGACGTGGAGCAACCCAGAAAGTTATTGATAAGGCTGATTTGGTTACAGAGATGCAAGAGATAAAACACTACTATAAACAAGGTGTTATGGCACGAGTTGGTATAGAAAAGTGATGATTCCTGCCTAAATATATACTGATCAAGGTCATAAATTGAGTTCTACTTAAATAGAAAAAGCTCAATTAATGCCCGCTTAGAGTATAAAAAGCTAAATTCATGCTTGCTTAGAGCATATAATTAAAAGCTCAAATAAATAATGAAGAAAAGAATATTATGAAAAAAATAAAACCACTTGCAATATTTGGCACAGGGTCTGATGTTGGTAAGAGCGTTGTTGCGGCTGGAATCTGTAGATATTTTGCTGATATGGGAATATCGGTTGCACCTTTTAAAGCTCAAAATATGTCCAATAATTCAGGTATAACCCCAGAAGGTCTTGAAATGGGGCGGGCACAGATTGTTCAAGCTGAAGCCGCACGAATTGCACCGCATGTTGATATGAATCCTGTGCTTTTAAAACCTACTGGAGAGAAAGGGTCTCAGGTGGTTCTAAATGGTGTGGCTTTTGAAAACAGCACAGCGTTAAGTTACCACTCACGGAAAGATTACTATTTTAAAGCTGCTTGTGATGCCTTTGATAGGCTTCAGGATAGATTTGAGATGATCATTCTCGAAGGTGCTGGCTCTTGTGCTGAAGTGAATCTTATGCCTTCAGATATTGTCAACTTTAGAATGGCTGAATATGCAGGGGCTGATGTAATTCTTGTTGCTGATATTCACAGAGGTGGAGTTTTTGGGCAGATTGTTGGAACTCTTGAGTGTCTGCCTCAAAAATATCGGGATATGATAAAGGGTTTTATTATAAACCGATTTAGAGGTGATATTGAGCTTTTTAAAGATGGCGTAAATTGGATAGAAAATAGAACAGGCAAAAAGATTTTTGGGGTTCTGCCTTGGTTTAATAATATTAAAATAGATGCAGAAGATTCAGTTGAGATTGAGAAATGCCCATCAATATATTCCATTCAATCACCATATTCACTTGAATCAGAAATTGACGGACAGAAGCCGAACATTATCAACAGACAAAAGCCTACTATTGCGTTGCTCAAATTAAAACATATCTCAAATTTCACAGATTTTCATCCTTTGTCAGATATAAATGAAATTGAGACAATATTTGTTGAGACACCTCTTGATCTTACAAGATTTAAGGCTCTAATTATTCCGGGATCAAAAAACACAAGATCAGATATTGAGTGGCTCAGACAAACAGGCTGGGATATAAAGATTAAAGATTATGCTAAATCAGGTGGTCATATTTTAGGAATCTGCGGAGGCTATCAGATTTTGGGTGAATATGTTGATGATCCTGACGGGCTTGAAGGAGACTCTGGAAAAACAGAAGGTTTAAATCTTCTCCCAGTTCAGACAATTCTAAAAGCACCAAAAACAACAACTTTGAGCCATTTTTCATGGGAAGGCGTTTATGGTGAGGGATACGAAATTCACATGGGGCAGACAAACATATCCCAATCTTATTCAGACAAAGAATCTCTTGCTTGTTCAAATGGGGAATCTCTTGCTTGTTCAAATGGGGAATCTCTTGCTTGCTCAAATGGGGAATCTCTTGCTTGCTCAAATGAGGAGTCGCTTGGTTTGAACGATTACAACGGTGATTGTCTTGTTAAACCTATGCTTAAAGTTCATCAGAGAAACAGAGATAGATTATCTGATTTTGATGGGGCTATATCCAAAAATGGAAATATCTGCGGAACATACATGCACGGCTTCTTTGACTCTTGGGGAATTAGGAAAAAGTGGTTAGAGCATATTGGAATTACAATGGTTTGCGATGTAGATAGTTTAGCATTCCAGAAATTAGATAGAGTTGAACGTAAAAACAGAGATTATCAGCTATTAAAAGAGCATTTTCAGAGATATGTGAATATTGATGATATTGTGCGTAATCTCAAGTTTGTGAGTTAGTTCAGACTTGATCTGAGATTTCTATTGAAAAAAAATAGGGTTAGCGGTTCTGGGTAGCACCTCACTCAACCGTGGTTTAAAAAGTTGCCCATTTTTTGATGCGTTCAAGTGTTTTTTTACTTCTTCGTCCTCTTCCCTTGAAAACCCATGGTTGAGGACGCACTTTGTATTCCAGA
>JADFZQ010000055.1 GCA_015232455.1 Desulfamplus sp. | reverse complement strand
TTCAAAACTGCTATTTCAGATTGCTTAAAACAAACCCATTCAACCTACAAATTGGAATTGGATTCGCTTTTATCCTGCAATTTTCAGAACTTTGAAAAAGCTCAATTACTGACCGTTTAGAGTATACAAAGTGGAAAAGATTGTTTGAATCACTCAGCCAAAAGCAGAATATTGATAATTGTGCAAATAATGTAGGTGCTTTTATTCAACACGCAATGAATCCCGCTCGCCATATAACTAAGCATGAATGGTTTTCGTCTGTGCGATATAAATTAAATCAAGTACTAAGTTTTGAAGGATTAACTCTCGGAGAAGATGGAAAGTTACAAAAGACATCAAAAGCATCTACAATTGATGAGGCTTCTGCTCGTGCCAGTAAACTTAGAGAAAGCCTTATAAATAGAAAAGTTCATGCTGATATATTAAGATTCTGTAAAGAAGAATTGCTTGTAGATAATTATTTTCACGCTGTCTTCGAGGCAACAAAGAGTGTAGCTGAAAAAATACGAATGAAAACAGGGTTGTTCTCTGATGGTTCAGGTTTAGTCGATGAAGCGTTTTCATTCAAATCTGACATTCCTCATTTAGCATTGAATTCTTTACAAACTGAGAGCGAGCAAAGCGAACAGAAAGGATTTATGAATTTGTTAAAAGGTCTGTTTGGCACTTTTAGAAATATAACAGCACATGCCCCTAAAATAACATGGAAAATTGACGAACAGGACGCTCTTGATATTCTATCAATGGTCTCTCTTGTACATAGAAGATTAGATAGTGCTATTGAGGCGAAGAAAATTTACAGAGGAAAACCTTAACCAGTCGCTCAACCGGACAGGGCTATCGCCCTGCCGGTTAGCTCGTTGTTGGGTAGTGGAAATCTTCGGATAGACTTCTTAAAGGATTTTATGGGGAAATGAATATGCGAAAATGCACTCCTAAGAAGATTATAGAAGCGGTTCCTAATATTCAGTCGGTCGTTTTGCCGGACAAATGGTTTGAAAATCTTGATGCTAATAAATCGGTGTTCGTCTCTCTATATGATTGGATGCTGAAAAATGAGCGAGTACCTTCAGATTATAAAGAATCGTTACATAATAGAACCTACGTGGGAGAAAGAATATACAAGAATCTTATCGCAGCTGAGAAAACGCGTCTAAGTAAAAAGCTCAAAATAAAGGGCGATGAATTGGTTCGCGCTGTTACATGGTCAGACGTTAATACTGGCCCCAAAACAGAGATTGGTGGATGCAAAATTAGCGGTGATGCCATTTTGGTAATACCAGACTCAAGTATGCAAGCTCTTGCTGAATTCTCATCAAAAATTTACAGAGAACAACGTGATACAGAAATTCACAAAATCAAGACTCATGCCGCAGGAGCAACCTTCTATCAATGGCTGCTTCCTCAAGTTGATCGTCCAGATCGAGTTGGTGATTTATCAAGAGATATTGTTGACGATGGTAAATTCCCGCGTGAGAGCATTCATTATGAGGTAATAAAGAATTATTTGCTGTCACAAGGTGCATGCCCGGCTGCCATTGAGAGTCTAAAAGAAGCTTGGTTGGAATATCTCCAACAATATCCTGACAGAATACAACCCCTCGCATGGTGCAGCGAATGTGGTGGAAATTTCGATATTAAGGTCACTTGCATATGCTTGGACATGGAGTCTCACGAAATATTTGTCCTCGACAAGAGATGTCTTTCCAGAATCCAAGGATATAATGCATTGAAGCAATTTTCTTTATCGAATACGAACCACAACGATATAAGAGCAATGGTTGACAGTAACGAGATAAGCGAATTTGAGGCTAAGGACCTATTGGAGCGGTTAGTGCTATGGGGCATCATACCGGTAGAAGATTGTGTCGAAGGAAGAACAGAAAATAATAAATATGCTCGACGCCCTATCTCTAATTCGAAAAGATATGACGTTTTAAGACGCGATAAGTTTCAATGTGTTTTGTGTGGGGCGAGCGGCAGTGGAGCAAATCTTGAAGTTGATCACATTATTCCGGTTTCCCAAGGTGGCACAAGCGACATGAAAAATTTACGCTGTTTATGTTTTAAATGCAATCGTGGAAAACACGCTAAAATAGAATAAAGAATAATACCCAACCCGCCAGTGCACCGGATTGCTATTCCGCTGTCCTACATGGCAACCGGTCACCAGTAACGTTATATTAAGCCTTTTAGCAGTAATAGAGAAAAAATGCAAAATAGGGATTATATTTGTTTTGATTGGTATGATTTGGGCTATAGACTTGTGCCATTGTTGTGAAAAAATAATGCTTATTATGATGCCAATAGCGATTCATTCTATCCTAATTGTAAAAAAGATTATTGGGTAGAAATAAAAGGAGGCATAATGAAAACAGTTCAGGCAGTTATAAATTTACCAGAAAGTCTATATTTATCGATTTCATGTTTCGGTCTGACTAAAGATAAACTTGTTAGCGAATCAAGAAAACTTCTTGCACTTAAATATTTTAAAGAAAAACTTCTTTCTATTGGAAATGCAACAGAACTTTCAGGTCTGTCAAAATGGGATTTTATAGAATATCTTAGCAGTAACAATATTCCTGTTATTGATTATGATGATGATGAAATTATTAGAGAATTTGAAACTGCTGAAGATATTATTAAAGTGTTGCAATCATGAAAGTAGTGAGCGATTCCACCATTCTCATAGGTCTTGCAAAAATAGAAAAGACGAATTTGCTTAAAGAAATATTTCAGAATATTTACATCCCCGAAGCCGTTTTCAAAGAAGTGTCAGATGACGGCAAGCTAAGAGCAGGAGCAACAATTGTCAAAAAATCAGAGTGGATTATAACACAAAAGATTCGTGATTATACTCAAGCAAACCTTCTGATGACAATTCTTGAAAAAGGGGAAGCGGAAGTTCTTGTCTTGGCGAAAGAAATGCAAGCTGATTTGATTTTGTTGGATGAAGAAAAAGCCAGAAAAAGTGCGTTTAGAGCGGGTTTTAAAGTTATGGGGTTAATCGGCATTCTTATTGTTGCCAAAAGGCTCGGACTCATTACAGACATTAGAACATATATCGAAAAACTCCAAAGAGAGAAATTCAGAATCAGTGATAAGATTGTGAATATGGCTCTAAAGCAGGCGGGAGAATCAATGTAAGAAATCATATAACCAGCATTTCAACGGACAGCCTAACAAGATATTATTACAGGCTTTCGCAATACTGGTAATGAATCACGTAATGCAGGCAACACAAATTTTTAGTAGAGTTGTCTGCATTATTGGGTTAAAACAGCAATCTAAGCTAATTTGTTTTTAGTATTTTTTTAAAAACCACAGAAATTTTTGAGCGAACTTTGTTAGTAAATATAGTTATCTCTTCTATTTTAAAAAAGATTCCAGACAAAACAAAAAGAGCTACAAACAAAAGAGATATAATAGCTGAGACTATAAAAGCACCTAAAATAGTTGAGTTGTTAATTGAGATATTACCAATATTGAGATTTTGTAAAATTGTTTGAAGCAGCAAAGTAACCTTCCATAAAATCAAACCAATGCCACAGCTTATAATGGTAACTTTAATCATAAATAGATAGACAGAATAAGCTCCCCTATTTGACGATCTTTTATTCCAAAGAGCAAACAAAAAGCCACTGTTCATAAATGCAGATAACGATAGAGCAAGCCCAACACCAGATGCTCCCATCAACTTTGTAAGAATAAAAAAGAGCGGGAGAGAGGCAAAAACAGCAATAGTTCCAAAGAGAGCGGGAAACCAAGTGTTTTGTATGGCATAATATCCTCTTACCACAACGGTTTGGGCAGCAAATGCAAACGTGCCAGCCATAATAAATGGTAGAACTTCAGATGTGAGTTTGGTTGCATCAAGATTAAATTTGCCACGTTGGAAAAGAAGAAAGACTATTTCATGTCTTAAGACGATGAAAAGAGCTGAAATAGGTATAACAAGCAGCAGATATTTAAGGGTTGTGTTTAAAAGCTCGTTAAGCTCGTCAATTTTTCCAAGAGATGCAAGGTGTGCCATAAATGGATATGATGCAACACCAACTGCTTGACCAAAAATTCCCACGAGAATAAACATAATTCTTAAGGCATAATTGAGGGCTGCAATACTCCCGTCAGACAAGAATGAGCCAAAATATTTAAGAAGTATCTCGGTCGAAAAGCTCATACTAAGTCCAACCATCAATGGTATTGTCAACAGCAGATATTTTATAAATTCTGGATGTTTAATCTTTACAAGAGGATAAATTTTCATTCCTATTTTTTTTGCACCAAAATATTGCAAGATAAAATTTCCAGCAAAAGCACCAAAAAAGACACCCCACGCAAAACCTTCCATTCCAGAAGCGTATCTATCTACTCCTGTGTTTAGAATGAGGTTATTCACTCCTAATTTTGATAAGAAGTTATTAAGCCATAAAGTTGCGATTCCTGATTTTATAATCAACCCTGTCAAACCACCTAAAATAATTCCAAAATTATACAAAAGAGGGGCAAGGGCTGGAATAAAAAATTTCTCCTTTGTAAATTGAACAGCCATGAACATTCCACCTGCAAAGAAGAAAAATTGGGCTGGCATGATAATTCTGGTCATTCTTACTGCACTTTTGAAAAGCTCGGGGTCTTTAAACCCTGGAGCAAAGAACATCACAAGTTCAGGAGAGTAATAAAAGGCAACTGATATAAAAATAAGAAGTAATATGCCAAAAGTGTTAAAAATAATTGAAAATACTCGCCATCCCTCCTCTTCATTATTATTAGTAAGGTAGTGGGCAAATATGGGAATGAAGGTTACAGATAAAAACCCACTTGCTACAACGTGGTTTAAAATCTCTGGAATAATAAATGCAATTTGGTAGGCATCAACCTCTCCTCTTGCCCCACCGACAAATGCAATGGTCATCTCCCTTACAAGACCAATAACACGACTTGAAAAGACAGAGAGCATCATTATAAAAGATGCAAAACCAATTTTATGCAGCGTTCTATTTTGGGATTTCATATTGTTAAATTCTGTTTTTACTCCATCATAATTTATATCTGTAAAGTTAATTTGAGGCTCTTTAACACAAAGATAGTTTAAGTTAAATAAAAATGACCTCAAAACTATTTGACTTATAGTGAAACCGCAGAATATATAATGCAGTAGTTTAAGAAGATAAATAAAAGGTTACATAAAAATAGTAAGAATCAAGATCGTATCGAGGAGATAATAACTTATGAATATGAATAGTTTTACATTATATGGAATATTAATGTGTATAGGAGCATGTTTGTCGTTTCTTTTTGAATCACTTTCAGGTTTGATGAACAGACCCGAATGGTCAACTATATATCTTGGCGATATTAGCTATGATGTTTGGGTGTTAATTTCAGATAAACTGCCAGTAGGTGCAATACAAGATTCATTTGACTATCTTGTTTTTGAATTGCCTTTATGGATACTTTTTGTAGCTCTTGGCACTGTATGTTTAATTATAGGCTCTTTTATAAAAGAGTAGAGCTAATAATAAGTTGATTCGATAATAATATAGAGGATAAAGATAAAATGAAATCAGTTACTTATCAACTTCAAGATAAATCTAAAATAGATGTTAGCAGACGAAATTTTCTTAAATACAGTGCTGTTGCAGGAGTTGGTCTATTTAGCAGCTCTGGAATTTTGTTCTCTTCTGGTTGTGCTGTAAACCCTGTTACTGGCGTGAATCAACTTATGATGGTCTCTGAGCAAACTGAGATAAGCATTGACAAACGGCAGGCACCTCACCAATTTTCTGCTGATTATGGTGTAGTTCAAGACTCTGTGCTAAATGGCTATATCAGCGAAATTGGCAGAGCTATCGCAATCCGTACCCATCGCCCTTCAATGCCTTATTCATTTAGATGCGTAAATGCAACATACATAAATGCTTATGCTTTTCCGGGTGGTTCAATTGCTGTTACACGCGGCATTTTGCTTAAACTTAAGAATGAGGCAGAGCTTGCAGCACTTATTGGGCATGAACTTGGGCATGTAAATGCAAGGCATAGTGCCCAGCAAATGTCAAAGGGCACAATATCTTCAATGCTTGTTGGAAGTATTGCTGCTGTGGTTGGAAGCCGTAACAGTCAGCTTGGTCAACTTGCACAGCAGATTGGTATGGTAGGACAAGGTGTATTTCTTGCAACATACAGCAGAGATAACGAAAGAGAAGCTGACTCTCTTGGTAATCAATATATGGTTAATGCTGGATACTCAACGTATGGTTTTGTTGGATTGATGGAGCTTTTAAATAGTATGAGCAAAGGGCATAATGCTTCAGCAGAGATGCTTTTTGCTACCCACCCAATGGGTTCAGAACGTTACCAGACAGCTATCCAGATGGCACAAACAAAGTATATCCAATCAAAATCTCTGCCTTTAAACAAAGAGAGATACATGGATAGAACCGCCTCACTAAGAGCTAAAGAGAGTCTTATTACAGCATTGCAAAATGGAGAGACAGCTCTTGGAAATAAAAAATATAATGATGCTGAACAGCTTTTTAACAACGCCTTAAAAGTTGGTCCAAGAGATTACACTGCTAACATTATGATGGCAAAATGTATGTTGGTGAAAAACGATTACAGCAGAGCATTGAAATATGCTAAAGAGGGTGCATCTATATACCCAACAGAGGGGCAGGCATATCATGTTGCAGGATTTGCCTCAATGAAACTTAAACAGTATGAAAATGCTCTTAACTACTTCTCAAAATATGAGCAGCTTCTACCCGGAAATGCAGGCACCACTTTTTTCAAAGGCTATGCTTTGGAAGGAATGAACAGAAATCAAGAGGCTGCTTTGCAGTATCAGGAGTATTTACGGCAGGTGCAAGAGGGTGAATATGCCCAGTATGCTTATAAGCGTCTTCAGGAGTGGGGGTATATTTAAGGCATGACTCACGATGGAGTTATACCTTTTTCTAAGCTCGAACACCTATTTGACTCATTAAAAGTTATGACAATTGCCACACCTTGGGAAAATGGGGTGTGGTCTGCACCTCTATATTATCTCTACAAAAACAGAGCATTCTGGTTCTTCTCTTCCCCTAACTCTCGACACATTATAGGCTCAAAAACTTACCCTGAGATGGTGGTTGCAGCATCTATATTTTGGGACGATTTGAAATTTAGCAATATTAAAGGGTTGCAGATGAGAGGTAAAATTGAAGAGGTCAATACAATAGATAATATGAAGAGTGGTCTAAACAATATGAAGAACGGACTAAATATTTTATCTGTAGTGTCAGCTTATATCAAAAAATTTGGAATACCACTTGGTGAGTCAATTAAATCAAGCACTTTAAGAGATTCAAGAAATTTAAGAAATCCAAGAGAGACAAACAATAGAATTGATGAAGTATTAGCATTTTTTCAGAAACATTATAGGTCTCAACTTTACAAGTTTGCCCCAACAGAGATGATCTATATGGATAACAGTATAAATATTGGTTTTAAACAAAATGTTAAATTAGAAGAGATGTAGTCAAACACAAACGTATAGTTAAACTAACGCATAACCATATAATTTAATAAAGCACAAACAAAATTATGATATTTACCTGCATGAGAGATTGTGTTGAGTTTCTTGAAAAAGAGGGGGAACTCATAAGAATAGAGAGTGAGCTTGACCCAAATCTTGAGATGGCTGAAGTTCATAACCGTGTATTTGAATCTGGCGGTCCTGCAATTTTATTTCAAAAGGTAAAGGGAAGTAAGTTTCCTGCTGTCTCAAATCTATTTGGAACATATAAACGGGCATTAAAGATACTTGAGCCAGAACTCTCTAAGGTAGCTACGCTGGTTAAATTAATCTCTGACCCATCAACAGCATTAAAATCTCCTATTAACTCGTTAAAATCTCTCACCTCTCTTATTCACGCCCTACCCTCAAAAAAAAGAGCTAATTCTCTAAAATATCAACTTCTAAATAGTTCGGTTTTAGATTGTAGATGTCAAATAGCTGATCTTCCAATGATACGGTGCTGGTCAGGTGATGGCGGTGCTTTTATTCTACTTCCGCAAGTTTTATCAGTAGAACCAACTGATAAAATTAAACCTAACTCAATTTTGAAATCAAACCTTGGCATGTATCGCATTCAGTTGTCAGGCGGAGATTATATCCTTAACCGTGAAGTTGGGTTGCATTATCAGATTCATCGAGGTATTGGCAACCACCATGCAAAGGCTCTTGAAAGAAATCAACCTCTACCTGTGAGTATCTTTATTGGAGGTCCGCCTGCTCACACTCTTGCTGCAATAATGCCTCTGCCTGAAGGTATGCCTGAAGTTGCATTTGCTGGAGTTTTGGCTGGGAGGTCTTTTAGGTATGGTATAATAAATGGCGATATTGATAATATTAAAATAAATAAGTGCAACCGTTCTATTATTGGTAATTCTCTTATTAATAATATCATATCTTTAGATGCTGATTTTTGCATTACTGGTCGAGTGGTCTCTGGTAAGACAAAACCAGAAGGACCTTTTGGTGATCATCTTGGATACTATTCACTTGCTCACGACTTTCCATATATTGAGGTTGATGCGGTTTACCACAGAAAAGATGCAATTTTCCCATTTACAGTTGTAGGAAGACCTCCAAGAGAAGATTCAGTGTTTGGCAAAATCATACATGAAATTACAGCAAGTGCGATTCCGCATAAATTACCGGGCGTTACTGCAATTCATGCAGTTGATGTTGCTGGTGTTCACCCTCTTCTTTTTGCCAAAGCTATGGATAGATATGTCCCGTATGACAACAAAAAGCCAAGAGAGCTTTTGACTCACGCAAATGCAATTTTAGGAACAGGGCAATTGTCTCTTGCAAAATATCTTATCATCTCTTCTCACAATGACAATCCAGAGCTTAATATAAATGATGAGATGGGATTTTTTATATATGCACTTGAACGAATTGATTTTGCAAAAGATATTCACTTTCAAACATGCACAACTATGGATACACTTGATTACTCTTCTGAAGGATTAAATGAGGGTTCAAAGGTTGTTATGGTAGTTGCTGGAGAGAAAAAACGGGAGCTTTTACGCTATTTCCCATCAGATATTTATATTCCAGAGCCATTTTCAAATCCGAGACTTGCGGCTCCGGGTATTGTTGTAGTTACAGGTTCAAAGTTTAAAAATTATGCAGCCGCTGAAAAAGAGATCAATATTCTAACAGAAAACTTAAATGTTCAAAACAGAGCAGAAAGATTGCCCCTTTTTGTTGTAGTTGATGACTCAATTGAGGCAAGTTATGATTTTGCAACTTTTTTGTGGATTACATTCTCACGCTCAAACCCATCTCACGATATTTACGGTTCTGGAAGTTTCACATCATTTAAACATTGGGGCTGCAAAGGACCTCTTGTTATTGATGCCCGCATAAAACCATTCCATGCCCCGCCATTAACCCCTGATCCATTGGTTGTAAAAAAAATAGATGAGCTTGCAGGCAGAGGCAGACCACTTTATGGGATTTTTTGAATATAGATTTAATGAGAACATTTTAATTCTCCCTACTAAATAATTTAAAATTTTCCCTTATAATTCGACAAAGAGTGGTTAATTCGACACTATTGTCGAAGCCCCTCTTTAAAAATAGAAAACCCGCCCAACTTAATTTAGATAATAAGTAATTCTAATATTGAATGATAAACCATTTATTTACAGCATATTATCTCCAATATAGAACTCTATTATTTAAAAAGAAGAATAAAATATCAGCTTGGCACGTAAGTTGTATTAATTAAATTGCATTACTAATAATTAAATCAGTTTTATTTTAGAAATAATATTTATTTTAATACAAAAAGGAGAATACTCTTATGAAAAGAGCCATAACTTTAATTGCAATGGCGTTTATTATTTCTATGGCAGTAAATGCTGTAGAAGCAAAACAGGGAAAATGGGGTAATAATTCAACATCAAGTGCTGGAGCAAATCAGAACGGAACAAATCAGAATGGATACTGTTCATTGATAATTGCAGATATGCCTTTTGAAAATGTAGATGATACAGAAAAAGCAGATTTGATCTATATGCGTGAAGAAGAGAAACTTGCAAGAGACCTTTATCAGAGCTTTTATGAGAAATGGGGAACTCGCATATTTAATAATATTGCTGGCAGCGAGCAGAAACATACAGATTCTATAAAAGCTCTTTTGACCAAGTATGAAATTACAGACCCTATCACAAATGATAAAAGAGGTTTTTTTACAGACAGCGATCTCCAGCAGATTTACAATGATCTTCTTACATCAGGCAATATCTCATTTTTAGATGCACTGAAAGTTGGTGCAGCAGTTGAAGAGCTTGACATATCTGACCTTAAAGAGGCACTTGGAAAGACAGATAATCAAGATATTCAAGCAGTATATCAAAATCTTATGAAAGGTTCACGCAACCATCTACGCAGTTATGTAAATATGCTGCACAACTATGGTGAAAGTTATCACGCTGTTTATCTCACATCTGAGGAAGCAGCAGAAATAATAGATGCTCCAATGGAAAGAGGGTTTTATTGATTAGGCTCAATGCAGCGGAACAGGAACTTGTCCAAACGCATAATATATACAAGTTATATAGCTCTCCTACATGATTTGTAAAATTAAATATTTATAAAAAGCATGAATTTAGCAAATATAAAGTTAATTTTACACAAATGAAATAGGAATGCTATGTATAAAATCATAAAAAATAAAGGCACATGGCTGTATGAGCCGTGTGCCTTTTTACATTTATTGCGAAGTTCGGGTTTAATACCCCGCCTCTTGGGCAGGGCTGTTAAGTTCTTTTCAAAGTGTTGACAGAGTAGGTAAGTTTTCATAAAGCGTTTCAGAGTTATAAGTATTATAAACTTGAAAGACATGGAGACTATTATCTGAATATGAATTTAA
>JADFZQ010000054.1 GCA_015232455.1 Desulfamplus sp. | reverse complement strand
AACAAGAAAGAGAAAAACGACTAACTAAACAATATCTCTCTCAAAAACTTGGGCTTTATACAGGCACTCTAACTGCATGTCAAACACTTTCTGCAATACACATAAAAAAAATTCTATGGAATTAAAATTATTATTGCTCGTCATTCTCATTAGAAACTTAGAAGGAGTGTGCTGTCTGGACATTTAGCTCATCTCTGTATTTATCTAAAAGAGTTGCTTTGGAGATCATACCAGCAAATTTTCCATTAGAAATAACTGGGAGGCTAAAACATCTCTTCATATCCATTTTTCTAAGTACTTCAGAAAGATCATCATCATAACTTACAGTATCAGGAGTAGAGTCCATAATTTGCTCAACAAGCACGGTATCATACATCAACGTATTAAAAATATAGGGTTTTATATGATCAAGCTGAATTATACCCACAAAATTTCCTGTATCGCGATCTTCTACTGGAAAATAATTTCTTGTTGACTCTTTAACGGTATAGATAAGCTCTCTTAACAACATATCTGGGTAAACAGCTATGCAGTCTGTTTCAACTACTTCTCGGATACTTATATCAGCAAGAACTCTTGAATCAGTTCCAGGTCTTAGCAGTTGTCCGCTTTCTGTTAGCTCTTTTAGGTAAAATGATGCTGGTTCTGCATAGTGAGTTATGGTTGTGGATAATGTTGATACAATTATTAGTGAAAGCATCACCTCATAACTACCAGTGATTTCAAGAATCAAAAATATACCTGTAAGAGGTGCTTGCAAAATACCACTTATCATACCAGCCATGCCAAGAAGTGCAAAGCACCCTTCATTCACCCAAGGAACTGAAGGAAATAAAAAAGAGATAAATCTATGGTATGCAAGACCTGTAAAGCTGCCAATAACAAGACTTGGGGCAAATATACCACCAGAGCCTCCCCAACCAAGCGTCATGGAAGTAGCAAAAATTTTTGCCAAACACCCAATAACAGCAATCCCCATTCCATCTTTAAAAATACCTGCTATCATTTGATGAATTGAGTGGTAGCCTTCTCCCATAACCTCTGGAATTGCAAAACCGATAACTCCTACAGCAGCACCACCAATAGAGGCTTTTAACCAAAAAGGGATAGGCACATCGTGAGAGAGATTGTGCATTTTTCTTAAAATTCTTGTGAAAACAACTGAAGCCACTGACGCACAAAGAGCAAGACCAACGCACGCGACAAAGTGATAGTTACTAAGGTCGAAATTTATACTGCTTTCGAAGGCAATAATATTGCCACGGAGATTTCTGCTGATTTCAGCACCAGCAACAGAGGCAACAGCAATCGGAATAATATTAACCATTGACCATTCGCCCAGAATTATCTCCATAGTAAAGATAATCCCAGTCAATGGTGCGTTGAATATTGAAGCTATTGCACCAGCAGCACCACACCCAACTAAGGTTATGCGCTGTCTCTCGTTAAGTGAAAAAAATCTTGCGATATTTGACCCAATGGCTGAACCACTTACTACTACAGGGGCTTCAGGACCTGCTGACCCACCGCTTCCAATAGTTAAACAACTTGCTACAAGGCGTGAAAAAATAGAGCTGAGATCAAGACGCCCACCATATCTTGATACACTATGAATTACCTCAGGTACCCCATGCCCTCCCCTATCTTTTATTATTTTTTTAAGAAAAATAGATGAAAACATCGCTCCAGATGCTGGTATGAGAAATGACCACCAATAATGACGAAAATTATCAAGGTTATTCATTATAAAGATAAGAGAATAGTTAAGAGCAAGTGCGGCAAGACCACTGCAAAGACCTACAACAATACCCATACAAATTAGTAAAAGCCTGTCGTCCATTATAAAAATAGAGAGTGTTCCGGGATGTCGCCACGAGGCAATTTTTTTAATTTTTCTCACTGTGTTTTACCTTTACACCGTTTGTCGGCGTTTCCCTAAAATAAGCTCAGATGTGAAATAATTAAATTTATATATTTTTATCTATGCTATTTTCAATCTCATTTATACGACTGAGAAGTAAATCTTTATCTGGTTTTTGATTAAGAAATGTTATAAAATCATTATCTCTAAGGCAAAAAGAGAGACGAGATAAAAGATTTAAATGGAGTTCAATTGTGGGGCTAAATAACAGAAACAGAGTTGACACTTGTTTATCATCAATAGCCTCAAAATCAATACTTTTTTCAAGAAAACAGGTTACAATCATTGGTTCAGTCAGACCAATTTTAACAAGCGGATTTCTTGGGTGAGGTATTGCAATACCTTTTCCAATACCTGTTGAGGCAAGTCTTTCCCTTTCAATAAGTTGACGATAAATCTCATCTTTATCTTTATCTATAAATTCAGCAATAGCGTAAATGGCAGCATAAAGAACCTCCTCTTTATTGCTTCCTCTAATATTATGGAATACCCCGCCTTTTTTTAAAGCAGATGTAAGAACAGAAGCAGATAATCTATTTTCATTTTGAAAATCTTTATTAAGACAATCTTTTTTTAAATCGTCTATATTTTCAGGGTGTATTATACTTTTTCTCTGCTTTTCAGCCCATCTATTAAGCTCAAATTCGTTGTAGATACCCATGTATCCCTGTTTATTTACAGGAATTTTGCCCTGTCTTATCCACCGCTCTAATGTATCCATATTCAAGCCAAGCTCATTGGCAATTTGAGTTAAAGCACGTTTCATTAATAACCCCGTATATAGTTATAAAAATACGATCAAGCTCAATTAAAGATTACTTTGATCCCTTATTCAAACCTTCAAAATCTCGTGCAATGATGTCTCTGTCATAAACAATCTCAACTCTTCGGTTTCTTGCCCTACCCTCTTCAGTATCGTTAGTTGCAACTGGTTTATACTGGGCATAACCTTCAGCAGAGATATATTTAGGATTTACACCACTCTCAACAAGCAATCTCACAACTGCACTTGCTCTTGCTGCTGAAAGCTCCCAATTTGATGGATAAACTTTTGAGTTTACCTCAACATTATCTGTATGACCTTTAACTTTTACATGATATGCGAGCCTTGAGAGAACAGAAGCAATTTTTCTTAAAATATCTATTCCCATGTCAGATAACTCCGCCCCACCTTTTTCAAATAGAAGCATATCTGTCATGGTAATAACTGCTCCCATATCTCCTTCAGATGCTGTTACAAGTCCACCAAGTTTATTGAACATTACAAGCTCTCTTACCTCACTTACAACCTCTTCAAGCTCTTGCTGTATTAAGCCGCCCATCTCATCAACTTTCTGTTCTTCGGCTGAAGTCTGTGATGGAACAGGTTTCATTGTTAAGCCTTCTCTGCTTCCAGCCTCTGGAACAGCAGCAACACCTAAGGCACTTCTTAGAGACTCTACAAGCTCTTTAAATGTCTCCTGTTGAGTGGTACTCATAGCAAACATAAGCACAAAAAAACACATCAATAAAGTAACAAGGTCTGAAAAGGTCGCCATCCATTCAGGGGCACCGCCCGGACACTCTTGCTCTTCTTGCTTAGGACACTCTAAAGCTGGTGCTTCTGCTTCTGGTGCATTCTCTGCCATATTAGTTCACTCCCTACCCCTATTTCTTACCGCCGTCCTTAGGCTTTGAGCCAAGATATACGTTGAGTTTTTCTTCCAATAACTTTGGATGCTCTCCCTCACGAATTGAAAGAACCCCTTCATAAATGATGTTCATGTTGGAAATTTCTTCGCCACATCTAATTTTCAGTTTATTTGCCATTGGGGTGCAAAATAGATTTGCAATAATTGCACCGTAAAAGGTTGTAATCATAGCAACAGCCATTGATGGTCCAATACTTGCTGGATCATCAAGGTTTGCAAGCATCTGCACAAGCCCAATAAGCGTTCCAATCATACCAAAAGCAGGGGCAAATGCGGCAAGACTTGTGTATAAAGCAGCACCAGTTCCATTTGCCTCTTTTACCATATCCATTTTTTTCTGCATAACAGCGGCAATATCACCAGTTTTAACACCATCGACAGTCATTTGTAAGGCACTTGCTAAGTAAGGGTCTGTGGCATTAGCTATATCTGATTCAATAGATAAAAGTCCACCTTTTCTTGCCTTATTAGATATCTCTATAAGATTGGCAACTATTGTGTCAGGCTTTTCAATCTTAAACATAAAGACCTTCATGGTAACTTTAACAAGGCTTAACACATCTTTAAGTGGATAACCTACAAATACGCAAGCAACAGTTCCCCCAAAAACAATAACAACTGAAGGGGTATCCCAAAATAGCATAAGGCTACTGCCAAGAAGAATAGTTCCAGCAATAAATCCAAGACCAGATACCACACCAATAATTGACGCAAGATCCATAATCTAAACTCCACATCTATGATTTTTTATAACTTTATTTAAAAAAAACAAAAAAAATCTATTTTTATTCATAAAATAGCCCAGCAAGACATTTTTTAATTAACAGAGAAATTAAACAATCTACTATATTTTTATAAATATAGTCTCGTCAACAGGATACTCTTTGGTATATTTTTCTAACTTACGGATTAAATCCTCAGTCAAGGTTGTTCCTGCAGAGAAAAGTTTTGTTCCAGTTTTTGTAAAAAGTCCTGTTCCAATAACCATACCAGATTTTAGCTGATAAACTGCTATCTCTTTTAGCTTTAAATCTTGGTTATTAAGAGTAACTAAATATTTTTCAAGAAAAATTGCAATAGATGGATCAAGGCGTGAGCCAACATAATCCTCCTCAAGAATCTGAAGCAACCTATCAACAGAGGCGTGTGGATTATCAATAGATATTTGGTCTAAAACATCTGCCCCTGCAAGTATTTTGGATAACAAAGGAATATATCTCTTCTTTAATCCCTCTGGATAGCCTGTTCCATCAGAGTTTTCGTGTAAATGGCGTATAACCTCTGCAATCTTTTCAAATCCCGGACATTTTGCTAAATATGATGCCCCTTCTGACGGGTGGTGAAGCATCATATTTTTTTCATAATCTGACAGTTGAGATTTGTCTTTACTCAATATAGACGAAGGAATAAGAAGCATTCCAACCTCATGCAACATTGCAGCGTTTTTTAACAACCTAACAGATTTTGACTCAAGCCTCATTTCAGAAGCTACAAGCTCTGCAATCTCAGATACTCGTTTAGAATGACCTTTTTGATACTCGTTTTGGGATTCAACCATGTTGCATAAAAATTGGTTAATTCCTCTTATATTTTCAGAAAATTTTATACGGGCAGATTTAAGCTCTTTTTTTAATATATCACGATCATTTGTCATCATATTGATCTGGTTTAATGAGTTGTGAAGAAGCTCATTTTCCCTTGACCACGCATTTCTTGTGTCAAAAATGATCTGCTTTAACTTCTCAATATGCTCAACAGCTCGATCAAGATTTGATCTTTGCCAATTTACCCGCTGTTTAAGCTCTTTTTGATTTACATGGAGCTTTATTCTAAATTTTAGCTCTTCAAAAGAGAAAGGTGCAGCAATAACATCACACCTATTTTCAAAGCATTGGGATTTAACAGCATCGCCAGGGTCAGAGTCAAATATAAATATTATCTCTGTTTCTGCTTTGGCTACAATATTCCAGATAAGCAGGTGTTCAAGGTGTTGCGGCAGATAATTTGGAACAAAAATTGAGGGGGAACTCTCTGTTTTGCTATGGTATGAATCTCTATTTTCAGAAACATCAATCTTATTAGAACTAGCATTAGCCATTTCAGAAGCATCAATTTTATTAGAATTAGATGCTTCATCACAACAAAATTTATCTTCAGACCGCACTACATCATTAAGGTCAATCAATTTTTCAGATTCAGCCCCAATTGGCACATTCCCTGAACAATCAATCAGTATAATATCTGGGTGCATAGCATTAACAACATGCTCAAGGCTATCAGGATCGCGGCATAATTTGAGCAGATAGCTGTTTTCATTCTGCAAATGCTCCAAAATATATGAGTCATTAAAAACGCAGAAACAGACGATTTTTGTAATTTCTCTATCTCTATTATTTTTCATATTATTTTTTATTCTGAATAATTCTTAAACCACCAGTCGTCCCAATTTGATTCCATAATAGTTTGAGCAAGTTTTTTGCCTGTGTCAGTTTTCAGCCTTTCAATAATAAAGGGCAGCCACTTTTCTGGCGATTTTGAGGAGTTTGCATCATGTAGTTTTTTAAGCTCAATAATAAAAGCAAGCTGATCTGCATCTTTTGCAAGCACTGCTTCACGGCTTTTTGCCTCATTAAATTCCTCCAAAAGAGCTATAATTTCACTGCCAAACTGCAAACCATCTGTCATATCTTTAGATGCTTTATCCTCAAGTGCAGTTACATACTTTTTATGAACATAATTTAGATCGCCCATTCTTGCTTCTGGTAAATCGTGTATTAATGCCATTGTAATCAGCTTTTCAGTGTCAAGGTTTGTTGGCTCAATTCGAGAGATTGCAAAGCAGATCATGGCTGTCATAAAAGAGTGTTCAGCAACTGTCTCCTTTCCAGAACCAAGAAAAGCATAGCCTGAACGTGTAAGCTCTTTTAACATATTTGTTTCAAATAAAAAATCTACTATTCTCTTCATAAAATTTCCCATATTCCAGCAGTTTAAGAATAAAAATTTAATAATACCGAATTTATATCCAGCAATGTCATAATTTGTAGGGTTTAACCATGGTTAAACCCTACTCAATTTATTCCAGCTTAGAATTGCCTGATGTTTTGTGCTGGCTCAAGATGAACTATCACATCACGAATTCGTCTGTCGTTGGACATGATTCGCTCTTTAACAGCATGACTTACAGCATGACCTTCAAATACAGTCATATTGGGTTCTACTCTAACGTGCATATCTGCAAACAGCCCAATTCCGCTCTTTCTAACTCTCACCTTTTCAACATCAACTACATCATCAACCTCCGTAGCTAACTTGGTAACAGCCATAATAATCTCTTGATCTACAGAGCCATCTATAACATCGTGCAGAGAACCTTTAATAATAACAATTCCGTTTATTAAAATGACAACGCAAGCAACAAGTGCAGCCCAATCATCAGCCATTTCATAACCTTTGCCACCAAATATTGCGATACTGATGCCAAATGCTGCTGCTGCTGAAGTAATTGCATCAGATCTGTGATGCCACGCATCACCTTTTAAGGCTTGGCTTCCTGTTTCACTACTTGCATGTAAGACTTTTCTGGATAATATCTCTTTGGTGATTATTACCAAAATTAAAACAGGAAGCGTAAACCAATCAGGTGGTTGATTTGGTGTTAAAATCTCTTTGATTGAGTTGTATGCGATAAATATAGCTGCTGCAATAATAGAAGCACCAGAAAAGATTCCAGTTAATGATTCAATTTTACCATGACCATAAGGATGCTCTTTATCTGGTGGCTTAAGTGATAAATGAAAGCCTGCCCACGTAATAAGAGAAGATATAATGTCACTTGCTGACTCTATCCCGTCTGCTATAAGTGCATAAGAGTTTCCAAGAATTCCTGTAGTTATCTTTATAATCATTAATATCAAATTTGTGCCAACAGTTAAAATTCCTAATCCAATTAGTTCGTTGGAAGATTCTCTATTCACTTAAATATTCTCCCATGTAACTTTTAACACCTCTTGATAGGTTGTTTCACCGTTGAGCATTTTTGTGATCGCCCTCTCTCTTAGAGTAACAAAGCCTTCAATGTCTGCAATTTTTCTCAATTCAGAGATATTAACGTCAGCAGAGGTCATTTTTTTAAGATTTTCTGAATATGGCAACACCTCAAAAACAGCTTTTCTCCCCTTATAACCTGTATATCTACAATTGACACACCCTTTTCCGCGTTTAAGAATAACATCACCTTCTTTACTTATATTCCCATTATGAGTTACATGCCCATTATGACGTATTGTGCCATCATCAGCCATATTAAACCCAAGAGCATTAAATTCTGTTATATCCATCTCAAAGCTCTCTGAACAAAATGGACATATTGTTCTCACAAGCCTTTGAGCAACAATGCCCGTGAGCGATGAGTGAACCAAAAATGGCGGAATACCAAGATCAAGAAGACGTGTAACAGAGGAGACAGCGTCATTTGTATGAAGTGTTGATAGAACAAGATGACCTGTCAGAGCTGCTTGAATAGCACTTTGAGCGGTCTGGAGGTCTCTTATCTCACCTACCATTATAATATCTGGGTCTTGACGGAGAATGTTTCTAAGTATGGTGTCAAAGGTTACATCAATTGCTGGCTGAACAGCGATCTGGTTAAAATCTTCGTGAATCATCTCTATTGGCTCTTCAATAGTTGTTATATTAACCTCAGGTGAAGATAGAAGCCTTAGAGTTGAGTAGAGGGTTGTTGATTTACCGCTGCCAGTTGGACCTGTAACTAAAATGATGCCATGAGGCATTTTTATCAACTTTTGGTATTTATGGTAATCATCATCTTCAAATCCTAAAAATTCAAGATTCTGAAATAGAACTGCTGGATCCATGATTCTCATTACGACCTTTTCACCAAATGCTACTGGAATTGTTGAAACGCGGATTTCAACTTCAATTCCATCTTTTTCTGTCTTGATGCGTCCATCTTGAGGTCTTCTTTTCTCTGCCATATTTAGACCAGACAGGGTTTTAATTCTACTTATAACAGCATTATGGACTTTCTTAGGAAGTTTATATACAGTATGGAGAACACCATCAATTCTCATTCTAACAACTGATGTCTCTCGTTTTGGCTCAATGTGGATATCACTTGCCCTCTGCTCAAATGAGTATGAAAAAAGATGGTTGACCGCATTAACAATATGTTGATCCGTTGACGGGACTTCGTCTGATGATGTGAGGCGGACAAACTGTTCAAAATTTCCAAGTTCAACGCCTCTTGATGCAAACTGATCTTCAGCAGCACTTATTGAGTGTTTAAAACCAAAACACTCTGAAATCATCTTTTTGATGTCAGATTTTGAACTAACCACAGGTATAACTTTTAAATTAGTTACCCGTTCAACATCTGCAATTGCTTCGTGGTTAAAAGGATCAATGGTCGCAACAACTAAACAACCTTTATCCATCTCTAAAGGCAGAAGAAGATGCTTCATGGCAAACGATTTTGGTATAGTTTTGGTAACTAAATTCAAATCAAGTTTTAAGGGATCAATCTTTTTATATGGAACATTCAAGGCATTGGCAATTGTCTCATATAAGACATCTTCCTCTATAGGTAGCTCTGGATTATCAAGTTTTTTTATCTGCAATGAAAGTAGAATATCAACAAATGTTATTGGAGCATCTACGCTATTAACACCCGAATTTTCCCTCTTTTTTTCACGTTCAAGTTGAATCTTATCTCTTGTGATATTTTCTCTTTGCAAAGCATACTTAGCCTGAGAAGTTGATATAATTCCAGCATTTATAAGGATTGAACAAATTCGTTTTGATGAAACCATATAAACAAATCCAGTGTAATTATTTATATATTAGTCAAATTATATATCAAACTTTGGTTGTCTCTTGAGTTTATTTTTGGCAATTACACCAGAATAGACAATTGTGCAAGGGGAAGATAAGTAGATTGAGGTTTATTAGTCCAATACAAGATTTATTGGTGCAGATGGAGCGGAAGGGAACTCTATTGTTACAGTAGAACCAAGTCCTCTACCGTCACTTTCAAACAGAAGGTTTCCTTTATTATTTTCAATAAAGCTTTTGCAATAGTAGAGACCAAACCCAGATGAACCTTTACTTGAAGTCCCAAAATCAAAAATCTCTTTTTGTCTCTCTATCTCAACTCCTATTCCTGTATCTTTGATTCTTAAGCCTACCATATTTTTTACCGAATAGGTCGTTATCTCAAGATAATGAATTTTTTGTTCCACATTTTCGTCAATAGCATCGCAACTATTTTTAATAAGATTTACAATGACTTGCATCAATTTATTTTTTTCCATAAGAATATATGGAATAGTTGGGATAAGATTTGTTTTTAGAATAATATCTCTCTTTGAGATTGAAAATTCCTGCATTTTCAAGGCATCTTTAACTAAAAGATTAATATTTATTTTTTCTCTGATTTCTGTTTTACCTGGCGAGTATGCACGCTGAAGAGTTAGAATTTGTGCCACATAATCGACCCCAGTTGCAATTCTATCTATTATGTCCGAGTTTTTTCTATTTTCGTTGGCAAGATTATCAATCAATACTCCCATATAATTTATAATATCAATACCTCTGACATCATCTGTTATATATTCAGTTAGATTAGCTTTATGAGCGATGAGATCAGTATAACATTTTTTAATATAATCTATTATTTCAGGAGTGTTTCTAAGCTTAAGTTTTTCAGTATAAACAGCAACAGGAGTTATTGCATTACCAATATTATGCAAAATCATTGCTGCTAATTGTGCCCTGCCCGCATCTACAGCCTTGTTAAGTAATTCATTTCTGATATATTCAATCTCGTTTTTTCTTGCATTAACTAATTGCTGTAATTGATTCACTTTAACCAACTGTTCAAGTTGAAAGATTAACTCTTTAATCTCTTCAGAGTGAATATTTTCCTCTTTAAGGCAATATTCGGAACATTCTTTTTGGGATTGTAAATAATTCAACTTAGAAGAGCTATTCTCACCTAAGTTAGACAGATTTTTTTTGGATATATTCTTTTGATATCTGCTGTATTGTTTTCTTTTTTTAGTCTTTTTATTCAATTCCTTCTCCGATTAATTGAATTTCGAGATACTTTTTAGTAATAATTAAATAGAAAAAGCCATTGAGAGACAACAGCAATGGAATAATATTAGCAGTTGTCTCTCAATGGCTTTTAAAAGTAAAACCATATTTTTATTACAAAATTAGGTAAGAAATAGTATAAGTAACGTATAAGATATAAATAATCCGGCAGCGTCCTACTCTCCCACACAGACTCCCATGCAGTACCATCGGCGCTAAAGAGCTTAACTTCCGTGTTCGGGATGGGAACGGGTGTGACCTCTTTGCCATTGCAAC
>JADFZQ010000053.1 GCA_015232455.1 Desulfamplus sp. | reverse complement strand
CGTTCATAGTTTATCTCTTCTATTATTTCTGGTGTGAATTCAAGTTCTATTGTCATAAACACACATTAACAAATTAAAGCAAAAATGAGAATATAAAAACTCAATTTATGACCGCTTGCAGTATAGTAAACACGAATAAAATCTCATGTTTTAAAACGATTTACCATCTCATTAAGACTTTTTGCAAGAGCGTTAAGTCTCTCTGCATTCTCATTTACTTTAGCACAGCTTTCAGACATCTGGGCAGCAGATCTGTTTATCTCTTCAACTTGATTTGTTATTTCGGCTGCGGCTGATGATGTTTGTGAGAGATTTTCATTGATTTCAGAGACTCCTTCAGAAGATTGAGATACATTGTGAGAAATCTCATTTGTAGTTACAGACTGCTCTTCAATAGCACTTGCAATTGAAGATACAATCTCATTTACCTGCTCAACAATAGTTGATATGTTGTGGATATTCTCGCCCGCAAGTTGGGTTGATCCCTGAATCATGTTAATCTGCTCATTTATTTTCAAAGTAGCATCTGCTGTCTGCCGTGCCAGAACTTTAATCTCACTTGCCACTACTGCAAATCCTTTGCCAGCTTCACCTGCCCTTGCAGATTCAATGGTGGCGTTGAGAGCTAAAAGGTTAGTCTGATCAGAAATTTCTGTAATAACTTCTGTGATTTTACCTATCGTCCTTGCAAGAATTGTCAGTTTATCAACATTCTCCTTAGCCATATTAGATTGTTTAACAGCATCATTTGTGATTTTGTTTGCCTGTGATGTGTTCTTTGCAATCTCGTTTATGGTGGAGTTCATCTCTTCTGTGGCTCCTGCAACCATGTTCATATTAGTTGTTGTCTGTTCCATTGCTGATGCAACAGATTGAATATTTGAGTTCATCTCCTCAGACGATCTGTTGGCAACATTAAGCTGTGAGAATATACTGTCTGCATTACCACGCATCATATCAGAGAGAGACGAAACCTCTTGGGCATTAGATGTAAGTAGTCCTGAATTTTCTTTTATCTGCAATATCATCTGCTGAAGATGCTCAACAAACTTATTAAACCAGTTGGCAAGCTCACCTGCCTCATCTTTTGTCTTCACTGTTATGCGTCGGGTCAAATCGCCCTCCCCTTCAGCAATCTCCTTTAACATAAGGCTTATCTCAACAACTGGTTTAGAGATTCTCTTTGCAACAAAAAATGTAGCAACAATAATTGAGAGACAGATTAAACTCATAAAAATAGCCTGTTTTAAAATGGCTGAAAAAAGCATTTCATTTATCTCAGCCTCTTTTTTTGCAACAGCCTTTTTTATGTCATCAACATAGACCCCTGTTCCAATTACCCAACCATAAGGCTCAAAAATCCTGACATAAGATATTTTAGGAACTGGTTCATCTTCCCCTGGTTTGGGCCACATATATTTAACATAACCCTCTCCTTTTTCTCGACATAGAGTGTTCATTTCACGGAAAAGATATTTCCCATCAGGGTCTTTTGATCCACTAATGTCTTTACCGTTAAGCTCTGGCTTTGTTGGGTGCATAACCATCTTAAACTGATCAAACTCGCTACTGCTAATCTCATGTATCCAAAAATAATCTTTGTTGTCAGGTCCATATCTTAAAGCACCAACTACATCTTTACTTCTATCTTTAAATCCTTGTTCAGCCAATTCAAGAGAGAGGCTTGAACCAATAACCCAATTCCAGGGTTTAAAAAATTTTGCGTATGCAATTTTCGGATAAGGTTGCTTTGTGCCTGATGAGCCTGAATCTGTTTGAGAGTTGCTAACGCTTGATGATCCTGAATCTGTTTGAGATTTGCTGACACTTGATGATTCAGAATTTGTTTTATACCACATATAGTCAAACCAAGCCTCGCCAATATCAATGCTATCTTTAAGGAGGCTTGGAAAAAGTGGTTTTCCCTCAATATCTTTGAGGTTTGATATATCTTTTCCAATCAATTCGGGAAATTTGGGATTCACAACTGTTTTTAAATCTGTATCAACAATCCAAAAAGTTGTATTGCCATCGTATTTAAGAGAGTTGATAGTTTCTTTAGCAAAATCTTTTTTCTTTTCTGCAGATAGACCATCGCCTTCTAATTTAGATATAGCTTCAAGTGAACCATAGGCTATCTCAACCGCATTTTTTAATCTATGGCTTACTAATGCTTTAATGCGAGTTACGTCATGGGCTTCACGATACGCAGTCTCAATTATAGAGTAGGCGTTGCCAGTCATAACCTTTAAAATTTCAGTCTTATGGTTAAAAAGAGTATCTTCTACAGCTTTAAGCTCTGTATCTCTCTGTTTTATAATTGAGTTAATAGATACAGTCATTGAAGTGATACCAAGAGCTACAACTACACAAAGAACTAAAATCATTAATTTTGTTGTGATTCGCATGTTTCCCTCCTTAATTTTGTGTTAGATTAAAACAGCAGATTATTTGTTAAAAAGCTCATCTTATCGTATCAATACAACAACTTTTATTATTTACCTTTAACAATTAAATAGCATTCAGTTAATTAATGAAACTATTTTTAATTGAATAATAAATCACTCTATTTAAGTCAAGAAGGAAATATAGCTATTGTTTACTATTATTAGTTTATTTCTACATCTTAAGTGTTCTCCGTGTTATGACGATTAGATTATAGTAATTGCAAAGGATTAAATTCTACAAATTTGAAGAGAGTGGTAATTTTTTAAAGTTTATTTTTCAATCTTCAACATAACGATAGGAGGTTATTATGGAAACAGGAAGTATTGGTAAGACTTCAGCAAATCTAAGCTATGAAGTTAAAAAATTTTCAGGAACTATTAAGAGTGCTTACGGTATTGGCAGTAGTGGAAGTAGTGAAGAGGTTAAAAAAGATATGGAATTTAACGTTATGATGAGCAGTTTTAAGCTCCAAGTCTCTTCTAACACTTCTGATAACCTTACCAACCAAGGTCAATTAAAGTCTCAACTACTAGAACGGCTCGGAATTGGAACTTCACAATCTACATCTTCTGACTCTTCCATTTTGTCGCCCAAAGTTAGTAATACAGACGACCCTTTTGGTGAAGATGGTTATTGGGGTGTTAAGAAAACATCGGGTCGAATCAGCGATTTTGTAATTGCTGGTGCAGGTGATGATATTGAAAAGCTCAAAGCTGGTAGAGAGGGAGTTTTAAAGGGATTAAAAGATGCTGAAAAAGTCTGGGGAGGCACAATGCCTGATATAGCTTATCAGACTATTGATTCATCTTTGAAAGCTATTGATGAAAAGATAAAAGAGCTTGGTGGAAATGTAGTTGATATTACCGCATGATTTATGAATATTTAACCTTTTACAAAAACAACTCAAATTTTGCATGAGGTTTACTCTTTGAGCTATATTTGAACTGTAGAGATTCAAAGAAAAAAATGCGTTTCATGTTGTCTGAATATCTGACCTGTGCTATGGAATCTCAATAGAGCTTTAACGTATTTGACCTCTTGCAAAATTTATTTACTATCCAGTAAATCCAATAGGGCAATTGAAGTTTTGCAGGGACTCTGTTATTTCCTATACTCTAAGCTGGCATAGATTGGTAGAGATGCACGGTCGTGCGTCTCTACAGTTTAGGTAAAATTCAATTTATGACCTTGAATAGTAAACAGTATAAGATAAATTATCTTTAAAACAGTAACACCAACTTTAATTGAGCTGTTGTTTCAATCGGCGTATCTTTCCCCTACTGGAATAAACAAATATGATTGATACTTTTTATAGAGTTATTCTTAAAAAATGTGGCACAAAGGAGAATCTAAAAGCACTATCCCACTTTTTGGTTAAGGAGTTTAAACTTACCTATGAAAAAGCTGAGTTTATAGTCAATAATCCTCCTGCAATATTAGGAGACATGAGCAGAGAAGATAGTGCAGAGCTTGCTTTGTATCATTTACAAGGGCTTAATGCAGAGTGTTCTATCAAGACAGTTGTAAAAGACAAAAGGCTTCCATTTAGCATAACGCTTAAGCATTTAAAGTGGATATCTAAAGAGTTTAGTAAAACTTTAAGAGCATGTGTGGAGACTACACTCTTTTATGTTACTGTTGAACCTAATGATAAAGAGATGTTGCTCCCCTCACTTATTGGGAAAAAAGATGCTCTTGAAGATACATTCAGATATAGCGACTCAGTATTTGTAATAGATGACAGAACTTTTATTCTTCTTGGTTTTGCAAGTGATCGAGACGGTTCAGAGGTGATTTTAGATAAAATTGTTAATTTTCTTGAGACGCAATTACATAGAGATATTGTTATTAATATAGGGATGTCAATTATCCCTGAAGATGGTAAATCTTTTTACGATCTTATGGCAGTTGCAAAAAAAAACCGCTTTTCATTTAAAAAAGATGTTGCTGGTATCCCTCAGAAAATAGAGGTTATTCAAGATAGCACTCAAGTACGTAAAAAAGAGGTATCTCTCTCTGATCTTCAAGTCTTTACTCTCTGTTTTAACAAAGCAAGAGGAAAGTTTTATAACGATCTAACTTCATTGCCACCTGATGTTTTATGGGGTGCTTTGAGCCGTATATCAATATCAGATCAAAAAAAGTTCTTCTTAAAACTTCCACATGACTCACCACTTACACCATTTTTAGCTGAAAAGATAAAAAATCAATCTGATCAGGCTGATGTTGAAACTGCAAGAAAAAAAGTTCGTAGAGTTATAAGCGAAATGCAGCTTGTCGAGAATCTAAAAGAGAGAAGTGAAAACCAAAAACAGATAGTTGGCACACTCCAGCAAATAGATTCTATTTTTAACATTCCAACCATTGCATTACAGGTCTATAAGATTGCGTCAGACCCAGAATCGGATACTGATGCTATATCTGCAAATATTTTGCTTGATCCCTCCCTTAGCATGAAGATACTCAAAATCGTCAACTCTCCATTTTATAGACGAGCTGGGCAGATGAATTCAATAAAAGATGCTGTCTTGATACTTGGCAGAGATGAGATTGTTAATATGGCTTTTGGGCTATCTCTTTCAAAATCGTTTTTAGATGCAGACCTAAAAGGGTTGATAAACCCTGAAACACTTTGGAAGCATTCAATGGAGACAGCTTTTATTGCAAGATATTTATGTGAAGATATTGTTGAATTTAAAAATTTTGGAGCTTTTACAGCAGGGCTTTTGCATGATCTTGGCAAAGTATATTTAATAGAAAACTTTTCACATCTTTATACTTTAGTTGTTGATAGGGCAGAAGATCACGGAATCTTGACAGGTTCTATTGAGCAGGAGCTTCTTGGCATGGATCACGGCTCAATTGGACGCATGATTGGCGAACATTGGAATCTTCCTAACCCGCTTGTTCAGGCAATTGGATTTCACCACCAGCCATCTGGGGCACCTGATTATCCAACATTTGCAGCAGTAATAGGTTTTGCAGACTATTTGGTAAATATGGCATCTGCTGAACAGGAGCTAAAGCAGTCAAAACTTAAACAGCTTTTTAAGGTTGATCACATGATTATGATGAAAAAGCTCTTTAATGACTTTGGCACTAAATTTATTGAAAATGCTTTTGAAAACACTTTAAAAATTCTTGATGAGAGTGCTGAACTCTTTAAAAAAATTGGGTGAAGCATAGTAGGGAACAACGATCGTTGTTCCCTACTATGACCTTGCTGGGTATAATTTCGGGCATTATTAAATTTTTATTCCTTAGCTGTAAGGAGAGAGATAAACTATCCATGAATGCACAAAATATCACAACTGCTCAATTTGAGATATTTAGAAAAAATTATCTATCTGTCCAGACAAAATATGAGGAAAAAATAAGAGAGCTGTCAATAATCAAAGAGATGAATGCAACCATGCAGCAGATTGACCATATTGATCAAGACCTTATATGGATACGCCATTTAGAGTGCATTAAAAAATATAAAAATCTTGCTGCTGCTGTCCTATACTTCTCTAAAAACAACGCCATTAAAAGAGATCACTTTTTCTATACTGATTTTGAAGAGCCTTTTGACTGCACATCTTTCAAAAATATCTCATTTTTTAAAAAGATAATGTCTGAAAAAACTACTCTAATTATGGAGACTCTTGATGAACCTTACCTTTTTAACGACCTTAACTACTCATTTTATGGACAACCTATTTTATTTAACGGCAAAGTTATTGCGATCTTGATGCTATTTTCAAGACAGAAAAAGGCATTTGAGCAGACAAACCGTTTTTTTTACAGCATTGTCTGCGATCACCTATACAATAACATGGTATTTTTGAGGCTTTATTACGGTAAATTAGATGAAGAGAAGCAGATGATTCAGTTAAGTCGTTTTTTCTCTAAAAATGTAATTGCAGAGATATTTAAAAAAGGTAAACTTAAATTAGGTGGTGAGAAAAAGCGAGTTGCTGTTATGTTTGTTGATCTAAAAGGCTTTACAAGTTTTTCAGAAGAGATGGAGCCAGAAGATGTTGTTATTCTTCTTAATCGTTTTTTCTCTTATATGATTCCAATCATATTCAGACATAAAGGAACATTAGATAAACTTCTTGGTGATGGCATTATGGCAGTTTTTGGAAGCCCTATAGATGATACTGATAGCTGCTTAAATGCTGTTAAGGCTGCTCTTGAGATGTTCACGGTTCTAAATACTTTAAATAAAGAGCTGAAAAATTGTGAAAATGGTGTTGCTAATATAGATTCTATAACAATAGCAAATAGAATGGAGAGAAAAGAGACTCTTCGCATTATGGATAAAGGCTCTAATATAGACAATATTAAAGATGTTAGCAGTATTAATATAGAACAAGGGCTTAAAGGTGTTAACACCATTGGTAAAAGTAGTGGTGGCATTGAGATGAGAAGATGTGTTGAGGTAAGAAACGGACTCTCTATGTCAATTGGTATTAATTATGGAGAGTTAGTTGCGGGCTTTATGGGGTCAGAACAGCATCTTAATTATACTGTTGTTGGCGATGTTGTAAATTCTGCTCAAAGAATTCAATCTCTTGCTGGAGGCAATGAAATTTTTATATCAGGCAGCGTGTATGACGAGATATGCAACCATCTTAATACACTTGAAAACTTTGAAAGTGTTATTCGTCTTGATGATGTAAAGTTAAAGGGAAAAGAGAAAAGAGTTTCTCTGTATAAATTAAAACCTCTATTAAAATGAACAACCCCGCCGCAAACGTTGGGGTATTAAACCCTAACTTTGCAATAAAAGCATAATATAAAGTCCAATCAAGAAGAGATATTATTTAATAATCAGGAAAGATATAGCATTCCTATTTAATTAATGTATCCTCATATCTGTTATTGAAAGTAGAGACGCACAGACGTCTGTCTCTACTCGTAAATATTGATTATTTATATTTCCACAAATCATTTGACCTTTTGCAAAACCCATTTTCTATCCAGTAAAATCAGGGGATAAATTAAAGTTTTGCAGGAACTCTATTTAGGAGAGCTATATTTATGGATAACAAAAACAATAGTTCTGAATCTTTAAGCCGAAGTTTTATACGAGATTACCTTATAGCATTTGTCCCATCACTCCTTTTATTGATGATTATAGGCGGTATAGGCTTTAAAATAGGAATCAACTATTTTACAAATCTCATTGTAGATACGACCCATGAATTAAATGGCTATGCTGAACAACATCTTAGGGCATTGGGTGAACAGTTTATCAAGACAAAGGCAAGCGATACAGCAAAGCAGGTGGAGATTTATCTTAAATCTAACCCTAACATCTCAATGCAAGAACTCCAAAACGATCCCTATTTTAAAAGCATCGCTGTTCAGACAGTTGGGCAAACTGGTTATACCTGCATGTATGAAGTTCCATCAGGTATAGTTAGAATACATCCTAATCAATCTATTATTGATAAAGATATGAGCGTGATAGGTAAAAAATTGCCTTCGTGGTGGGAGATTATCAAAAACAGCCTTACTGGAAATCAATTTTCAGGCTATTATGACTGGATAGAACCAAATGGTTCTGTTCGTCAAAAATATATGACAAGCACGCCGGTAAATCATCAATTCAACAACCTCACCTTAATAATTTCTGCAACAACCTATATTGACGAGTTTTCCTCTCCAATCAATGACATGAGAGCTAAATCTGACGTTATTCGCCTCAATTCTCAAAATTTTATACGGCATCAGAGTATTATGTTTGGAACTGCTGGAGTTATGCTTATTATCTTTATGCTGCTGACTACTTTATGGCTGTTGCGGAGAACCAAGTCTCGATATATTCGCCCTATTGAACAGCTTTCAGAGGTTGCTGTCCAATTAGGTGATGGAAATTGGGATACGTCAGACCACCTTGATTCTTTGTCTAACCGAAGTGATGAGATTGGTAAATTAGCTTTAGCGTTGCAAAGTATGACAGACAAGCTAATGGAGCTTTTCAAGATGCAAGAGCAACGTATGCAAGAGCTTATACTTGCTGAAGCTGCTATAAGTGAAAGCCAAATAAAGTTTAAAAGTATTTTTGAAAAGAACTATGACACAATGATGCTTTTAACTCACAAAGGCTTTTTTGACTGTAATAGTCGAACACTTGAAATGTTTGGCTTTGATTCAAAAGATGAGTTTATATCTGTCCACCCATCTCAGATTTCTCCTACATATCAGCCAGATGGTCAAGACTCGTTAACCGCTTCTAATGAGCTTATTAAAACTGCTATTGAAAAAGGGTATTGTTCTTTTGAGTGGATGCACTGTCGTAAAAATGGTGAAGAGTTTTTAACCGAAGTGATACTTTCATCTTATCAGCTTGGCAGCGAGACTGTGGTTCAGGCAACTGTTAGAGATATAAGTGAGAGAAAACGGATAGAAGCAGAACTTATTGAGCATAGAACACGCCTTGAAGAGCTTGTTCAAGAGAGAACTTCTGAATTGCAGAATTTCATTGAAAAGATGGAAAATGAAATTATTGAGCGGAAACGTGCAGAAGCAGCAATTTCAGAATCCCAGCAGTTGCTTGCAGGTATTATTGACTTTTTACCAGACCCTACATTTGTTATTGATACACAAGGGAAAATAATCTCGTGGAATAAGGCAATAGAAGATTTAAGTGGAAAAAGTGCTGATGAGATGCTTGGCAAAGGCGATCAAGAGTATGCAATACCTTTTTATGGAGAACGCCGCCCGATATTGATCGATCTTGTCAATATACCTGACAAGGAGTTCCAAGAGAGATATTCAAGCATAAAACGAGAGGGAAATGTTCTTTTTGGAGAGACTTACGTGCCACATCTTCGTGGCGGCGGGGTCTATTTAGCTGCAACTGCCTGTGCATTAAAAGATTCTAAAGGCAACCCTGCTGGTGCAATCGAAACTATCCGCGATATTAGTGAACGCAAAAAATTAGAAGAGGTTTTGCAACACGCTAAGGAATCTGCTGAATCTGCAAATCGTGCAAAGAGTTCGTTCCTTGCAACAATGAGCCATGAGATAAGAACGCCTATGAACGGAGTCATAGGCATGACAGGACTTCTTTTGGATACTGAAATGACTAAAGACCAAAAGATGTTTGCTGAAAATATCCGCAAAAGCGGAGAGGCTCTTCTTACAATTATAAATGATATACTTGATTTTTCAAAAATTGAGGCTGGTCAATTTGAGCTTGAATATATGCCGTTCAATCTGCGTGAGTGTGTGGAATCTGCTCTTGATATGGTAAGCGTAAAGGCAAACGAAAAAGGGCTTGAACTTGCCTTTATAATTGATTCAAATCTTCCTACAGCAATTAATGGAGATGAGACTCGTCTGCGTCAGATTCTTCTTAATCTTTTGAGCAATGCTGTTAAATTTACCGAAAAAGGTGAGGTTGTTGTCTCTGTAAGTGCATCTGATTTACAAAATAACGATTATGGTTCTGCTGGGGAGACCAAATCAAGTTCTGCTGAAAAGACCACACCAGATTCTGTTGAAGAGCCTTTATCAAAAATCTATGAAATAAAATTTTCTGTTAAAGATACAGGAATTGGAATCCCAGCAAATAGAATAGATAAGCTATTTAAATCTTTTAGTCAGGTTGACTCATCTACATCTCGCAAATATGGCGGAACTGGATTGGGGCTTGTTATTAGTAAAAAATTAACACAGATGATGGGCGGCGATATTCAGATAGAAAGTATTGAAGGGGTTGGCACAACATTTCATTTTTTCGTAAAAGCAGAAGCTGCGTCAATGGCTCAACCTATCTACATGAGTTCCGATCAGCCATATTTAAGAGGCAAGCGGGTCCTTATTGTAGATGATAATGAGGTGAATCGTGAGATACTTTTAAGTCAAACATCTTCATGGGCAATGGTGCCTCAAGCCGTTTCCTCTGGGGCTGAAGCTCTAAATAGAATTATAGAATCTTTTAACATCATTGATTCTGAATTTGATTTAGCAATTTTAGATTTGAATATGCCAGAGATGGACGGTTTAGAATTAGCACAAGCTATCCACAGCCAGAGCAAAACAGAAAAACTGCCTCTTATAATGCTGTCATCATCAGGGCAGATGGAGAAAGGTCCTATACGTGAAGAGTTCAAAGCATGGTTGTTTAAGCCTGTCAAAGCATCGCAGTTGCACAATACACTTATTGAAGTCTTTGCAAGAGACGTTAACCGCACCCATATTGATGAAGATGAAGATTCAGAATACGATCCAAATATGGGAAAAGATCACCCGTTACGAATCTTAATTGCTGAAGATAACTCTATTAACCAACAGTTAGCAATGCTCACTTTAGAGAGATTAGGATATGTTGCTGATATTGCTGGAAATGGACTTGAGGCTGTAGATGCAGTTCGCCGACAGCATTACGATACAGTTCTTATGGATATTCAGATGCCTGAGATGGACGGCATGGACGCTGCAAAACAGATACGCAAAGAGCTTCCAATTGATAGACAACCTCACATAATTGCTATGACGGCTAACGTAATGCAAGGTGACAGGGATATGTGCCTCTCTGCTGGAATGGACGATTACATAAGCAAGCCCTTTAAAGTTAAGGCGTTGATTAAGGCGTTGATGAGATGCAAGTCTCGTAAAAAAGTTGGTAAAAAATTAGAAAGCAATATTGTTAGCACGATCTCTTCTGCAAAAACAGATTTAACCTCATCCCAAACTGAGAAGGATAATGATATTTCATCTGTTAAAGATGGTGAAAAACAGAAAAACATTGTTGATATTGAACTCACTTCTTCTCCAGCAAATCTTGACCAATCAGCATTGAAACGATTGAACGCCATGCTTGGGAAAAAAGCCGCAATAATGCTTCCAAAACTAATTGAGGATTTTTTCAAAGATGCTGTCAAAATGCAGCAACAGGCTCGCCAATCAATGGAGCAAGGCAGACATGAAGAGCTTAGAAGAGCTGTCCACACCCTTAAATCCAATGCGAAAAATTTTGGTGCAGCAACTCTTGCTGAGCTGTGTCAAGAGAGTGAAAATATCGCAAAATCTGGCTCAACCAATGTGTCTGATATTCTTGATAAGATAGAGAGCGAATTTTCAAGAGTTAAGTTGGCACTTGAGAATATATTGGTGATATAAATATAAACTACTCTAAAACATGGATAATGTTTGATGGAAGCACACAAAGAGCATATTCTGATCATTGACGATGATGGTCTTAGCAGAACTTTGATGGTTACCAACCTTGAAGAGAACGGCTTTATTGTTTATGAGGCTGAAGATGGCAGTCAAGGCTTGGAAATGATGAGGTCAAACGAAATTGATTTAGTGCTGCTTGATCTATTAATGCCTGTGATGGACGGTTTTGAGGTCTTACAGCAGATGAAGGGTGATAAGTCGCTTACGCTTATACCTGTCATCATCATCTCTGGTGAGATGGATCAAGAAAATATTGTCCAATGTATTAACATGGGGGCAGTGGATTATCAGATCAAGCCGTGCGACCCAGTTTTGTTAAACACCCGTATAAAAAACGTCCTAAATACAACTGGGAGAATGCAGGAAAGAAGAAAAACCGATCCTGCAATGGTTTTAATTGTTGATGATGACTCGTTCTACCGTCTGCTTCTTACAACAAGTTTAGAAGAGAAAGGTCATATTGTTTCTGAAGTTGAAGATGGAAAACAGGCTTGGGAGATGATCTGTGCTGGCTCTTATGATCTTGTTTTTCTTGATCTTCTTATGCCGGTAGCACCTCACTCAACCGTGGTTTAAAAAGTTGCCCATTTTTTGATGCGTTCAAGTGTTTTTTTACTTCTTCGTCCTCTTCCCTTGAAAACCCATGGTTGAGGACGCACTTTGTATTCCAGAAG
>JADFZQ010000052.1 GCA_015232455.1 Desulfamplus sp. | reverse complement strand
TTCAAAACTGCTATTTCAGATTGCTTAAAACAAACCCATTCAACCTACAAATTGGAATTGGATTCGCTTTTATCCTGCAATTTTCAGAACTTTGAAAAAGCTCAATTACTGACCGTTTAGAGTATAAACGTACTTTGAGATTTTCCGTATCTTGCTTCATATCACCAATAGTTTTATCTAAACGTACTTTGAGATTTTCCGTATCTTGTTTCATATCACCAATAGTTTTATCTAAACGTACTTTGAGATTTTCCGTATCTTGCTTCATCTCATTTATAGTATGATCCAATCTTGAGTTAAGATTCTCCATATTATATTCCATACGTTCAACTATTGTGTCAGTCCTGAGTTTGGACGCTGATGTGTCCCGCTCCATTCTCAACATGATACGTTCAAACATGTTTTCAGTTCTTGTTTTAAAATCTGCTGTATCTTGCTCCATTCGGGACATCATTGCATCTGTAGAAGTTATAAAACCTTGCAGTGTTGATTCTAAACTGTTCAATTTTTCTTTCACAATGGTATCTGACATAATCTTTCTCCTCCCGAATTTATATAATTTTTTAGAAAAATTGCTGATTTGCTTGATCTATTACACCATCTCATTATTGCTATTTTAGCAACTCATCAAGCCTATATCCATCAAAATATATTGAAGAGTAGTGAGAAACCGCTGGAGTAAACCACTCTCTTGGTTCAAAAGTAAGAGAGCTTGCCCGATTTCCAATAAACCTACAGTAATTTTCTGCCATTTTCAAAGGCTCAAATGTTATAGCGTTTGAGAATGCAAGGGCATTGCCAAGGTCAACCGCAAATTCAGGAGTCTCAATATCTTGCGGGTTTTTTGATGGGTCTGCTGCCTGAATAATGTTCTTTTTATCATCAAGGCTGAATGTTTCTGATTTTCCACCAATCTTAAAATCCATTGAGCTATCAGCAATCAAATTCTCAACATCAACCCTGATTTTTCCGCCTTTTGAACCTTCTGCTGAAGTATTTGCCTGAATGTATCCGTTTTGCATAACAAGGAAATCATCAGAATCAATCTTTTCATTTATGCTTATATTGCCGCCGTCTCCGTTTGTTCCTAAAACTGATGTGGTAATTAGACCATCTTTTAGATAAATAGCATCTGAATTTATTTTGATGTCGCTGGCAGGAACGTTTTTTGTGCTTTCAGAGGTTATTTTTGATTCGCTTTCAATTGTGAGTTGTTTTGCAATCATATTTATAGATGGCTTTGATTCTTCAGGTAGATTTGCGAGATTAGATAATTTGTCTTGCGACAGATTTTGAAGTGATGCAATTGAGATTTCACCACCATTTAAAAGAGCTATAGAATCTGAATTAATATCAACTTTACCTGCATAGCCGCTTGAATACGATTCAGCACGGCTTATGATACCAGTTGGATATTCACTTTTCTGACCGTCCATACCATGAATTTCAATATCACCTGCGTTTACAATGACGCTACCCGCATCACCTTTTGCATAGGTACTACTTGTGATTATGCCACCATTCAACAATTTTAATAATTTATCTACCGTTATATTTACCGTACCTCCATTACCATCTGAAAAATAAAATGCCATACTTGCTATACCAGTGCCATCATATCCATTACCATCAATCCTAATATTATCAGCTTTGATAACCACGTTGTCAGCCTTACCTTTTCCAGAGGTACTGCTTGAAATTCTTGAACCATGAACAGTGCCGCTGCCTGAAATCTTCCCTTTGCTAATCAATTCTAAAAGTCCATCAACAGTTACTTCTACTCTTCCAGCATTGCCTTGCGAGTAAGTTCGAGCATCGCTCTCAATGCCTGTTTTGACATATCCGTTGCTTTCAATCCTTATATCACCAGCTTTTACTATCACGTTTCCTGCATTACCTTTTGAGCTTGTGCTGCTTGATATTGCAGCACCATCAATTAATTCAATTTTACCAGATACGGTTACTTTAACTTCACCTGCATTGCCTTTTGAAGATTCGTAAGCATCACTTCTGATGTCAGAACCCCAGCCATTAATGTAAATTGATTCTGAAGTAACATTTACACTTCCTGCATTACCTTCTGAATATCTGTATGCAGCACTTGAAATTCCTGTGAATAGTTTTGTCGCATAACCAGAATCAATAATCAATTTACCAGCTTTAATATTAACTATTCCAGCATCACCTTTAGAAAAAGTACTGCTGGAAATTTGTGCCCCGTTAACCATTTCAAGAACATCATCAACTATTATTATAACATCTCCTCCCTTACCGCCTGTTGACCCTGCTTCTGCTTGACATGCAACTCCTGTTAATTGCACTGTAAAATCCTGTGCATCAATTTTCATATTTCCAGCTTTTACAATAACTGTGCTTCCATTTCCTATGCTGTGTGTAGAACTTGAAATTGCTGCCCCATGAAAAAGCTCTATTAAATCTTTGACCGTTACTCTTACTATACCTGAATTACCTGTTGATCCTAAAAATGCCCAACTTTTAATACCAGTAAATCTTTTATCTGTAATTCCTTGATCTTTATTATCAATTATAAGATTTGCAGCATTGACCGTTACTTCTCCCGCATCAGCTTTTGACTCTGTGTCGCTTGATATAGTAGCACCATCTATAAGTTTTATAGTTCCATCAACATTAACCTCAACTGGTCCAGGGTTGCCTTCAGAACCCTTCCTTGCTTGGCTGGTAATACCTACGAACTCTTCCCCGCCTTGCCCATCAATTATGAGTTCTCCAGCTTTGATGGATACCCCGCCCGCATCGCCTTTTGACCATGTAGAGCTTGTTATTTCAGAGTCTTTGAGGATTTTGAGTGTATTGCCAACTGTTACGTAAACTTTTCCTGAAGTTCCTTCAGTTCCATTTGAGGAGTTTCTGCTTGCTATTGTAGCATTATTTTCTAATTGAAGATTGTCAGCTACGGCTATGTTTACTTCTCCTGCCTTGCCTTTTGAGTTTTCTCGTGATTGACCCATAATACCAGTAAAATCGTTATTACCATCAATTATCATTTCTTCTGCATTTATTGAAATATTTCCAGCATTGCCATTTTTTGATACGGTTATACTACAGATTTGTCCACCATCAGATATTTCAAGAAGACCATCTACGCTTATCTCTAATTTGCCAGCATTACCTTCAGAGCCTTGAGAAGAATTATTTAGGATGGCTGCGTAACTTCCCTGTCCATCAATTTTCACATTTCCAGCGTTGATTTTTACATCTCCAGCATCGCCTTTGGAAAATGTATCACTTTTTATTATACCTCTATTGACCAGCTCAAGATATTCAGCAACAGTTATTTCTACTGTGCCAGCTTTACCTGATGAACCTGTTTCTACATAGTTTGAAATTCCTGTAAACTTACTGCTGCTCTTTCCATCAATTTTCATATTTTCAGAGTTAATTCTTATATCTCCAGCATAACCTTTGGAAAAGGTAGCTATTGATATTGCAGAACCATTAACTAATTCAATCTTTTTATCCACTTCAACAGCTATACCGCCTTCAGAATTCTTATTTCCTGTATTATCAGCATAAATTTTTGAATTATTTTGAAGTTTTACACTGTCTGCTTTTACAGTAATTTTCCCCCCACCATTCCCGCTTGATTCAACGGTTGCGTTATCAAGCATTAAATCGCCTTCTGCTTTAAGCTCAATCTCTCCGCCTACACTTGTTAAAGATGCCTGTTTTGTTTCTGATTCAGTCGTTGTTTCTTTTTCTGTTCCTTTGATGGTTATATCCTTACTGCTGGTTAATGAAACTTTACTTTCAGGCTTAAACTCAAGAGTTGAGCCATTTATCTCAATGCTTGTTGATTGCGTCCCCAAAAAACCAAAAGATTCTGGTGCTGCCTGTGTGAGTGTACTTTGTTTGCTCTTTGATGCTTCAAAAGATGTTCCATCTTTAAATTTAAGCTCATTTGCTGTGCTGACATGAAACGCTGCTGGAACATCGACTTTTGCATTTTCACCAAATACAACACCGCTTGGGTTGATAAAGTAAAAGTCAGCTTTGCCCACATTAGAACGCAAAGTGCCGTCAATCTCTGATTTTTCCCCCCCAGTAACTCTTGAAATGACATTCTTGATTGAATCTGAACCTGTAAAAGTTGCACTCTCTTGGGTCTTTATGCTGAATTTTTCAAAGCTGTGGAAAAGGTTATCTCCTTTGAGTGTGCCGAGAGTTTCGGGAATGGTGTAGTCTGGTCCTGTTAAGGTTTTGGCTGCTCCAACTGTGCCGTCAGTTGAGATGTCAGCGTAAAGGAGGGTAGGGGAGATGGATAAAACAAGAACAAAGATTATATATGGATAAAAGGCGGTTTGCTTGAAGTGCATTTGTTGTTTTTTCCTTTATAGGGTGTGTGGTGGTCTGAATCTGGATGGTCAGGATAAAAGGATTATTTCTATTCTCTTCATCTTGTTATCGTGGGTATCCTGATTCTGAAAATTATGGAACCTGATAATACGTGTAATTCCTTAATCTGTGGTAGTCCGTGATTATTAAATCACTGATTAACCTGATTTCACGGATTATAGCCAATTACCAACAAGAATAAAGGCAGACCAATAAAACGGGTGGTTGAACTCTTCGGTTTTTATAAGTTCAAGTTGAGCCATTTGAAGAGCTTTGGCTTTTGATATATCTGAGCTATTTAGATGCTTATAAAATGAAGATAACAGAAGTTGCGTAGCTGTATCAGATACAGGCCACAAAGAGCCAACCACACTTCTTGCTCCAGATTTTAAGGCAACTCCAGAAAGTCCAAGAGGCGAACGGTCGTCTCCTTCAGCAGTTTGGCAGGCACTTAATGTAAGAAGTTCTACTGGAATGTCTGCAAACTGTTTAGGTTTAATATATTGTTCAAGAAGATTCATATTAAGTAGTTTATCGTAAGTCATAATAAAGTTCTCTTCAGGAGTTCCCCCAAAAAAACCGTGAGAAGCAATATGAATTATCCTGTAATTTTGATGTTGAATCTCACCAGAAAAACGCTCCCTGAGAAAATCCCTGTTCATAAGTGTTTGGCTTGTAAGGCTTTTTGATAGAGTGTCAATCTCTTTATCAACTCCTGGAAGTTCAAGCATAAGTTTTATCTGTTCAACAGTGTTAGGATTTTCCTTTGTTAGATTTACTTGTGTATGATTTATTTGATTAGCAACTGCTCCATTTTTACTAATGCTATTTTGCCCTGATTTTGCCTGTTTTATTGACAAACCTCTAACTTTTCTGCTTGCCACCAATAGATTTTGATTTGAATTAACAGCTTGCGATAGCTCATTCCAAATTTTAGGGGGAAGCTCAAGAACAACTGTACCTGGTCTGCTCATACCAGCAAGCAAGGTGTTTCTTTTACCCTTTGGCAAAGGAGTAGGATCAAGCAAAGTGAGTGCTGGCTCTGTTACTACTGCATATTTTTCTCCAATAAACTCTTTTCCATTCCAAATAGCGGCAACTGGAATCATACGAAATACACCATCAGGAACAATCACTAAAGTATCAATCTTTTGAAGATCAAGAAGTGATTGGAAAGGTTCAATAAGCCAACTATAGACTTTTCTACCAAGCTCTTCGTGGAAAAGAGAGTTTCTAAGATTGACGGCAAGTTTAGTTACTGACTCCTCAAGTTCTCCTTTTTGGACATTGCTTGTCTTACGATAAAGCACTCCGCCTATATCTGCTAAAAGCTCAAGGCGATCAGTAAAAATTGCTGGGTAAATTACAGCAGTTGATGGCGAAAGAGATTGGATTTCGTGTTTCATAGCATCAATGCAAGGGTCTTTAAAGTAATCCCTAAGTTCTGACTGCTTAATATTTTCCAATATTTGCTGTGCCTGCTTTAAAAGTTGCTGCTCTTCATTTTTATCTTTGGCAACTCCAGACTCTTTTAGCAACATATCAGCAAGATCAGAATATATTGGAAATAGTGTCTGTTTAAAAGATATACAACCTTTATTGTCAATTATCTGCATATCTTGTCTTATTGATGCAACGTGGGATAATGCTCTTTTGTATGCTGCTATAGCGTTTTTATGCCCAATCTCTTTTTTTTGTTCAGACTCTTTTTTTAATAATCTTCCCCACTGCCACTCCCAATGCAAAAGAAGGGCATGGTTTTGAATCATAATAGCTGATGAGACAGCTTGCTCTGTAAGTTTTATTGCATCTTCAACCCTGCCTCTGCTCTCATAGAGTTTTCCAAGTTCGCCAGATGCAAGCGAGATAAGCCTTTGATCGTTTAAATTTAGTGCAGTTGATAGAGCTTTATCTAAAAGAGAGTATCGCAAAGCATCTCCATCTGGCTCTGGCTCTTTTGCCTCATATTCAGCAGCAATATCAATTAAAACTCTTGCCATTTCAGCAATTGTCTCTTTATTTCTGGTTATCTTTTCAACAGTTAATGCAATATCTTTGGCTTTACCAAGATGGTCAAACGCAATCTCTTTGTCTGAAAGAATAGATGCAATATTTCTGTGAATAGTTGCTTCAAGAATTGGATCATTTATCTTTTTTAGATAATCAAGAGCTTTTTTGTAAAACTCAAAAGCCTCCTCTTTTCTATGATCAAACGCAAGAACATTGCCAAGATAGTTGGCACAAGATGCACTAAGGCTAAGATTTGCAGATAAATTTGTAAATCTTTGAGATTTTTCAAAAGCTGAACGCAAAAGAGTTTCTGCTTTTTTTGTATCTTGAAGCAAAAAACAGATATATCCCAAAGATTGAGTTGCAGCTATTTCCAATAGTTCTAAATGAGGTTTTGCATCTTTTACAAGCTCTTGTTTTTTTATTTCTTGTTTTGAAAGTGTAAGAGCTTGCTCAAAGTCAGCAAGAGCATCAGGATAATATCCAAGCAAACGGTATGCTTCGCCCCTTTTTAGGAGAAGTTCCACCCTGTTTTTACCATTAGATTTTTGAAGATTCTCACTTAATGTTGTAATTTTGGATTGTAACTCATCAGAGGCTTTTGATTGAATAGGCTGACAAATCAAGAGGCTTAAGAGTAATATCAGCCAAAATAGATAGTTTTTTCTCATTGTGCTTCTCCTTAAAAGACGGCTTTATCTTTAATAAATTTTAAGATAAGGAATCAAAATTTAATGATGCCAAAATTATACTCCAAGGTCATAGTGTAGGGAACAACGATCGTTGTTCCCTACTTATGTTATTAAATTTCCATTCCTAAACTCATTTTTGTATCTTAAATTGATAGGTCTTGATAACCAAATTGTTTCCTGAAAAAATTTGAAGCTCTTTTAAGAATGGATCATCATTAGCTCCTGATGAGTTTTTTATGGTGTTTATAGTGTTGCTAACTCCCCTTACATTGCCAGCAATAGAGGCTACGCTGCCGTTAATTGTGAATGGAGATTCTTCATCTTCACTATCTAAAATTGCACTCTTTTTTTGAAGCTCAGACTCTAAAGATGACCACTCTGAAGATGTGAGAGTTCTTTTTTCCATGCCAGCAAGTTGCTCAATTGGTTGGGGTGTGCAGATAATTGTAAATTTTTCCATATCGCTTTGCCCATCTATTTCGTAAAAAGCCTGTGCAGAGGGCAAAATTAAGGTTGAACTTTGAATTTGTTGCTCTGTTATATTAAGTAGATTGACGTTTTTGCCATCAGTGTGGACAATATAGACATAACAGCTTGCCTCTGAATGGACATATAAACGAACAGCATCTCCAACTTTAAGAATCTCCTTAGATTTTGCACGGATTATTCTATCTCCAGATATTTGAACTCCAATTTTTGCCCTTACTTTATTACTATCAATAAGTTCTCTCTTATTCTGCTCAGCAGCATAAATAAATTTAGGTAAAATATATTCTGAAGAGATTAAACCAGCAATGGCAATCAGCCAAATAACGATATTTTTACTAGACTGTTTCATAATGTTCTCCTAAAAAATGGAATTTGAATTTTTATTGTTTAATTTCCCTGAAACTTTTCATCTGAGAGCATAGATTTGACAACTTTTAAAAAGTTGTCAAATCTTTAAATTCAAAAATCATATTATTTTCCACCCTCATATTTTAACAACTCATCAAGCCTATATCCATCAAAATATATTGATGAATTTGCAGAAGCTGCTGGAACAAACCACTCTCTTGTCTCTAAAATTAAAGAGCTTGCCCTTTTTGTGCCAATAAGACGGCAGTAGTTTTCTGCCATTTTTACAGGTTCAAATATTGTGCTGCCAGAATTTATAAGCGAGCTTCCAAGATCAACTGGAACTGTGGGAGTTTCAATATCTTGCGGGTTTTTTGATGGGGCTGCTGCCTGAATAATGTTCTTTTTATCATCAAGGCTAAATTTTTCTGGCTCTCCGCCGATTTGAAATGGCATTGATTTATCAGCAATCAACAAGGTATCTGGATTAATTCTTATGCTTCCACCTTTTGCACCTTTTGCCAAAGTATTCGCCTGAATAAAGCCGTTTTGCATAATCAAAAAACCAGCGGGAAGACCATGCTTTATACTTGTAATTTCTATATTGCCTCCATTTCCAATTGCTTTTTCTTCTTCACCTTCTTCCCCAATAACAGACGTGGTAATAATACTATCAAGAAGAGAGATATTATTTGTATTAATAGTGATATTGCCACCATCTGTATTGTTTGAGGAAGTCCTGATTTGACTCGTGTTTTCAACAATTATTTTGTCTGCCTCAATGTTGATATTACCGGCAGGCACATTATCGTCAAAACTCTCAGCAGTTATCCGTGATACATTGTCAAGATAAAGTTGTTTGGTGGTCAGGTTGATTGACTTTTTTTCAGGCATATAAGCAAGTTTTTCTTCTGAAACCGATCCGGCTGCACTAATTGAAATATCGCTATGATTCAGCATTGTGATGAAATCAGCATCAATTTTAATGCTGCCAACATAACCTTCAGCGTCAGGTATTTCATTTCCAAAAGAGATGCCGCCAAAAGCTCCACTTGCTATCAGACTTTTGTTGTCAAGAATAATGCTGCCGGCTTTAATAATTATTTCGCCAGCATCTCCTTTTGATAACCATGTATCAGCTTCTATGCCGCCATTATTCATCTCAAACAGCTCATCTACAACTATTTCTATTTTAGATGCATTACCTTCTGAGTTTGTTAAACTTACAATGCCGGTAAGCAAATCATCTTGTTCATCGGCTTCAATTGAGCCATCAATTTTCATATAGCTTGATTTGACACTCACATTGCCTGCGTCTCCTTTTGAAAATGTCATGCTTGCTATTCCAGCACCATGAATCAAATCAATCCTGCCCGTTGCATTTACAGTTATTTCACCAGCTTTGCCATCTGAATCTGGTTTGGTGGTTATGCTTGAAACAGAGGCACTCCATAAGCCATTCTCATTCAGATAATAAGCTCCTTTTTTTTCTCCATCCATCAAAAAATCACCTGTAGAAACATTGATAGATGCCGCATCTCCTTGAGCATGAGTTAAACTCAATATCTCTCCAAGCCCCTGTATTGTGAGTTTATCCTTAACCTTGACATTAATGGATTCTCCATTTCCCTTTGCCTCTGGCTGAACTTCAATAAACAAACCCGTCAGGGTTTCACCGTTCTGTTGCTGTATGAGCATATTTTGAGCTTCAACTGTTACTGTGCCAGAATCTCCGCTTGAAAACACATTTGATTGGACACGGCTGCCCTGTTTGATCTCAACGGTTTTATCAGCTTTTATTTCAACGCCGTTTCCATCAACGGTTTTATCTCCTTTATTATCTGCCGCAATCTTTGCGTTGTTTTGAAGTTTTACACAGCCAGCTTTTAATGAAACCCTCCCGCCGCCATTGCCACTTGATTCAACTCTTGCGTTGTCAAGCACCAAATCACCGACTGCTTTAAGCTCTATTTCTCCGCCTTCACTTGTCAAAGATGCCTGTTTTGTTTCTGCCCCAGTCGTTGTCTCTTTTTCTGTTCCTTTCATGGTTATATCTTTACTGCTGGTTAGTGAGACTTTACTTTCAGGTTTAAACTCAAGATTAGAGGCGTTAATCTCAATAGAGCCTCTGTTTTCAAAAACTGCACCATTTACCTCAATGCTTGCTGATGGTGTGTCCAAAAATCCAAAAGATTCTGGCGATGCTTGTGTCAGTGTGCTTTGTTTTGATTTTGATGCTTTAAAAGATGAGCCGTCTTGAAATTTTAGCTCATCTGCTGTGCTGACATGAAACGCTGCTGGAACATCAACTTTTGCGTTCTCTCCAAACACAACACCGTTTGGGTTGATAAAGTAAAAGTCAGCTTTGCCAACATTAGAACGCAAAGTGCCGTCAATCTCTGATTTTTCTCCGCCTGTAACCCTTGAAATGATGTTTTTGATTGAGTCAGAACCAGTAAAAGTTGCACTCTCTTGGGTCTTTATGCTGAATTTGTCAAAGCTGTGGAAAAGGTTATCTCCTTTGATTGTGCCGAGAGTTTCGGGAATGGTGTAGTCTGGTCCTGTTAAGGTTTGTGCTGCCCCAACTGTGCCGTCAGTTGAGATGTCAGCGTAAAGTAGGGCAGGGGATAAGGAAAAGATGCAAAAAAGAGTTGCAATTAAGTATAAAGATAGATGTTTGACAAGCTGTTTAGGTAGCATTTTGCTCTCTCCTTTGTTGAGTCTTTGAATCAAGATTGTCAAGATTATCCGAGTAATCATTTAATCTGTGGCAATCCGTGATTCTGAATCACTGATTAATCTGATTACACGAATTTCACTGCTTAGAAAAATTTTTCAACAACTCATCAAGCCTATATCCATCAAAATATATTGATGAATTTGCAGAAGCTGCTGGAACAAACCACTCTCTTGGCTCTAAAGTTAAAGAGCTTGCCCGATTTGTGCCAATCAGGCGGCAGTAGTTTTCTGCCATTGTTACAGGTTCAAATACTGTGTTGCCAGAGCTTATAAGCGAACTGCCAAGATCAACTGGAACTGTAGGGGATTCAATATCCTGCGGGTTCTTTGAAGGGTCTGCTGCCTGAATGATATTCTTTTTATCATCAAGGCTAAATGCTTCTGGCTCTCCGCCAATTTGAAATGGCATTGATTTATCAGCAATCAAATTCTCAACATTCACCCTAATTTTTCCGCCTTTTGCCCCTTCTGCCGAAGTGTTTGCCTGAATCAATCCATTTTGCATAACAAGAAAACCAACAGGGTTTGAGTCTGATTCTTCATTTATGCTTATATTTCCTCCGTCTCCGTTTGTACCGAAAACTGATGTGGTAATTAGACCATCATGTAGATAGATGGAATCAGCATTTATTTTGATGTCGCTTGCTGGAACATTTTTTGTGCTTGCAGAGGTTATGCGGGATTGTCCTTCAATTGTGAGTTGTTTAGTGTTTAGATTGATTGTGGGTTTTGCCTCTTCAGGCATATTTTCGAGCTTTGAGAGCTTATCAGGGAACATGGTTTGAAGTGATGCAATGGAAATTTGACTACTATTTAGAAGTGTTATGGAATCAGCATTAATTGCTACATTGCCAACATAACCTGTAATTGGAGAAGGTAACGCATTCGGGACATAGATTGTTGAATAACCTGCGGATTCAGAAGAAGATGCACTCTGGATATAGCTTGAATCAAGGAGAAGATGAGAAGCATTAACGGTCAGTTTTCCAGCGTCGCCTTTTGACCATGTAGAGGTCAATATCCTACCAGCATTGACGAGATGCATCAGTCCTGACACTGTTATTGCAATTTTGCCTGCGTTACCTTCAGAATTTGGATTGGCAATGCTTGCAATACCAGTAAGTGAATAGATGCCCTGCCCATCAATTGTCAGGTTACCTGCGTTGACAACAAGTGTGGCAGCATCACCTTTTGATACTGTAGAGTTTGCGATTATAGCACCATTACTAATGGTCAGATCACCTGCGTTGACAGTAAGATTACCGGCATCACCTTCTGACATTGTTGTACTTGAAATTAGAACATTGTTGTCCATTTTCAGTTCACCTGTGTTAATAACAAGAGTGCCAGCATTCCCTTGCGACCATGTCCAGCTTGAGATCGCTCCAGCATTAATGAGTTGAGTAAGTCCGGATACTGTTATTTCCAATCCGCCTGAATTACCTTCTGAATTTGGATAGGCGATGCTTCCAATACCGGTAGGCTTTGCACCATCAACTAACAGTCCATATCCATCAATGGTCAATTCCTTTGCATTGACACGTACATGTCCAGCATCGCCTTTTGACCATGTATGGCTTGCGATTCCAGCACCATTTTTTATTATAAGCTCACCGGCATTGATACTCACACCGCCAGCATCACCTTTTGACCATGTATGGCTTGCGATTACTCCAGAATTGAGGAGCTGCGTAAGTCCTGATACTGTTATTTCCAATCTGCCAGCACTACCTTCAGAGTTGTATTGGGCAAAACTTCCGATAGAAGTACCAGGCATACCGTTAATTAACAGCCCCTGCCCATCAATTGTCAGTTCACCTGCATGAACTTTGACACTGCCAGCATCACCTTTTGACCATGTAGTGCTTGCAATTCCGGCACCATTGATGATCTGAATTAACCCTGATACTGTTATTTCCACATTGCCTGCATTACCTTCTGAATTGGGCTTGGCAATGCTTCCAATACCAGTATTAAATCCCTGCCCATCAATTGTCAGTTCACCTGCATGAACTTTCACACTACCAGCATCACCTTTTGACCATGTAATGGTTCCTATTAAACTCCCATTAAGCATCTCAATTTTTTTATCTGCCACGACTTCTATACCTTCATCAGAATCTTTATCACCTATGTTATTTACTGCAATTGTTGCGTTATTCTTGAGTTTAACATTGTCTGCTTTTACAGCAATTTCTCCCCTACCATTCCCGCTTGCTGCAACAGCGGCATTCTCCATCAACAAATCACCACCTGCTTTAAGCTCAATCTCTCCGCCGTAACTTGCCAAAGATGCTTGTTTTGTTTCCGTTCCCTTGATGGCTATATCTTTACTGCTGCTCAATGAAACTTTACTTTCAGGCTTAAACTCAAGAGTTGAGCCATTAACCTCAATGCTTGCTGATTGTGTCCCCAAAAAGCCAAAAGATTCTGGTGCTGCCTGTGTTAGTGTGCTTTGCTCGCTCTTTGATGCTTTAAAAGATGCTCCATCTTTAAATTTAAGCTCATCTGCTGTGCTGACATGAAACGCAGCTGGAACATCAACTTTTGCATTCTGCCCAAAGACCACACCACTTGGGTTGATAAAGTAAAAGTCAGCTTTGCCAACATTTGAGCGAAGAGTGCCGTCAATCTCTGATTTTTCTCCGCCTGTAACCCTTGAAATGACATTCTTGATTGAATCTGAACCAGTAAAAGTTGCTGTTTCTTGGGTTCTTATGCTGAACTTTTCAAAGCTGTGGAAAAGGTTATCTCCTTTGAGTGTGCCGAGAGTTTCGGGAATGGTGTAGTCTGGTCCTGTTAAGGTTTGTGCTGCTCCAACTGTGCCGTCAGTTGAGATGTCAGCGTAAAGTAGGGCAGGGGAGGTATACTCTAAACGGTCAGTAATTGAGCTTTTTCAAAGTTCTGAAAATTGCAGGATAAAAGCGAATCCAATTCCAATTTGTAGGTTGAATGGGTTTGTTTTAAGCAATCTGAAATAGCAGTTTTGAAA
>JADFZQ010000051.1 GCA_015232455.1 Desulfamplus sp. | reverse complement strand
ATTTTTTATAATATTCAATGAGCTGCACTTAGGACATTTCATTGTCAGCCTCCAACAAAAAAATATATTAATAATTTTTGTTGGAATATCAAACCTGAGCAAATTTGTTTATAGTAAAATCATATATCACTACACGTTAAGCACTACCAACTATTTGATTACATTCCTATGAAACAGATGGTTTTTCTATTATATTCAGAAGGGTTATAAAAAGTCAAATTCTGAATCACTGATTGTCAATGATTCAGAATTTCGAACCATTTTAACGTAACGGCATAACATAACACAATAAAGTAGCAGATAACACGAAGTTAAATAAAAAAACACAACATTCTTTACAATCAACTCTGTATATGTTAATTTTTTGAAACAATAAACGAGAGACTTTTTAAACAAATTAAAATATTTCAAAGTCTGCTATTTTAATAAATAGAGACTAAAAAGGAAAAATACCATGCTGTTTAAAATAGGTAATAAGACAAAAAGTGCATGGCGAATCACAATTCCTGAGAAATTTGGTATAACACCTTATACCATAAATACATCACCTGTAGTCTTAGGAAGTTCTATGCAGTGTGATGTTGTGATTCAAGACCCTTCGCTTCTTGAATCACATATTCAGTTTGTCTTGCTCAAAGATGGCAAATACCTTGAAATATACGATCTTTCAGGTAGCCACCATAAAACTTTACTCAATGGGGAACCAATAAATGGTAAAAAAAGAGTAGAGGCTCAAAAGGGTAAAAATTTTACACTAAAAGCTGGTGATGTACATCTTTCATTATCATATAGCCTTGTAACAGATGAGATCCCTATAAAAAAGGAGTATGTTGTAAGGGAGAAAGATATTGAGTGGTTCTATATCCATGAGGGTGTAGAATACGGACCTGTTAAATTGCAAGAACTTATGAAAGCGGCAAGAACTGGTATACTATTGCCTTTAGATGATGCTTGGCATTCAGGGTTAAAGAGTCGAATTAAGGCTTTTGAAGTTCCTGATCTTTTTGCTCAAAAGAGCCATACACCGCACATATCTGATGCTGTTGATTCTAATAAGCATATTTGTCCTTATTGTTGGCATAGCTTTAAAACTGAAGAGCTTTTTTTTATTGCTCGACATCCTGCTCTCATGGGCGATCCTGTTCTTGGGTATGATGAGCAGCAACGCTTTTTGCCGAGGTATATCAAGCCTTTTCGTAGAGCATTAGATAGTAGAGGCGAGATTTGCACTGATATGGCTTGTCCTCGCTGCCATTTACGCATTCCAACCCCATTTTTAGATAGTAATCCTCTATTCTTTTCTATTATTGGCTCTCCGGGTGCTGGTAAATCATATTATCTTGCAACTTCGACATGGCGATTACGCAAAATTTTACCAGAATATTTTGGACTAAATTTTGAAGATATTGATAATATGACAAACCAGTGGATAAATAGCTATGAAGAGAAGCTATTTCTACCTGCCCGCGGAGTTGACTACAACTCAATTGAGAAAACTCAAATTGAGTCCTCTCATACTGCAAGAGAGGTTAAAATCAATGCTATAAGCATGTTCCTTCCTTTGCCAGCAATATTTTCACTGTTATCAAATAGTAACTATCATCGTCTTGATGCTATACAAAATAGTATTGCGTTTTATGACAATGCAGGAGAACATTTCCAGACAGGTCAGGATAAGATACAAAAACCCGGTTCTCTTCATATATTGCGGGCTAATGGTTTGCTATTTCTCTTTGATCCAACAGCAGATCCAAGGTTTACCAATATAATCAACTCTTCATTGCGAACTAAATTAGTTGAAACTGTTTATCAACAGCAAAAAATACTCATTGAGGTTATTGACAGGATAAGAAAACATACAGGGCTCAACGTTAAAGCAAAATTTAATAAGCCGATTGTTATTGGGGTTTCAAAGGCGGATCTTCTAATGGACTATTTTAGACGAGAAGGCATTAATATCAAAACTTTGCCATACAAGTTTATTAAGCCATCTGTAGGGGCTTTAAATATGTCTCAAATAAAAGAGGTATCAGCATCTATAAGAGAGCTTTTTTTAAGACTATCACCTGAATTTGTTAATACTGTAGAGTCTTTTGCTGATAATGTTATATATCTTCCTGTAAGTGCAATTGGTCATCAACCCGATGCTAAAGGGGTGCATCCAGCAGATATAAATCCGTTATGGGTAGAAGTCCCATTTCTATATATATTGTCAAAGATGGGATATATTCCTTATATAAACCAATAAGTTTTAGTCTATCTTTACGGTTTTATTTTTCCTACTCATTCTTACCTATTTGTTCAGAATGATGAAAACATCCTGCTCATATAGTTTATGATTCCTACTGTTCCCATATAGGTCGATAATGTGGAAATTAACTAAATAGCCATGATATTTGAACTCATATACACATCATACCCCAGAGGATTGCAAAGTGGCACGTCAGGGTTTACACCTGTTGCCTATACAGAAGGTATGCCTAAATCGTATATTGAGCTTTGCGAATCTTTAAGCGGCTATCCTTTTATCTATCCACTCGGACACCCTCAATATGAAGAGAATCCTGAAATTTATACCCACTACAAGTTTAAAGTTAATGTAAATTCTATTTCACAATTTAGTGGTGGAGATTACGGTTCAAAATTGAATGGAGATTATAATTCAAAAAACCATAAATACCAAAAAGATGAAATATCAATACTATCCAGAGTTGCTGTAGCAGGTAAAGACTATACGGGACGCGAAAACAAGATTGCTCATCACATTATATTTGATAACGATGAGAGGCTGAAATTTCCTTTAGGACCAGCATGGTTAGTGGCTTATGCTGATGTTTTTGTGAAGCAGTGGGAGAAATCACCTTGCCTATTCCCCCCAAATAGGTTGAATCTCAATAACTTAGAACTCATTAGTTTAATAGATAAAACTTCAGTTGAAGAGAAAGAGATTGATAAAATAAAGATCGATAGAAGTGCAATTACACTTAACTCATGGAGCAATATTTTTGGTAATTTAAAACCAGCTTATCTCCTTTCAAAATCAGCAGAGAATAACCAAGAGATACCATCATTTATTTTATTTGATCAGGAAAAGAATATCCCGCATCTTTTAGCTGAGGCATTGAGCCTTGTTGCTCCAGAGAGAAGATGGGATATTACTTTCAACACACATTTTATATCAAAACCTATTGATTCTGACTGTCTTTGGCGTTTTTGTCCAAAACAGGTTGAAACTTTTAAAATTAACTCTTTGAATTATACAACTAACAGTTATAGCTTTAATGACGCTTATGTTTCTGACGGTTATTTATCTAATATAATTGAAAAATACCCCGATTCTCTTGTAATTGACATCATTAACAAAACTATTAAAGAAAAAATTCCTATAATTAAGCCCTTTGATAGTTCAGGTGATAAGGCGATAAAAAAAGGTTCTTTAACAGAAATATGTGTAGATAAAATATCCTCAGGTACTACATCTAAAGAACATTTTTCAACAGAACCCCAAAAAGGCGAACAACAGAGACCTATTAAAGAAGAGAATTATCAGAAATCTTTTTTATCGAGTATGTTTTCGGGTTCAAGAAAAATATTTTGGATATTTTTATCTCTTGCTGCTCTTTTAGGCTATATCACCTTAAATATTAAATCAAATAACAACTCTGAGATTAAAACTTACATATCAAAAAAAGAAATATCTTCAAAAAAAGAAATACCTACTATTAAATCTGATCCGCCTAAAGCTGATTCACCAAATAGCTCGTCTGATATTAAAGCAGATAAAAAACTTATATTGAGCTTCTACGAAAACGTTGAGAATGTTATTAGCAAAGATAGAATCTCTTTTGATCTCTCTGAATTTAAAAACATAAAATGCCGCCTTCTTACAAAAGATGGCACAGAAGTTGAAGCAGATATTGAGTCTCCAGTAATTAAAGATACTCCAAATTTAGATATAGTGCATAGAGATTTAAGAGAGTCTGTGGGTAATATCTCAATGGAAACAATATCTCTTTACGATAAGAGCTTATACTCTGCAATATGCCTTGAGCAACCTTCAAAAGAGTATATTGATCTTATTTGGGTAACTGCTCTTAATATTTCTGAGTCAATGATCTCAAAGCTAAAAGAGGATAGCAACACTCTTGAGATAAGGTTTGACCCTAAGATGTCGAAGCTAATTTATCAATTTTTGTCCCTTTTAGAATCAGATAATTTAACTGGATTTGTTGAATTACATCAAAATATTGAATTAAAACCAAATCAAGAGAGTTCAAAAAGCGGCGTTGGTAATGTTTCAAACGGGGCTGTTGATGTTACTTTAAACAGCAATCTTGTTTCTACTTCAAATGGTGATGTTGATCCTAAGAAAGTTAATACGGAAGATAATAAAGATAATGTAAAAGAGAATAAAGATAACGCAGAAGAGCAGAAAGATAATGCAAAAGAGAATAAAGCTGTAGATAAAATGATATTTAATCCTAAAGTATCCATTAAAGCTGACTTAGATAATAAAGATAAAAATAGTGATATAACACCATATTTCATTGAACTTACATTTACAGATATAAAAAAAAATATTGAAACCGACAAAAACTTTAAAGAGCTAAAAGTTAAACAGTTGCTAATTGACTACAATGATAAACAGCGAAATAGAACATATCCAATTTTATGTATGATTTGCCAATAACCTTATTAAATATTTAGAAAAATATGAGAATAACAGATTCAATAAAAGTTATAAAAAAGATAGTTGTTGATCCAACTAAAGCTGATGCACACGATCCTATAATGATTGCTACTACTTACGCTGGGCAGTGCAACGTGGTTAACGAACGTCTTAAAAAATGTGCTGCATTGATTAAAAACAATATGGTAGCACAGGCACTTGAAGAGGCGGGATATGATCCGCACTTAATTGATCTTTGTAATGAAATGAACGCGGCAGTGCTATCTGACTGGAAAAAATTGTGTAGGGAAAAAGGGTGGCCCATTCCTGAAGAGCTTAATATGGAAGCGTTTAATGAAATTATGAAGAGCTTTTCAATGGAATCTACCATTGAACCTCTGCTTAAAGAGCTTAGAAGGGCAAATAATCAGGGAAATGTTGGTCAGTGTGTTGCTATTTTGCGAGAGCTTGTTAGAAAAGACCCTGCAAATCCACAGTGGAAATCTGATCTTGCTGAATTTGAAACAGCTTATTTAGATAAGATAAGCCGTGAGATTGATGAGTTTAGACAGGAAAAAAACGTTAACGGCGTTGCAAGACTTATAGTTGAGATAAAACAGCAATGGAGCATTCCAACTGACATTATTCCTGTTAAGGAGTTAGAGGAGTTTATTGAGGAGCAGCATAAAGAGGCTCTTTGCTATGAAGAGAAAGAGATTGCAAGGAAAATTGGTATCTCATTTCAATCTGCAAATGTTGGTGAGCTTGGGGAGGCTATTTCAGAATATGAAAACCTTGAAAAAAATAGATATTTTCAACCAGACCCATCTCTAAACGTTATCTATACAAACGCTCTTAACTGGTATAAGCAACAGCTTAAAGCTATAGAGATACAAAAAAGCTATCAAAGTAAAATTGGTGAGATAGTTAATAGAATTGAACGGGATTCGTATCACGGAATAAAAGCATTATGGGACGAGATTAAACTCTACCGCCTTCCAATACCAGAAGATTTAGAACCTGATGTAGAGGTTCTTATTCGCAAAGAGGAGATAGCAAAAAAACGGAAGCAGAGGAAAAAACAGATGGGTTATATACTTATCATTATGTTTGCAATGTTTTGTATCTCTATTGCCGCTACTTGGAATTTCTACAGACAGATAAGAAACAGATTGACCACAGAGTTTCAAAGTGCTGTTGATGGGGAAAATCTTGAAAAATGCAACACACTAATTAACGATATGGAAAAAAGAAAGATAGCATTTATAAACTCATCTCTTTTTAGTGAATCTGAGATGGAAACCTATAAAGCCAAATCACAAGATGTATCAGCATTACTTGAACAGAAGAGGGCTGCATTTGAATTGCTTATTGTTGAGCTTGAAACCTTGAAATCAAAAGGCTTTCCTGAAACTACAGAACAAATTGAGAAAAAAATGGGGAAGATAAAAGAGACGTTAAATGCAATTACCTCTTCTAATCTTGCCCGTCTTAAATTGCTTGAATCTTCATGGGAAGAGCGAAAAGCCCAAATACGTGCGATTCAAGAGAACGAACTTAATTCAATATTTGAACAGATAACAAATCATTTTAAAAATATTTTACCTGCTGTAAACCAAGAGGAGATATATTCCAATGAACAGAGACTTGAAAAGATAGGAGAGCTTATTGTTGAAGGGAAAAAACTTACAAGCGTATCAACAGAGATGAAAGAGAATCTCAATAGTCTAAAGAGTAAGATGGCTTCTTCTATAGAGTCTCTATTTATTAGGAAAACTCAACTAAATAGCATTGTAAGCTCAAATTCATTGGATTCATACATCAAAGAACTTCAAACTTTTGCCAATAGATTTCCTGATGATGAAGTGATAAAGAAGATAGCCCCAATAATTGAGATGGCAACTTTATATAATGCTCTTATCTCTGTGCCAATAATTACACCTGAAGAGAATGAAGAAGGTGAGTTGGGTAAAGATGGCGATAGCTCTGGCGATTCTTCACAAGGCACTAATTATTCTCAAAATCCTTTCTGGTTTGAGACATTGGAAACGCTAAAGGCATTTAATAATAACATCAAAATACATCAAAATGAGGTTCAAGAAGAGCTAAAAAAGATGGAGAGAATCTCAAGGTTTGTTGATCTGTGGGAATGCACGGTTGTTCGCCCCAACTTTGCACCTGAAAAGTGGTATTTTAACGGTAAACCATCAGAAGAGTTTATAAATGGAATAAAAAGTTATTCTGGAATTGTATATGTTCTCTCTTCTGACGATCTCCAACCTGAATTTAAAGCTAATAGTGCTATCACCATTCAGGTTCAAGATTTGAAAAAAATGGATCACTGCGATGTTATTCAAAAAATGATAAACAATATCTCATATAATATTGGCATGGAAAGTATAACGCAGGAGATAAAAAATATCTACAACCAGCCATTTTCACCAATTCTTAAACTCCATATCATAAATTTTTTGACTGAACAGCTTTTTACACTAATAGGTAATGAAAATGCCCTGCCATTTATTGATATGGCAAAAGATTTAAAAAGATTTAACAAAAGACCCGCGGGAGAGCAAGTTAATTGGCTTTGCACAGCTAATAGTAAATATTTATTTGAAAGTAAACAAGCTCAGTCTATTCTAAGCCGCCACTTAGAAAGACCTGATAGTATGAATACCTACATTATTCAGTGGAAGATAAGAGAGCTTTCTATCAAACGTATCCCTAAATGGGTTGGGTTTGCCGATCTAAAAGACCCTGAAAAGCTCCATTTTCAAACAGGGCAGATACCTAATGAAGTTTGGGTGGTAAGAGGTGGTAATAGACCAAATATTGAAAACAGCCAAAATGTTGATAATAGCAAAAGTTCTGGGACAGAAAAAAATAATCAGAAGAGTAGGATAAATGATAATCCTATAATTTTTATGACTCAAGAGCAGAAGATGGGAGAAACTGTAAAATATCTTGAACATAGTGGTTATTTGCCTGGGGAGCCACTTTTTTCACCTTACGACAACAGAACAACTACTGAAGTTCTACATGAAATTATTGAGAATATAAATTCAGGCAGACCTTTAGGTGATATTCAATGGTCGCCAAGCTGGCCCCTAAATGCGAGGCATTAGGTTTACTTATACCGCTCTCGGTTATAAGTTTAGTGTTGCATATATAAAAGCTCGTTTTATTCTTGTTTAAAGTATAGCTAAAGATGACTACCTCAAAATTAGAGTTGCGGCTTTTATTGACAATAAATAGCCTCTCTGTTATTAAATCGGCAAAAGAATATAAGTAGAGACGCACGGACATGCGTCTCTACAACTTAAAATTGTATTGAAATTCTTGAGTAATAACAAAAGAGTTATTCAACTATTAAGATTAAGATATTATATGATTTTTGATGATAAACTAAAATATGGTAATAAGTTAAGATATGACTAATAAATCTGAGTGGTATAATAGAGCAGCAATGGCTGTTGCAGCCCCTGGTCTTAAATTTATTTTTTCAGCCGTTATTATAACTGTGCTATTTTTTCTAATAGGATTAACTTTTATAGGGTGGCTTGCTCTTTTTGTAACTTTATTTATATGCTGGTTTTTCAGAGACCCTGAAAGAGCTATTCCTAACGACCCTAACGGCATAATCTCCCCTGCTGATGGTAAAATTATTGTTGTTGAAGAAAAGGTGAATAATGAATTTACCAAACAAGGCTGTATAAAAGTCAGCATTTTTATGAATGTTTTTAATGTGCATGTAAATAGAATACCTTTTAATGGCGTTATTGAAGATGTCATCTATGTGCCGGGAAAATTTATAAACGCATCTTTTGATAAAGCATCAGAGCACAATGAGAGAAATGCACTTGTAATAAGAACAGAGTCAGGTTTACTTTACGGAGTTGTTCAGATTGCTGGTTTGATAGCAAGGCGTATAGTATGTGAGGTAAAAAAGGGTGATGTAGTAAAACGAGGCAGTCGATATGGAATGATCTGTTTTGGCTCAAGGCTTGATCTTTATCTGCCTTTAGATAGTAAAATATCTGTTAGTATTGGGCAGAAGGTTCAGGCAGGAACGACTATTCTGGCTTATTTCAAAGAGCAGTAGTGTTATTAAATTTAATTGAATATTTTATTAAAATAGTGGATTTTTAAACATAAATGGAGAATTAAGAAGTTGGAGCAGATACCAATTACTGTGGAAGGATTTAATGTTCTTAAAAAAGAGCTTGAGAGGCTTAAAACTGTTGATAGACCTCAAAATATTAAAGCAATAGAGACAGCAAGGGCACATGGAGACCTTTCAGAAAATGCAGAATTTGATGCTGCCAAAGAGCGGCAATCCTTTATTGAAGGAAGGATTGGGGAGCTGGGCTATAAAATAGCAAGTGCCAAAATCATTGATCCTGATACTGTTCCTAAAGATTGTGTAAGATTTGCTTCAAGAGTGCTTCTTGAGAATCTTGACTCTGAGGAAGAGGTTGAATATATGCTTGTTGGTCAGGAAGAGTCTGATATATCTAAAGGGAAGATTTCAGTATCATCTCCACTTGGAATGGCTCTGCTTGGTAAAAAACCTGGTGATGATGTTGTTTTGCAGGCACCTGGAGGAAAACGCTCATACGAAATAATTGCTATTTTATAGTTTATTTGACCTCATGCAAAATCCATTTTCTATCAAAGGGTCAATTCAAGTTTTGCAAGAACTATATTTATGATATAATGTACAATTGTGAAATAAAAAGCATAGAGACGCCATAGCTGTGTGTCTCTATGCTTTTTATATAAGTATAATGATGAAAAAGGAGAATATAATTAATGGCAAGGGTAACTATCGAAGATTGTCTTAAAAATGTGCCAAGTAGATTTGCACTTGTTCACATGGCAGCACAACGTGTTAGACAGGTAAGAGAAGGAGCTGATTTTCTTGTTAAATCATCTAAAAATGAAGACGTTGTAACAGCTCTTAGGGAGATTGCAGCAAATAAAGTGGTTCTTAAAATAGATACTAATAGGGAGTAAACTAAAGGACAAAAGCAAAGATTGATTTGATAATGCAAGTTATCTTAAAATACTCATTAATCCCCCAATCTTTAAAGCAGGCAGCATGATAGATATTCAAAAACAGCGTGATTATCGTAATATACCGATTGATAAAGTTGGGATAAAAGAGTTACGATATCCGATAAAGGTGTTAGATAAGTGCAATGGTCTTCAATCTACAGTTGCAATGATAAATATGTATGTGAATCTTCCTCATCAGGAAAAAGGTACACACATGAGCCGCTTTGTTGAGATGCTTCATACATTCAGATCGCAAGTATCACTTGAGTCATTGAGCCACATACTTGAAGATATGAAAAAGACCCTTGAAGCCCAATCCTCGCATATTGAGATTACTTTTCCATACTTTGTTGAGAAATCATCTCCTGTTACAGGCTCAAAAGGACTTATGGACTACACTTGCTCTATTATAGGTTCATCACGATCGTCAGATAAGAACAGCGATCTTATCGTAAGAGTTGGTGTTCCCATAACTTCTGTCTGTCCTTGTTCCAAAGAGATAAGTGATTGCGGTGCACATAATCAGCGTGGAGAGGTCTTAGTAACTACAAGGTTTAAAAAATTTATCTGGATTGAAGATATTATTGATATTGTTGAGAAATCTGCATCCTGTGATCTATTTTCTGTTCTTAAACGAGAAGATGAGAAATATGTAACTGAACATGCTTATCAAAACCCTAAATTTGTTGAAGATGTTGTCCGTGATGTTGCAAAAACTTTAATAGAAGATGAAAACATAACATGGTTTTCAGTAAGTGCTGAAAATTTTGAATCAATACATAACCACAGTGCCTATGCCTACATTGAAAGAACCCACCAGTCTTCTTCTTCCGCTGTTGCTGCCACAACAAATAATCCACCTCTAAAATAGAGAGAAAATACTACCTTCCCTGCTCTAAACTTGTAAAGATAAGCGAGCGGGGAAGAGTGTTAAATTGATCTACTTTCAATTATAAAATCAAACATACACTAATGAAATAGGGGTGAGGGGTGCTAATATTAGAGCTAATAGTTTTTACTCTCATATACTGACACCATTTTTGATAAAACAGGTAGCATTTTATCATAACCAATCCCATACTCATTAACCATAACAACAAATGGATATAGACCATGTAATGTTACAAAGTAACCACACCTTGTCTTAACTCCATTCAATGTTCCTGTTTTGTAATATTCAATAACCCCATCAGACATTGTTTCATTTTTCATAAGCTCATAATGTTTTGTAAATTTTCTAAGAATCTTTATCATATCTTGCGGGGAGATTCTGTTTTTTCTTGAAAGCCCTGAACCTTCAGCAAAAACAATATTTGAGTCTGTAGGTTGTAAGCTATGATGTTTTGAATTGACTGATTTTGTTTTCCCAACAAGAGAAATACCAACTATTTTATTAGCATAATCCCTCATTGCTGCTATCCCTTTATCAATCGTTGCTGGAGGAGAATAGGCTTTTGCAGAAGCACTCAAAAATAGCTGATTTGCCATAAAGTTGCTTGAATATTTTAATAATTTTCTTATTACCTCGTCCATATTATATGGAGAGGTAAATTTATAAATAAGTTTGTCTTTATCTGTCGCAATTCCTGTTTTGACCTCTCCTTTGATTGTAAACCCCTCTTTTTGTAAGAAATATTTTATTAAAATTCCAGCATAAACTTTACTCTCTTTTTCAGACAAAACTACTCTATCCTCATAAAAAGATGCTGATTTAACCCTCTCTGCAATAAATGGAAAAAGAGGAATTTCAGGGTCATCACTTACATAAGCTTTTTTAGTTTTATCATATTTGAAAGCAACTGTATTAAAATTGGCAGATAATGCCCCAACAAAAGCATCATAGGGGTTGTTTGTATTTGAAGTGCCATCAACTTTAATGTTTGGAGCAAAAAATGAGCTATCAACGATTATATCGTTGATAGCAAAAATATTCATTGATTTTAAAGTAGAGCTTACTTTACGGCAAGCATCATGGATAATTGCAGAGGTGAAAAGCGGGTCTCCATATCCTTTTACTTTAAGATTAATGTTTGAATAATCAGATGATAAACCACTAGCTGATTTATCATCTCTTTTTGTCTTGTTTATATTAGAACTCTCTTTTAAAGTATTAGAACTCTCAATAAAAAAATGTGTCTGGAAGCGATAATCTTCTCCAAGGTAGTGAAGGGCAACAAGGCTTGTCAAAACTTTAATTGTTGATGCTGGGACAAATCCTTTATTGGGATTTTGCGAATATAAAACATCACCTTTATCTGTGCAGAGTATGACCCCAGCCTCAGGTGCAAAATCTGTTTTACTTATTGTTATTTTTTCATTAGCCCAAGCTGAAAAGATTGGAGAGAAAATCGAATAGTGGGAAAAGAGAATGCAAAAAAGTGGAAAAAAAACAGAAGTTAAAGGGATAATTAGGCACAAAGACCAAATATATCGGGGCAATTTTTTCTTCATCAGGTACTATTTCCTTTTTTAATTTGATATCTTGCAAAATTTAGATTCCACCCTTGATTTTATTGGGTAGAAATTTATTTATGCAGAAAGTTTATTGTTTCAACGTGCAAGCTGATTCATTTCAAAAATAGGCAGACATATCGAAAGGACGATAAAACCAACCACAAAGCCCATTATCAATATAATCGTCGGTTCAAGCAATGCTGTCATAGCAATTAGAGCTGCTTCTGTCTCTTTTTCAAAGAGTTGAGCCGTCTTTTCAAGCATCTGTTCCAATTTGCCGCTCTTTTCTCCAACCTTAATCATCTGTATTGCAAGGGGTGGAAAAGCATTTGAAGACGATGGAAACTCTTTACTACTTTCAAGAGCATTTCCAAGTTCTCCGCCTTGCTTAACAGCTTCTGCGGCTATTGAGATTCTATTTTTAATTACACTATTTCCTGCTGTGTTTCTTGAAATATCAAGAGCAGTCAGCATTGGAACTCCATTAGCAAGAAGAGAGCCAAGTATTCTTGAAAATCTTGCAACAGCACTCTTTTTTATCATTTTGCCAATCTTTGGGATTCTGAGTAAAAACAGATCAGTCATCTGTAGCCCTGTAGATGTTTTTCTAAACCCATATATTACAATGAATAGTGCTAATGGGATTAACGCAACAATCCACCCAAAAGATTGAAAAAATGAGCTCAAAGATATAAGGAGTCGGGTGGGAGCTGGTAGTTGCTGGTTCATCTCAGTAAATATTTTGATAATTCCGGGAACTATGTAGGTTATCAAAAATATAAGAACCACAGCCCCTGTTATGCTCATAAAAATTGGATAGGCAAGAGATGCTTGGATTTTTTTTCTCGTATCTTCTTGTTTTTCAGTAATATCTGCTAAACGTTCAAGAACAAGCTCAAGAGTTCCTGATGATTCTCCTGAATGAACCATATTTATGTAAATTGAAGAGAAAACCGATGGATATTGGGCAAGTCCTTCGGAGAAACTTTTACCCTCCTCAATTGACTCTTTAATTTTGGATAAAACACGCTGAAATGGTTTCGATTCAGTCTGAGTTACAAGAGTTGATACAGCATTGACAAGAGGAAAACCTGCTGAAAGCAGAGTAGCAAGCTGTCTTGTTATTATTGCTGTCTCAGATTTGCTAATTCCTGAAAATAGAGAAATTTTATTAGAAGAGCTAAAAAGATCGGAGATTGAGTTTATTCTACTATTTAAGAGCTCACTTTTAATCTCATTAATTGTGATTGGAAAAATATTTTGTTGTCTAAGTTTTGACCCAGCAGCTACAATACTATCAGCATCAATAATTCCTGTCTTCTTTTTGCCTCTATCTGTCAAGGCACTATATTCAAAAACAGTCATAAATATTGACTCCTTTATCAATCTTTCAGCCAATGGTTAAAACCATCAGCTATACTCTAAACGGTCAGTAATTGAGCTTTTTCAAAGTTCTGAAAATTGCAGGATAAAAGCGAATCCAATTCCAATTTGTAGGTTGAATGGGTTTGTTTTAAGCAATCTGAAATAGCAGTTTTGAA
>JADFZQ010000050.1 GCA_015232455.1 Desulfamplus sp. | reverse complement strand
TCATGGGGACAAAAAACAGTTTTCGGATTCATAAGAACTCATGCATGAAAGGTTGCAGAAAGTTCTTAAAATCTTCATTTTTATAACAAATTCAAGTTCAACCACGGTTAAGTGGGGTGCTACCAATTCAAGTTCTATTGTCATAAACACACATTAACAAATTAAAGCAAAAATGAGAATATAAAAACTCAATTTATGACCGCTTGCATTATAGTTGAATAAAAGAGATTTAATTATTTATGAAAATGTAATGCCAAACGCCAAGCAGGTATAATTCACAACACTGCCGATTATAAACGCATACACAATAACAGTAACCATAATTACAGCCCCTATCTTTACTCCACGCTCTTTAAAAAGAACGATAATTGCATTAATGCAGGGAGCTATAAATGTCATAACAAGAAGATTTACTACAAGTTGGAGGTTTGTATAGGCATACCGTAAATGCTCTAACTCTGCTGCACCGCTTTCTCTGCGTATCATTGTCTTAATAAACACCTGAATACTTTGTTCAGGAAGCCCCAATATCTGGTGGATAAGAGGTCCCAAATACTTTTCAACCATCGCAAGCCCTCCTGCCCTTTGAAAGAGAAATATAGCAATTGAAGCATAAACAAATACAGGCACTGCCTCTTTCATAAAATGGTGTGATTTTCTTGCAGCCATCTTTATAACAACCCATGGTTTGGGAATCCTCATAACAGGTATTTCCATTATAAAATAAGATCGACTACCTGATATGATTCTGTTTGCTAAATAACCTGCTATAAATATCTGTGAAAATATGATTCCAAAAACAGTTATGGTAGCAGAAAATGGCATTCTTTCAAGTATAACCAACATAACAGCTACAAGAGGGGCACACGGCATACACAAAAAGATCAGAAAAGAGGCAATGTTTTTCTCTTTTTCACTGTTGAGCATTCTTGTTGTAAGAAGAGCCATAGTAATACATGAAAAACCCATCACTATAGGTATTACTCCTTTGCCATTTAGACCAATTTGCTTAAAAACCTTATCCAAAAGAATTGAAATGCGCGGCAGATAACCTGAATCTTCAAGTATTCCAAATGCTATATAAAAACAGAATATAACTGGTAGAACAAGCCCTAATGCTAAAAAGACACCTGTAGGAAGAACTCCAAAATCAGGGTCAATTATCATATCTCGGAAAAACTGGCTTGGAATCAACTGAACATATTTTGTTATAAATGGAATTAAAATATTTTCAAACAAAAGGCTGTTTATCGAATCAACAAGAAAAGTTGCAGCAAATGTGCCGACAAAAAGATATAGAATAGCGGTAACGCAAATTGCAATTGGAATACCTGTTGATAGCTGAGTACACCAATCTCCAAATGTCAGAATAAATGAGTTTTTAGTAGGAGGTTCACTTTTAATTACCTGATTTGCAATAAGTGCCGCCTCTTTATGGTATAAATTTTCAAGATATACCTCTATTGATGAGGAACTATCTTCTCTATATTCATGGACAACGTGTTTTAGCTGCTCAAGAATTACATCTCCACACAATTGAGAAATATATGATTCAACACATTTATCTTCTGTAAGCAGCAAGAGAGCCAAAGCTCTGGGTGAAATATCTCCTACTGGAACAAGTTTTTCAACAAGTTCAATAAACTCTTCAATTTTATCTGAATATCTAAACCTTTGTTGAGAAGTTTTAGTTTTATCAATTTTTAGTTCAGCAGATTTTAAAGCAGCCGCTGCAACTTCAGTATAAGAGCTGTGAAGCGGTTTTATTTGAGCTGGCTTAATATGCCTTAATAATGCTCTTAACTTTTCAATCCCAATACCTTCTCTTGCAATAGTTGTGCAAACTTCAATACCAAGAATCTCAGATAACTTTACAATATCAACTTCAATTCCTCTTGAAGAAGCCTCATCAATCATATTTATATCAAGAATCATTGGCAGACCATATTCTGCAAACTGAAGAGCTATGGCTATTGATCTTTTAAGATTTTTGGCATCTGCAACAAGAAGAACTCCTTTGACTCTCTGCCTTGTTTTAGGTATCAATAAAATATCTCTTGATGCCCGTTCGTCCTCATTTGATGAAAAAATTGAATATATTCCAGGTGTATCATAGATTGTTCCACCTAATCCCTGTATATAGCCGATCTTAATATCTACAGTTGTTCCTGCAATATTTGTAGAGTCTGATTGAATATTGGTTAGATGTTCAAAGATAGTTGATTTTCCAGCATTTATATTTCCTAAAATAACATAGTCGGTTCTTTTTTCTGATAAATCGGGGTTTTTACTATTACCGTTTGATTTTCGTTCATCTCTTGAAGAGTTGGTTTGCTCATCTCTTGAAGAGTTATAGGGTAGGCTATTATTTTCAATCTGTTTCATAAGGTTACCTTAATTCAATGGCACTGCATTTATTTTTCTTGTCCAATGGAGATATTTTTAGGATAATTAAATTAGCGAGCGGGTTATAGCTCTATGACAACATCTTTTTCAATAGATAAATTTTTCTTAAACTTATAATAACCATGCTATTTTATACTTTAAATAAAGTTGTTTATTATGCAAATTTGTAATGACCAATTGGCAAAGCTATTAAAGTCTATCAGCAGTATAGATGAAACAATATCTCTTACGATGTCTATATTTAAAGAAAACCGTCTGATTTACAATACCATGTATCTTGTTAGTATAAGCTGCTCAAGCGGTTTTTGTTTCCCATTGTATTGTCTATTCTTTTTGTTTGCAAAAGATAGCTCTTTAGGAGAAAATTCAAGTTCAAATCTAATTTTTTATCATCTTGTTACCGCAGAGTTTATCCAGTTAAGTATCATTGTTCCAGTAAGATATTTGATTAGAAGACCAAGACCTGTTATTGAACCCCCGTCCATTTTTTCAAAACAATCCAAGTTTTTTTCAAAAAGATTTGGACTATACCATTTTTTAAAACTATACAATCTTATTGGAAGATGGAATCAATACTCTTTTCCCTCTCTTCATGCTTCAAGAGCATTTCTCCTTTGTATAATTATATATAATGGGCTTGCTATTTATAACATGAATGGTATTATTTATCTCTTTCCACTGCTCGTTGCATCAATAACTGTCTCTTTTAGCCGTTTAGTTCTTCAAAGACATTTTTTATCAGATGTAATCACAGGGGCAATGGTCGGAATAACATCTTCTTTTGCAACACTTAAATATTGTTTTCTATAATGTTTTTTAGCGGATTGTATTGCCGCAGATAATTTATAAATATGGAGGATAAAGAGATAATGGCAACAGATAGAACAACTCTTCAGGAGCGTCTGGAAGCACTGAAGAGGGCTGAAGCAGGCAGCGATGCCATGATGGAAAATGATAAAAAAGAGTTCAATCTTGAAAGCAGAATGGCACAAGCTGAACAAGCTCTAAAAAAAGAGGTTCGCAGCAGAGAGAAAGAAGAGGGGGAAGTTGCAGAAGCACCATCAGGACCTGTGGGACTTGATATTGGAACAAGCCATGTGATTGTTGCCCAAAATGAGCGAAGATATATTAAAACAACTAAACAGTTGAACGCCTTTTTCACAATTCCACATTCAAAATTTGCAAGAAATATCTTGCTCAAAAATGATGTATTTTTCTTTGAACAAGATGGGCTTTACTATATCGTTGGATATTCTGCTGAAAATTTTGCCAATATGTTTGATACTGATACAAGAAGATCAATTAAGCAGGGGCTTCTCTGCTCAGATGAAAAAGAGGGCATCACTGTTATTCAGGCAATTATCTTATCTCTGATTCAAAAACCCAAGAGACTTGGCGAAATATTATGTTTTGGGATTCCAGGTGAGCCAATTGATGGATTTGGTTCTGTAACATACCACGAATCGATCATAAAGATGTTTATAAGTAGAATAGGATTCACACCAATATCTATCAACGAAGGTATGGCAGTTGTTTTATCTGAGCTTGCTGAACATGACTACACAGGTATTGGAATCAGTATTGGTGGAGGAATGTGCAATGTATGTCTTTCATATTTATCTTTTCCTGTTCTTACATATAGCATTCAGATAGGGGGAGATTATATTGACAGTTCTGCAGGCTTAGCTGTAGGAATACCAGCAACTAAGGTAAAATTAATCAAAGAGAGAGAGTTCTCATTAGTTGCTAAACCCAAAGATCGTTTAACAACCGCACTTAACATCTTTTATAACGAACTTATCCAGAAACTCCAAAAAAGTATGGAACGTATTTTATCAGCCTCTAATCAAATACCAATGATTTCAAAACCTATCCCTATTGTTTTAAGCGGAGGCACTGCAATGCCTGAAGGATTTAAAGAAAAATTCCAAAAATCTCTGGCACAAGTTCATCTGCCAGTTGATATTTCATCTGTCCATATTGCAGAAGACCCTTTGAATACAACTGCTAAAGGAGCTTTGATAATGGCTATGACTGAGGAGATTCAAGAATAGTAAGCCTTTTTTTGCTACCCACCTTATATATAGCCCTCACCTGAAAAGGGAGGGCTTATGCTCAATATTTCCCGCCCTATTTTTACTCCTTTAATAATATCAAACACAATTGCCTTATCTACTCAATATTGCTTGACAATACCTTTAGAAGCTCGCAAAACTCTTCTCTTCATAAGCTATGAATGTAATTAACTTATAGAACAATCAATATGATTTTATCAAACAGGCAATATAATTAAAGGGAGATGATCATGCTCAAGGCTATTAATCCAACAGAGACTCAAAGCTGGAAAAGGCTTACAGAACATTATCAAATTATGAAACATGTTAAGATGAAAGAGCTTTTTGAAAAAGAGCCAAATCGTTTTGAAAGATTTTCGATACGATGGAATGATATTTTGGTCGATTTCTCAAAAAATATTATCACAGACGACACTCTTACGCTTTTACGACAACTAGCAGTTGATGTTGATCTTAATGATGCTATCAATAAAATGTATTCAGGAGAAAAGATAAATGGGACAGAGAAGAGAGCGGTTCTTCATATTGCACTTAGAAACCTCTCTAATACCCCGATAATATTTGAGGGAAGAGATGTAATGGTTGATGTGAACAAAGTTCTTACTCAAATGGAGGATTTTTCAGAAAAGGTTAGATCAGGAGAGTGGAAAGGCTACACAGGAAAACCAATTAAAAGCATTGTAAATATTGGAATTGGTGGGTCAGATTTAGGACCGCTCATGGTTACAGAGTGTCTAAAACCATATATTAATAGAGATATATCTATCTATTTTGTCTCCAATGTAGATGGGACGCATATTATTGAGACGCTACGCAAGGTCGATCCTGAGACAACGTTGTTTCTTATTGCCTCTAAAACCTTTACAACTCTTGAGACTATGACAAATGCCAATACGGCAAGAAGATGGTTGCTTGATTATACAGGTGGTGAGCATAAATATATTAAATACCACTTTGCGGCTATCTCTACAAATGTAGATGCTGTTGCAAAATTTGGGATTTCTCCTGAAAATATGTTTGAATTTTGGGACTGGGTGGGAGGTCGATATTCTCTCTGGTCAGCCATAGGGCTTTCAATTGCCTGTGCAATTGGTTTTAACAACTTCAAAGAGCTTCTTGCTGGTGCAAATGAGATGGATACCCATTTTAGAACCACTCCATTTGATAAAAACATTCCTGTAGTTCTTGGATTAATTGGTATTTGGTATGTCAATTTTTTTGGAGCAAAGACAGAGGCAATACTACCTTATGATCAATATATGCACAGATTCCCAGCCTATTTTCAACAAGGAAACATGGAGAGTAACGGTAAATCAGTTGATAGAGAAGGTAAAAAAATTAGTTACGCTACAGGTCCAGTTATTTGGGGAGAACAAGGCACAAACGGGCAGCACGCATTTTACCAACTTATCCATCAAGGCAACCAAATTATTCCAGCAGATTTTCTTGCTCCAGCAATTAGCCATAATCCTATAGGGAATCACCACAAAATTCTTTTATCAAATTTTTTTGCCCAGACAGAGGCTCTTTTAAATGGCAAAAATATTGGGGAAGTTGTTCAAGAGATGAGGTCTAAAGGTAAAAGCGATGATGAAATTAATAAAGTTGCACCTCACAAAGTATTTGATGGAAACAAACCAACAAATTCAATCTTGTTTAAAAAACTCACTCCAAGAATACTTGGAAGCCTTATTGCCATGTATGAGCATAAAATATTCGTTCAAGGAGTTATCTGGAATATTTTTAGCTTTGATCAGTGGGGAGTTGAGCTTGGAAAAGAGCTTGCCACAAAGATTCTTTCAGAATTAGAAAAAGATGAATTGCTAACATCTAATGATAATTCTCATATTCACAATTCAACAAATAATATTCCAATCAATAATAAGCTAAACGATTTAGTACCAACTCATAATAATCCAACCCATGATAGTTCAACAAATGGACTTATAAACACCTTTAAGTCTATGTGTATCTGAAGAATCAAAGTTTTTTTTGAAAAAAATCAACTTAATAAAAAAAATGTTATATTTGCTATTGCTTTTACATTTATCTTTTGCTATTTTTTACACAGTGATGTTATGAATGTATTGGTTTTATACTTGAACAAAAATGAGTAAAAATAATATCTTATAAAATTGTAGATATTTAGCTTTCATTGTATGCGATTTAGCAAAATAAAGGAGGAATGTATAACAATTCAAACTCAAAGAAAAAAAAATTTTATGTATGTTAATGTTTATAATAAAATGTCGTTTTTCATACCAATCAAACAGTGAACTATTAATTATATATTGAATCATTAAGACAAAAAAAGGAAAATTAAAATGAGTAAAAATCCTGATATTCTGACAATTCCTCAAGCAGCTAAATATTGTGGTGTAACACGGATGAGTATGTGGCGTTGGGTTAAAGCTGGTAAAATTAACTCCTTCGTAACTCCAGGGGGGCATCACAGAATAATTAAATCTGATCTTGAAAAATCTCTGAAGGCTCAGGGCATGAAGATGATGATAAGACAGATTGATGCCCCTGCAAGAGTTTTGATTGTCGATGACAATGAGTTGGTTGTAAAAGGACTTGAGAAACTCTTTATTGAAGAGACATTTGAAGTAGAAGTAGCAAAAGATGGTTTTGAGGCTGGTGTAAAGGCTAAACAGTTTAATCCAGATTTGATTATTCTTGATCTTATGATGCCTCACATGGATGGATTTGAAGCATGTAAATTTTTGAAGAATAATGATTCAACATCACACATCAAAATATTGATACTAACAGGTCATGCTTCTAAAGAGAACATGAATGCAATAATGGATGTTGGAGCAGATGATTACATGGAAAAACCAGTTGATAATGCAGAGTTGGTTGATAAAGCAGAAGATCTATTGAGAGATTTACACTGGATTAAAGAGCATATTAGAAGCAAACGCAGAAGATAAATTTCGTTATTATACTGTTCAAGGTTATAAATTATTAAGTTCTATCTAAACGGCAGAGACGCACGAGTGTGCGTCTCTACTTAAATATAAAAAGTTTATCAATGCCAGCTTAAAGTATATAAAAACCTTTAAGCCGTGGTCTGAAAGCCGTTCGTTTCTTACCTAATTATTCTCTTCAGCAGCCTCTTTATGAAAATCTCCTAATTGTGAAGCCATTCCTTCTCTAACTTTAATTGAAGAATTTACTCCACTTAATGCTTCAAAAAAATGTGGGTAAACTGGCAGACATGCCTCAAAAATCTCATCAAATGGTAGATCGGAAAAATGCCCATGGTCTTTTAGATATTGCATGTGCCGATTACCTTTAGTATCAAACTCATGGAACAGCGAGTCATTGATCCCATCAAATTCTAAAGGCTTTACGTTAAAATTAGTGCATAGAGTCAGATTAAATGCAGGTGTCGCCTTAACCCATTTACCATTTAGCAAAAACTCAACATATCCATGATACATGAAAACATCAGTTTTCATTAATGTTCTCAAACGGCTTGTTGAAAGGTGATTTTTAACATCAGCAAAGCCAAGTCGTGTGTAAATTCCTTGAGATCGTGTAACAGCAGCAAGTAAAACAGCTTTTGAAACGCAATATCCTGACATCTTTTTAAGTGTTGTGCTTGCTCTAAAATTTTCTTTATCATGCTTAAAATCGTAAGGGTCATAACGAATTTCGTCCCTGACCGCATAGTAGAGTTTTATAGCTTTTTGTTGGTCATTGTCACTATCTTTGCACCGCTCTTTAGCAAACTTTGCAACTTCAGGTGTATCGTAATCCATGAAATATGTGGGTTGAAGATAGATTTTAAGCTCTTCTTTATTTATTGTCATATCGTAATTTTCCATAATTTAGAAATTAAAATTTGATAACGCCAGAAATTACTCACAACTAATGAGATGATCTTAATTGCCTGAAAAAACAGGCTTTCTCTTTTGAGAAAAGGCAGTAATCGCCTCCATCAGATCGTTAGATGGAATAATGTTGCTACTTATTGAAGCCACATATTTTAAACCATCATCAACAGATTTTCCTACACCGTAATTTAACACATCTTTAGAAGCCTGCACAGCAAGAGGCGATCTCTCTGCAATCTCATTTGCCAATGCTTCTGCCTGTTCCATTAAAATATCATAAGTGTCATAAACATCATTGACTAAAAGAATCTCCTTTGCCCTTTGAGCCGTGATTTTTCGAGCGGTATAGGCAAGCTCACGAGCATGCCCTTGTCCAACAATAAGCGGGATTCTTTGCAATACACCTACATCCGCAACAAAACCAAGTGCTGCCTCTCTTAAAGAGAAAATTGCATCTTTAGAACAAATACGAATATCGCAGGCAGTTGCCATATCAAGCCCTGTCCCAAGGCAGAAGCCATGAATAGCAGCAATTACTGGTTTGCGACACCATTCAATACAAGACATTGTGTCTTGAAGAGGATAAATTTTGGAAAGAAGTTTCCACTTGACTCCACCTTTTTGGCTTTGCTCCATAAGTTCAGGCATCTCTGTTACCATCTCCATAAGATCAATGCCTCCGCAAAAACATGAACCTTTACCTGACAGAACTATAGCTCTAATATCAGGGTCTTTGTCAAGGTCGTCAAATATGGGGATAGATTCTCTCCATGCTGGCGGGTTCATAGCGTTTTTTTTACTTGGACGATTTAGATAAACCCATGCTACAGGAGGTTTTTTTTCAACAAGATAAAATTCATAATCACTCATTTTTTAATCCTTCAATTTTTTTTCTTATGATATTTTTTGGTTCTAACTTATTATATTCTTTTTTGGTTCTAAATATTGATAATAACATTGCAATGAAGCCCATTACACTAAAAACAACCATTGCTGTTTGCATTGTAGATACAAATAAATGGCTTGTAGCTTGTGTTATCTTTTGATCACCAAGATAGTATGAGAGGAGAACTGTAATTATAGTCATGCTTGTGAGCATACCAGTGCTTCTCATAGTAGATATAATGCTTGATGCAATGCCATAATCTCTTGGAGATATGCTTCCCATAATGGCTGTGCTGTTTGGAGTAGAAAAGAATCCAAATCCAAATCCCATAATAATAAGTATTGCATAAACCGTATAAAAAGAGGTTGTAGAGGTAATCATAGTAGCAAATACAAGCCCTAAAGTGCAAAGAGCCATGCCTGAAGTAGCAATCCATGCTGGCTCATAACGGTCTGCCAATTTTCCTGCAAATGGGGCACATATTGCTTGAAGAATAGGCTGTAGAACAAGTATGAATCCAGCGTTTTTAGGAGAAACGCCTCTTACTACCTGAAGATATATACTAAAAAAAAATGTTATTCCAAAAGATGCTGCATAGTTGAGCCATGTAGCAATATTGCCAAAGAGAAATACCTTATTTTTACACATTGTCTTTAATGGCAGCAATGGTGATTCTGTTTGTAATTCATAGAAAATAAATAATACCATACCTGCAATACCAGAAATTGCAAACCATTTAGCATATTCAAATTGATTAATTTCAACAATTCCTACAATAATTGAGGCGATAGAGAACATGTATATCAAGCTGCCATACCAGTCAAATTTTTCTCCATAAGCATCTGCCCATTCACCTTTAAGCCTTGTAAGTGCAAAAATAAATGCTGCAAGCTCTACAAAAACAGCACTGTAAAAAATCCATCGCCAATCTAAATATTGAACCATTAATCCTGCAAGTGTAGGACCAGCTGATATACCAAGATATACACTGCTTACAACCACACCTATAGCTCTTCCACGCACCTCTTGAGGAAAAATAGAGGTAAGCATGGCGAAACTTGTTGAAGTTATCATTGCAGCACAAATACCTTGAAGCAGACGAAAAGCTATTAATAGCTCAATGTTTGGAGCTAATGAAACAGCGACTGTTGTTAAAATCATCAAAAAATTGCCTGTAAGAAAGATTTTTTTACGCCCATGAATATCGGCGAAACGTCCAACAGGTAATAAAAACATGGCAACCCCTAAAATATAGACCATCTCAATAAGACCAAGATGGACAGCACCCGCGTTAAAATCTCTTCCAATTGAGGGTAGGGCAACACCTACTGCTGAAAACATAAAAGGCGTTAAAAACTGAACTGCTGCAATGACCCAGAGTGTGGTTGACAGCAAAATATTATTATTACCCACTAAATCATTTATCCTTATAGAGTCTGTTTGATATTTATTTGTAATGTATAGGAGCTTGTTTAAATATTTAAGGCTTTTAAGCCCTCTTTTTAATCTCTATTTTGCCATTTTAGTTTATACTGTTCTTTCAAGACTTATTTTAGTGAGTCCGAAAGAATTCCCATAAGATAAATACGCTTTGTAACAGAGATTCTTTTAATTTGCTTTATTGTTTCTTGAGCAATCATATGTTTTTCCTTTGAGTAGTGTTAACGTATATCAATTTATCCATCGCTTTCCTGACAACCCTCATAACTGATTGGCAAGCGGTTTAACTCGTCTCTATAAAATTTCCATTGTGGCAGATAGTGTTCCATAAATTTGTAAAAACGGTCGTTATGGTGTCTTTCCAATAGATGTATCATTTCGTGAAGAACAACATATTCCAAGCAGTGCAGAGGTTTCTTTGCCAACTCCAAATTTAGCCAGATACGCTTTTTGGCAATATTGCAAGTTCCCCATTTGGTTTTCATCTTTTTTATCCGCCAGTCTAAAACGGTTACGCAAATCTGTTTCTCCCATTTCTCAATAATCGGTGGAATCAGCTTTGTCAGCTCTGTTCTATACCACCAATTGATAATGGCTTGCCTCTCTTCTTTGGTGCTATCTGGTTTTACATATAATTCAATGTAGGTCTTTGCTTTTAAAACAACTTTGGGAGGAGCTTCATGTTCTATAATTCTCAATAAATAGCGTCTGCCTTGAAAATAGTGGCTTTCCCGCTCTTTATATTGTTCAGGCGGCCGCCTATCCTGCTCTACAAAATTTCTTTGATGTTTTCTTATCCACCCTATCTTGGAAATGGCAAAGAGCCTTACAGCTTCATCATTTATCCTTAATGGTGCAGAGATATGAACCCTGCCATTTGGAGGATGAACTGTTAAGTGCATATTCTTGATATTTTTGCGAACAACCTCAATAGAGAGTTCAGCATTTATCTGTAAAGTTTTCCTATCTTCCGCCATTACTTGTATTCCCTCTGCTGCCTGATAACTTCAAAAATCGGGTTTAACCTGTCAACTTTGTTATGCTCTTCCAATACAGGCTTTACCACCTTATTTTTTAGATGCTTCTCCTTTTGCGGATGCCCTGCCCAATTATCATGCTTGCCGTAAATAACAGCTTTATCCATTACAAGACAGAGGTTTTCATCTTTATCAAGGTTGTCATACAAAGCCCGTTTTGCCTGTGTGTTGATGGTTAAAGGATACTCGGTGGTTGTTTCAGGCTTTTTAACTTTTACGGCTAAAGCTAAAATCTTTTTCAGATACTCTTCGTAACGCTCGGCTTCTTCATTTCTCAATTTTATTAACTCATCAAGCAGCACGCTCATCTTTTCATAATAAGCGGGATTCGTAGGACTCTCTTCAACAATTACCCGTCTGATATTGTTTTCAATGGTTTCAGCCATTGAGCTTTTATCTCTCTTTATGCTCTTTGGTAATCTATCCAAAGCTGTCTCACCATCTTTTACGATCAACTCCACCAGACTGAAATCACTAAAACCTGAAATTGTTTTGCTCTCTTCTGCTCCAATATAGCTGTCAATCAGATGCCTCATTGCTGGCTCATATTGTTTCAAGTTCACAAAATCACCACTTGCCAACTGAATTTCCTGACGGACAGCTTCAAAGTGTTTTACATCGTTTTGAATGGCTTGAATTTCAGAGGGCTTATATCCTGCCTCTTCCATTTCACTGGCTATATTGCAATATGCACGAACAAGCAAAATAACAGCCTTGTATAAAGCAACTCTGCGAGGTTCTGTCTCTTTTAAATCTTCGGGGATTTGTGTGTTACCGCAAAAATAGGTAAGATACTCTTTTGTCCCTTTTGGTGGCATGACTGGCTCACACAGTGCTTTTATGGTTTCCAAAGCATCATCTAACCGCTCTTTGCCTTTTTTTACTCTGTCTGTTAAAAGCCCCTCAACATCTTCCTTGTCATAACTATCAAATGCTTCTGATGTGTAGTCATCAACTGCCTTTTCCAGACTTCCAAACAAATCCTTGTAGTCAATTATATAGCCGTAATCTTTATCATCTCCATCTAATCGGTTTACACGGCAGATTGCCTGAAAAAGCCCATGGTCTCGCATACTTTTATCAATGTATAGATAAGTGGCACTTGGGGCATCAAAACCAGTGAGAAGTTTATCAACCACAATCAAAAGTTTCATCTGGGCTGGCTCATCTATAAAACGCTTTTTAGCCTCATCTTCAAACTCTTCTGTGGTTTTGCCATTAAGCATTTTCTGATAAATTTCATACTGCATCAGTTTTTCAGTATATCCCTCACCTTCTCCTTTAATGTCGCTATAAGTTGGAGCAAATGAGGTTACGATAGCACACTTCTTAAATCCTGAATCCTGAAACAGTTGATAATAACGACAGGCATTGTAGATACTACCAGAAACAAGAATAGCATTACCTCTGCCGTTCTGCAACCGCTCTTTGGTCTCCATATCCAGCAAAATATCAGCAACAATTTTCTGTAAGCGTCCTACTGAACTAAACACTTTTTTCATTGTTCCCCATTTTTGTTTGAGTTCAGTCTTGCCAAAGTCAGACAAACCTTTGGTTTTGCTCTCAAACCATGAATCAATCTTGTCTGCTGATGTTATTTTCTGCTCAATGTCTCTGGCTTCATACCGCAAATCCAACACCACGCCATCTTTTACAGCTTCGTCAAATTTATAGGTGTGAATATATTTACCAAATATTTCAATGCTCTTTTGTTTATCGCTATGTAATAAAGGTGTTCCAGTAAAGCCGATAAAAAGGGCATTGTCCCCTAAAATCTGCCTCATTGCCTTGTTTAACTCTCCGCTTTGTGTTCTGTGGCACTCGTCAACAAAAACATAAAAATCGCCTTTGGGCTTAAAATCTCTTGGCAGACTGTTCTTTAACTCTTGAAAATAACTGTCATAATCAGCATCTTCTTTATTGCCAAACTTATGAATAAGCGAACACAAAAGCCAAGGGGTTGTGTCATTGAGTTTATTGATTAAATCCGTTCCGCTTCTGGTTCTTAAAATGCTCTCATCAACACCTTTAAAAACCTTTTCAATCTGTTTATCCAACTCATCACGGTCAGTTACAATAAGCACCCTTGCATTTGGGTTGTATTCTCTTATCCATTTGGTAAGCCACACCATTAAAAGGCTTTTCCCGCTGCCTTGCGTATGCCACAAAATCCCGCCCCGCTTTTTTCTGATGCTCTCCTGTGCTGCTTTCACTCCAAAATATTGGTTGGCTCTGCAAAGTTTCTTCTGCCCTCTATCAAACACAACAAAATCGTGGATAATCTCAATCAACCGTTCACGGTTCAGCATCTCAATTATATTTTTATCAAGCAGATTGTCAGCTGGTAGCACCCCACTTAACCGCAGGGCTGTTAAGTTCTACACTAGTTTTTTTAAAAGCTCTTTGACATTACTTGCAAAATAAATTGACGCTGCTTTGATGGAATCAAAGCCAATTTCACGACAGATGTTAATGGCTATGTTTT